>CAXTVT010000001.1:0-46791 GCA_964247745.1 uncultured Beijerinckiaceae bacterium
CGACCAGGCGAGGGCGACGAGGTAGCCGCCGGTATCGCGCACCACGCCCTTGGGGATGCCGGTCGTGCCGGAGGTGTAGAGGATGTAGAGCGGATCGGTTGCCGCCATCGGCTCGCAGGGCACGGTGCGGCCCTCCGCGGCCTCGACCAACGTCTCCCAATCGTGGTCGCGCCCTGCGATCATGCCGGCCTGCAACCGCGGGCGTTGCCACACCAGCACCGCCTCGGGCTTGGCGGCGGCGCGCTCGATCGCCGCGTCGACCAGTGGTTTGTAGGGGATGATCCGCTCGCCCTCGATGCCGCAGGAGGCGGTGAGCACGAGCTTGGGACGGGCATCGTCGATGCGCGCGGCGAGCTCCTTCGCCGAGAAGCCGCCGAACACGACGGAATGGATCGCGCCGAGGCGCGCGCAGGCCAGCATCGCGATATGCGCGCGCGGCAGCATCGGCAGGTAGATGATGACGCGATCGCCCTTGGCGACGCCGAAATCCTGCAGGACGGCAGCCATCGCCTGCACTTCGTCGAGGAGCTCGGCGTAGCTGATGGACTTCTTGAAGGCGATCACCGGCGCATCGTAGATGATCGCGGCGTGGTCGCCCCGACCGGCGGCGATGTGGCGGTCCAGGCAATTGTGGCAGGCGTTGAGCCGCGCGTCCGGGAACCAGCGCCCGTAGATGCCGGCCGGGGGCTCGAAGATCGCGCGCGGCGGCTCGATCCAGTCGATCGCCCGCGCGGCCTCGCGCCAGAATCCTTCGGGATCGCGCTGCCAGGCGGCGTAGGTCTCGGCGTAGCGGCTCGCCATCTCTGGTTCTCCCGTAATCGATCGAAAGCTCGGGAGAGCTGTTGCGTCATCGGTGTCGTCGAGCAAGAGGCGTTTCGCGCTATTGCCGGGCCGCGGCGGGATTGGCGACGATGTCGGTGGGCTAAAGGTAACGCGTCTTGTCGCCTCCGAGCTGATCCGTAACCCTCATCACGATCTGCCTAAGGCGATGGGTATACTTCGAGTCTACCCTGGTGCGGATGCTGCACACGATGGCTTTGTCATCCCAAGGATCGGGCGTCTGGACACCGGGCAGGAGAATGGCCTCGATGGCACGAAGAAGCTGTTCATTCTTGAAGCCCTCACTTAAGGCCAGCCGTTCCAGATCGAAGATCGTGCGAATTCCCAATTTCCAAAGTCGGAAGAGAGCCTCGGGTCCGACGCTGACGCAGAGTTGTGCCTGCGCCACCCAATCGAGCATTTGGTAGATGCCGTAGGGAGTCTCGACGAACAGCATGATTGGGTTCGCGGCAGCGAGATTTTGGACCGCCGTAATGTGGAAGTCAGATAGGCGGTAGCGGATTTGACTGTCGACTCCGTCGAGAACCTCCAACGGCACAGCTTTGCCATTGTCGCCGAAATCGCTGCGTTCTGCCTTAAAGAACTTCACCAGGCTGGTCTGTAGGAGATACTGAAGAATATTGTCTGGCATGTAGCCTCCAACGAAAGCTGTCACGATCCGCGCGCCAGTGGCAATAGTAACTCCTTCCGCGCCTTTGCTTAAGTAGAACGTCGCGACTTGAGTGAAGACCACTCCGAAGATAATGTTGTTGGCGGCGCCGAGAAAGGAGGCCGGTGTCAAATCAAAATTGTTGATGGCCTGAAAGAAGGCTCGTATCATATACGTGTAGGCACCCAAGAGAGTCGCTTGAAGCGTCAGTGCGAATGTGCGGTGCGACACGAAAAGTTTGGTCAAGTACTGCGGTACGAGGCTCCCGGTGGGCTGTCCCGAAAGCGCCAGAATGATCGCCAAGGCCGCGTAGCTCAGCAACATGAGTAGAATGATAAGCGGTAGACTGAGTAGTACCCATTCCGACACCTTGAAGTCGTCTGGCGAGATCATCGACTTTTCAGCCAATCGAGCATCCGTCAGATGCAAACCCTGGATGATCGCCCGACGCGTTTCCGACTGCGCCGCCGTCTCGGCTGCAAGGAAGTATTTGAATTTGACGAACTCAAAAGACCTGAGAAGATCATCGTCGCTTTCTTCTTCTTTTTTGGTATTTGCCTTACCCTCCGATTTTCTGTGGCCGAAGAAAGCCGCCAGATCCCTGATAATCGATTGACGGTGCCGTTTGACACAATCGCGAACCGCGATGCTACAGAAGACGGGACTGACACTGAAGAACGTGCAGAGACAGGCGTAGATGAGATTGCTCAAGCCGTTTCTCCGAAGAGCGCTGATCTCCAAGCTGTAATTTTAACCAAAGATGGTAAATACGACTTTAGAATATCCTGAGTTGCAGATCCCGACGGTGCCCTACAAACGGTGAGGCGAATTGCGGCCTACGTTTGTCTGTGATCAGTCGGCGCGAACAGAAGGCGAGAGCGGCACATGACGGCTTCGGTCGACGAGAAGACGATCGAGACCCGCGTTCCGGCGCGCCTCGACGCGCTGCACTGGGGCCGCTTCCACACGCTGGTGATCGCCGCGCTCGGCATCACCTGGATCCTCGACGGGCTGGAGGTGACGTTCGCCGGGCTGATCTCGGGCGCGCTCAAGCACGACAAGGCGCTGCATTTCACCGACACGCAGATCGGCATCGGCAACAGCTTCTACCTCGCCGGCGCCGTGGTCGGCGCGCTCATCTTCGGTTGGGCGACCGACCGGCTCGGGCGCCGCAAGCTGTTCTTCGTGACGCTCGGGCTCTACCTCGTCGCCACCGCGGCGACGGCGTTCTCGTGGGACCTGTTGTCCTATTCGTTGTTCCGCTGCCTGACCGGCGCGGGGATCGGCGGCGAATATTCCGCGGTGAATTCGACGATCCAGGAGTTCATCCCGGCGCGCTATCGCGGGCGGACCGACCTCGCCATCAACGGCTCGTTCTGGATCGGCGGCGCCATCGGCGCGCTGGCCTCGCTCGTGTTCCTCGACCCGCGGATCATCCCCGCGCAATACGGCTGGCGCGCCGTGTTCTTCGTCGGCTCGATCCTGTCGATCGGCATCATCTTCCTGCGCACCTTCATCCCCGAGAGCCCGCGCTGGCTGGCGATCCACGGCCGCGAGCGCGAAGCCGAGACGGTGATGGGCGACATCGAGGGGGGCATCCGCCAACACGGCGGCACGGTGCCCTCGCCCGATGCCTTGAAGCCGATGACCATCCACGCGCGCGATCACACGCCGCTGCCCGTCGTCTTCAAGACGATCTTCGTGAAGCACCGCAAGCGCGCCATCGTTGGGCTGGCGCTGATGAGCGCGCAGGCGTTCTTCTACAACGCGATCTTCTTCACCTTCTCGCAGGTGCTCGAGGCCTATTACGAGGTGCGCATCGAGAACGTCGGCTGGTACATGCTGCCGTTCGCGATCGGCAACGCGCTGGGCCCGCTGATCCTCGGGCCGCTGTTCGACAGCTTCGGCCGCAAGCCGATGATCACCTTCACCTACGCGATCTCCGGCGTCCTGCTGGCCGCGACCGGCCTGCTGTTCGCGCTCGGGCTGCTGACAGCGACCCAGCAGGTGATCGCCTGGTCGGTGATCTTCTTCTTCGCGTCGTCGGCGGCCGGCGCGGCCTATCTCACGGTCAGCGAGGTGTTCCCCGTCGAGATCCGCGCGCTGGCGATCGCCATCTTCTACGCCTTCGGCACCGGCATCGGTGGCATCGTGGCGCCGCTCGCCTTCTCCTGGCTGATCGGCACCGATTCGCGCTGGGCCCTGTTCGGCGGCTACGTCTTCGCCGCGCTGCTCATGCTGGTCGCGGCGGCGCTGGAGGCAATCTGGGGCGTTGCCGCCGAAGGCAAGTCGCTGGAGGAGATCTCGGAACCGCTCTCCTCCGCTTAAGCGGGACGGGCGCCTACTTCTTGCAATCGTCGAGCTGCTTCTCCTCGATGGAGAAGACGTCGCCTTCCTTCACGGCGATGTTCTTCACCGTGCAGGTGCGGTTCTTGGAATCAGTGAAGCGTGCGGTGTAGCTGCCGCTCGCCACGCCCAGGATCTTCAGGCGCTCGTCGTGGTCGACCGCGCCGTCCTTGTCGTTCTTGCACTGGTCAGGCCCGAAGCTCTCGGTGCCGGCCGGCGCCAGCGCGAACTGCGTGATGGTGTTGTCCGTCAGGTTCCAGAACCGCGTGGTCTTGGCGGCGGCCGCCGTCGTGCCGGCGGCGAGGATCAGGATGGTGGCGGCGATCGTCGTGCGCATGGGACTAGTCCTCGTCTCGAAATGTTTGGCCGCGTCCTCTCCCGCTTCGCAGGGAGGATCTTCCTAGAGCTGCGCCTGGATGCGCTGCGACACCTCGTAGGCGCGGCGCTCGTAGAGGGTCGGCGTCTCGCAGACGTAGGTCAGAGCCTGTCGCCGCTCCTTGAAGATGCGCTGGTCCCAGGCGAAGTCGGGGTTCTGCTCGGTGGCGGCGATGCCGGTCGGCCCCTGTACGTCGCTCATCTTCTCGCTGATCGCGTCGGCCTCCTTGCGCATGCGCGCGGCCAGCCGCTCCTGGCCCCGTGCGTAGCGCATGATGCCCTCGAGGACCTCGGTGCGGTTGGTGTTGATGACGTCGAGCACGCCGACGAACAGCTCGGTGAGCTTCTTGTCCTTGTCCTTGCCGGCGCCCTTGGCGAAGTCGGCGACCAGCGGATCGACCTGGTCGATCGGCAGGCGGCGCGACGCCAGCTTCTGCGCCAGGGCGGCGACGTCGTTGTCCTGGTCCCAATCCTTGCCCTCGTCGAGGGACGGGCCGGACCAGAGCGTGCCGGCGCTGATGGTCGGCACCTTCCGCTGCGCGCAGGGCCATTGCACCGCGGCATCGGCCGGATCGGCGGCGAAGGTCTCGGTGGTGCCGGAGTTCGGCGTCGCCATCGGCATGGCGCTGCCGCCGTCCGCCTTGGAGCCGGGAGCCCGCGCCGGCTCGTTGGTCTGTTGCGGCAGTGTCGATTGCGGCTGCTGCTGGAGCGTCGGCACGGCGCCCGCCACGGGCGAAGGGCCGGCCTCGGTGGGCTGGCCGCCGAGGCCCTGGGCGCCGGCCGGCGAAGCGGCGAGCAGGGCGGCCGCCGAAGCGGCGAGGAGCAGGGTGGCGAGACGCGCAGGCATGATCAATCTCCGGGGCCGCCGCGGCGCGCCAGCATCCCGCGGCCGGGATCGTAGGCGAGCACGGACAAAGTGAAGGTGACGATCGTCGTGCCCGCCACCACGACGAACGACAGCCAATCGAACTGCGCGTAGAGGGCGAAGCGCACCAATTCGACGGCATAGTTGAAGGGGTTGTAGACGCAGACCCAATAGACCAGCTCGCTCTTCTCGCGGACCTTCCAGAGCAGCTTCAGCGCCGAGGAGGCGAAGAACATCGGGAAGATGATGAAGTTCATCACGCTGGCGAAGTTCTCCATCTGCTTGATCTGCGAAGAGATCAGCAGGCCGATGGAGCCGAGCATCAGCCCGGTCAGGATGAAGGCGGGGAGGGCGGTGAGATAGCCGATGTCGGGAAAGTCGTTGCCGTAGAGCCAGGTGATCAGCAGGAAGACGTAGACCTGCGCCACCGAGACGATGACGCCCGCGAGCAGCTTGGCGAACAGCAGCGACCAGCGCGGGAACGGGCTCGTCAGCAGCACGCGCATCGAGCCGACCTCGCGGTCGTAGACCATCGACAGCGAGGATTGCATGCCGGCGAACAGCTGGATCATCGCCGCGATGCCCGGCATGATGTAGATCTCGTAGGGCTCGTAGGTGACGTAGGGCGGCTGGATCGAGGTGCCGAGCGCGTCGATGCCGACGGCGAACAGGAACAGCCAGATCACCGGCCGCACCATCGCCGACAGGAATCGCTCGTACTGGTTCACGAACTTGCGCAGCTCGCGATCGACGATGCCGGCGAAGCAGATGCCGTAGCCGGCGAGCCCGAGCGAGCGCTTGACCCGCACGCCGCCCAAGCCCGTGCCGTCCAGAATCATGTCGCTCATCGCGCCAGCTCCTTGGTCGACGTGTCGATCGTCATGGCCTTGAAGGCGTCGACGAGGTTGGCGCTGTGACTGCTCGAGGTGATCTCCTCGGAGCGGCCGTCGGCGATGATCCTGCCGGCGTGCAGCACGTAGACCTTGTCGCTCGACTCGACCTCGTCGAAGATGTGCGTCGACCACAGCACCGAAAGGCCCTCCTCGCGCACCAGGTCGCGGACGATCCGCACGATGTCCGAGCGCGACGCCAGGTCGAGGCCGACGGTCGCCTCGTCGAGGAGCAGCAGACGCGGTCCGTGGACCAGCGAGCGCGCGATCTCGATGCGCCGCGACTGTCCACCCGACAGGGTCCGAACCTTGTCCTTGGCGCGGCTCGTCATGCCGACGCGCTCCAGCAGCCGGTCGATCTGCCGTCCGGCTTCGCGCCCGCGCATGCCGTGCAGCGCGGCGTGGTAGTTGAGGTTCTGGCGCACGCTCAAATCGCCGTCGAGCGTCGGCTTCTGGAACACCACGCCCATCTCGGCGAGCGCCAGCGAGGGTTCGCGCTGCAGATCGCGGCCGAACACGGCGACACGACCTTCCTTATTGTTGTAGAGCCGCGTGATGATGGCGAACAACGTCGTCTTGCCGGCGCCGTTGGGGCCGAGCAGCGCGGTGAAGGCGCCGCGCTCGACGCGCAGCGAGACGTGGTCGAGCGCCGTGCGCGCGCCGAAGCGGTGGGTCACGTCGGCGACGTCGAGGGCGGGGCTGTCGACCATCATCGGCAAGTCGGTCTCGAAACCATCAGTGCGGCGACACCGCGACGCCCCAGGGATAGGCGCCGACCGGGACCGAACGCGTCACCTTCTGCTCGGCCACGTCGATCACCGAGATGTCGTTGGTGACCCCGTTGGTGGTCAGCAGGTACTTCTGGTCCGGCGTGAACGCCATCTGCCACACGCGCTGTCCCACCAGCAGGTACTTCTGCACCTTGAAGGTCGCGGCATCGACGATCGCGACATGGTTCGCCGGACCAAGGGCGATGAACGCGGTCTTGCCGTCGGGCGTGAGCCGGATGCCGACGGGCTGGATCGCGTCCTTGTTGACGCCGGGGATCGCGAAATCGATCTTGTGGAGGATCTGGTGCGTCTTGACGTCGATCACCGCCACCGTGCCGCCGACCTCGGAGCTGACCCAGAGCCGGTCGCCCGAGGGTGCGAACACCGCGATCCGCGGGCGTGAATCCACGAGCACGTTGGCGACGATCTTCTGCTGCGCCGTGTCGATGAACGAGGCCATGTTGGTGGTCTCGGACGTGTTCACAAGGGTCTTGCCGTCGGGGCTGATTCCCTCGCCCTCCGGCTCGACGCCGACCGGTACCTGGGCCAGCTGCTTGTTGGCCGCGATGTCGATCATCGTGACCATGTTGTCGTCCTCGTTGGACACGTAGAGCGTCTTGCCGTCCGGACTGATCGTGAAGGTCTCGGGGTCGGGTCCCGACGGCAGCGTGCGCAGCTGCTGCATGGTCTTGGGATCGAACACCTGGATGATGTCGTCGTCCGAGGCGCAGATGTAGAGCTCCTTGCCGTCGGGGTTCATGATGATGCCGCGCGGCCGGCGGCCGACGTCGACGGTCTTGGTCACCTTCCACGTGTCGGTGTCGATCACCGAGACGCTGTTGTCCTTCTCGTTGGTGACGTAGGCGGTATAGGCGTGGGCGGGCGTCGAGGCTGCGATGCCAAGGCCGACGAGAAGCGCCGCCACCCCTGTCATTCCGGGGCGCGCAAAGCGCGAACCCGGAACCCATTGCGCTCTCCAAAGAGAGCCTGACCGGCATGAGAAATGGGTTCCGGGTTCGCCTGCGGCGCCCCGGAGTGACAGCAACGGGCGCTTCACGACTGGACTCCGGCGGCGCGATGGAAGGACGTTTCCGGCACGGCGAAACGCGCCGCCACCCCTGTCATTCCGGGGCGCGCAAAGCGCGAACCCGGAACCCATTGCGCTCTCCAGGGAGAGCCTGACCGGCATGAGCCACGGGTTCCAGGTTCGCCTGCGGCGCCCCGGAATGACAGCAACGAGCGCTTCAAGACTTGCCTCCGGCGTCGAGGTGGCACGCGGTTTCGGGCTTGTCGAAACCGAGCGTGTCGAGCGGGCTGACGGGATTGAGGAAGCCGGGCTCGGGTGCGACCGACACCAGCATCTTGGGCTGCACGATCAGGATCGGCTGGCGCAACTGGTGGTCCCAGGGCCGCACCGTGACGGGCACGCCCTTGAAGGCGGCGATCTCGAAATCCGGCCTCAGCATGTAGGCCGAGACGACCTTCGGATCGCCGCTCTTGGCCCGCGTCGCCGCCTCGCCGATCGCGCGCACGGCGACCCAGGCCTGGTAGTCGAGCGGGCGCATCGTGCGCTTGTTGGTGCGCACGAAACGGCTCTGCAGCTGCGCCGAGCCCCAGGCGTCGAGCACGTGCGACCACGTCGCCGGCACGAGGCCCTGCGTGCCGGTCACGAGCTTGGGCTCGGAGGTGTGATACTGGATGTAGTCGCCGAAATTGCCGGCCTCGTCGGCCACCACGATGACGTCGGCGCTCGTCCCGCGGGTGAACACCAGGGCCTCGGCCTGGGTCGGCCCGTCGGCGCGCTCCTTGGCGAGGTTGCCGAACTCCCACGGCTTGTCGCCGACGAGCTTCATGCCGAACTTCTTGACCGAGCGTCGTACCGCGTCGGCATAGAGCGTATCGTCCGGATCCTTTCCGGTGATCAGGAACACCTTGCGCCACTGCTTCAGGAAGAGGAACTGTACAAGGGCGTCGGTCAACATCGAGCGCGAGGGCACGATGTGGGTGACGTCGGCGCGGCAGTCGGCCTGGCGCAAGGAGTCCTCCTCCGCCTGGATGTTGAAGATCTGCGCCGGCGTACCCTTCAGCGCATCGGCGACGGCGAGCAGGTCCTTGGCCGGCAGATCGGCGATGATGAGGGACTCTCCCTTGGCGGCCAGCGCCTTGGCGGCCTCCACCGGCGATTCGCCGCGCGCGAGGAGATGCTCGTCGAGCTGGAAGTCCTGCCCGGTGAGCCGGCCGGTGGTCTTCATGTCGCGCATGGCGATCTTGGCGCCGGCGATCCCGGCGTCGGCCGGCAGCGTCTCGTCGTCGTAGATCGGCGGCTCGGGCCGGCGCGGGCCGAGATAGGCGATCCTGACCTGCTGCGAAGCGGACGCCGCACCCGGCACCGAAGACGCTTCCGAAGCCGGCTTCGACGCGTCCGGCGCCTGTGCGACGGCGCCGCGGGTCATGCCGGGCAGCGCCAGAGCGGGGATAACGACGAGGCGCAGCAGCCGCGCGACCGGCGTCAGGACCATACCCAGGGTTTCCTCTCAGACACGCCGCGACCGGCGCACGTCGCACCGAACTCGAGGATCGGTTCTCGGAGGCGCGTTGGCAAAACGCTAGCAGCCCATTCTGCCGCCTTCAAGCATCCAGCCCTAAGGCGTTTCTAAGGATGGCGGCCGGCCTCGCGCCCGTTCGTTTCCCCCGGTCGGCGGCTTGATCACGCTGAACCCGAGACCACAATGCGCTTTCCACCGCTCCGAGCGGTGGCCCTGGAGGTTTTCATGAAACGATCGGTTGCTTCTCTACTCGGCGGTCTCGCCCTTCTCGCGTCTGTCGCGTCCGCGATCACGCCCGCCTACGCGTTGGGCGGGTGCGGTCCCAATCGCCATCGCAATTTCCGCGGTCTCTGCGTCTTCGGCGGCCAGCGCGAGGATTTCTGCGTGCGTCGCACGGGTCACCCCGCCGTGCGCATGCCAAACGGCAACCTGCGTTGTTTCTGACGTAGTCCATCGTCTTGCAACGAAGGAACCGTCGCCTTGCGAGGGCAGGGCGGCGGCTGCGGCGGAGGGCCCCGCGGTGCAGGAGCGCCGACACGGCTGGCGGTAACCCGATGATCGCGAATCTCGCGCGTGCGATCGCTGGCGGCAAAGATCGGCGGTTCTCTCCAGGACGAAAAGGCCCTACAACGGATCCGGCTCGCAGAAGCGCCCCGGCGCTCAAGAAGGATCATGACGCAGCACGACGCATTGCAGGACGAGACGGACGCCGTTTCGGCGCAGGGCCGCCGCAAGGTGTTCGTGAAGTCCTACGGCTGCCAGATGAACGTCTACGACGCGCAGCGCATGACCGACCTGCTGGCGCCCGAAGGCTACGACGAGACGGCCGCGATCGAGGACGCCGACCTCGTCGTCCTCAACACCTGCCACATCCGCGAGCGGGCGACGGAGAAGATCTTCTCCGAGCTCGGCAAGGTGCGGATTTTGAAGGCCGAGCGGCGCGCGGCGGGCCTCGACACGCGGGTCGTGGTTGCCGGTTGCGTCGCCCAGGCCGAGGGCGGCGAGATCCTGCGGCGCGAGAAGGCCGTCGACGTCGTCGTCGGGCCGCAATCCTACCACAACCTGCCGCGGCTGCTGGCCGAGGCGCGACCCTTCGCTCGGCTGGTCGACACCGAGTTCGCCCTCGACGACAAGTTCGCGCGGCTGCCGCGTCCGACGCGGCGTCAGGTCGCGGCGCGTGGGCCGGCCGCCTTCCTGACGATCCAGGAAGGCTGCGACAAGTTCTGCACGTTCTGCGTCGTGCCTTACACCCGCGGCACCGAGCTCTCGCGCCCGGTCGCGGCGATCCTCGACGAGGCGCGCGCGCTCGTCGCCCACGGCGTGCGCGAGATCACGCTGCTCGGGCAGAACGTCAACGGCTACCACGGCCCGGATGAAGGGGAGCGGCCCACCGGTCTGGCCGAGCTGTGCCGCCGCCTCGCCGCGATCCCGGGCCTGGCGCGCCTCCGCTACACGACGAGCCATCCCAACGATCTCGGCGACGACCTGATCGCGGCGCATCGCGACCTGCCCGAGCTGATGCCGTTCCTGCACCTGCCGGTGCAGTCGGGCTCCGACCGCATCCTCAAGGCGATGAACCGCAAGCACGACACGGGCGCCTACCTCGACCTCGTCGGCCGGCTGCGCGCGGCGCGGCCGGACTTGGCGCTCTCCTCGGATTTCATCGTCGGTTTTCCCGGCGAGACCGACGCCGACTTCCAGGCCACGCTCGACCTCGTCGCGCAGGTCGGCTTCGCCTCGACCTTCTCGTTCAAATATTCGCCGCGCCCCGGCACGCCCGGCGCCGACATGGCGGGCCAGGTGCCGGAGGCGGCGATGCGCGAGCGCCTCGCCGCGCTCCAGGACGTGGTGGAGGCGCAGCGCCAGGCCTTCAACGCCGCCACGGTCGGCCGCACCCTCGACGTCCTGCTCGAGCGGCCCGGCCGCCACCCCGGCCAGGTCACCGGCAAGACGCCCTATCTGCAGCAGGTGCAGCTCGACGGTCCCGCCGAGCTGATCGGCACCGTGCGGCGCGTGGCGATCGTCGCAACCGCCCGCAATTCTCTGTTCGGATCGCTGGTCGATCCTCCCCTTGCGCGAGGTCTCGTGGCTTGAGAGCGCCCAACCGTACCGCCCTGCCGCAGCAGGCGACCTTCTCGGCCTCCGTGCCCGGCGAGATCACGCTGAGCTTTCCCGACAACCGGCACGCCTCGGCGCTGTTCGGCCAGTACGACCAGAACCTCGCCAAGATGGAGCGCGGCCTGGGCGTGGTGGCCAACGCCATCGGCAACCAGGTCACCATCAAGGGACCGCCCGACGCCTGCGAACGTGCCCGCCACGTGCTGCAGCTGCTCTACGATCGCATCAAGCTCGGCCAGGCCGTCGGCATGGGCGACATCGACGGCGCGATCCAGGAGGGCATGCTGCAGGGTGTGCTGTTCCCGGCCGGCGCCGCCGACGAGACCGCCGGCAAGGTATCGTTCGATCAGATCGCCACCCGGCGCCGCGGCCCGGTGCGCGCCCGCAACGCCGCGCAGAACACCTACCTGCGCGCCCTCAAGAAGCACGAGCTGGTGTTCGCCGAGGGGCCGGCCGGCACCGGCAAGACCTGGCTTGCCGTGGGCTACGCCGTGTCGCTGCTGGAAAGCGGCGTGGTCGAGCGGCTGATCCTGTCGCGCCCGGCGGTCGAGGCCGGCGAGCGGCTCGGTTTCCTGCCCGGCGACATGCGCGACAAGGTCGATCCCTACCTGCGCCCGATCTTCGACGCGCTGAACGACTTCATGGATCCGCGCCTGGTGGAACGCGGCATGCAGACCGGCATGATCGAGGTGGCGCCGCTGGCCTTCATGCGCGGCCGCACGCTCGCCAACGCCTGCGTGCTGCTCGACGAGGCGCAGAACGCCGCCTCGATGCAGATGAAGATGTTCCTGACCCGGCTCGGCGAGAACTCGCGGATGATCGTCACCGGCGACCCGACGCAGATCGACCTGCCGCCGGGCCAGAAATCCGGGCTCAGCGAGGCGATCCACCTGCTGTCGGGCCTGGAGGGCATCGGTCACGTGATCTTCAAGGAGGGCGACGTGGTGCGCCACGACCTCGTGCGCCGCATCGTCGGCGCCTACGAAGGGGCGACGCGGGCCCTCGGAGGTTCGAGCAGGAGCTGATGGGTTTATCCATCGACATCGCGGTCGAGCACGACGCCTGGCACGCGCTCGGCGACCTCGACGCGCTGGCCGCCCACGCCGCCACCGCCGTGCTCGCCGCGAGCGGAATGGCCGTGGCCGAGGGCGCGGAATGGAGCATCGTTCTCGCCGACGACGCCTTCGTGCAGGACCTCAACGCCCGCTGGCGCGGCAAGGATTGCGCGACCAACGTGCTCTCTTTTCCGACGGACGCCGGGGCGCGCGACCATGCGCTGGGCGACGTGATCGTGGCATGGGACACCAGCGCCCGCGAGGCGGCGGACCGCGGCTGGACCGTGCCGGACTATCTCGCCCACCTCCTCGTCCACGGCCTCTGCCACCTGCTCGGGCTCGACCACGAGACCGATGCGGAAGCCGACGCGATGGAGGCCGTCGAGGCCAGCGCGCTGGCCCGGCTCGGCATCGCCTCGCCCTTCGAGGCCGTGGCGGAGGCGGCGGCATGAGCGACTCCGCCCTCCACGCCGACGAGTCGCGGCCGGCACCGCGCCTCGTCGAGCGGCTGCGCGCGCTGTTCGGGCTCGGCGCGGTGTCGATCCGCGACGACATCCAGGACGCCTTGGAGGACACGTCGGCCCAGGCCGACTTCTCCGCCCAGGAGCGGACGATGATGAAGAACGTGCTGGCGCTGCACGAGGTCGGCGTCGCCGACGTCATGGTGCCGCGCGCCGACATCGTGGCGGTGTCCCTCACCATGACGCTGGCCGAGGTGCTGGCCATGTTCCGCTCCGCCGGGCACTCGCGCCTGCCGGTCTACGGTGCCACCCTCGACGACCCCCGCGGCATGATCCACGTCCGCGACCTCGTCGACCACATCGCCGCCGCCGAGAGCCCGGTCTCGCCCGACGAGATCGCCCCGACCCGCACCGAGGGGCCGGAGCCGCCGCAGGAGAAGATGGTGCGCTCGCTCGGCTCGCTCGACCTGGCGCAGCCGCTCAGCCGCGCCGACATCCTGCGCCCGGTGCTGTTCGTGCCGCCCTCCATGCCGGCGCTCGACCTCCTGGTGAAGATGCAGGCCACCCGCACCCACATGGCGCTGGTGATCGACGAGTACGGCGGCACCGACGGCCTCGCCTCCATCGAGGACATCGTCGAGATGATCGTCGGCGACATCGAGGACGAGCACGACCTCGCCGAGGCACCGCAGATCGAGGCCGGCGCCGACGGTTGCTTCCTGGTCGATGCCCGGGCTCCGCTCGACGACGTCTCGAAGGAGATCGGCACCGACCTCGAGGCGATGAGCGACGCCGAGGACGTCGACACCGTCGGCGGCCTCGTCACCGCGCTCGCCGGCCACGTGCCGGTGCGCGGCGAGATCGTCGCCGAGGGCGGGTTCGAATTCGAGGTCCTCGACGCCGACCCCCGGCGGGTCAAGCGCCTCAAGATCTACCGGCAGAGCGCGAAGGAGCCGGCCGACGCGGCTTGATGGCTGCTTCGTCGTGTCACCCTGCCAACGTGAGCGTGCCGCGACAAAGTGGCCGCGAATCGCCGACATCGAACCCCGGCGATGCCGCCTTCGCCGACATGGCCCGCGGCCGGCTGCTTGAGGCGTGACGACGTTGGTCGCATCGGCCGTGCCGCGTAGGATGCGCGCATGACCCGCGCTCGGCTCGATGCTCCGGCCTTGTGGCAGGCCTGCCGCCTCGTCGGCGCTTGCGCGGCGGCCTATGCCCTCTCGGCGGCGAGCCAATTGCCGGAACGATACTGGGCGCTGATCACCGCCGTGGTGGTGACCCAACCGATGCTGTCGGACACGCTGGGTGCCGGCCGCGACCGCATCCTCGGCACGCTGCTCGGCGCAGCTGCCGGCTTCCTCGTCCTGTTCGCCGATCAGCGTGGTGCGCCGCGGCTGCCCTTGTTCTGGCTGGCGCTGGCCGGCCTGGCCCTGCTGGTGGCCATTTATCCTTACCTGCGGCTGTGCGCCGTGACGCTCATCGTGGTGGTGCTGGTCCCCGGCAGCGGCGCGATCTACGCGCGACCGTTCGACCGCGTGGTGGAGATCCTGATCGGCACGCTGGCCGCGGTCGTCGCCTCGGCGGCGATCCGGCCCAGGCTGTGGCGGCGTGAGCTGGCCTCGGAGGCGGCACGGGCGCGCGCCGAGGGGACGGAAGGGGAGTAGGATCGGCTCGCCGTCCTCGACCCGGTCGGTTGCGGCTGCGCCGGGCATGACGCGCGGACGCTTCCAGGCTGAAAGAAGAAGACCGACGTCAGGACACGCGCGCGATCCAAGAAGACAAATCAAGAGATATGGACAGTGGTCAGGCCGCCGCACCGTCCGACAGCTTGCAGCCGTCGGGATCGTCCACCAGCGCGAAGCTTCGCGCGAACAACCCGCCGTCATCCGGCCGCCCGATGTTGATCACCGCCGATCCTTTCAGGGTCGTCGTCAGCATCGCGGCCACCTGGGCGCGCGCATCGTCGTCGAGCGTCTCCAGGGCCTGGTCGATGACGATCCACGGCGGCGCCTGCAGGGCGAGGCGGGCGAAGGCGAGGCGCTGCTGGTCCTGCTCGCCGAGCTCCTGATCCCAACGGGCGTCGTCGTCGAGGCGCCCCGCGAAATCACCGAGGCCGACCGCTTCCAGCGCCGCGACGAAACGCGAATCCTCCAGGCCCGCCGGATCGCCGGGATAGGCCAGCACGTCGCGCAGGCGTCCGGCGCGGATGTAGGGGCGATGGGCGACGTGGGCGAAGGCCTCGTCGCCAGGCAGGGTGATCCGGCCCTCGCCCCAGGGCCATAGCCCGGCGATGGCACGGAAGAAGAGGGTCTGCGCGTCGCCGCTGTCGCCGGTGACCTGCACGCGCTCGCCGGCGGACACCGCGACCTCGCCGCGATCGAGCCGGGTGCACTCGCCGTGCGCGGCCACGGCGACGTGGTCGAGCACCAGGCGGCCGGGCTCGCCCTTCTCCACCGCGATCGTGCTGGTGACGCCGTGCAGATCGGCGACCTCGATCGCGGCGGCGCGGAAGTCGGCGACGCGGAGCAGGGTGGCGCGCCAGTCGGCGATGCTGCCGAAATTGACGACGAACCATTGCAGAGAGGATTGCACCTGGTTGAAGGCGCCGACCGCCATCATCAGCTCGCCGAAGCTGATCTGGCCAGAGAAATAGACCGGCGCGGCGACGACGATCGGCACCACCTGCGTCAGCCAGCCGTAGCCGGCGGTGACCCAGGTCAGCTTGGTGGTGGCGACGACGATGGCGCGCATGGCGCCGAGCACGTGACCCAGGTCCAATTCGAGCAGGCGGCGCTCGCTGGCCTCGCCGCGATGCAGCGTGATCGTGCCGATGTGGTCGCTGACCCGCACAAGGGTCGCGCGCAGCTCCGCTTCGCGACCGTAGCGCTCGGCGTTGAAGTGGATCAGCGAATAGCCGACGCGGAAGCTCGCGAGGGAGCCGAGCGCGGCGTAGAGCAGCGCCGCCCAGACCATGTAGCCGGGGATGGCGATCGCGCGCCCGGCGAGATGGAAGGCGAAGCCAGCCGAGAGCCGCCACAGCACCACCACGAACACCGCGAGCAGCATCGTCGCCTGCACCAGGCCGATCGCCAGCGTGGTGGTCAGCTCGGTGAGATGGCGGGTGTCCTCGTGGAGGCGCTGGTCCGGGTTGACGCCGAGGATGCCGGCATGGGCGAGGCGGAAGGCGCGCATCGGCCGCAGCCACAGGTCGAGCAGGTCGTGCATGAGGCCGGCGCGCAGCTTCAGCTGCATCGTCATGGTGAGCCACATCTGCACGACGTTGAGCACCAGCAGCGAGCCTGCGATGCCGAGGAACACCAGCAGCTCGTGGAGGAACTTCGCGACGTCGCGGCTCTGGATGGCGTTGTAGAACGGCGCGTTCCAGGCGTTGAGCGCGACCTGAGCGGCGACCGTGCCGACCAGCACGGCGACGACGACGAGCGCCAGCCAGACGAGGCTGCGGCGCTCCGGCGAACCGGCCAGGCCACGCGCCAGCGTCGCGACCTGCACGCGCAGGCCGAGCCTCAGCTGCGGCCGGCCCGGGCCGTCGCCCTGGTCGTTCTTGTGGTCGCCGCGCCGTGCTGCCGTCATGAAGGGTCCTCGAGGCGCCTGGGTCGCCGGCTCGCCCGCGCTACATAGCCCGCCGACGCACCGGGAGCAGGCTTCTTGACCGATATCGACGCGCTGATCGCCGCCATGACGATCGAGGAGAAGGCCGGACAGCTCAACATGCTGGCCTGGGGCGCGCCTCTGACCGGTGCCATCGCGGCGGGCGACGCGACCTCGGCGGTGCGCGCCGGACAGGTCGGCAGCCTCATCAATCTCGTCGGCGCCGCCGACGTCGCCGAGGTGCAGCGCGTCGCCGTCGAGGAGACGCGGCTGAAGATCCCGTTGTTCTTCGGCTACGACGTGATCCACGGCCACCGCACGCTCTTCCCCGTGCCTATCGCCGAGGCCGGCGCCTTCGACCCCGACCTGTGGGAGCGCACGGCGCGGGCGGCGGCTGTCGAAGCCTCGGCCGACGGTCAGGACGTCACCTTCTCGCCGATGGTCGACGTGTCGCGCGACCCGCGCTGGGGCCGTACCGTCGAGGGTGCCGGCGAGGATCCGTGGCTGGCGGCGCGCTTCGGCGCGGCCAAGACGCGCGGCTACCAGGGGCCGGGGCTGGCGGCGACCGACGGCCTGGCCGGCTGCGTCAAGCATTTCTGCGGCTACGGCGGCGTGCTCGCGGGCCGCGAATACGCGCCCACCGACGTGTCGCCGCACACCATCCGCGAGGTCTATCTGCCGCCGTTCGAGGCGGCGGTGCGCGCCGGCGTGGCGGCGATCATGCCCTCGCTGAACTCGTTGAACGGCGTGCCGATGACCGCCAACCGTCCCCTGCTCGAGGGCTGGCTGCGCGGCAGGCTCGGGTTCGACGGGATCGTCATCAGCGATTACGGCGCGGTGCGCGAACTGGTGAACCACGGCACCGCCGCCGACGCGGCCGAGGCCGCCGCGCTGTGCATCCAGGCCGGCTGCGACGTCGACATGATGGGCTACGCCTATGTCGACCACCTGCCCGAAGCGGTGAAACGGGGGCTGTGCACGATGGCCGAGGTCGATGCCTGCGTGCGGCGGGTGCTGCGCTTCAAGGAGCGGCTCGGCCTGTTCGCCGACCCCTACCGCCGCTGCCGCCTCGGCGAGCCGCCGGTGGCGCGCACGCTCGCGCGGGAGGCGGCGGTGAGGTCGATCGTGCTGCTGAAGAACGAGGGCGATCTGCTGCCTCTCGCCGGAGGACGCCGTCGCATCGCCGTGATCGGCCCGCTGGCCGACGCGCCGCGGCAGATGAACGGCTCCTGGGCCGCCAAAGGCAACCCGTTCGCCTCGGTCGGCGTGCGCGACGGGCTGCGCGCCGCCTTTCCCGAGGCCGAGTTGGTCTGCAAGGCCGGCGTCGCCCTCGAGGGCGGCGACACCGCGGGCATCGCCGCGGCGGCGGAGGCGGCGCGGCGCGCCGACATCGTGGTGCTGTGCCTCGGCGAGGGCGCCTCGCTCAACGGCGAGGCCACCAGCCGTGCCGACCTCGACCTGCCCGGACACCAGCGCGCCCTGGCCGAAGCGGTGCTCGCGACCGGCACGCCCTGCGTGGCGATCGTGTTCTGCGGCCGGCCGCCGATCGTGCCGTGGCTGGCGGAGCGGGCGCAGGCTCTGGTCTGCGCCTGGCTGCTCGGCAGCGAGGCCGGCCACGCGCTGGGCGACGTGCTCTGCGGCGCCGTGGCGCCGAGCGGGCGGCTCGCCATGACCTGGCCGCGCGCCATGGGGCAGGTGCCGATCTTCTTCGGCGACAAGCCCAACGGTCGGCCGTTCGACCCGAAGGACCATTACACTAGCAAGTATCTCGACTGCTCCAACGCGCCGCTGTTCGCCTTCGGCTCGGGACTGGCGACGACGACCTTCGCGGTATCGGACCTCGCCGCCGACGGCGACGTCCTGTCGGAGGGCCGGCCGCTGCGGGTCACCGCGAGCGTGGCCAACACGGGCCGGCGCGAGGGCGAGGCGACGCTGTTCCTGTTCCTGCGCGATCCCGTCGCCCGCGTGGTGCGCCCCCGGCTGGAGCTGCGCGGGGTCGCCAAGGTGACGCTGGAGCCGGGCGAGCGCCGCGTGGTCGGCTTCACGCTCACGGCCGCCGACGCGGCCTACCCCCGGGACGGCGACGACCCCGTTCTGGAGCCCGGCGCCCTCGACATTGTGGTGGGGCAGTCCGCGGCGCCGGACGGCCTGCTGTCGATCACGGTGCGGGTGGAGGTGGCGGGGGCGTAAGACCGCGCGTTCTCATGGTAAGGAGGCGGGCCCATGTCGCGGTTCGCCGACAAGAAACTCTGCCAATGCCGCGTTTGCCGACGCAAACCACCTCCGTCCTTCGCGAACAAGCGGCATCGTGGGGTTGCTTGCGGTCGTCAGGCCACGAACTATTCTGCTTCCTTCTTGACCGGCGCCTTCTTGGGCGCGCGCGGCTTCAACGCCTTGCTCTGCAGCGCCTTGCCGGTCTTCGATCCGGTGCTTCGCGCCGGTGCCTTCGCCTTGGCCGGTGGTGTGCTGGGATCGGCGCCGCCGAGAATGAGGGCCGACGTGCGATCGCGGGTCCAGATCGCATCGGCACCTTTCAGGTCGGGGTTCTTGGCATCCAGGCGCTTCAACAGGGCCGTCGTGTCCTTGTCCGGCAGATGCTCCAGCACGAGCTTGAAGTCGCTGTCGCCGATCGCGACCGCCATCGTCCGGAGCTGCTCGACGTTGAGCTCCTTGTCCTTCAGCTTCGTGACGAGAAGGCTCATCGCGAGATCGTTGATCTGGGTTTCGCTGAACGAGAACTCGGCCGGCTTCTGCGCGATGGCCGCTAGGATCGCGGCGCCGTTGGCTACCATGCTGGACATCAGAGCAGGCCTTTCACTTCCTTGACGAGCGGGACGAGTATGTTGCTGATGACGGGCTGCGTATATTTCTGCACGAAGGTCGGATAACCCGGCATCATCAGCGCGCTGACGAGCGCCGCCGACGTGGGGACCTGCGTTTCCATCATCGCGTAGCCGGCTGCGGAATCGGCGACCGCGGTGCGTAGCTCGTCGAAGACGTCGACATGCTGCCGGATGCCTCTGTTCATGCGTACGACCAAAATGTTCGGCTTGGATTTCGGCACGGGGAGCGTGCGCGTCCTGATCTGCCAGATGTTCTCATGGAAGGCGTTCAGGCCATAGACCGACAGTCGATCCGGCACCGTCGGCACGATCACCAGATCGCTGAGACGGATGGCGATCTCGGTCACCGGCGAAATGCCGGGTGCGCAATCGAAGAGGATGAAGTCGTAGGTTTCGGCCAACGGCAGGATGTCGCTCTTGAAGAGACGAAGGATATGCCCGTCCGAGGCGAAGAAGCTGTTGTTCGCTTTCGCGAGTTCGTAGAGCAATTCGCGCTCGACCGTTCGAAGGCGCGGACCGCAGGGAAGCAGGGCGACGGGCAATTGCTCGCCGCGATGAAACGTGGCGCAGATCGTCGGATGGATCGCGTCCTCGACAGTGGCTTTGGTCTTCAGGACCAACCTTTTTTCGAGAAAGGCCTCAAGCGTCCGCTCGTTCTCGATCAGCTCGTCGAGCTGGTCGTCGCCTGCGACCGCGACCGAGGCGCTTGACTGAGGGTCGAGGTCGATCACGAGGACCTTCACCGATGGATTGTCGGCTGCCAAAGCTTCCGCCAGGCTGACGACCGTCGTTGTCTTGCCGACGCCGCCTTTCATGTTGGCGACGGCGATGAACTTGCCGTTGCGTCCCTTCGTCGATGCAGCCGCTTTCACCCTACGCCTCCCCCGTCGCCTTCAGCAGCGCCGCCTTCTGCTCGCCCGACAGCCGCGACTCCAAGAAACCGTCCACCACCGAGCCCAGCGTCGGCTTGCGGCGCGGATCGACCAGCACCTCGCAGCCGTCCGGCT
The DNA here is from genome assembly GCA_964247745.1 of uncultured Beijerinckiaceae bacterium. GTDB lineage: Bacteria > Pseudomonadota > Alphaproteobacteria > Rhizobiales > Beijerinckiaceae > RH-AL1. The sequence continues at coordinate 20,375 of CAXTVT010000001.1, forward strand.
CGGTGGCGCGCGCGGGATCCGTCATGCGGATCAGCCCGATGCCGTGCTCCTCGCAATGCGTGGCGATGTCCTCCAGCATCGGCTCGTTCTTGGAGCCTTCGGGCAGGTGCCAGACGAAGTGACCGAAATGCGTGAAGCGGGTCTGGGCCAGCGCTTCGTGGATCGCCAGCACTCCGCCGCCCGTCTCGGTCTTCAGCTCGAAGGAGTGCAGGTCGACCTGCGCGCCGGGCAACAGTCGGAAGCGCATGGCGCTGACGAGGATGAAGTCGGGACGCGTCCAGCGGCCGAGGCCGCCCATCACGGACGTATCCTGCACGATGCAGGCGCCGCTCGCCGGCAGATCGAGCGAGGTGCGAAACGGCCCTTCGAGAAAGGCGCGAAGCGGCGCCATCAGTTTGGCCTCGCTCCATGGGTCCACCGTCGTGCCGGACGGCAGCGGCGCCGCCTGGACGGGCCTCGTCAGGAAGATCTGCCCGCCTTGTCCGCGCAGCCGCCCCACCTTGCCGTCGGCAAGCAGGGTGTCGCGGGCAGCGAAAAACGAATCGTCGTCGATGGCGCGCTCGAGCCGGCGCGCCAGCATCACCCGCATGACCCTGTTGAGGACGGGCGTTCCGTCCTCCGGCAGCGACGCCAGGATCTCCGCGCCCAAGCGTGTTCGAACTCACTGGAGAATCACCCGGTGTCGTCGTCCCGCAGCGTCCCGCCGCGCCTACCCCGGAATCATCGCGGGTTGCAAGGTGGGCTCGAACGCAACTCGCCGGCATCGATCATCGTCGGGGAATTGCGACGCGCGTTGTGCGATCTGCTTCGCAGCCCGGGGCGCCGAGCCGCGTGGGTCAGGTGGCATCCTGGATGTCGAAGCGAGCGATCTTCCCTCGTCGGAAGCGGAAGATGTGTTCGACCGTCTTGTTCCTCAGTCCGTGCACTTGGCCCAGAAGCGGCTTGCCTTCCAGATCGAAGACGGATTGACGGACCTCCGCGAGGATCGCGTCGTCAGCTGCCATCCGGAAGCTGACGGGTTCGACGTGCGGGCTGACTGTGGTCCATTGGCGAGTCCAGTATTCGCGTACGGCCTGAGGACCGTGAACGTGGCCGCCTTCCATGCCGTTGGCCCAAGCGACATCGTCGGTCAGCACGGCCAGCGCGGCATCGATGTCTCGCGCGTTGAAGTGGTCGTAGATGCTTTTGAGAACCTCGATGTCGCTGTCCAACCTGAATCCTCCAAGAGCGACCGCCTCACGTCGAGCGCACAGGCAAGATGCATATGCGCATATGTATCAGGAAGTCGGATGATGCAAGCGAAGGGTTTGACGGCTTTGGATGTGCTCTCGACTCCCGGGCACCTTGTCAGCCTCGCGGCACGAGGCTTCACTCGGCTGAGTGAAGCTCGGCTCAAGCCTCTCGGCTTCGGTGTCGGTTACCTCCCTGTTCTGGTCGCGCTTCGGGACGGCGTAGCCAGCACGCAGCGCGACCTCGCCCGCTTTGCCAGGACGGAGCAGCCGCCGATGGCGCAGATGCTCGCTCGCATGGAACGGGATGGGCTCATCCTGCGCGCCCCCGACCCGACCGACGGACGCAGCCGCCACGTGTCATTGACCGAAACGGCAGAAGCGCGCCTTCCGAACGCGATCGCGGCCTTGTTGAATGGCAACCGCGAGGCGCTCGACGCCTTCACGGACGAAGAGGCCGGGCAGCTTGTCGTCCTGCTCACGCGACTGATCGCCAATCTCGATCGGATCGCGAGCGTCGAGGAGGCGCGCGGCGCCAATGCGATCCCTGCACCGCTTGCGGCGGGACGATAGCCGGAGAAGACGACTGCCCCTTTTGCGCATCTCGAACCGGTTTTCCTCGATTCCGAGCCCCAGAAGTGCAATTGGTCAAATTCGGTTGCGCTACCTTTAGACCAAATCGAGGGTCGGCCAAAGGCGCGCCGCATCGCGACGCAAAAAGGGGATGTGTGAACGCGGGCAAGCCTCAGGCCGGCATGGGGCGTCGGCGTACGCCGACATGTCTCCTTCCGCACCCAACCCTCGCTTGTCCCGCCCCGGCCCCCTCGGCTAGTGTGCCCTCATGACCCATACCCCGGACGCCCGCGCCCCGTTCGACATCGGCGCGATCCTCGCCGAGCGCGAGCCCGAGCGCTACGCGCTGCACACCGCTCACCTCAACGAGCAGATGGTGCGCGTGCTGCAGACGATCGGCTACGATGTCGGCTTCCGCGCCGGGTCGGGCCAGTATCTGTGGGACCGCAACGGCGACAAGTACCTCGACCTGCTCTCGGGCTGGGGCGTGTTCGGCATCGGCCGCAACCATCCCACGCTGCGCGATGCGCTGAAGGCGGTGCTCGGCTCCGAGCTGCCCAACCTGATCCAGATGGATGTCTCGGTGCTGTCGGGCGTGCTGGCCGAGCGGCTGCTGGCCTACACGCCGTGGCTCGACAAGGTGTTCTTCTGCAACTCGGGCGCCGAGGCGGTCGAGGCGGCGATGAAGTTTTCGCGCTGCGCCACGGGGCGGCCGGACATCCTCTACGCCGACCGCGCCTATCACGGGCTGACCTACGGCGCGCTCTCGCTGACGCCCGACCCGCAGTTCCGCACCGGCTTCGGCACCCTGATGCCCGGCTGCCGCGAGGTGCCGTTCAACGATCTCGCGGCGCTGGAGAAGGCGCTTTCCGGCAAGCAGGTCGCCGCCTACATCGTCGAGCCGATCCAGGGCAAGGGCGTCAACATGCCCGACGACGGCTATCTCGCCGGCGCCCAGGCGCTGTGCCGCAAGCACGGCACCCTGTTCGTCTGCGACGAGATCCAGACCGGGCTCGGCCGCACCGGCAAGTTCCTCGCGCTCGAGCATTGGGGGCTGGAGCCCGACATGGTGCTGATCGCCAAGGCGCTGTCGGGCGGGCATGTTCCCGTCGGTGCTGTGATCGCGCGCAAAAGCGTGTTCGCGAAGGTGTTCTCGCGCATGGACAAGGCCGTGGTGCACGGCTCCACCTTCGCCAAGAACGACATGGCGATGGCCGCCGGCCTCGCCACGCTCGAGGTGATCGAGCGCGAGGATCTCGTCGCCAACGCTGCGGCGAAGGGCGAGCGCCTGATGGCGGCGTTCCGCGAGATGGCCGGGCGCCACGAGTTCCTGAAGACCGTGCGCGGCAAGGGCCTGATGATCGGGCTGGAGTTCGGCTCGCCGAAGTCGCTGAAGCTCAAGGCCGCGTGGTCGCTGCTGGAGACGGCCAATGCCGGACTGTTCAGCCAGATCATCGTCATCCCGATCTTCAAGGACCACAGGATTGTCGTCCAGGTCGCCGGCCACGGGCTCAACGTCATCAAGCTGATCCCGCCGCTGACCATCACCGACACGGACTGCGACTGGATCGAGAGCGCCTTCGACGACGTCATCGCCGATTCGCACAAGGTGCCGGGCTCGGTGTGGACGCTGGGCAAGACGCTCGCGGGCCACGCGATGAAGGCGCGCGCCGGCGCCTGAGGCGAGGCACATCCTCCTCCGCGAAGCGGGGGAGGGGGACCGCTCTTCAAGGCGCGAATCTCCGCCTAATCCGTCAGCGTCGCGCGCTGACGTCGCCAGCGCAGGGCACGCCGCCGCAGAGGCCGTGCAGCGCCGGCCAGCGCGCCTCCGGCAGCTCGACCTCGACGCCCGGCCCCTCGGCCAGAGCATCGTCGCGCACACTCACCCGGTAGCGGCCGGCGGCGACGTGCCAGCCATGGGCGTCGGCGTCGTAATGCGCCAGCAGGCGCGGCTCGGCGGCGAGTGTGACGTGGCGGCTCTCGCCGGGCTGCAAGGCCACGCGCGTCCAGGCCACGAGCCGGCGGGTCAGTCCGGGGCCTTCGAGGTAGACCTGCGGCACGTCGGTGCCGCGACGGTCTCCCGCGTCGCGCACGTCGAACGAGATCGACAGCGCGCCCGGTCCGGCCGAGGCCGAGATGCCGTCGTACGCGAAGCGCGTGTAGGTCAGGCCGTGGCCGAAGGCGAAGAGCGGCGTCCGGTTCTCCCGCAGGAACCAGCGGTAACCGACGTCGGCCCCCTCGATCGTGTAATCGACGTCGAACCAGGAGCCCTTCGGCGCTTCCTCGGCATTGTTGGCCGTGGTGTCATGGTCGGGCAGCACCGGGCGCGGCAGCTGCGTCTCGGCGACCGGGAAGGTCAGGGGCAGCCGGCCCGAGGGGTCAACGCGGCCGCTCAGGATGTCGGCGATGGCGCGGCCGCCGCGATCGCCGGGATACCAGGCTTCGAGCACCGCCGGCACGGCGGCGAGCCAGGGCATCGTCACGGGGCCGCCAGTCTGCAGCACCACGATCGTGCGCGGGTTGGCGGCGGCCACCGCGGCGATCAGCGCATCCTGTCCGTGCGGCAAAGCGAGGTCGGGATGATCGAGCGATTCGTTCGACCATTGCTCGGCGACGATCACGACGGCGTCGGCGCCATGCGCGGCGCGGATCGCGGCGTCGACGTCGGAGCCGTCGACGAAGTCGACGATCGTGCCGGGTAGGCTCTCGCGGAGCGCGTCGCGCGGCGACGACGGATCGTAGAGCTTGGGCTGGCCGTAGAACATGCGCTTGGGCTCGCCATCGGCGCGGATGGCGCCGTCCGGCACCACCTGCGACGAGCCGCCGCCGGAGAGCACGCCCCTGTCGGCCATGCGCCCGACGAGCAGGATACGCTTCAAGCCGGGCGCCAGCGGCAGCACGCCGTGCTCGTTCTTGAGCAGCACGATGGCCTCGCCCGCCGCGCGCTCTGCCAGCGCGGCATGCGCTTGGCGGTCGCGGATGGGTCCACGGCGCGGCGGATCGTCGAACAGGCCGGCGGCGATCCGCGCGGCGAGCTGGCGGCGCAGCATGTCGTCGATGCGCGCCTGCGGCACGCGGCCGTCGCGCACCGCGGCGGCGAGCGGAGCCCCGAAATAGACCGCGCGGTCGTTTTCCTCCCCGGACTCCTGGTCGAGGCCGGCCAGCGCCGCCTCCACCGTCGAATGCACACCGCCCCAGTCGGACAGGACCCAGCCGCCGAAGCGCCAGTCGCCCTTGAGGACGTCGGTGAGCAGGTGGGCGTTCTGCGACGCCCAGGTGCCGTCGACCCGATTGTAGCTCGTCATCATCGCGCCGGGGCGCCCGGTCTCCAGCGCGATCTCGAAGGCGAGCAGATCGGACTCGCGCGCCGCCGCCTCGCCGAGGCGGGCGCTGTACATGACGCGCCCGTTCTCCTGGTCGTTGAGGGCGAAATGCTTCAGCGTGCAGACGATCCTCGCACTTTGCACCCCACGGATGTCGGCGCCGGCGATCACGCCGGTGAGCAGCGGGTCCTCGGAGACATATTCGAAGTTGCGTCCGCCGCGCGGCTCGCGAACCAAATCGGCGCCGCCGCCGAGCACCACGCCGAGCCCGCGCGCGCGGGCCTCGGAGCCGACGGCGGCGCCGACCCGCTCCGCCAGCGCCGGATCGAAGGTGGCGCCGATCGCGAGGCCGGAGGGCATCGCGGTCGGGTTGAACAGGATGTTGGCGGGATCGGCGATCCCGAGTCCGGCGTCGGTCTCCTCCAGCGGAGGGATGCCGAGGCGTGCTACGCCGGGCGCCACGCCCGCCGACATCAGCGCGTCGGGCGGAGCCGGCTGACCCGACGTCGGCGTGCCGAAGCGGGTGTGAAGCAGAAGGATCTTCTCGTCGAGATTCATCTCGGCGACGAGGTGCAACGCCCGCTCGTACGCGTTCGGCGTCGCGGTCCGCAGTGGATCGCCATAGGCGGAGGACGCGGCGAAGCCGATCAAGCCCGACGCGACGGCCGCAACGAACGACGTCGCCGAAGCCCTTGCGGACCTCGGCGGCGCCAAGATGTGCCGAAGCACGATCGGTTCAAGCGAGATGCGGCCTCAGCCCTTGAGGTGCGCCGCGAGATGCTTGTTCATTTCGAACATCGTCACCTTGTCCTTGCCGAAGACCGCCTTCAGCTTGTCGTCGGCCAGGATCTCGCGCTTGTTCTTCTCGTTCTGAAGCTTGTGTTCCTTGATGTATTCCCAGACCTTGCTGACGACGACGGTGCGCGCCAGCGGCTCCTTGCCGACCACTTCGGCCAGCTCCTTGGAGGGCGTCAGCGGCTTCGAAAAGGCGCTCGGCGCCTGACCGGCCGGCTTGGCTTTCGGCTTCGCGGCGACCTTCGGCGACGCCTTGGTGTGTTCCGCGCCCGTCGACGTCCCCTTGGGGGCCGACTTCTTGGTGGTTTCCTTCATCCAACTCTCCCGATCCGGTCGAAAGTGCCGGCCGTCACACGGGCCGTGCTCCCGCTGGGCATGAGACGAAACCCAAGGGGGAGCCGCCGTCAAGTTAGACGCAGGGTCGGAGGTTCATCCGCCCACGAAAATCGACGGATCGAGCTCTTTTTCGCCGTCAGGACAGGCCGAAAGTGGCTGTGGCGACCGCCGCGACGAGAGCCGCCGTCTCTCGATCCGCCACGCCGTCGACTCGAAGCGGTCTCCAACGCCGCTGAAACGCGCAGATCGCGGCCCGCGCCGTCTCGTTGGCCAGGCCGGTCGTCGGACACTCGTAGCCGATCGTGGCCAGCGCGGCCTCGATCGCGTGCGGCGACATGAGCGCCGTCGATTCGGTGCGAGGCGGCACGGGCAAGGCCATGCCGGCATCCATCAGCGCGGGCCATGGAAACCGCTCGCCGGGATCGTCCTTGCGGGCGGGTGCGATGTCGGAATGGCCGAGCACGCGCGCCGGCGCGATGGCGTGGCGGGTGCGGATGTCGCGCATCAACGCGATCAGCGCCGCGACCTGCGAGGCGGGGTAGGGCGGCAGGCCGAAGTCATGGCCGCCGTTGACCATCTCGATGCCGATCGACACGCTGTTGATGTCTCGTTCGCCGGCCCAGCAGGAGCGGCCGGCGTGCCAGGCGCGGTCGATCTCCGCGACGAGCTGGTCGATTCGCCCGTCCTCCCAGACGAGGTAATGCGCCGAGACCTCTGAGGCGGGGTTCAGCAGGCGCGCCAGCGCCGCGGCGCCGCTCGCCATGCCGGTGTAGTGCAGGATCAGCGCATCGATCGCGCGGCCACGGCGGTCGCCGAAATTCGGCGACGGTAGCACGCGATCGACGAGGCGGCCGTCGGCTTCAGTAAGCGTAGCGGACCCGGCAGTAGGTGCGCCCGTACGGGTCCTCGGCGAATTCGGCGCAGCGGCCAGGCGGCGGCGGCGGCGGAGGCATGTAGGCATAGCGCGGGGGTGGTGGAGGCGGGGGCGGCGCGGTGTTGGCGCCGATCAGCGCACCAGTGCCGCCACCGAGCAATGCTCCGGCGATGACCGCGCCGGGCCCTCCGCCCGCCGCGCTGGCGATCGCCGCGCCCGAGCCGGCGCCGATCAGGCCGCCGGACGTCGCCCTCTGCTCGGGCGTGTAGCCGCAACCGGCCAGCCCTATGCTCATCATGATCGCCGCCGTCGCCGGCACGATGCCAACCCTCATCGTCCTCATCCCATTCGATCTCGGTTGATGTCCCCGCTACCCAGAGGAGCGGCAACGGTGGCGGCCTCAAGGCAGCTGAACGATGACAAGGCCGGGTTGAGCGATTGGTGAACGTGCGCGGCATTTCGGGCACGTCGCCCGTTCCGTGCGGAACGTGGTGAACGGAAGGTTGCGTTTGACCGGGCGCGGCGCTGCGCCTACGAGGCGCGAGCCAGCCGGCCGGACGGCCGCTGCTTTCGCGCGCGATCGCGAGGGTGGAGGAAAGTCCGGGCTCCAGCGAGACACGGTGCCGGATAACGTCCGGCGGGGGCGACCCCAGGGAAAGCGCCACAGAAAACAGACCGCCAGCCGGGTCCTCGGACGCGTCTGGTAAGGGTGAAACGGTGCGGTAAGAGCGCACCGCGCTGCTGGCAACAGGAGCGGCACGGCAAGCCCCACCGGGAGCAAAACCGAATAGGGGCGACGCGGCCCCGCCGTAAGGCGGGTCCAGGTCGGTCTCACGACCGTCGTCCGGGTTGGTTGCTCGAGGCGGCCGGCAACGGCCGTCCCAGAGGAATGGCCGTCACGTGCGAGGCTTCGGCCTCGCGCCGTACAGAACCCGGCTTAAAGGCCGGCTGGCACCTCCATCGGCCGGGTCTCGCGTGCCTCTGCCCGTTCCTGCCTCAGCCGATCGGCGGAGGATCGGCGTTCCAGCGGCTGCGCAGATCGAGCAGGTGCGCGACGAGCGCGCAGCCCAGCACGGCGGCGAGGGTCGCTTGCGTGCCGAGGGGGGTCGGGCCGCCGCCGAGCGCGACGCGCACCGCCAGCGCCAGCAGGAAGCCGGCGGCGAGGTTGGGCCAGAGCGTGGCCGGCACCACGCCACGCCCCGTCCAACGGAAGAAGACCGTCAGCGCGATGCCCTCGACGACGACCAGCACCAGGATCGCGTCGACAGCGATCGCGATCATCCGCCGGCGGCCGGGACCGCGCGCGATGCGCCCCGCGGCACGGTCGCGACGGTGTCGAGCCGCGCGGCCATGATCGCCGCGATCGCGAAGACCGCCGCCTGGGTCGCGAAGACGGCGGCGTAGGTGGCGGCGTGTTCCGCGCCGGCCTGCCGTACGGCGTCGCTCAGCGCCGTCGCGCCCAGCCCGCCGCAGCCGAAGGCCACCGCCTGGGCCGCGCCCCACAGGCCCATGCGCGTGCCTTCGCGCGAGCGGCCGGCGGAGGATCCGCCGGAGCCGCCGATGCGCTGCATCATCGAGCCGATCGCGGCGATGGCGTAGGCGCCGTTGGCGAGACCGAGCGCGAACAGCAGCGGGCGCAAGGCTAGGGGCGAACCGGCGAGGCCGCCGGCGGCGAGGCCGGCGAGCGCCGCGCCCGAGCCGAGACAGCCGCCGACCATCCACAGCCGCAGCGTCCCGGCCCGCGTTCGCGACAGGATGGTGGCGACGACCGCGACCAGGATCATGCCCGACAGCGAGCCGACGTGGAGCAGGCCGGAGAGTCTCGCCGTCTCGCCCGGCGACATGCGAAACAGCACGCCGGCGAAGGGCTCGATCATCAGCTCCTCGCCGCCGTAGGCCAGCATGGAGACGAAGACGAACAAGGCGAAGCGCCGCGCCTGCGGCTCGGCCCAGACCTCGCGCAGCGCTCGGCCGAAGGCGCCGCGTCGGGCGGGCTCCGGGGCGGCGGCGGTGCGGCCTTCGACGTGCCACACCGCGGCCAGTGTCACGAGGAGGCCGGAGATGGCGATCACGAGGGCGACGGCGACGAGACGTTGCGGCGAGAACGGATCGAGCAGCTTGCCGGCGATGCCGGCGGTGACGATGAAGCCCATGATCATCATGATCCAGGCGATCCCCGCCGCCGCCGGGCGGCGCTCCGGCGCGGTGCGGGTGGCGAGCAGCACCAGGAGCGCGGTGCCGCAGGCGCTGACGCCGATGCCGATCACGACGAACGCGACGACGGCCAGGCCGATGCCGAGCCAGAGCTGCTGCGTCATCGTCGCGGTGGCGAGCGCGGCCAGTACGCCGCCGCCCGCCAGCACTGCCATACCGCCCACGATGAGGGGCGTGCGACGGCCGCCGACGTCGGAGCCGTGGCCGAGCCGGGGCCGCAATACTTGAATGAAATACTGAATCGCGATGAGTACGCCCGGTAGCAGCGCCGGCAGGCCGAGCTCGACCTTCATCACGCGGTTGAGCGTCGACGTCGACAGCACGAAGATCGCGCCGAGCGCGGTCTGCACGAGGCCGAGCCGGACGATGCCGAACCAAGAAAGCGGGCGGTCCTCCGCGGCGCGGCGAAGGACGTCGACCATCACGCGTCCTCTTCGATGCCGGGCTCGGCGAGGCCGTAGCGGCGCAGCTTCACGTAGAGGCTCTGGCGGCTCAGGCCGAGCACCTCGGCGGCGGAGGCGCGATTGTCGCCGGTGAGCTCCAGCGCCGCCTCGATGCACAGCTTCTCGATGACGTCGGTGGTCTCGCGCACCAGCTCCTTGAGAGGTACGCGGCCGATCATCTCGGTCAGCTGGTCGGCCGAACGCGGCAGTTCGCGTGGGCGCGCCTGCGGCACGAGCCGGCGCCCGATATCGCGGATCACGAACCCGAAGCTCGCCGCCTTGCCGCGTCCGGCCGCCACCGCCGACACCTCGATGTCGAGCAGCGCGCCGGCCTCGCCGCGCAGCGAGGTCGCGTAGAGCCGCACGGAGCCGTGCTGGCGCAGGTTGGCGATCATGACGTCGAGGTCGACGCCCGGACGCCCGAACCATTGCTCCAGTGGGCGCCCGCGCAGCGACTCGGCGTCCTCGACCTGGACCATGGCGGCGAAACTCGGATTGGCCGACAGCACGAGACCGGCGGCATCGGACAGCACGAAGGCGTCCGGCGAGATGTTGATGAAGTCGAGCAATCTGTCGGGCGCCTCGGAGGTGCCCGGTTGGATGTCCCCTGCCATCGCCGGCGCCATAGGCATCAGTCGCACGAGGACCATCAGCGTGCCTTCCTGCCGGTAGGAGGCGGCGTGCAGTCCGACGGCGTCGCCACTTTCGAGCACGGCGACGAACTCCTCCGGTCGCGGGACGGCGCGCAGGTCGCCGAGCATCGCCACGATGCGCGGGCGTGCCGGCGCCGAGAAAAGCTCGAGGAAGGAGCGTCCGACGAGACGGTGGCTGCCGCGCTCCTCGATAAGCGCCGTCGCCGCCGGGTTGCCCTCGACGATCTTCTGCGTCGTGGCATCGACGATGAGCACCGGCTCGCTCGCCGTCTGGAACAGCAGGCGGTAGCGGGTCTCGGCGAAGCGCAGCTTGGCGTAGTCGCGCTCCATCGACATCTGCGCGTCGACGAGGCGCTGCTGCAGCGCCGCCACGGCGCGCAGGTCGCGGCCGAGCGCGACGATGCGCCCGTCGGCGCTCAGCTTCACCGCGGAATAGAGGATCGGCAGGTCGCGTCCGGCGACGGTGCGGTGCGTGAGCTGGCGCCAGGCCGAGGCCGGCCGGCTCTCCGCCTCGCGCAGCAGCGTCTCGACCTTGCGCTGGCTGTCGGCGGAGACCGTGTCGCTCCAGGGGCGCCCGAGCCAGCGGCCGAAGCCTTCCAGCTCGAGGGACAGGTCCGTGGCCTGGACCGCCATGTCCTGGATCACGCCGTCGCGGTCGAGGACGAGCGCGACGTCCGCCGAGGTGGCGACCAGGGTCGCCGCGGTCGTCGCATCAAGGCTGCCGATGCTTCCATCGGGGTCGTGGAACGGCTTCAACGGCGTCTCAGGCCTCCAGGGCGCATGCGTGATATGCCGCCGGATCCCGGCGTCCCGCCACGAGCGACCGAAAGGCCGGCCGTTACGACGGAAGTCGGCGATTCGGTCCGAGCGCGACGAGGTGCTTCGCTTCAGAAAGGCTCGACAGCGGATCCGACGCCGAGCGATCGGCGCCGACCATCCGGACGAGTTCGGGACGGTCGTCGAAGACGCGTCCGCAGGCGATCACGCCGACGGACGGGTTCGGCGAGCCGCGCCGGATGAGCCGGATTCCCGACGCGATCGCGTCGAGATCGCGATCGCTCGTCGCCAGCACTTCCACGAGATCGAACCATTCGTTCAGCACCGTGTCGCGGAACGTGCCGCCCTTGATGTCGCGCTCGACGTGGGCGTCCCAGCCCTCGCGGCGAAAGAATTCGGACATGAGCAGCAGGCCGAACACCGGCAGCCCGGGATCGGCGCCGGCGTCGGTCGGCGCCACGAGCAGCGCGCGCAGGCCCGAATCCGGCTGGCCGTGCTCGGCGCAGAACTCGGCCGCGTAGTGCCGCAGGAGACGCTGCAGGTTGCAGAACGCCAGCGTCGTCTCGGCGAGCCCGCGGAAATCGGTGGCGAGCTGCTCGGTCAGATGGATCGCCACCGGCATCAGCCAGTCGAGATAGAGCCGCTCCAACGAAAGACCGCCGTGCCGTGCCGCGTCGATGCGGGCGCCGATCGCGTCGTCGTCGCCCACGACGAGCTTGTCCGCCAGCCACGCCACGTCGGGCGTGGCATCGGCCTGGCGGCGCACGAGCGGCAGCGGCGGTGCGTCCGCGAGGCGCGCGGCCAGAGCGGCGCGCAGACGCGGGATCACCTGCGCCTCGACCGTCGCCCGCATGTCCAGTGTGGGAGCGAGCCGGCCGCACAGAGGAACCGCGACGGCGGACCCGTCTGACAAGCCGTGCTCGTTCAGGAAACGCAGCATTGCGGTGATCATCCCGTCTTCCCCACGAGTGTTGGCCGTTTATCCGTCGAACGTCAAGTTGGGTTTACGTCAGGCTCGATTGACACCCTCGGTCAGCGCCCCTAGGGTCTTCCTGCTGGCGCCGACATGACGGCACAACGAGAAGATCCCGTCAGCCGCAAACGATAGGTCGCGGCGAAGATGGCGAGGCTTGGCCTGGAGGTCGATTTGGCTCCGACTGTAAGCGGACGGCCGGCATCGCAACAGGGCCCCGCATCCTTGTCAATCGAGGCGGGCGCCCGCCGAAGGGCGCGGTTTACACGCGCGCCGGCGCCATGCATGGCTCTGTACACGTCCGAGCAGCGCATGCGGCGCGACGCGACGCGCTGGACCCTGGTCCAGGGGCTGTTGGCCCCCGTCCAATTTCTCGTCTTCCTCGTCAGCCTGGGTCTCGTGCTGCGCTACCTCGCCACCGGCGAGGGGCTGGCCCTCGCCACGGCTTCGGTCGTGGTCAAGACGCTCGCGCTCTACACCATCATGATCACGGGCTCGATCTGGGAGAAGGTCGTGTTCGGCCGCTACCTCTTCGCCCGCGCCTTCTTCTGGGAGGATGTGTTCTCGATGCTGGTGCTGGCGCTGCACACCGCCTACCTCGCCGCTCTCGTGACCGGAGTGCTCGCGCCGCGCGCGCTGATGCTTCTCGCGCTGGCCGCCTACGTCACCTACGTGATCAACGCCGCTCAATTCATCTTGAAGCTGCGGGCGGCCCGCCTTCAGGGCTCCGTATTCACCTTGGCGGAGGCGGCATGAACGCTGCCGTGAAGCCGCCGCTCGCCGGCTGCGACAGCGTCGAACGCCCGGTGCTGCGCGAGCGCGGCCAGCGCGAGGTGTTCTGCGGGCTGACCGGGATCGTCTGGCTGCATCGCAAGATCCAGGACGCCTTCTTCCTGGTGGTCGGATCGCGCACCTGCGCCCATCTCATCCAATCGGCGGCGGGCGTGATGATCTTCGCGGAGCCGCGCTTCGCCACCGCGATCATCGACGAGCGCGACCTCGCTGGCCTCTCCGACGCCAACGCCGAGCTCGATCGCGTGGTGGCGCAGCTGCTGGCGCGCCGCCCCGACATCAAGATGCTGTTCCTCGTCGGCTCCTGCCCGTCCGAGGTCATCAAGCTCGACCTCTCCCGCGCCGCGTTGCGGCTGTCGCGTACCCACGCGCCCGCCGTGCGGGTGCTGAACTATTCCGGCAGCGGCATCGAGACGACCTTCACCCAGGGCGAGGACGCCTGTCTGGCGTCGCTGGTGCCGGAGATGCCGGCCGTGCTGAGCGAGCAATTGCTCGTCGTCGGCACGCTGGCCGACGTGGTCGAGGACCAGTTTCGCCGACTGTTCGCCGCGCTTGGCATCGCCGACGTCGCCTTCCTGCCGCCGCGCCGCGCCGCCGACTTGCCGAGCGTGGGCGCCGGCACGCGCCTGCTGCTGGCGCAGCCCTTTCTCAACGACACGGCGCGCGCGCTCGAGGATCGCGGCGCCCGCCGCATCGCCGCGCCGTTCCCGCTCGGTGCCGAGGGTACCGCGCTGTGGTTCATGGCCGCCGCCGCCGCCTTTGGGCTCGATGCCGGCCACGTCGCCCGCGTGCTGCAACCCTATCGCGAGCGGGCGGAGAAAGCTTGCGCGCGCTACCGCCCGGCGCTCGAGGGCCGCTCCATCTTCTTCTTCCCGGATTCGCAGCTCGAGGTTCCGCTGGCGCGCTTCCTCCACCGCGAGCTGGGCATGCGGCTGGTCGAGGTCGGCTCGCCCTACCTCCACCGCCAGCACCTCGCCGCCGACCTCGCGCTGCTGCCGGCCGACGCGATGCTGAGCGAGGGCCAGGACGTCGAACGCCAGCTCGACCGCTGCCGCGCCGCCGCACCCGACCTCACCGTGTGCGGCCTCGGCCTCGCCAACCCGCTGGAGGCCGACGGCTTGACCACCAAATGGTCGATCGAGCTCGTGTTCACCCCGATCCAGGGTTTCGAGCAGGCCGGCGACCTCGCCGAGCTGTTCGCCCGACCGCTGGCGCGCCGCGCCAGACTGGCGGCCTAGATGCAGCTCACCGTCTGGACCTACGAAGGTCCGCCCCACGTCGGCGCGATGCGCATCGCCACCGCGATGCGAGACGTGCATTACGTGCTGCACGCGCCGCAGGGCGACACCTACGCCGACCTGCTGTTCACGATGATCGAGCGGCGCAAGACGCGGCCGCCGGTGACCTACACGACCTTTCAGGCGCGCGACCTCGGCGGCGACACCGCCGAGCTGTTCAAGACCGCCGTTCGCGACGCCTACGAGCGATTTCGTCCTCAGGCGATCCTCGTCGGCGCCTCGTGCACCGCCGAGCTGATCCAGGACGATCCCGGCGGGCTCGCCGAGGCGCTGCACCTGCCGGTGCTGGTCGTGCCGCTCGAGCTGCCCTCCTACCAAAAGAAGGAGAATTGGGGCGCGGCGGAGACCTTCTACCAGCTGGTGCGCGCCTTCGCCGGGCCGCATGCGCTCAAGCCCGGCGCCAAGCGCGCCGCACGGCTCGAGGGCCGGGCGCCGTGCTGCAACATTCTCGGGCCCTGCGCGCTCGGCTTCCGCCATCGCGACGACCTCGTCGAGATAAAGCGCCTGCTCGGGCGGCTGGGGATCGAAGTCAACGTGGTGGCGCCGGAGGGCGCGACGCCGGCCGACCTCGCGCGCCTTGGTGCGGCCGATTTCAACGTGGTGCTTTACCCCGAGATCGCGGGGCAGGCCGCCAAATGGCTGGAGCGGGCCTTCGGCCAGCCCGCCACCAAGCTCGTGCCGATCGGCGTCGGCGCCACGCGCGATTTCATCCGCGAGGTCGAGGGGTTGTCATTCCGGGGCGCCGAAGGCGAACCCGGAACCCATTGCGCTCGCGAGGAGGGCGGTCGTCCGGCTGCCGCAACGGGTTCCGGGTTCTCGGCTGCGCCGAGCCCCGGAATGACAGAGGATGCCGCCGAGGGGTCCCGTCTCCCCTGGTACTCGCGCTCGGTCGACTCGACCTACCTTACCGGCAAGCGGGTCTTCGTGTTCGGCGACGCCACCCATGCGCTCGCCGCGGCCCGCATCGCCAAGGAGGAGCTCGGCTTCACCGTGGTGGCGATCGGCACCTACACCCGCGAGTTCGCTCGCGACGTGCGCGACCTCGCCGCGCGCTACGAGGCCGAAGCCATCGTCTCCGACGACTTCCTCGCGGTGGAAGAGGCGATCCAGCGGCTGCAGCCCGAGCTCGTGCTCGGCACGCAGATGGAGCGCCACGTCGCAAAGCGGCTCGGCATCCCCTGCGCGGTGATCTCGGCGCCGGTGCACGTGCAGGATTTCCCCGCGCGCTACTCGCCGCAGATGGGGTTCGAGGGCGCCAACGTCATCTTCGACAGCTTCGTCCATCCGCTCATGATGGGTTTGGAGGAACACCTTCTCGGGATGTTCCGCGAGGATGGCGAGTTCCACGACAGCGCCGTGCCCTCGCACCTCGCGACCACAGGCGCAAAGGCGTCTCCGATACCGGCGCCCCCCTCGATAGCTCCTTTGAACATCGAGCCCGTGGCGGCCGTCGACACCGCCGTTCTCGAGCGCCCAGCGACGACGACCTGGTCGCCCGAGGCGGAGAAGGAGCTCGGCAAGATTCCGTTCTTCGTCCGCGGCAAGGCGCGCCGCAACACGGAAGCCTACGCGAGCGAGCGTGCCATCGCGCTCGTGACGATCGAGACCTTGTATGATGCCAAAGCCCATTTCTCTCGCTGATCGAGACGCCGCATGAACGCACCCTTCAAGGCTCCCGGTCCGACCTCCTGCCGCGCTGCCGGCTTCCTCGACGGCGACGGTTCGGTGCAGGTGCATCTCGACCCGACCGACAAGATCGGCACGGCCAAGGTGTTTGCCGTCTACGGCAAGGGTGGCATCGGCAAGTCGACGACGTCGTCGAACCTGTCGGTCGCCTTCTCTCGGCTCGGCAAGCGCGTGCTGCAGATCGGGTGCGATCCCAAGCATGATTCCACGTTCACCTTGACCAAGAAGCTGATGCCGACGGTGATCGACATCCTCGAGACGGTGGACTTCCACACCGAGGAGCTGCGCACCGAGGACTTCGTGTTCGAGGGCGTCGGCGGCGTGATGTGCGTCGAGGCGGGCGGTCCGCCGGCCGGCACCGGGTGCGGTGGCTACGTCGTGGGACAGACGGTGAAGCTGCTCAAGGAGCATCACCTGCTCGACGACACCGACGTCGTGATCTTCGACGTGCTGGGCGACGTCGTCTGCGGCGGCTTCGCCGCGCCGTTGCAGCACGCCGACCGCGCATTGGTGGTGACGGCCAACGATTTCGACTCGATCTTCGCGATGAACCGCATCGTGGCGGCCATCGAGGCCAAGGCGAAGAACTACAAGGTCCGGTTCGGCGGTGTGATCGTCAACCGGTCCGATGGCACCGACCAGGTCGACAAGTACAACGGCGTCGTCGGCCTCAACAAGGTCGCGCATTTTCCGATGCTCGACGCGATCCGCAAGTCGCGCCTGAAGAAGCAGACGCTGTTCGAGATGGACGAGACGCCCGAGATCCTCGCCGTCCAGGCCGAGTACATGCAGCTCGCCGAGACGCTCTACGCCGGCACCGATCCGCTGACGCCGAAGCCGATGAAGGACCGCGACATCTTCGATCTGCTGGGATTCGATTGATGCAGAACGCCTCCTACGTCGCGCGACGCGGCCAGCTGCATACCTATTTCGACCGCACCGCGGCCGACGCCTGGGCCAAGCTCACCTCCGACGCGCCGGTCTCGAAGATTCGTGCCACGGTGCGCGCCGGCCGCGACGCGATGCGTCAGACCATTCTCGACTGGCTGCCGGTCGACCTCGCCGGGCGGCGCGTCCTCGACGCGGGTTGCGGCACCGGCGCGCTCGCCGCCGAGCTCGCGCGCCGTGGCGCCGACGTCGTGGCGATCGACCTCTCGCCGACGCTCGTCGACCTGGGACGCGAGCGCATCGATGCGAGCGCCGGTCGCATCGAGTTTCGCTCCGGCGACATGCTCGATGCCGGGCTCGGCCGCTTCGACCACGTCGTGGCGATGGATTCGCTGATCCACTACCGCGCCGCCGACATGGCCGAGGCCGCGGCGCGCCTCGCCGCCCGCACGTCGCAATCGATGGTCTTCACCTTCGCGCCGAGGACGCCGGCGCTGACGTTGATGCATGCCGCCGGACAGCTCTTCCCGCGCGGCGATCGTTCGCCGGCCATCGAACCGGTATCCCCGGCCACGATCCGCCGTCGACTCCAGGCGGTGCTGCCGCCGCGCGCCACGCTCGGTCGCACGCACCGGATCGGGACCGGGTTCTACATCTCGCAGGCCCTGGAGATCGTGATCGGATGAGGCGAGCCGCGCCCCAAGACGACGCCACCGTCTCGCCTCGTGCGGCACGCGCCTGCGTGCCCGAGCACGACGGGGATCCGCTCGGCGCGAAGAAAACCGTGGCGACGCAGTGGATGAAGCTCGGCGCCGATCTTCTGCCGTTCGCCGACGCGGCGTCGGCCGAGCTGCCGCTCGCCAAGTTGCTGCGGCTGTCGCTGTTCCAGGTGACCGTCGGCATGGCCGTGGTGCTGCTCATCGGCACGTTGAACCGCGTGATGATCGTCGAGCTCGGCGTGCCGGTGTGGCTCGTCGCCTCGATGATCGCGCTGCCGCTGGTGTTCGCGCCGTTCCGCGCGCTGATCGGCTTCAAGTCGGACAATCACAAGTCGGCGCTCGGCTGGAAGCGCGTGCCCTACCTCTGGTTCGGCACGATGCTGCAGTTCGGCGGGCTCTCGATCATGCCGTTCGCGCTCATCCTGCTGGGTGGCGACACCTCCGCGCCGCCGGTGGTGGGGCAGGGTGCCGCCGCGCTCGCCTTCCTGCTGATGGGCGCCGGGCTGCACACGGTGCAGACGGCCGGCCTGGCGCTCGCCACCGATCTCGCGCCGCAGCGTTCGCACCCCAAGGTCGTGGCGTTGCTGTGCGTCATGATGATGCTCGGCATGATGGTGTCCGCCCTGGTCTTCGGCCTGGCGCTGGCGCATTTCTCCGAGGTGCGCCTGATCCAGGTGGTGCAGGGGGCGGCCTTCATCACGATGGCGCTGAACATCTTCGCCATCTGGAAGCAGGAGCCGCGCGGACGGCGCGTCGCGAAAGTGGCGCATCCCACCTTCCGCGAGGCCTGCCAAGTCTTCTCGAGGCAGGGACGGCCGGCGCGAAGGCTGATCTCGGTCGCGCTCGGCACGATGGCGTTCTCGATGCAGGACGTGCTGCTCGAGCCCTACGGCGGCCAGGTGCTGCACCTCTCCGTCGGCGCCACCACCGGGCTGACCGCGTTGCTCGCCGTCGGCGGTCTTTTCGGCTTCGTCGCCGCGGCGCGCTGGCTCGGCCGTGGCGCCGATCCCTATCGTTTCGCTGCCATCGGCCTCGTCGCCGGCCTCGTCGCCTTCACCGCCGTGATCTTCGCCGAGCCGCTGGCTTCGAGCGCGCTGTTCGCCGCCGGCGTCACCCTGATCGGGCTCGGCTCCGGCATTTTCGCCCATTGCACGTTGACCGCGGCGATGGGCATGGCACAGGAGGGCCAGAGCGGCCTGGTGCTGGGTGTCTGGGGCGCCGTGCAGGCCTCGGCGGCCGGCATCGCCGTGGCCGGCGGTGGCCTCATCCGCGACGCCGTTTCCGGCCTCGCCGCCTCGGGCGCGCTCGGCCCGGCGCTGGACCGGCCGGCGACCGGCTATTCCTTCGTCTATCATTGCGAGATCGGGCTGCTCTTCGCGACGTTGATCGCGATGGGGCCGCTGGTCCGCCGACGCACCAAGGTGGCGCGTCAAACCTTTGAACTGGCCGAGCTACGAAGCCAGAGTTGAGCCGAGGGAGGACCTCATGGTCGGAGCATTGACGGGTTACATCGATATCGCACAGGTCGTGCTCTACGCCTTCTGGCTGTTCTTCGCCGGGCTGGTGTTCTACCTGCACCGCGAGAACAAGCGCGAGGGCTATCCCCTCGAGACCGAGCGGGGGCAGGGTTCGCGCGTCTCCGTGCGCGGCTTCCCAGACATGCCGCCGCCGAAGGTCTTCCACCATCACGACGGCCGCGATTTCGTCGTGCCGCTCGTCAGCAGCGACCGGCGCGATGCCGCGGTCGAGATGAGCGCGGAATGGCCGGGTTCGCCATTCGCGCCCACCGGGGACCCGATGCGCGATGGCGTCGGCCCGGCGTCCTACGCCGACCGCGAGGACGTGCCCGAGGTCGGCATCGAGGGGCGTCCGATCATCATGCCGCTGCGCATCGCCCATGCCCACACCTTCGCGCCGGACGGGCCGAACCCGATCGGCTACCGCGTGCTCGGAGCCGACGGGCTCGAGGCCGGCATCGTCCGCGACGCCTGGATCGACGAGGCCGAATCGCTGATCCGCTACCTCGAGGTCGAGGCCGGCGGTCGTCGCGTGCTGCTGCCGATGGCGATGAGCCGGGTGCGGGCGCGGGAGGGCGTGATCAAGGTGGCCTCGATCCTGGCTTCGCAATTCGCCGGTGTGCCGGCGACCAAGTCGCCGGACCAGGTGACCAAGCGCGAGGAGGATCGCATCGTCGGCTATTTCGCGGGCGGTCACCTTTACGCGACGCCCTCTCGCATGGGGCCGCTGCTGTGAGCCGCGCCCGCCTGCATCCGGAAGGCTCGGAGATCGTCGGCCGCGACGAGACCATCCTGTGGGAAGGCCGCCCGACGACTGCCGGCCTGGCCCGCCGCCTGTTCCACCTCAAGGCGCTGCTCGGCTATTTCGCCGTGCTCGCGGTCTGGGACCTCGCCTCGGCCTACTCCGCGGGTTTCCGTGCCAATGCCGCGCTGGTCGGCCTGTCTTGGGTCGCGCTGGCGGCAGTCGCCGTGGCGGCGCTGACCTTCGGGGCCGCTTGGGTGGTCGCGATCACCACGCGCTATACGCTGACCGACAAGCGCCTCGTCCTGCAGATCGGCGTGGCGCTGCCGATCGCCTTGACGCTGCCGCTGCATCGGATCGGCTCGGCCGACGTGCGGCTCTACCCCGACGGCAGCGGCGACATCCCGCTCGCCCTGGGCGACGGGCAGATCGCCTATCTGCTGCTGTGGCCCCATGCGCGCCCTTGGCGCTTCAAGGTGTCGCAACCCATGCTTCGCAGCGTGCCCGAGGCGCGCGAAGTCGCTACCGTGCTGTCACGCGCGCTCCTGGTGGCGTCGCCGTCCGGCGAGGCGATCGCGATCGCGGCGTCGCCCGATCCGTTGGCGCGTCGTCGCACCATCGAGGCTGCCGCCACCGCATGAGGATCGCGATGCCGACAGAGATCAGACAGGCAAAGGGTCGGCCGGTCGCGCCGACTCCGCGCCCGATCATTCCACGCTGGGTGATCGTCGCCGCCGGCGGGCTGATGCTGTTCACCATCGTCGTCGCCGGCGTCTCGCATCGCGCCGGCCTCTACCACGTGTCGACGCCGCCCACGACGGCGCTCGCCACCCGCGACCTGCTGTTCTTCGACCAGCACGGCGGTGGCGTCCTCGTCACCGACGCCAAGACCGGCAAGCGCGTGGCCATGATCGAGCCGACGACTGGCGGCTTCATGCGCGGCATCATGCGCGGCCTCGTCCGCGAGCACCGGCTGAACGATCAGGCGGCCGGGACCGCTTTCCGCTTGACGCATTGGGCCGACGGGCGATTGACTATCGCCGACCCGACGACCGGCGAGAGCTTCGATCTCGAAGCGTTTGGCTCGACCAACGAGCTGGCCTTCGCCAGGCTGCTCGACGACGCGCCGCAGGCTGCCACGCCGGCGATCGACAAGACGGCGGATCAGGCCGCGGAGGACCGCGCGCCGGCACATGCGACGGCGGTCACGCCGATTGATGCGGGAGCGACGACGCGATGAAGGCTGGCTGGTCGGGAGCGCGTTCGACGATCGAGGTGCCGTGCACCATCGATCTCGAGCAGACGGCCGACAGCCTGCATGCCTACGTCGACCTCGACGGGGTTGCGCCTGGGCCGGGCGACGAGGTGATCATCCACGACGCGCCGGACACCATCGCCTTCGGCGAGAAGTCGGTGGTGGCCCGCCGCGCCACGCTCAAGCGGGCCGGACCGCTTGGCCGCTTCTGGGCTTACGTCGAGGGCTACCTCGAATTGACCGAATTGTACGAAGTCAGCTTCTCTGAAGGGAGAGCCCCATGATCCCGATCGAAGGCGGCGGCAACCGCGGCCTGGGTCTGCCCCATGCCATCCCAGGCACTTCGGGCGTATCGCTGGAGGCCGCGAAGGAGGATACGATTCTCTCGCCGCGCTTCTACACGACCGATTTCAAGGCCATGGACAAGCTGAACGTCGATCTCGTCCGCAAGGAATGGGACCACATGATCGGCGAGATGCGCGCCGATCACAACAAGCTGCACTTCCGCCGCGAAGGCCCGATGGATGCCGATATCGACGCGCTTCCCCCCGAGCTGCGTCGCGAGTTCAAGGACTTCCTCGTGTCCTCGCTCACCGCCGAGTTCTCCGGCTGCGTGCTCTATTCCGAGATCAAGAAGCAGATCGCCAACAAGGACATCCGCGAGCTCTTCACCTTCATGGCACGGGATGAGTCGCGGCACGCCGGCTTCATCAACGAGACGCTGAAGGACGCCGGCATCGGCGTCGACCTCGGCTTCCTGACGCGCGTCAAGAAGTACACCTACTTCAAGCCGAAGTTCATCTTCTACGCGACCTACCTGTCCGAGAAGATCGGTTACGCCCGCTACATCACCATTTACCGCCAGCTCGAGCGCAATCCGGATCGGCTGTTCCATCCGATCTTCCAGTACTTCGAAAAATGGTGCAACGACGAGTTTCGCCACGGCGAAGGCTTCGCGTTGCTGATGCGTGCCGACCCGTCGCTGACCGCCGGCCGCAACAAGCTTTGGATTCGCTTCTTCCTGCTCGCGGTGTTCGCGACGATGTACGTGCGCGATCACATGCGGCCGGCCTTCCACGAGGCCGTCGGCATCGATCCCACGGACTACGACTACAAGGTCTTCGCGATCACGCAGGAGATCGCCAAGCAGTGCTTCCCGGTCGCGCTCGACACCGATCATCCGGTGTTCCGCGCCGGGCTCGACAAGCTCTGGCGCATCACCGAGGCGCGTGCCGCCGCGCAGGCGAAGGGCGGCATCGCCGGCAAGCTGCGCCGTGCCGGTCTCGCCGGTGCCGCCGGTCTGACCTTCGCCCGATTGTTCGTCCTGCCGGTGAAGCGCACGCAATTGCCGGCCACGACGCTGCTCGCGCCGGCGTGGTAACGTCATGGGCGCGAACGCGACGGCCTTCGCTTACGCGCTTTTCATCTGGTGGTTCTCCACCGGCCTCGTCTTCTTCGTGGTGCTGCGCCGACCGGCGGCGACGCGCTGGGCGCTGATCGGTGCGGCGATTCTCTACCCGTTGTGCCTCGCCGCGCTGGCGCGGACAGCGGCGGTTTCGAGCCTGACCGCGACCTATGCCGCCTTCACCGCCGCGATCGTGCTCTGGGGCACGCAGGAGGTGGCCTTCCTCACGGGCGCGGTGACCGGGCCGCGCCCGCTCGCCTGTCCCGCCGGCGCCAGCGGCCTGCGCCGCTTCCGCTTCGCCGTCGCCGCGATCCTGTGGCATGAGCTGGCGCTCGCCGGCACCGGGCTCGGCGTGCTCGCCGCGACCTGGGGGCAGCCGACCCAGGCCGGCGCGCTGGCCTATGCCGTGCTCTGGACGATGCGGGTGTCGTCCAAGCTCAATCTCTTCTTCGGCGTCCCCAACCTCAACGATTCGATCATGCCGGCGCCGATCGCGCATCTCCGCTCGTACTTTCGCCGTGCGCCGGTCAACGACTTCTTTCCAGTCGCGGTTCTGCTGGCCGTCGCCGTCGGGGCGGGCTTGGTGCTGATGGCGATCGATCCCGCGGCCGAGGCGCCGAGCACCGTCGGCTACGCGCTCGCCGCCTCGCTGCTCGGCCTCGCGATCCTCGAGCATCTCTTCATGCTTGTGAGCCTGCCATTTGAGAAGCTGTGGCGCTGGGGCACCGGTCCGGCCGTGACTTGACAGCCACGCGGCCCATCCGTCCGATGGTCAGCTGCACGACGAGGATGGGGCGTTATGAACCAGAATACGAAGATGCTTATCGGCGCGGTGGTCGCTGCCGTGCTGGCGATCGCCGTCTATTACGGCGCGATCAGCCAACAGTCTGCCAATTCGATCCAGAACCAGACCAACCAGTCGCTCGGGACGTCGCCCGCCGGGCAGCAGGTGGTTCCGCCGACATCGCAAAACCCGGCGACACCGCCGCAAGCCGCTCCGGCTTCGCAGAATGGCGCAGCGACGGCGCCGCACTGAGCCGGATCGTGGTTGCGCGTGGCACCTGACAGCCAGGCCACGATTGACCGAGACGAAGCGGCGCCGGTCCCATCGTGAGACGGGCGAGGCGCCGCGTGTCTCCGGTCAGATCATGTGCTGGCCGCCATTGATCGAGATCGTCGTACCGGTGATGAAGGCGGCGTCTTCACTCGCCAGGAACACCACGCAGCGGGCGATCTCCTCCGGCTCGCCAAGGCGACCGACAGGGATGTGCGGGAGCACTTTGGTCTTGATGATCTCCTCCGGCACCGCCTTGACCATGTCGGTCGCGATGTAGCCCGGTGCGATGATGTTGACGGTGATGCCCTTGTTCGCGCTCTCGTGCGCCAGCGCCTTGGTGAAGCCGATGTCGCCCGACTTGGCCGCGCAATAATTCGTCTGCCCGAACTGGCCCTTCTGGCCGTTGATCGAGGAGATGTTGACGATGCGGCCCCAGCCGCGCTCGCGCATGCCCTCGATCACCGGGCGGGTCATGTTGAAAAGCGAGTTCAGGTTGGTGTTGATGACGGCCGACCATTGCTCCGGCTTCATCTTGTGCAGCGGCACGTCCTTGGTGATGCCGGCATTGTTCACCAGGACCTCGACCGGGCCGAGATCGGCCTCGACCTTCTTGAGGCCTTCCGCACAGGATTCGAAGCTCGAGACGTCCCACTTGTAGACGGCGATGCCGGTCGCTTCCTTGAAGGCGGCGGCGGCCTCGTCGTTGCCGGCGTAGGTCGCGGCCACCTTGTAGCCGGCCTCCTGCAACGCCTTGCTGATCGCCGCGCCGATCCCGCGCGACCCTCCACTGACCACCGCCACCCGAGCCATCGACATTCCTTCCCTGCGTGTCGGACCGACCTTTAATGGCCGGCCTCGTCGTTGCTGTGACAATCCTCAAGAACGCGGCGGCGCCTGCGAAGAGCGCCGCAGCCGACGAAGCCTAGCGCTCCAGGCACATGGCGACGCCCATGCCGCCACCGATGCACAAGGTGGCGAGGCCCTTGTGGACATCGCGATGCGCCATTTCGTGCAGCAGGGTCACCAGCACGCGCGTGCCCGACGCCCCGATCGGATGGCCGATGGCGATAGCGCCGCCGTTCACGTTCACGATCCCCGGATCCCATCCCATGTCCTTGTTCACCGAGATCGCCTGGGCGGCGAAGGCCTCGTTGGCTTCGACGAGCTCGAGGTCCTTGACGGACCATCCGGCCTTCTCGAGCGCCTTGCGCGACGCCGGAATCGGGCCGGTGCCCATGATCGCGGGATCGACGCCGGCAGTCGCCCAGGAGGCGATGCGAGCGAGAGGGGTAAGGCCGCGGCGCTTGGCTTCGTCCGCCGTCATCAGCACCACGGCGGCCGCACCGTCGTTGATGCCCGAGGCGTTGCCGGCCGTCACGGTGCCTTCCTTGGAGAAGGCCGGCTTCAGCTTGGTGAAATTATCGATCGTCACGCCCTTGCGGATGTACTCGTCCTCGTCGACGATCGTATCTCCCTTGCGGCCCTTTACGGTGAACGGGATGATCTCGTCCTTGAAGCGTCCGGCCTTCTGCGCTGCCTCGGCCTTGTTCTGCGAGCCGAGCGCGAACTTGTCCTGGTCCTCGCGCGAGATCTGCCACTTCTCGGCGATGTTCTCTGCCGTGTTGCCCATCGGGTAGCCCTGGAAGGCGTCGATCAGGCCGTCCTTCATCATCGTGTCGACGAGCTTGGTGTCGCCCATCTTGACGCCGGCCCGCAGGTAACTGGCGTGCGGCGACAGCGACATGCTCTCCTGCCCGCCGGCCACGATGATCGCGGCGTCGCCGTTGGCGATCTGCTGCATGCCCAGCGCCACGGAGCGCAGCCCCGAGCCGCACACCTGGTTGAGGCTCCAGGCCGTCTTCTCCTTCGGCACGCCGGCCGCCATCGCCGCCTGTCGCGCCGGATTCTGGCCCTGCGCCGCGGTCAGCACCTGCCCCAGGATCACCTCGTCGACGTCGCCGCCTTCGACCTTGGCGCGCGCGATCACCTCCTTGATGACGGCGGCTCCGAGTTCGTGTGCCGGGATCGATCCGAAGGCTCCGTTGAAGGATCCGACGGCCGTGCGGCCGGCCGCGACGATGACGATGTCGGTGGACATGGAAAATGCTCTCCCTCTGCGCCGTCCCGTCTGGCGTGCCGACGCGTTTTCGATACCAAGGCGGATGTCGGGTCAATCATCCGGTCGGCAAGCCCGCATGGGCCGGTTGGGGGATCGCAGCGCAATAGGAAGACGCTTTCGCAGATGCGAAAAGCGCCTATGATGATGCGGCTAGTGCGCGACCGATCTGTCGGAAGCCGGCGAGAATCCCATCCAGAGTCCGGGCATGACGAGCGAGAAGCCTCCGACGATCATCAAGAAATACGCCAATCGCCGGCTCTACAACACCGGCACCAGCGCCTACGTCACGCTCGAGGATCTGGCGGTCATGGTGAAGCGCGGCGACGACTTCGTGGTGTTCGACGCCAAGGGAGGCGAGGACATCACGCGCTCCGTGCTCGCGCAGATCATCTTCGAGCAGGAGGGGAAGAACGGCCAAAGCCTGCTGCCGATCACCTTCCTGCGTCAGCTGATCCGCTTCTACGGGGACAGCATGCAGATGCTGGTGCCGTCCTATCTCGAATTCTCGCTCGACAAGCTCGCCAAGGAGCGAGGCGGTTTCGCCGACGTGTTCGGCAAGAGCCCCCTGACGAGCGCGCTGATGGCCAACCCGATGGCCGATGCCGCGCGGCCCATCTTCGCGCAGATCGAGGAACAGACGCGCCAGAACGTGGCGATGTTCCGCGACGCCCTGTCGATGTTCACGCCCGGCGGCGCGACGCCATCCAGATCGGATGCGCCGCCGCCCATGCGCTCGTCACCAGAGCCCT
>CAXTVT010000001.1:46891-127114 GCA_964247745.1 uncultured Beijerinckiaceae bacterium
GCGACGCCATCCAGATCGGATGCGCCGCCGCCCATGCGCTCGTCACCAGAGCCCTCGTCACCGGAGCCCTCTTCGCCGGAGCCGAGAGAGATCGACGACATGCGACGTCAGCTGGACGAAATGCGGCGCCGCATCGAGAGCATGGCGGCGAAAGGCTGACGGTTGCGAAGACCGGCCGCGCGCTGTGCCTGGGCCTAGCCAAGCCTGGCGTAACCGTGTACGCACCCGCCTTCACGAATTCACTCGGCGGGTGGCTTGACCCCGCGTGCCCCGACGTGGGGCAGCCGTTCTTCGAAGAGTTGATCCCATGGCCGTCCCGAAGCGCAAGACCTCTCCGATGAAGCGCGGCTTTCGCCGCTCGGCCGATGCCTTGAAGCAGCCGACCTACGTCGAAGACAAAGACTCGGGCGAACTGCGCCGCCCGCATCACATCGATCTCAAGACTGGCATGTACAAGGGCCGCCAGGTTCTGACGCCGAAGGTTGCTGCCGACGACTAGGTCGCCCGTCAGGCGTCGTGGAATAGGCACGTTGCCCTGACCGACAGGCTACAAAGGTCCGGCGCCCTCGATCCACGTCTCTCCCGACAGGTCGCGACGCGCCCTGTCGAGTTCCTCGGTGTAGCGCCGCAGCACGTGGGCTTCGGTGAGTAGGCCGATGACGCGCCGGTCGGCATCGCTCTCGATCACGGCGAGCGCCTCGCTCTCGATCTCCTCGAACACGCGTGCCGCCTGCCGGATGTTCATGTCCGGCGTGAGCACGCGATCGGCGTGGCGCAGCAGCGTCGTCAGAGGTTTGCGGCAGCGGGCGGCATCGAGCGTCATGGTGTGCGCCTCGTTGAGCGACACCATGCCGGCATAGCGGCCGAACGGATCGGTGGCGACGATCCAGTAGTCGCTTCCGAGCGGATGGCTTTCGAGGAAGCTCGCGATGGTGCTGTCGGCATAGACGGTGCCGACATCGCGCCGCATCAGGCGGCCGACCGTCAGCGACCGGATCCAGCCGACATCCTGTGCCGAGCGGATCGACTCGCCGCGCAGATGCAGCCGCCAGGTCGCGAAGCTGTAGCCGAAGGTGCGTCGCACCAGCACGGAATCGAGCGTCGTCGTCGCCAGGATCAGGATCGTGAGAGCGTAGTCGCCGGTCGCCTCCAGCGCCAGGAAGCCCATGGTCAGCGGGCCACCGATGATCGTCACCGAAAGACCGGCCATGGCGACTACGGCGCAGGTCGTGGCGTCGAGCGGCACGCTCGGCGCGAGCATCGCCGCGAGACCGTGGAACAGCACGCCGGTGAGGCCGCCGAGATAGAGCGAGGCGAAGAACAGGCCGCCGCGAAAGCCGCTGCCGATCGAGATCGCCGAGGCGCAGGATTTGAGCAGCAGCGTCACCGCGACGAAACCGATCGCCGGCGGCGCGTGCAGCAGCGCCGCCAGCGCGCCGTGCCCGGCCGAGAGCATGTGCGGCGTGACCAGTGCCATCGCGCCCAGGCCAAGGCCGCCGATGGCGGGCTGCAGCCAAGCCGGGATACGGCTGCGGCGGAACAGATCCTCGGTGAGCGTGACCCCACGCATGATGGCGATGCCGAGGCCGGCGCAGGCCAGCGACAACACGAGCAGCAGCGCGATGCTGCTGCCGTTCAGCACCGTGTCCGAGGCGAGATGGCCGATGAAGGTCTCGCCCATGCCGATCGCGCGCGCCACCAGCACGGCCGAGATCGCCGCCGCCATCACCGGTGCCAGGCCGAACGGCGTGTAGGTGCCGATGATGATTTCGAACCCGTAGAAGGCGCCGGTGAGCGGCGCGCCGAAGGCGGCGGCGATGGCACCCGCGGCGCCGGCTCCTACCATCATCCGCAAGTCGGCGCGGCGCAGGTTGAAGAAGCGGCTGAGACGAGAGGCGAGGCCGGCGCCCAGTTGCGTGTAGCCGGCCTCTAGCCCGACGGAGGCGCCGAAGCCGTTGGAGACGAGCGTCTGGACGCCGATCGCCACGGAATCGATCAGCGACATGCGCCCCCCGGCGAGCGCGTTGGCCTCGATCGCGTCGATCGGGCGATTGTTCCGGCGCCGCAGCAGCAGGCGGCTGCCGGCGCCGAGCAGCAGCCCGCCGCACGCCGGGATCAAGGCAAGCCAGGGGCTGTCGAGGTGCTCGGTCGCGCTCAGCGCGGCGTGGCCGTAGAGCAGGTGGTGGAGGAGCGCCGCTAATCGCGACAGCATGGTGGTGGTCAGTCCGGCGACGATGCCGACGATAACAGCGAGGAACACGAGGCCGCCCTCGCCAGCCCGGATCGTGTTGCGCAGGCGCGTGACGGCGGCCTGGCCATGCCAGGCGCGGGCGCGTCTCTCGCGAGCCGAGGTCAACGGCGTTCCGGCGGCATGGCCTTGCTATGGCGCAAGGCGGCCGCGGCGCCAACCTCTGGAACGAAGAAGCCCGGCGCGAGGCCGGGCTTGCCGTGGCGTGTAGGCGCGCCGCTCAGTGCGCGTGGACGCCGAGAGCGCCGATGCCGGTCTCCGAGCGTACGTATTGGGCATCGAACAGGGCCTTTTCCCGGTCGGCGCGGCGGCTCTTGTCGATCAGCGAGAACACGATGATCCCGATGAAGGCGATCGGCATCGAGAAGATCGCCGGGTTCGAGTACGGGAAGATCGCCGCCTTGTGACCGAGCGAGGTCACCCAGAAGGCCTTCGACAGCACGACCATGACCACCGAGGAGATCAGGCCGAGCGAACCGCCGACCACGGCGCCGAGCGTCGTGCACTTGCGCCAGAGGATCGACATGACGAGCACCGGGAAGTTGCAGGATGCCGCCACCGAGAAGGCAAGGCCGACCATGAAGGCGACGTTCTGCTTCTCGAAGACGATGCCGAGCCCGATGGCCACGATGCCGATCACCACGGCCGAAGCCTTCGAGATGTTGACCTCGTGGCGCTCGGAATTGCCCTTGGCGATGACGTTGGCGTAGATGTCGTGGCTGACGGCGGAGGCCGCCGCCAGCGTCAGGCCGGCGACAACCGCGAGGATCGTCGCGAACGCGACCGCCGCGATGAACCCGAACAGGTAGGGGCCGCCGACCTGCTCGGCGAGCCGCACGGCCGCCATGTTGCTGACCGTGCCCTTGAGGTCGAAGACGATCGCGCCGAAGCCGATGATGAACGTCAGCACGTAGAAGTAGCCGATGAACCCCGTGGCGTAGAGCACCGAGGTGCGCGCGGTCTTCGCGTCCTTGACCGTGAAGAAGCGCATCAGGATGTGCGGCAGCCCGGCGGTGCCGAACATCAAGGCCATGCCGAGCGAGATGCCCGAGATCGGATCGGGCACGAAGCCGCCTGGCGACATGATCGCATCCTTCTTGGGAGACAGCTCGACGGCCTTGGCGAACAGCGCGTCGGGGCTCCAGCTGAACTTGGTCAGCACGATCGCCGCGATGACGGTCGCGCCGAACAGCAGCAGGCCGGCCTTGATGATCTGCACCCAGGTGGTCGCCTTCATGCCGCCGAAGGCGACGTAGACGATCATCAGGATGCCGACGATGATCTCGGCCGTGATGTAGGGCAGGTGGTGCGCCGACAGGACGACGATGAGTTCGCCCGCGCCGACCATCTGCGCGATGAGGTAGAGTGCGACGACGACCAGCGTGCCGAAGGCCGACAACAGGCGGATCGGCGTCGATCCCAGCCGGAACGAGGCGACGTCGGCGAAGGTGAACTTGCCGAGGTTGCGCAGCCGCTCCGCGATGAGGAACAGCAGGATCGGCCAGCCCACGAGGAAGCCGATCGAGTAGAGCAACCCGTCGAAGCCCGAGGTGTAGACAAGGCCGGAGATGCCGAGGAACGAGGCCGCCGACATGTAGTCGCCGGCGATGGCGAGGCCGTTCTGGAAGCCCGTGATGCCGCCGCCGGCGGCGTAGAATTGCGCTGCCGACTTGTTGCCGCTCGCCGCCCGCGCCGTGATGTACAGCGTCAGCGCCACGAAGAGGAAGAACATGACCAGGGCGGGATAATTGAACGGCTCCGGCGTCGGGATCGCCGCCGGCGCCGGCTGCGCTTGGGCCAGAGCGGTTGTGACGCCGAGAGGAAGCAGCACGGCGGACATCGTCGCCAGACGGGCGAGACGGCTCATCGAAGCACCTCGCCGCGCAGCTCGCGGGCGAGCCGATCGAACCGGGAATTGGCAATCGCGACGTAGAACGCGGTGATCACGAAGGTGGCGACGAGGATCGCGAAACCGGCCACGATGGCGATCGAGGTCGTCGAACCCGCCGTGATCTTGCCCGACAGGAGCATGCCGTCGGTCTTGTTGAAGGCGACGAGGAGGATGAAACCGAAATAGATGATCCACATGATCGCGGCCAACGTCCAACCCAGCGTCGCACGCGAGCGGGTCAGCTGCTGGAACGTCGGATTGGCCATCATGGCCTTCGTCGTCCCGTCGTCGATGTCGATCTCGCGTCCGCTCACGATGTGCTTCCTCCCCATGCCGCATATGCGGCTGACCTGCTTCGCCAACCGCATCGAGGCGGTTCGCGATTTGCTCCAGCGGGTGTCGTGCCCCGCTAAAGCCGAAAGGCCGTCCCAGAGCGCGACGATTGTCGCAAGCTGGAACAGCCGAGCCAATCAATAGGGCGCAACTTATAAGAGCCCCGACGCGCCGTCGATGGAGCATCCATGTGCCGTTCGTCTAGATCAACCATATTCTTTCTCGCGCTCGCGATCCTGCCTACGGCGGCACAAGCGCAGTTCTACGGCTTCCCCAGCGAGGTCGGTGTCATCGACGACGGCTTCGGCGTCCTGCCGCCTTTGCCGTCGGCTCCGCCCCTGCCGCAGGCTGGCTTTGCGGACGCGTCCGCTCCACCCTTCTTTCCCGGAAGGCCGGCTCGGCGGCCGTGCCCGGTCATCATCAAGGTCGGGCCCGGGCTGAGGCACTTGGCGGGCACGCGGATCGTCTACGGGCAGCCGGGCTGCTCCTAGCCGGCGCATGCCTCGAGCGGGCTTGCCGATCCCCGGCCCTGCGGTAGGTGAGAAAGCGCCCGACGCCGTCCGCGTCCGCCCGAGGAGATGCCCGATGAGCCAGCCCAAGACCCTCCGCGACGTCTCCGGCCTCGGCACCGAGGCGCCGAGCCTCAGGGGGTCGGCCCTCATCATGATCGACTTGCAGAACACCTATCGAGAAGGCGTGATGACGCTCGAGGGTGTCGAGCCGGCGATCAAGGAGGCGGCGACCCTGCTGAAGCGTGCGCGGGAGGCCGGCATCCCGATCTTTCACATTCAGCACGATGCCGGTGCCGGCTCGCCCTACGATCTGGGTGAGCGTATCGGCGCGATCGCCGACGAGGTGTCGCCGCACGAGGGCGAGGCGACGATCGTCAAGAACTACCCGTCGGCCTTCGTCGGCACCGAACTTCAGGAGAAGCTGGCCGCGGCGGCGACCAAGGACCTGATCATCGCCGGGTTCATGACCCACATGTGCGTGAACTCGACGGCGCGCTCGGCCTTCAACCTCGGCTTCCGCCCGACCGTGGTGGCTTCGACCACGGCGACACGCAACCTTCCCGGAATGGACGGCACCGTGGTCTCCGCGGCCGCACTGCAGCAGGCGAGCCTCGCGGCCTTGGCCGACCTCTTCGCGGTGGTCGTGCGCAAGCAGGACGACATCCGGGGATAGACGCGGAGCGGCGTAAAGCGCGAACGCTCAAGCGGGCGGTCGCGTCCCGAGCCGATGCGGCGGCAGGCTCCTCGACAGCCTCGGGCAAGGCCGATCTGTTGCACTGGCATCTCCAGCAGGAGAGCCGCCTTGAGCTTCGCCATCGGTTTGATCGTCGCGCTCGGTTGCATGCTCGGCGGCTTCGTCGCGGCAGGCGGCCACGTCTTCGTGCTCTGGCAGCCCTACGAGTTCATCATCATCGGGGGCTCGGCGCTCGGCACCTTCATCGTCGCCAACCCGCTGCCCACGATCAAGGACACGGGCAAGGCCGTGCTCGAGGCGATCAAGGGCGCCGCTCCCAAGGAGCGCGACTACCTCGACCTACTCGGACTGCTCTACGTGCTGATGCGCGAGCTGCGCGGCAACGGCCGCAACGCCCTCGAGGAGCAGATCGACAACCCGAAGGA
Organism: uncultured Beijerinckiaceae bacterium; assembly: GCA_964247745.1. GTDB lineage: Bacteria > Pseudomonadota > Alphaproteobacteria > Rhizobiales > Beijerinckiaceae > RH-AL1. The sequence goes on from CAXTVT010000001.1 coordinate 52,995, forward strand.
TTCCGAACTCTTCCAGCGCTTTCCCAAGACGCTGGCCGACAAGGACATGACGGCCTTCATCTGCGACTACGTCCGCCTGATCCTCGTCGGCAACGCTCGCACCCACGAGATCGAGGCGCTGATGGACGAGGAGATCGAGACCATCAAGCGCGACCGGCTCAAGCCCTACAGTGCGATCCAGAGCGTCGCCGACGGCCTGCCGGCGCTCGGCATCGTCGCGGCGGTGCTCGGCATCATCAAGGCGATGGGCGCGCTCGACCAATCGCCCGAGTTGCTCGGCGAGCTGATCGGCGCGGCTCTCGTGGGCACCTTCGCCGGCATTTTCATGTCCTATGGCTTCGCCGGGCCGCTGGCCTCGAAGATCAAGGTCACCCGCGAGAAGCGCTACCGGCTCTACGTCATCATCAAGCAATCGCTGCTGGCCTTCATGAACGGCGCCATGCCGCTGATCGCGCTCGAACACGGCCGCAAGACCATCTCGTCGAAGGATCGCCCCTCGATCGATGCGGTCGAAAACGAGACCATGAACGGCGCCGGCAAGTCCGAGCCGATGAAGGCGGCGGCCTGACATGTTCCCGCTCGCCTCCGCGACGCCGAAGCAGCCCAATCGGTCGCGCCCGCAGCGGCCGGGCGACGGCAACGCCTACGACGATGCGCCGCTTCTGAAGGGCGCCGCAGAGCGCTTGCTCGCCGCCCTCCTGAAGAGCCTCGGCACGATGGCGGGGCCGGCGACGATCGTCGAGGGCGCCCTGGTCGGCTACCGTCGCGTCGCACTGCGCGACCACCTCGCCATGCAGCGGCCCGGCACGGTCAGCTCCGCCCTCGATTGCGCAGGTGTCGGATGCACGGTGCTGGCGGGCCTGGACGCCGCGCTCGTCCACGCCGTCGTCGAGCTGCTCTGCGGCGGCACCGGCGGCGAGTGCCGTCCGGACGAGATGCGTCCGGCGACTTCGATCGACATGCAATATTCCCACACCTTGGCGGCTCTGGCCGCGGCCGCCATCGCTGCCGAGTGGCAGGAGCGCGGCTTTACCGGTGTCAAGCCGGTGCGGATCGAGGGGGCGCCGCAAGCTGACGTCTGCGGGGCGGCGACACGCGAGGTCGGCGTCGTCACGCTGGCGATCGCGATTTTCGGCCTGCGCGGCCTGCTGACTTTGGCACTGCCGCCGACGGCGCTGCAGGCCTTCGCCGGCGAGGCCGCAACCATGGCTCCGACGCCCGACGCCGATCCGCTTTGGTCTACGCAGCTGCGCCAGGAGCTAGCGCGCGCGGCCGTGACCGTCGACGTTCTGCTCGATGCGATGCCGCTCTCGCTGCGCCAGCTCTCCGAGCTGAAGCCCGGCCAGGTCCTCGCGCTGCCGTCCGAGGCCCGCACCCGTGCGTCCCTCGTCTGCGATGGGCGAACCCTCTATCGCGGTGAGATCGGTCAGGACGAGAACCGCTATTCGCTGCGCATCGACGAGGTCGCATTACCCTCGATCGCTCTGGCGACACCGTCGGCCGAAACTTTTCTACGCCTCCGCAAAAGCCCGCTCCAAGACCTGACCAAGGCCTGATCCATGTCGTCCGAACCGTCATCCACCCGCACCCCGACTGCGTCAGCCACCTTGCCCGTGGAGCGAAGCACGGCCGGCTCCCACCTCGATTCAATTCTCAAGATTCCCGTCGTGGTCCAGGTCTTCGTCGGCTCGGCCTCGATGCCGATTGCCGAGCTCATGGCGCTCGATCGCGGTGCCGTCATCGCACTCAATCACGACATCTCCGACCCCGTCGACATCGTGGTCAACGGCCGCACGATCGCGCGCGGCGAGCTCGTGGCGCTCGACGACGATCCCTCCAAGATCGGGGTCAAGCTGGTCGAGATCGTCGGGCAACCGGATCCGACGGCCTGACCGCGCCATGACCCGCGACGCCACCTACGACAGCTATCGGCCGCTGAAGGGACCGGAGAAGGTCGCGGCGCTGCTCCTCGTCATGGGCAAGCCGCTGGCGAGCCGGCTGCTCGGCCATTTCGACCCGACCGAGCTGAAGGCGATCACCCGCTCGGCCGCTCAGCTCGGCTCCGTGCCGATCGACGTTCTGGAAGACCTGGTCGAGGAATTCGCCGGGCAGTTCTCGGAGGCCGCCGAATTGCTGGGATCGTTCGACCAGGCCGAGAACCTGCTGACCGGCGTGCTGCCGCCGGAGCAGGTCGCCGACATCATGTCGGACGTGCGCGGCAGCTCGAATGGCAATACCTGGGACCAAATCGGTGCGATCGCGCCGCAGCTGCTCGCCGATTATCTCGCGCGCCAGCATCCGCAGGTGCTGGCGCTGGCGCTCTCCCGGCTGAAGCCGCAAGGCGCCGCGGCGATCATGGAACTGCTGCCGCGCGAGGCTCGGAACGCCGCCACGCGGCGCCTGCTGGCGCTCGGCCCGGTCGCCGACGCCGCGCTGCGCGTGCTCGAGACCCGCCTCAAGCAGGATCTGATCCTCAATCCCGCCGCCCCGCCGGGCGCCGGCACCTCGCGCATCGCCTCCATCATCAACAAGATGGCGCCCGAACACGCCGCCGACCTGATGGACGCGCTGCGCGCCGAGCGGCCCGCCGACGCCGAGGCGCTCTCGGCCAAGCTATTCTCGTTCGACGATCTGGTCACCTTGCCCACCAGGACGCGGCAGGCGCTGTTCGAGAGCGTGCCGAGCGAGCGCATCGTGCTGGCGCTGAGCGACACCGACGCCGAGTTCCGCGCCAACATCCTGTCGTCGCTGACCGCCCGCGCGCGCCGCCTCGTCGAGAACGAGCTCGCCGGAGCCGCCGGTGCGCCGGCGAAGGACGTCGCTGCCGCCAAGCGCGCCATCGTCGACACGTTGCTGGCCATGGCCGAGCGTGGCGATGTCGAGCTGCGCGAGGACGAGGGCTAGCGCGCGATGGCGGACGACGCTGGCGGGAGCCAGGACAAGACCGAGGAAGGTTCGGAAAAGAAGCGGCTCGATGCCATCGAGAAGGGCGACGTGCCGTTCTCGCGCGAGGCCTCGGTGTTCCTTTCGCTCGGCTCTATGCTCGTGATCACGTCGCTGATGCTGGCCAACGGGGCGCGCCCGCTCGCCGGCGCCCTGGCAAGTCTGTTCGCCAATCCGACCCGCGATCCGTTCGCCACCACCGCCGACACGGTCGCGGTGTTCCGCGTCGCGGAGGGAGCGGCGGCGGTCTTCCTGTGGCCGGTGCTGCTGCTGCTCGCCTCGGCGGGCGTCATTGCGGGCCTCTCGCAGGGATTGCCGCGGCTCGTGCTCGGGCGGATCGCACCGAAATGGTCGAAGCTGTCGCCTGCCGCCGGGCTGAAGCGCTTGCTCGGCCGCGACGGCCAGGTCGAGTTCGCGAAAAATCTCTTCAAGTTCGTGCTGGTCAGCGCGGTGGTCGCGCTGATTCTGCGTGGGCAGTCCCAGACGCTGATCGGCACGCTGTTCTACGAGCCGGCACAGCTCGGGCCGCTCATGCTCGGCCTGGTCGCGCGGCTGCTGGCGGGCTCACTGGTCGCCTACGCCTTGCTCGCCGCCGCCGATCTCGTCTGGGCCCGGGTGAAATGGCGGCGTGACTTGCGCATGAGCCGGCAGGAACTCAAGGACGAGATGAAGCAGTCCGAGGGCGATCCGCTGCTGAAAGCCAAGCGGCGCAGCCTGGCGCTCGACCGCCGCCGCCGCCGCATGATGGCGGCGGTCCCCCGAGCGACGCTGGTGATCGCCAACCCGACGCATTACGCGATCGCGCTGCGCTACGTCCGCGAGGAGGGCGGCGCGCCCGTCGTCCTCGCCAAGGGGCAGGACCTCATCGCGCTGAAAATCCGCGAAATCGCCGAGGGCGCCGGCGTTCCGGTGATCGAAGACAAGGCTCTCGCAAGGTCCATGTACGATCTTGTCGAGGTGTCGCAGCTCATTCCCGCTGAATTCTACAAGGCCGTTGCCGAGCTCATTCACTTCCTGCAGGCGCGCAGCCCCGTCCGCCGCCCCGCTCCGAAAGCCTTTCATGGATAACCTCGTGACCGACGTTGCCCGACAGCGCACCGCGATCCTTGCCGAGGCGCTCGGCGAGACCGTAGCGGAGCTGCGCCTGATCGATCCCGGCGACATCATCGCCTACATCCGTGCCGGACAATGGGCCAACATCGCCGATCTCGTGGATTCATCTGCCGAGCTGTCGTTTCACGAGGGCGCGATGACCTTCGCCTGCGCCGCCGATTTCGTCCTCGATTGGGCGAGCACCCCCTCGATCGCGCTGGAAATGGAGTTCCAGGGCCATGCCATCAGCGCGTTCTTCACGCTCTTCCTCGATCGCGGCAACGGCATGGTCGCGCTACGCCGGGTTTGGTTCCCGATCGAGCCGGAGAGCGCGACGGATGGCACCGAGGCCCTGGCCAAGGCGGTCGCCGACGCACGGCTGGGCTACGGCGCCGTACCGTTTGCGGCCGTGAAGCGCCCTTGACCGGAGATGCGCCGCGCGAGGTGCTCGGGCGGCGCATCGCGCCGGGCGACGCGTTGCAGGGTGAGTTCACCTACAGTGTGGTCGAGGTGGCGCTCCCCGGCTGGGCGGGCCTCGAGCGGCGCGGCGACAAGCGCCTGCGCACGCGTCTGCGCGACGGCATCATCGGCGAGCGCAAGCATCGCACCATTGCCGAGTGCCGCATCAGGGACCGCTCTCACGGCGGCGCCCGATTACAGCTCGACACGGACCGGCCGCTACCGAAGAACTTCGTGCTGACCGACGGTGCCGCGCGCGCGCTCTATCGCGCCGAACTCGTGTGGCAGGTCGGCCGAGACGCGGGCGTCAAACTGACGGCGAGCGATCGATAGCCGACCATGTCCTAAAAGATCGATGTCTCAGAGCGCGAATTCGGCGATGACCGGCACATGGTCCGACGGCCGATCCCAGCCGCGCGCCTCCTTGAGGATCGTCAGGCCGGCCAACGTGTCGCCCAGGCTGGGGCTCGTCCAGATGTGGTCGAGGCGACGGCCTTTGTCGGCTTTCGCCCAGTCGGGCGAACGATAGCTCCACCAAGTGTAGCACTTCTCCTCGGGCGGAACGTGCGAGCGCAGCACGTCGACCCAACGCCCGGCGGCGACGACGCGGCCGAAACGCTCCACCTCGATCGGCGTGTGGCTGACGACCTTGAGCAATGCCTTGTGGCTCCAGACGTCGTGCTCGAGCGGCGCCACGTTGAGATCGCCGACGAGGATCGCGTCGCGCGCCGCCACGCCCTCGGCGATCATCCAGGCCGCCATCTCGTCGAGGAAGGCGAGCTTGTGGGCGAACTTCTCGTTGATGATCGGGTCGGGCTCGTCGCCGCCGGCTGGCACGTAGAAGTCGTGTATCGTAAGCTTCCGGCCGCCGACCTCGAGCCCGACGGAGAGGTGACGAGCGTCGTTCTTGTTACAGAAACCGCGCCGCTCGATGCGGGTGAACGGTAGCCGCGAGACGATGGCGACGCCGTGATAGCCCTTCTGGCCGTTGATCGCGATGTGGTCGTATCCGAGGTGCTTGAATGCGGCGACGGGAAATTCCGCGTCGCGGCATTTGGTCTCCTGGAGGCAGAGAACGTCGGGCCGATGCTTGACGAGCAGCGCCTCGACGAGATCGATGCGCAACCGCACCGAGTTGATGTTCCAGGTGGCTAGGGTGAACATCGCCGGCCTATAGCGGCGATGCCCACGGCGGAGAAGGCGAAGCCGCGACAGACCTGGGGATCAACCGTCTTCGTGTTGGCTTGACCGCCGGCGTTCGCGGAAGCGGCCGCTCACGCGGCCTTCTGCAACCGGCTCGACACCTGCTCCCGAAGCGTCATCAGGTCTGCCGCGAACAACCGAATACCGTCCGCCAGCTTCTCCGTCGCCATCGCGTCCATGTTGAGCATCAGCCGGAAGGTCTTCTCGTCCATGTGGATCCTGGCCGGAGCTTTCTTGGCGGCCTTCTCCGGATCCATCTTGCGGACCAGCTCGCCATTATCGTCGGCGAGCTTCTTCAGCAGGTCGGGCGAGATGGTGAGACGGTCGCAACCGGCCAGCTCCTCGATCTCGCCGATGTTGCGGAACGAGGCCCCCATGACCACGGTCTTGATGCCGTAGGCCTTGTAGTAGCTGTAGATCTCGTGGACCGACTTGACGCCGGGGTCGTCCGCCGGCGCGAACTCGTGCTCCTCCTTGGCCTTGTACCAGTCCATAATGCGCCCCACGAAAGGCGAGATCAGGAAGGCGCCAGCGTCGGCCGCGGCGATGGCTTGGCAGAGCGAGAAGATCAGCGTCATGTTGCAATCGATGCCCTCCTTTTGCAGGATCTCGACGGCGCGAATGCCCTCCCAGGTCGAGGCGACCTTGATGAGGATGCGGCTCTTGTCGATGCCGCGGGAAGCGTAGTCGGCGATGATGGCGCGGGCCTTCTCGACCGTGGCCACGGTGTCGAACGAGAGATCGGCGTCGACTTCGGTCGAGACCCGGCCGGGCACCACCTTGGTCAGCTCGGCGCCGAAATTCACCGCGATGCGGTCGGTGACCTGGCTCGTGTGCACCTTGCGCGAACGACCCCAGACTACCGCCTCCTCGATCAGGCGATCGTAGTTCGAGAGCTTGGCGGCCTTGAGGATCAGCGATGGGTTGGTGGTAGAATCGGTGACCCCGAAGGCGGCGAGGTTCTCGAAGTCTCCGGAATCGGAGACCACGGTCGTCATCGTCTTGAGCTGGTCGAGCTTGGAGGGCATGGGCTTCTCCTGTTTCGTCGTATTTGAGTTGAGGCCGGGCTTCAAACCATCATCGGCCGACTTGTGGAGCTCGAACGCGACCGGGCGCCGCATTGTTGCACGGCGGACCCGTGCAGCGTTGCAAGATCACGGCCGCGGATCAAGCTGCCAAGGTATGACGCAAGAGCGATCGATGCTTGCTGCCGCGTCCCCCACCCGCCGCCCCGCGATGACGAGATCGGGCGCGATCTCGGCCAACGGCACCAGCACGAAGGCGCGCTCGAAGAGGCTGCGGTGGGGAATGACCAAGTCGGGCGCCTCGACGCTCGCCGCGGCGTAGAACAGGATGTCGATGTCGATGGCGCGTGGACCCCAGCGCTCGCCCTCGACACGGCCGAGCAGGATCTCCACCGCCTTGATCTCGGCGAGCAGAGCACGCGGCGCGAGGTCGGTGGTGCCGAGCGCGCAGGCGTTGGCGAAGTCCGGCTGTTGTACGGGTCCCCACGGCGCGGTGCGGTAGAGCGAGGACGTCGCGTCGAAGCTCACGTGGCCGCGCGCGCGAAGAGCTTCAATGGCGCGCGCGATCGTCGAGACGGGATCGCCGAGGTTGCCGCCCAAGCCGAGACCGATGGCGACGCGGTCAACCAACGGCGATGGCCCGCATGACGGCAAGGGCGTCGCGGTGTTCGGCGCAATCATGCACGCGCAGCACGCTCGCACCGTGGGCCACGCTGGCCAGGTTGGCGGCGAGCGTGCCGACGAGCCGGTCCTCCACACGGCGGGCGCCGATCAAAGCGGCGAACAGCGACTTGCGCGAGCACCCGACCAGCACGGGAAGGCCGTAGGTGGCGCGCAAAACGCCCACGCCGCGACCGAGGACGGCGACGTTCTGCGCCTTGCTCTTGCCGAAGCCGACGCCCGGATCGAGCAGGATCCTGTCGCGCAAGATGCCGACGCGTGCGGCGATCGCAAGCGAACGATCGAAGAAGCGGCGCATGGCGTCGACCACGTCGATGGTCTCATCGATGTCGGTGCGATTGTGCATCAGCACCACGCCGGCCTCGGCCGTGGCCACGACCTGGGCCATCTCGGGGTCGCCTTGAAGTCCCCATTGATCGTTAACGAGCGCCGCGCCGGCCTCGAGCGCGGCGAAAGCCACCTTGGCCTTGGTCGTGTCGATCGAGACGGCGATTTCGAGCGCATCGACGAGGGTCGTCAGCACGGGTCGCAATCGCTCGAGCTCGTCGGTCTCTGCCACCGATGCGAAGCCGGGCCGGGTCGACTCCGCGCCGAGGTCGACGATGGCGGCGCCGCCGTCGACGTGCCTTCTAGCTTCGGCGAGCGCCGCGTTCGGCGCCATGAAGCGTCCGCCGTCGGAGAACGAATCCGGCGTGGCGTTGACGATGCCCATGAGCTGCGGGCTTGTGGCGAGGGCGGCGAAGAAGGCATCGCGCTTGTCGCGCGCGGCGGCGATCACGTCAGCGCGACCGCTGCCGCGTGACGGCGATCCCGACGATGCCTTCGATCACGTCGAGCTTCTCGACCTGCACCGTCACGCTCTCGATGGCGGCGTGCGCCAGCAGCGAGGCGGCGACCTCGTCGGCCAGCGTCTCGACGAAGGCCACGTGGGCGTGCTCGGCGAGCACGCGGATCGTTTCCAGGATCACGTCGTAGGAGAAGACGTCGCGCATGTCGCGAGGCGGCCCGGCGCGGCGCGCCACCTGCGCCTCGACGGAGAAGCGCACGCGCTGGCGCGCCTGCTCCTCGGCCCGGTAGGCGCCGATCGAGAGCGCGATGACGAAATCGCGGACGAAGATCGTGTCGTGCATGACGTCGCCGTCCGGCTCCGTCGCGGCAGCACCCTCGCGCGGGATCAACGCGCGGATGGCTTCGAGCAGGTGCGGCAGCAGCTTGCCATCCGCCTTGTGGTTGCTGCGCACCGCGGTGTCGAAGCCGAGCACGTCGGGACGCAGCAGCATCAGTCTTGGAATGTCGGGCGCCTCGAGACCGCCGGAGAAGCCGAACGGCAGCCCGGCGGCACGACACGCATCGGCCAAGGCGGCAAGCTGTGCGATGCCGGCGCGGTCGAACAACCGAGCGGCTCGGCCGCTCTCGATCATGACGCGCTCGACCCGGTGGCGCACCCGCTGCAAGGCTTCGGCCGTGTCGGGCGCCACCGCGAGCAGCGCTACGGCGGCGAGCTTGGCCGGCCGTTCGGCATCAATCACCGGGATCGACGATGGCGACGCGTCGATCGCCATGGCCAATTCGTCGGCGCCGACCGAAAGCGCGCCTTCCACGACGTCGACAGCGAGGGCCAGGCCGTCGAAGCCGAGGCGAAGCAGGCCGGGAAAGGCGCGGCGCACCGTCCGGGCCGCCGCGAGATCGGCATCGTGAAGATGATCCAACCGCAGCTCCACGATGTCGAAGCCGGCAGCCGCCACGACGGCGGCCTCGCCGGCATCGGCGACACGGACGAGCAATTGAGTCACCCGCGGCGCTCCGCGGCGGTTGAAAAATCTGGCGGAAAGGGGCGACAAAACGACATGAGGCGAGCCTCTTAGCCGAGAACGCCGCGGTGCCCAATAGCGCTACGTCGGCGCGTGCATTCGCATCCAGACGTACCAGCCGATTGCGCCGACAATCATAAAGAACGTGATCGCGCCCAAGAGATCGATGAAGAAGGCGAAGGCGATGCCGACCCAACGAAGGGGAGGTGCCCCCCTCTTCGACGCAGGCAGGGCCGGCGCTGCTGCCGGCGCGATCGGTGCTGGGGTCGGGCCGGCTCGAGTCACCACGGCTGCCGCATCGCGACGGGCCGCGGCGGTGTTCTCCGTCCACTTGGCACCGGTCCGGGCCCGCGCGTCCGACGCGAGCGCCTTGTCCCGTTCGAGCAACCGCCGGGCGACGTAATCCGTCACGGCGTCGACCGTCGCCTCGAGCGATCCGCTTTCGGCGATACGGATGCGGCCGTGCCGAGTGTCCTGTTGCAGCACGTAATTGCGCGCGTCGCGGCCCATCTCGACGAAGCCGATCATGTCGATGAATAGCCTGGGGTCGGAACTCGGCACCAGCGCGATATCGAACATGTCGATGTCGGCCGGAACCTGAGCAAGAAGTGGCTGCAGCGCATCCTGCAGAAGCTCGAGCCGGCCGAGTCGGGCCGCGCGCAGCTCGGCCCTCGCGCCGGAGCGTTCGGCATCGTCGGAGCGGGCGCGACGCATCGCGATCTTGAGCGTGTCGACAGCGGTTGACGGATGATCCGGCAAAATTGCCGGCTCGTCTGGCGGCAGCGGAGGCGGTACGTTCTGCGTCATCGCGAGAGACCCTGCCGCGGCTCGAAAGACACGTCAGTCTACGCCAACGCGCACGCGAGTCACGTCTGGCTAGGCTTGCTGGATGGCTGACAGCACCCAGGCCTGCGGCGGAGCGCCGGAGGGTTTCGTGAAAGTCCAGACCTCGGTCACCGTCTGTGGGGCGTTGGCATCGCCGGACACCACCCGGTTCGATCGGGGGTCGATCGTGACGTCGACGAGAGAGAAGCGCATCGCGACGGTGGCGTAGTCGCTGCTCGCCTCGCGCCAAGCTTCGGAGAGATCTCCGCTGACGAGATGGACGTCGCTGATCCTGTTCACGACGCCCTGACGTTGGTTCTCGCTCAACTCCTGCTCGAAGCTGCCGGCCATCTCGGCGGTCGCGACGCGTCGCAGTCCCGCGACGTCGTTGTTAGAGTAGGCGGCCTGGCTGTCGACGAGTCGGCGCTCGAACGCCTGGTAGTCGTCCGGGCCTATGGTGATCGGCACGCCAACCGGGCGCGGCGGAGCCTGGTTGTTGCTCGACGCGCCGCCGAAAGCACCGCCGAACATGTTGCCCGCACCGGACCCGCCGAACGCCGGCTGCCGATTGCGAAAAAAGCCCGTGATGAAGCGGAAGGCGAGGAAGAGCAAGCCGAGCTGCAGCAAGAGGCCGATGAGGGAGAAGCCGCCGCCGAGGCCCCCCGTAAGGCCCCCGCCAAACAGCATCCCGAAAAGCCCCGCGCCGAGGAAACCGCCGAGCAAGCCACGACCGAAGCCGCCACCGCCGAAGAAGCCGGGGCGCGCGCCACCGCCGAAGCTCGAACCGCTGTTGAACGGCGCCGCGGTCTGCGAGCGCTGGATCGGGGACATGCGGGGCGCTGTCGGTGTCGCCGATGGCATGGAGAAGGTCCTGCCGCCGCGGCTGCCGAACGAGCCGCCGCCACCGAGGCGCGCATCGGCGACGCCGGGTGCCAAGGTAGCGCCGGCCAAGGCGATGGTAGCGAGCACGACGAAGCGGCGTGCGCCAACGAGAAGGAAAGATCGAACGCGGGTCGTCATGGACGGTCCTGATACAGCGATGCCTTTTGCACCGCAGGACGTCATATGTGGTCGGTGCTGTCGCGGTGCAAAGGGAGGCCAGCGGAGACGCAGGTCCCGGCCGGCCTTAAGGCGCAAGGCGACAAGGGGAGCAGTTCGCAGGCCCGCCTGTTACCAGGCTGCCTTGGGCAGGCGACGCTTCCATCGTTCGCCGGGCCGCAGTCCAGCCCGTTTCCAGCCGAATTTATCGTTGCGGTTCCGCGGCTGCGGCAACGCTTGATCGTCGCCAGCATCACCGAGATCGACGATGACATCCAACTCCGGCATCGCGAGGGATGGTGCGGGTTCGCGCACCGGCGCGCGCGCCATCTGTACGACGACCACTTCGGCCGGCAAAGGAAGCGACGCCGATGGCACAGCTCCCCAGTCGTCGCCGACGATCGACTTCGGTTTGTTCTTGGATCCCGGCTTGCGGCCGCGCCGCTTCGGTGCACGCTCCGCTTCGAGGGCGGCAAAACGATCCTCGGCGGGCGGCTCGATCGCCTGCAGGATACGGCGTGGCGACGATACCGCATCGGATTCCGAGAGGTCGCCACCCCTCGATCCATCGTCTTCGAAGAGAGTCTCAGTCGGCATCTCGCTCGGCGGTTTCGAGAAATGCATCGAAGCCGGTGGGGCCTTCTTCGGCTCAAGAGTGCTCGGAAGCGCCTTGTCGCGGGTCGGCTCTGGCTTGCGAGAAGAGGTGTCAAAGAGAGCGTCTGCCGCACGCAACGCGGCCTCGTAGGAGTCGTCCGATGTTTCGCTTTGAAAAAGCTTCTCCGCCTCGGCATAGGATCGGCTGCGGGGAGCTTGTGACTCGTGCTGTTGCTCGGCTGAGGTGTGAAGGTCTTTGTTGCGGCGGGCATTGCCACGGTACTCCGTGACGAAAGGCTTGACCTGACGACGCATCATGTTCTCGTCGAAACTGGATTATCGCTGGAGCGGTGCAAAGACAGCGGGCTCGACTCAAAGCTTAGACCGTCTTCGCAAACAATTCTAGGACTTGCGCCGCGACGATTGCAAACCCACCGGGCTTGCTGTGAAAGGCATGCCCCCACAGCGAACGATGCCGAAGCGAGCACCCGATGAGAGACAGACTGAACGACGAGCTGAAAACCGCGATGAAAAGCGGAGCGAGGCGCCGCGTCGACACCATCCGCCTGATCAACGCCGCCTTGAAGGACCGCGATATCGAGGCCCGACCGAGCGGTCATCCAGTGGGAGACGCCGAAATTCTGTCGCTCCTGCAGAAGATGATCAAGAGCCGCAGAGAATCCGAAGACATCTACACCAAAGCCGGGCGGGGGGATTTGGCGACCCGCGAACACGAAGAGATCGCGATCATCTCGGAGTTTTTACCTCGCCAGATGGACGATGCCGCCGTTGCCGAGGCCGTTGAAGCGGCGGTCGCGACTCTCGCAGCCGGCAACATCAAGGACATGGGAAGGGTCGTGAGCACCCTGAAGAAAGACTACGCCGGCCGCATGGACTTTGCGAAGGCCAGCGCTCTGGTCAAAGCTCGCCTTTCGGGCTGAGGCAGGCCGCTGAGACAACGGCCTGCCGACATCGCTCAGCGCGCGGCAACGAGGCGGCGCGACGGTCGAACGGCCTCCGCCTCGGGAAGCTCATAGCTAGTCTGCAGCATCTCGATGGTACTGCGCGCCGCTCGAAGAACGGTGTTGGGTACCCGCGGGCGGACGGCCGCAACAGTCCAATTTGTGCCGCCCTCTAAAGTCTCCCGCGGCTGTATCAGGATCTCGCTGACATGCTCGAAGCCGGGGCAAGTCTTGAGATTGTCGAGACAAATGCCCTGAAGTTGAGCGCTGTTGCAGACCTTACGGTTCATTTTGCTTTGTCTCCCGAAGATGAACTTTTCGGCGTATCGACGCCTACCGACGGATGGATGCCCAGCCGACGAGATATCCTATCGCGCTCGCAAGCATCAATGCTTCGACAGGGTGCCTGCGCACACCCTGGCCGACCTGTCGCCGGCTCTGCCTAGCCAAACGCCGACCCGTCGCCGCCGCATTCTCGAGGCCCTCAGAAGGGCGGTCTGCGAGATCTTCAAGCCGATCGACCGCCACGGCACACGCAGCTTTACCAGCATCTCTCACTGATTGACCTTGACCTGCCGCAGTAACCGCAACGCTCGCAATTTTCTCAAATGCCTCGTTCCCAACAACCTGAATTCGGCCCACGATTTCATCGTCTACCGGCCCGATCAATCTTTTGCTAGGAATGGAAGCCATTGATTTTTCTTGAGCGTTTGCCGTTCGAAGCAGCAACGCGACGCTGAAAGTTCTGTTCCTCGGACAGATCGGCTAAACGGCTGCGGCAACGCTTACGCGGAAAAATCCTATGCTCACCTTCTACGGCTCGACAACGCGAGGTCCGATCAAGGTCGATGCCGACCCATCGAAGCTTTCGGAGCATGTCGATTGGATCGACGCCTTCGAACCGTCGGATGCGGATATGGCCTTCCTGCGTACCGCGTTGGGTACAAGGGTGCCGACGCTGGAGGACCTCGTCGAGATCGAGAGTTCGTCGCGGCTCGCGGTCGAGGACGGTGCGCTGATCATGAGTTTTCCGGCGACGACCAAGGACGACGTCGGCTTCCCGCGATCGACCCCGGTAGGCTTCGTCGTCACGCCGAAGCGGGTCGCGACGATCCGCTTCGCGCACCTCCCCTCGTTCGAAAACCTCGCCAAGCAGCTATGCGCCAAAGGCGAGTTGTCCGGCGGAGGCTACGGCGCAACCGTGACGATCCTCGAGATCGTCGTCGACCACATCGCCGACCTGCTCGAACGGATCGGTGGCGACTTCGACGAGATGTCGCGGACCGTCTTCGACACCGGACTCCTCGGCGGACGAAGCAAGCGGGCGCAGAACGCCAACACGCGACTCGCGCGGATGCTCAAGACGATCGGGCGCGACGGTGATCTCCTGTCCAAGGTGAGCGAGAGCATGCTCGGCCTCACCCGGATCGTGCAATACATGCTCGTCAAAGGGCAGGGCGAGATCACGCCGGAGCTGAAGGCCCGGCTCGACACGGTGAACCAGGACGTCAAGTCGCTGCACGACTTTCAGGACCATCTGACCAACAAGAGCCAGTTCCTGCTCGACACTGTCCTGGGCCTCGCCAACATCGAGCAGAACAACGTCTTTCGCGTGCTCACCGTGGTGTCGGTCGTCGGCATCCCGCCGACCTTCATTGCCTCGATGTACGGTATGAACTTCAAGGAGATGCCGGAGCTGAACTGGCATTACGGCTACGCCTACGGACTGACGCTGATCTTCCTCTCGGCGGTGATTCCGGCGGCATGGTTCAAGGTGAAGGGCTGGTGGTAGCCGCCATCATTTGAGCCTCGTGTCGGTGGAGGAGAGAGCTCGTGCCCGAATTGCCCGAGGTCGAGACCGTGCGTCGCGGTCTCGCCCCCGTTCTGGTCGGGACAGCGATCGTTGCAGTCGATCAGCGCCGCCCGGACCTGCGCTTTCCTTTTCCACCGGACTTCGCCGCGCGACTTACCGGGCGACGTGTCGCGGCGTTGGAGCGACGTGCCAAGTACCTCTGGGCGCGGCTCGACGACGGCCTCGTGCTGGTGATGCATCTCGGCATGTCCGGCTCGTTCCGCATCGAGGTGGATGGTGGGATCGACACGCCCGGCCTGTTCCATCTTCCGCGCGGCGCACCCGGGCTGCACGACCATGTCGTCGTGACGCTCTCGAGCGGCGTCCGCATCGTCTACAACGACCCTCGGCGGTTCGGCTTCATGCTGCTCGTGGCGGGGGAGGCGCTGACTTCGCATCCCTTATTCGCGGGGATCGGCATCGAGCCGCTCGGCGACGATCTCGACGGCGCACGATTGGCGACCCTTTTCGCCGCTCGCTCCACATCGCTGAAGGCGGCACTGCTCGACCAGCGGCTCGTCGCCGGGCTGGGCAATATCTATGTGTGCGAGGCGTTGCATCGCGCCGGCCTGTCTCCGCGACGCGCGGCCGGTACGCTCGCGAAGCGCGACGGCAGGCCGACGGCGCGCGCGGTGAAGCTCGCGGGAGCGATCCGGGAGGTGCTGCTCGAAGCCGTCGCCGCCGGAGGCTCGACGCTGCGCGACCATCGTCAGGCCGACGGTAAGATGGGCTATTTCCAGCACAGCTTCCGCGTCTACGGTCGCGACGGCGACCCTTGTCCGAAGATCACCTGTTCGGGTGTCGTCGAACGCATCGTGCAGAACGGCCGATCGACCTTCTTCTGTCCCGCCTGCCAGACGTAGCCGTTCTCGCCACGTTCGGACGCCAGTGCCCGGATCAAAACCGCCGCTCGCCTGTTCTCCGCGCCCAAGGGAGATCACGCATGGCCGACGATAAGCTCGCGCAGACGCGCAACACCGGACCCGAGACGGTGAAGGCCCAGCCCAACCGCGACCGCGAGAAGACCTACCGGCCGGATAATCCGCCGGAGGAAGTCGTCGCGGAGAATCAGAAGCTCGTGGAGAAGACCGCGGAGGCGAAGGTCGAGGACGATATGGGCAACGCCGTTGACGCGGTGAAGAAGCGGCTCTGACCGCTGCGCTCGGTGGTCAGAGTACGACCACCCGCGTGCCTTCCTTGACGCGGCCGTACAGATCGATGGCGTCCTGGTTGATCAGGCGGATGCAGCCGGACGATGCGTTGGTGCCGATCGAATGCGGCTCCAGGGTGCCGTGGATGCGGAAGTAGGTGTCCTTGTTGCCCTGCCACAGGTACATCGCGCGGGCGCCGAGCGGATTGCGGTAGCCGCCCGCGACGCCTTCGCCGCTCTGCAGCTTGTCGAGCTGCGGCTTCAGCTCCGGATGACGCTCGATCATTTCCTTGGGCGGGTACCAGTCCGGCCATTCCTGCTTGGTTTTGATCACGGCCTCGCCCGTCCAGGCGAAGCCGGCCTTGCCGACCGCCACGCCGTAGCGCATCGCCCTGCCGTCGCCTTCGACCAGATAGAGGTAATGCGCCTTCGGATCGATCACGATCGTGCCGGCCGGCTCCTTGGTCGCGTAGGCGACCTCCTTGCGCTCGAAGCCTTTGCGCACGAGCGAGGGCGAGACGCCCGGCACGTCGAACTCGTCCTTGATCGGCTGGTAGAGCGCCGCGTAGCGCGGGTCGAGCGCGGCCACCGCAACCGGCTTCGTCGGTACGCCCATGCCACCGGCCACTGGTACCATGGCCGGAGGCTGCGGCACTGTCACGGCAACCGCCGGCGCGTCGACGCCGCCGCAACCGGCGAGCCCGAGGGCGGCCGCGATGAGGATGGGCAGGGCGAGAAGTGTGGAAGGACCTGACATCGGGTGGGAAGACCTTGGACGCGTACTCTCCGTCCAACCTACCCGAAGTCGTCGCCGTCGGCTGTAGCAGTCGCGTCACGACTCCGCCGCGCAATCCGGCGGAATTACGGCACCTCTACTGTGGCGGCGCTGCTACTTCTGTGAGACCAGCTTGCCGGATGCGGTGTAGATCGCCTGGCGGAAGGCGCCTTCGATCGTCACGGCGAAGTTGTAGTGCGTGCGCGAGAACGGCATCGCCTTGAAGGGGCGGTTGGAGCGCCAGCCGACGAGGATGGCGCCGACATGCGCCATGTCCCGGTCGAACATCAGCGCGCCGCCGGAGGCGCCATCGCCGGTGTCGCAGTCGAACGAGAACTCGCGAGTGCCCTCGTCGCCCTCGGAGAGCTTGTCGTGCAGCGTGCACTGCTGGAAGGAGAGGTGCTTGGCCTCGCCCCAATCGATATGGCCGCGCGAGACGAAGGTCACCGGCTCGTTGTCGTGGACATCGTTGGCCAGCCCGTAGGGACGGACGCCCGTCACCGCATGGCTGAGCCGGGCCACCGCCCAATCGTGCGACACGGCCGCGTCGTAGGGCTTCGTACTGCCGGCGACGATGCTGGCGAGATCGATCGGCACGTGCATCTCGCGGCCGTTGACGGTGATATCGAACGTGCAGCTTCGTGCCCGCGGCATCCCGTTCTCATCGTAGAACACGTGGGCGGCGGTCGTGACGACGTCGTCGGAAAGGGTCAGCTGGCCGGCTCCATGCGCGTTCCCGCACTGGATCAAGCCCGACGCGAGATGGTCTCGCACGAGTTCGGCATCGTTGAGGTCGTGCTCCGCAGCGAAGGCCTCGGCCTCGCGACGGGAATTCTGGCCGAACACGACGACCGGGACAACGGCTGCAGCCTGCGAGGCGGCCCGTGACGAGGACAGGATTTGCGATGGGAGAGGAGCGGCGAACACGGCCGGTGCGGTGACGAGAGAGACAGCGGCGACCGTCGACCGATGCCAATTCCGCATTCCCACCCTCGCCAGCCGACCCCACGTGCCGAAAACTTTGCCGACAGCTTTGGCTCAAATCAAGGCGAAGCCCCGCGAAAACCGTGGCCCCAGCGCTGTGTGGCGTCGATATCATGAAGCCCACGCCTGGTCCGGAGCTTGCGGGCCTCGCGGGCTCAGCGTTAAGGCGGTCGGCTCGAGGAGCCCTTGCCGCCAATGCCGATCCGCAGTCTCTACGAAGCCAGGGTGCGGGACAGCCAGATCGAGCGTGACGCGGCGCAAGAGAAGGTCGTCGGCCGCCTCGACGCGCTCTGCGATCAAATCGACGGTTACAGTCCGGCGCGAAAATCGTCGGCGCTCGGCTGGCTGTTCGGCGCCAAGACGAACGGCGGCAAGGCAAACTCCGGCGCGCCCAAGGGACTCTACATTTGGGGTGGCGTCGGGCGCGGCAAGTCCATGTTGATGGACATGTTCTTCGAGCGTGCCGACGTCGGCAAGAAGCGCCGCGTGCACTTCCACGCCTTCATGGCGGAGGTCCATGCCGACATCTTCAAATACCGTCAGGCGCTGAAGCGCGGCGAGGTGAAGGGCGAGGATCCGATCGAGCCGGTGGCCGCGGCGATCGCTCGGACTTGCGCGCTGCTGTGCTTCGACGAATTCACGATCACCGACATCGCTGACGCGATGATTCTGGGGCGGCTCTTCAAGGTCCTGTTCGCCCATGGCGTGGTGGTCGTCGCGACCTCGAACGTCGAACCGAGCGATCTTTACCGCGACGGGCTCAACCGGCAGCTGTTCCTGCCCTCGATCGACCTGCTCCTGTCGCACATGGACGTGGTGGAGCTCGCATCGCGGGCGGACTACCGCATGGAGAAGCTCGCGGGCCAGCCGACCTTCCACGTGCCGGCGGGGATCGCTTCGCGCGAGGCGCTGACGGTGACGTTCAAGACCCTGACCGGGCGCGACGGCGGCCGGCCCGCCAGCGTGCGGGTGCTCGGTCGCGAGGTGGTGGTGCCAGAGGCGCGCGGCTCCGTGGCGCGGTTCGGCTTCGCCGACCTTTGCGCCAAGCCGCTGGGTGCCAACGACTACCTCGCCATTGCCAACGCCTATCGTTCGGTCATCGTCGACGACATTCCGGTGTTGAAGGCGTCGCAGCGCAACGAGGCCAAGCGCTTCATCGTCATGATCGATGCCTTCTACGAGGCTCGCACCAAGTTCTTCGCCTCGGCGGCCGCCGAGCCCGCCAAGCTCTTCGAAGCCGAGGAGGGGCGCGAGGCGTTCGAGTTCCAGCGCACGATATCGCGGCTGAACGAAATGCAGTCGGAGGCCTACATGGCGCTGCCGGCCCCGACCGGACTGCGGGACCCGACAGGCATCGTGGACACGTGATGACGTCACCATCACGCTCTCGGACGCGAAGCATCGTCTACCGCGTGGGTCATCCGAAGCGATAGGTCTCCACATGTGCCCACGGGCCGCCGAGATAGCGCCAGAGGTCGAGACCCTCGACGCGGCATGTCGGCGGCTCGAGCTCGTCCCGCAACGTCTCGAGCAAGGCGCGGGCGACCTTCGGCTCGACCTTGTTCTGCACCGTGACGTGAGCACGGAACGACTGCCGGTCCTGCGCGCTCAGCCAGCCGGCCCAGGCCATGGCAAGCTGTCCGTGCAGCCGCGTCAGCTCGCGCGCCTGGTAGGCGATGGCGACGCCGCGTCCGAGGAAACGCAGCTCCAGCGAATCCATGGCGAAGGCGGTCGTGCCTTCGCAGACCTCGGCGAGCGTCGCGCGCACGCTGCCCAGTTCGGCGCCGGGCAGCTGATGGAAAAGGCTGACGTGCGCCGGAATCTTGTTGAGTTTCGCCGGGAAGTGACGCCGCCGAAGGGCGTCGAGCGCGGCGAAGGAGACCGCGTCGAGATGAGCGGTCACGATCAGCGGCTCGACGATAGGTCCGAGCGCGCTCAGCTCGGCTGCTCGAAATTGAGCGACGCCGTCTCGATCACGATCTGGGTGCGGCTGAGCACGCCGAGCTTGCGCAGAATCTCGGAGACGTGCGCCTTCACGGTGGAATCGCCGACGCTGAGTTCGTGCGCGATCTGCTTGTTGAGCTTGCCCTGGCGGATCATCACCAGGACGCGGAGCTGCTGTGGCGTGAGTTGGGCAATACGCGCAGCGATCGCGCCGTCGGTGTCCGGCTTGCTCGCGCTTGCGGCGTGGCGCGCAGACCGGGGAAAGGCGAGCTCGCCGCGTAGCACCGCGGCGATGGCGCCGGTCAAAGCGGCCTTGTCGGAGGACTTCGGTGCGAAGCCGGCGGCGCCGTAGCGCATGACCTCGGCGACGATGCGCGGCTCGTCCAACCCCGACACGACCAGGATCGGCAGCGCGGGGAAGCGCTTGCGCAGCGT
Source organism: uncultured Beijerinckiaceae bacterium (assembly GCA_964247745.1). Taxonomy (GTDB): domain Bacteria; phylum Pseudomonadota; class Alphaproteobacteria; order Rhizobiales; family Beijerinckiaceae; genus RH-AL1. The sequence goes on from CAXTVT010000001.1 coordinate 72,768, forward strand.
CATCAGCCCATCGAATCCGCTGACGTCGCACATCGAGAGATCGAGCATCACGAGGTCGATGCCGCGCGCCTCCTGCAAGAGCTCGCAGGCGGACGCAATCGTGCTGGCCTCGTCGACGCGAGTGTCGGGATAGGCGAGCAGCACTGTGCCGCGGACGGCTTCTCGATAGAGCGGGTGATCGTCGACGATCAGAAAGTGCATCGGCCACTCGGAAGCGAGGGCTTCAGCGTAAAGCAAACCCGACGACGCGCGAAGCGTCGTCGGGTGTGTCTTGCGAGCGATGAGGCGTTTCGCCTTACCGCGATGGCCTACACCTGAGAGACGACGCTACTTGGACGCGACGCTCTTTGGCAGGTGGAACGCCCAGAACGAGCCGCCCTGGTTGATGCCGGCGGTCGACTTCGCGACCTCGCCACCCCACAGCGGCACGGCGCCGCCCCAGCCGGCGGCGACGCCGATCCACTGCTCACCGTCCTGCGTCCAGGTCACCGGAGAAGAGACGATGCCGGTGCCGACCTGGAACTTCCAGACTTCTTCGCCGGTCTTGGCATCGAAGGCCTTGAGGAAGCCCTCGGGCGTGCCCGTGAACACGAGACCGCCCGCTGTGGTCAGGACGCCGCCCCAGAGCGGGGCCTTGTTCTTGTACTCCCACACGACCTTGCCGGTGGCCGGGTCGAGCGCCTTGAGGGAACCGATGTGGTCCTCGAACACCGGCTTGATGGTGAAGCCGGCGCCGAGGAAGGCCGCGCCCTTCTTGTAGGCGATCGGCTCGTTCCAGATGTCCATGCCCCACTCGTTCGAGGGGATGTAGAACAGCTTGGTCTGGTCGTCGTAGGAGACCGGCATCCAATTCTTGGCGCCGAGGAAGGCCGGCACGGCGAACACGGTCTTGCCCTTCTTGCCGTCTGTCGGGTCGCCCGGGCGGTTCTCGTCGTTGTATTCGGGGCGCCCGTCCTTATCGATGCCCTTGGCCCAGTTGATCTTCGACACGAACGGCGTGGCGGAGATGAACTTCCCGTTCTCGCGGTTCAGCACGTAGAAAAAGCCGTTGCGGTCGGCGGTACCGCCAGCCTTGATCGTCTTGCCGTCCTTCTGCAGGTCGAAGGGCACGAATTCGTTGACCCCATCGAAGTCCCAGCCGTCGTGCGGCGTGGTCTGGAAGCCCCACACGATCTCGCCGTTGTCGGGATTGAGGGCGAGGCGCGAGGCCGACCATTTGTTGTCGCCGGGACGAAGCCAGCTGTTCCACGGCCCGGGGTTGCCGGCGCCGAAGTAGATCAGGTTCAGCTTGGGATCGTAGGTGCCGCCGAGCCAGGTGGCGCCGCCGCCGAACTTGTACGTGTCGCCCGGCCAGGTCGCGTTGACCTTGCCGGTCATCGTCGAATCCTTGCCGTTGAGCTGACCCATGTTGCCTTCGATCACGGGGCGGCTCCACACCAGCTCGCCGGTGTCGGCGTTGCGGGCCTGGACCTTGCCGATCACGCCGAACTCGCCGCCGCTGACGCCGGTGATGACCATGTTCTTCACGATCAGCGGCGCCGCGGTGTAGGAATAGCCGGCCTTGAAATCGTCGATGGTCTTCTTCCAAACGACCTTGCCGGTCTTGATGTCGAGCGCGACGAGCTTGGCGTCGAGCGTGCCGAAGATGAACTTGTTACCGTAAAGCGCGCCGCCGCGGTTCACGACGTCGCAGCACGGCAGGATGCCTTCCGGGAGACGGGCGTCGTATTCCCAGAGCTTCTCGCCGGTGTGGGCGTTGACCGCGTAGGCGCGGCTGTACGAGCCGGTGACGTAGATCACGCCGTCGTAGATGAGCGCCTGGCTCTCCTGGCCGCGCTGCTTCTCGCCGCCGAAGGAGAACGACCAAGCCGGGATCAGGCCCTTGATGTTCTGCTTGTTGATCGTCTTGATGCCGGAGAAGCGGTGCGCTTCCGGGCCCATGCCGTAGCTGAGGATCTCGCTCGGGTTCTTGTTGCCATTGATGATCATGGCATCGGTGACGCCGCCCTTGTCGGCGGCCGCCGGCGCAGCCTTCTCGCTTTCGTCGGCCGCAGGCTTGGCGGCATCCTGCGCGACGACCGGTGCGGCGAAAGCGACCGTCAGCGCGATCGCGCCGGCGGCAGCCAGAAGACTCTCTCGAAATGACATTGTTGTTGCCTCCCTCGTCGACATCGCGCTCGCAGTTGCGGCGCAAGGGGGCGGAGTTCTTGTGACGACCCGACCCTAAGAGGTTTCTAAATCGCTCGCCAAAGGAAAGGCATTGCCCAAAGGTACAAGGGCGGCTCTCGCTCCGGAAGCCCGAGGAGAAAGCCTGCTCGCGGCGCTCCGTCCTCCCCCCGCCGGGGCGATAAGACGCCGCTACAGATCCGGCGCCGTGAACGTCACACCATATTTGGCGCAAATCGCCTTCATCCGGCCGTCCTTGACCATGGCGGTGAGCACGTCGCCGACGGCATAGCCGAGATCGCGCGAGTTGGAGCGGACCGCTCCGGCGAGCTCCCAGTGGTTCTTCACCGGACCGACCAGCGTCGGGATGATGATCGGGTTTTCGGCGGGGTCGACATCGTTGTCGTGGAAGGCGGCCTGGATCTGCGCCTCAGTGCCGGCGATCACAGGTTCCTCGCCGGCCTTGTAGGCTTTCACCGCCTGCTCGAAATTCAGGAAATGGTTGGCGTTGGCGCGAAAGCGGCCGCCGAGCAGCGTCATCAGCGAGATGTCGGAAGCGCTGGTGCCTTCGACCGCCACCTTGCTCGTCCCGATGTCGGCGACGGTTTCGAGGCGTCCGAGCTTCTCGCGATTGTAGGCGAAGGCGAGCTTCTGCATGAAATACGGCGACGTCAGGAACACCTGGTCGTCGCGTGTCGTCAGCACGCGGTCGTTGGGCACCTGCAGCATCAGGTCCGAGAGTTGCGAGCCCACGAGGTCGCCCTTCCACAGATTCAGCCGGAAGTCGCCGCCCACGTCCTCGGAGGCGTCGTAGAGCTTGACCTCGGGCTTGACCTTGAGCGCCTTGGCGATCTCGTCGGCGATGTCGACGTCGATGCCGACGGGCTGACCCTTGTCCATGTCGGACCAAGGCGCGTTTTCCTTGTAGAGCGCGATGCGCAGCGTGCCCGAGGCCGTCACTTCGTCGAGCGGCCGCGCCGCGACCGGTGCGAGCGGCGCGACGAGAACCAGCAGGGCGGCGCCCGCGATCAGCCGGCCCAGAGCTTGAAACCCGCGTGTCATCTCAATCCTCGACGTGCTTCGAGACCATGTAGGCGCGGATCGCCCATAACGTCTCCTGCGGCAACAGCCCGTTGAACACCGGCATCAGCGTCATGCCGTTGCGCTGCGCCCCGACATGCATGCGTTCCTTGAAGAGGTCGTCGCCCTCCTGGTCGGTCGGCACGTGGCGCAGGTCGGGCGCGATGCCGCCCGAGATCATTTCGAGGCCGTGGCAGCGTGCGCAATTCTGGTTGTAGGCCGAGGCGCCGACGTCGATCGCGGTCTTGTTGCCGACGAAGGGGTCGCTGTCCTTCCAGGTGTCGCCGAGCTTGGGCAAGCCCTGAGTGTCGACCGTGACCGGCGCCTCGTCGCCCCGTACGGGAAGCGTCAAGAGGGCGAAAGCCGCGACGGCCAGAGCGAACCCCGAAAGGGTCGTCGATCTCATGATGTGCTCATCCTTCCGTCCGCGGGACGATAGTCCGCGCGGTTTTCCCGACCCATTGTGCTTTGGTACAAGCCGACGCCGGCGCGTCAGTCCGTGTGGTTCGCCTCGATATAGGCGCGAATCGCCCACAGGCCGGTCTGCGAGACGGTGCCGGCGTATTTGGCCATTTTGGACTGACCGTTGCGCTCGACCCCGTTGATCACCTTGTCCTTGAAGATCTCGTCGCCCTCGGCGCCGGTCGGCAGCTGGTGCAGGTCGGGCGCCATGCCGCCGGATTCCATATTCAGGCCGTGACAGGCGGCGCAATTGGCGAGGAAGCCATGGGCGCCGATCTCGATCGCCGTCTTGTTGCCGACGAAAGGATCGGTGTCCTTCCAGGTGTCGCCGAGGTCGGGCAGGCCAGGCGTCGCGAAGGCCTGAGGCGTGACGCTGCCGTGGCCGAGCACGGGGACGGATGCGACCAGGACGAGCAGGCTCGCGCCCAGAAGCGCGCAAACGAGAACGGCCGTTGTCTTCATCGTCGGCTGACTCCGCCTAAATCCCTGAAAGCGCGAAAAAGATCCCGCACCGCGTCGAGCGCTCATAGCGCCGTGCGGCACCTCGACCCCATTGTGCTTTGGTACGGGGTCTTGGGCGACGGGGTGGCGCGGGAAGAGCCTCCCGTCGTTGCACCTAGGTCCTATAGCTCGGCGAAGCGCAGGGAGTATGGTCCGCCGATTCCACGACGTCACTGAGAGGGTTCGAGCTGCATGGTGGGGGCAAAGCTGGTCGATGGAGCCCCGTCATGAACGGTGGAGTGGCGTTTCGACGAGGCGCCGCGGTGGTCGTCTTGGCGAACCTTTTCGCGACGTCCCAGGTCCACGCGATTCCGCCGCTCAGAGGTCAGCCGGTCGCCGTCGCCTACGTCGAGCGTCAGGTCGACCACCTTCCGCCGTTGAACAACGAGGATCCTCCTCCGGCCGACGAGGGTCTCGTCGGGGCCCGGCTCGGGCTCGACGATTCCAACGCCAGCGGCCGATTCGTCGGCGTGAAGCTCGCCCTCGACATCGCTGTCGTGCCGCCCGACGGCGATATTCTCGCCGCCACCAGAACGCTCATCGCCCGGGACCATCCGACGTTCGTGGCGGTCAACGCTTCGGCCAAGGACGTTCTGGCTCTCGCCGACATGCCCGAGGCGAAGGGCGTGCTGTTCCTCAACATGGGCGCGCCCGACACGAGGTTGCGCGAGGGGGACTGCCGCGCCGACGTGCTCCACGTTGCGCCGTCGCGCGCGATGCTCACCGACGCGCTGATGCAGTTCCTGGTGTTCAAGCGCTGGACGAAGGTGCTGATCGTGTCGGGGCCGCACCCCGGCGACAAGCTCTACGCGGAGGCGCTGAAGCGTTCGATCAGGAAATTCGGCGGCCGGCTTGTCGGCGATGTCGGCTACGACGCGCACGGTGCCGACATTCGCGACACCGCGCTCGACGAGTTCACCCTGGTGACGCGCGCCAGCGACTACGATGTCGTCGCCGTGGCCGACGAGGCCGACGAGTTCGGTACGCAGCTCGTCTACAACACCGATCTGCCGCGCCCCGTGGTGGGCACGCAGGGCCTCACCCCGGCGGCCTGGGGTCGCCCGGTCGAGGCCTGGGCCGCCGTGCAATTGCATAACCGCTTCAGGAAGCTGGCGGGGCGCGCCATGACGCCGACCGATTACGCCGGCTGGCTCGCCGTGCATACGATCGGCGAAGCCGCCGTGCAGCTGAAGAGCGTCGAGCCCGAGGCCATCCGCAAGCTGATTCTCTCGCCGGGATTCGAGGTCGGCGGCTTCAAGGGTCGCGCCTTGAGCTTCCGTCCGTGGGACGGCCAGCTGCGCGAGCCGATCTTCGATCTCTGGTCCGGCGCCGTCGTCGCCACGGCGCCGCTGCCGGGCTTCCTTCACCAGAGTTCGGACCTCGATACCCTGGGCATCGACAAGCCCGAGAGCGCCTGCCGCGCGCAGAGGAGCCCCAGTTGATGATCGTCGTGATCCCGCGTTGGTTGCTGCCGGCGTGTCTCCTTGTCGCGACGGCGCTGCCGGCCTTGGCCAGCGAGGTGTTCGTCACCAACGAGCGCGACAACACCGTCTCTGTCATCGACACCAAAAGCAATCAGGTCACCCGCACCTTCGACGTCGGGCGCCGCCCCCGCGGCCTGATCTTCTCGAAAGACGGCAAGCGCCTCTTCGTCTGCGCGAGCGACAGCGACGCCGTGCAGGTGATCGATCCCGACACCGGCAAGGTGCTGCACAATCTGCCCTCGGGCGAAGATCCGGAGCAGTTCGCGCTCTCGCCCGACGGCAAGAGCCTGTTCATCGCCAACGAGAACAACGCCGCCACCACCGTGGTCGATGTCGACACCCGCCAGGTGCTGGGCCAGATCGACGTCGGCATCGAACCGGAAGGCATGGCGGTGGCGCCCGACGACAAGGTCGCGGTGACCACGTCCGAGACCACCAACATGGTTCATTGGATCGACATCAAGACGCTCACGTCAAACGATGCCACGCCGGTCGGCCAGCGGCCGCGCGAAGCGGTGTTCAGCAAGGACGGCAAGCTACTCTGGGTCTCGTCCGAAGTCGGGGGCACCGTGGCGGTGATCGACGTCGCCGACCACAAGGTGATCCACACCATCGCCTTCGACATCCCCGGCGTGAACAAGGACAAGATCCAACCCGTCGGTATTCGTTTGACGGCGGACGGGCGCACCGCGTTCGTCGCGCTCGGGCCGGCGGATCACGTCGCCGTGGTCGACGCCAGGACCTACGAGGTGAAGAGCACCATCCTCGTCGGGCGACGCGTCTGGCACATGGCGTTGACGCCCGACGAGGGCCAGCTCTTCACCACCAACGGGGTCAGCGGCGACGTCACCGTCATCGACGTCGCCAAGCTGCGCGCCACCCGCTCGATCAAGGTGGGACGGTTCCCGTGGGGCGTCGCGGTGCGGCCCGATCAGGCGAGCGCTCCGAAATCGTGAGGCTTCGATCCCCGTCGTTCCGGAATGCCGCTTTGGCGGCAAAGGCCGGACCGGCGAGATTTGCGGCTGCCCTGATGGCGCATGCGCTGCTCGTCGCGGCGTGTCTCGTCGCGCTGCTGTGCCTCCCCTCCACCGCCGGCACGCTCGACAAGGCCGGGCTTGCAGGCTTCTTTCCCGCGCCGCTCGTGGTCGGCGACAAAGACCCCGACCTCGCGATCTGGCCGATCCTCAAACAGGAGGCTGGATCCTACGAGGTGTTCGCCTATGCTTTCGAATCCAACGATTTCGCGCCGATCCCCGGCTTCGGCGGTTCGCCGCCGGACCTGCTCATCGCCATGGCGCCGGACGGCACCTTCCGCGACGTGAAGGTGCTCTCGCAGCACGAGCCGGTGTTCGTCGACGGCTACGGCACCGAGCCGCTGTTCGCCTTCGTGCAGCAATACGTCGGCCTGTCCGCCAAGCACTCCATCCGCGTCGGGCGCGCCAACGCCCGCGCGAGGGGCGCCAACAACGCGACCGTAGTGGACGGCATCGCCATGGCGACCGCCTCGACCCGCGTGATCAACGAGGAAATCCTGGAGTCCGCGCTCGCCGTCGCCCGCAAGAAGCTCGGTTTCGGCGCCGCCACCAACCTCGGCCTCAAGGTCGTGGCGAAGGACGACGCCTTCACCGCGCTGAGCTGGGATGCGCTGCTAGCCAAAGGTTGGATTGAGGATTTCCGCCTCACCAACAGGACCGTCGACGCTGCCTTTGCCGACACGGCAGTGGCGGACCAGAGCGACGGCAAGCCCGATGCCGCCTTCGCCGACACGTACATCGCCTACCTCAACGTTCCCTCGATCGGACGCAACCTGCTCGGCGACACGCTCTACGCATACGTCATGGCGAGCTTGGCGCCGGGCGACCACGCGATCATGGTGCTGGCGCACGGCCCCTGGGATCCGATCGGTGACGACTACACGTTCGGTGCCATTCCCGAGCGCATCGCCGTGCTGCAGGACAAGCTGTCGATCCCGGCGCGCGACATGGCGATCGAGCGTGGCGACCAGGGCATGAAGGGCATGCCCTCGGGCCAATGGACCATCCTCAAGATCGCCGACGAAGCGGGGTTCGATCCGTCGAAGCCTTGGGACGTGTCTCTCAGGCTCACGCGCGAGCGCGGCCAGATCCTCGCCGAGAAGGTCTCGCGCGAATTTGGCGACACCTATTCTCTGCCTCGTGACCTCTTCGTCGTGCGCAAGCCGGATCGGGGGCCGAGCTGGACCGACAGCTGGGCGGCGCGAAAGGGGACGATGCTCGGCATCGGCGCGATGCTTCTTCTTCTGATGCCCGTGCTGATCCGACAGAAGCGGCTCGTCGCGCAATCGAACCTGTTCGCTCCGTTCCGTCTCGCCTACCTCGCGCTCACGCTGGGCTTCGTCGGCTGGTACGCGCAGGCCCAGCTCTCGATCGTGACGCTGATGGGCTTGGTTCGCACGGCGGTGACGACGCGCGACTTCTCCTTCCTGCTGTACGATCCGCCCTCGCTCGTGCTCTGGGCTTTCGTGCTGGCGACGCTGGTGGTGTGGGGCCGCGGCACCTTCTGCGGATGGCTATGCCCGTTCGGCGCCCTGCAGGAGCTCGTCGCCGTGCCGACGCGCTGGCTGCGGATCCCGCAGGTCGCGGTGCCGCGCCGGCTCGACAGGGCGCTGCGATTCGTCAAATACATCGTGCTGGTCGGCATCCTCGTCAGCGCCGCCGTCTCTCCGCCGGTCGCCGACACGATGGTCGAGGTCGAGCCGTTCAAGACCTCGATCACGCTCTATTTCGTCCGCTCCTGGCCGTTCGTTGCCTACGCGATCGGCCTGCTGGTCCTGAACCTGTTCATCTACAAGGGCTTTTGTCGCTATCTCTGCCCGCTCGGCGCCGGCCTCGCCGTGGTCGGGCGCCTTCGCGTCTTCGATTGGATTCCGCGCCGCGCCGAATGCGGTACGCCGTGCCAGTTGTGCAAGGTGAAGTGCCGCTACGGCGCCATCGAGCCGACCGGTAAGATCGATTATCCCGAGTGCTTCCAATGCATGGATTGCGTGACGATCATCCTCGATCCCGCGCAATGCGTGCCGCAGATCCTAGCGCACAAGCGCCATCGCACGATCCGACCGCAACGCGTGGCAGCAGAATGAGCATCGACCTTTCAAACTTAAGCCAGGCCACCCGGCGCAAGGCGATGATCGGCGCAGCCGGTGCCTTCGCGGCGCTCGCCGGCGCACGCGCCTTCGGCAGCCTTGCTCGCGCGCAGGGTCTGGCGACCAGAACCCGGGCGGACCTCGCCTTCAACACGACGATCGCGCTCACCGTTGCCGGCCCGAATGCCCGCGCGCTCGACGTCGCGCTCGGGGCCGGCATGGCTGCGCTGCGTCGCGTCGAGCACGCCACCAGCGTCTACAAGGCGCAAGGCGACCTCGGCCGGCTCAATCGCGATGGCCGGCTCGCGAATCCTTCTCCGCACCTCGTCGTTCTGCTGACCTACGCCGCCGCGCTGTCGCGCGAGACCGCCGGCCGCTTCGATTGCACCGTGCAGCCGCTGTGGGACCTCTGGGCCGAGCAGCACGCGCGCGGCGAGCGGCCTTCCCCGCCGGCGTTGCGGGAGGCCGTGGCGAAGGTGGACTGGCGCGCCGTCCTAATGACGCCGGGCGAGGTGCGCTTGGAGCGGCCTGGCATGGCCGTCACCCTGAACAGCATCAACCAGGGCTACGCTGCCGACGTCGTCATGGCCGAATTGGCGGCGCACGGCATCGCCCACGCCTTCGTCGATACCGGTGAGTTCGGCGCTCGCGGCCGGCATCCGGAGGGGCGCGAGTGGCGCCTCGGCGTGGTCGCGCCGCGCGACACCGCAAGCCTCGCCTTCACGCTCGACCCGTTCCGCCGCTTCGCCGCGACCTCGGGCGATTACATGACGTTCTTTTCGCCGGACTTTCGCGACCACCACATCTTCGATCCTCGCACCGGCACCTCGCCGCCGGATTGGTCGTCGATCACGGTGGAGGCGGCGTCCGGCCTGGAGGCCGATGGACTGTCCACGGCGCTGTTCACGCTGAATGCTGAGGAAGGACGGCGGCTGCTGGCCGCGCGCGCCGGCACGGCGGCGCGGTGTTTCGACAAGAGCGGTGCGGAGCTGATGATAAGCGCATAGCGGCGATCGCATCTCGTCGTCCGCTCGCGTCCACCCGTCCATCTTGCCAGAAAAGCGAAGCTCGCGTCATAGTCTGGGCCTCGCGTGATCCGCCGGAAGAGCGGGACGCGTCCCGGGGAGGTCGGCAGGTGCTGCAGCAACAGGCGGCGCGCAATCATACGTGCGGCGTACAGACCGCGTGGTCGGAGGCCGAGGACGCGGAAACCGCGGTGCTCGCGGCGACCCATGCGCTCGAGCGCGACAAGATCGGGCAGGTCCTCGCCTTCTTCTCGGCGGCTTACGACGTCGAGGCGCTGAACGCCGCGCTCCTTCGCGCCTTGCCCGGCATCTCCGTCGCGGGTTGTTCGAATGCCGGTGGAATCTGCCCGGCGGGCGCTCTCGAGCACGGCCTCGTCCTCGTCGCCTTCCCGCGCGAGGGCTTCCGCATCGCCTCGACCTGCCTGCCCAACATCTCGAGCCTCGACGTCGAGCGGGCCGAGGCGGCGATCCGCGCGTTGCGTCGCCGGCTCGACGAGGCCGACGGCGATCCGCTGCGCTCCCAGCGCTTCGCGATCTCGCTCATCGACGGGCTGGCCAACGTCGAGGAGACGGTGGTTTCGACCGTGGCCTGGGCGCTCGACGGCATCCCGCTGGTCGGCGGCTCGGCCGGCGACGACCTGCATTTCCGGCAGACCGCGCTCCTTCACGGGGGCGACGTGGTCCGCAACGGCGCCGTCATCCTGCTGGTCGAGACCGACTTCCCGACCCAGCTCTTCAAGAGTGACAACTTCGACCCGACGAGCACGCGCCTGGTGGTGACCAAGTCGGATGCCGAGACGCGCACGGTGCACGAATTCAACGCCGAACCGGCTGCTGTCGAATACGCGCTCTCCGTCGGCCTGAACCCAGGCGAGCTGACGCCGATGAGCTTCGCCGCGCACCCGCTGGTGGTGAAGATCGGCGGCGAGTATTTCTGCCGTTCGATCCGCCGGCTCAACGAGGACGGCTCTTTGTCCTTCTTCTGCGCCATCGACGAAGGCGTGGTGCTGACGTTGGCCGAGCCGCGCGACCTGGTCCAGGCGACCCGCGACGAGCTCGCTCGCGTCGAGCGCGGCTTCGAGGGGCTCGACCTCGTCATCGGGTTCGACTGCGTGTTGCGGCGCCTCGAGGCGGAGTCGCGCCAGGTGCGCCATCAGGTTTCCGACCTCTACCGCCGATACAACGTGGTCGGCTTCGAGACCTACGGCGAACAGTATCGGTCGATGCATTTGAACCAGACCTTTACCGGCATCGCCATCGGCGCGCCGCGCCGCGCATGAGCCTCGTCGAGAGCGGCAGCTCGATCGAGGACGAGCTGCGCCGGCGCATCGCGAAGCTGGAGCGCATCAACGCGTCGCTGATGACCCACGTCGAGCGGGTGACCGACCAGCACGAGGGCGCCTATTCGCTGTTCCAGACGGCGATCATGCTGGACGGGCGGGTGCGTAGCCGCACCGAGGAGCTGACCGGGCTGATGCACCGGCTCGAGCGCTCCAACCAGGCTTTCGAGGCGGCCAAGAACGAGGCCGAGCAGGCCAACCGCTCCAAGACGCGCTTCCTCGCCGCCGCCAGCCACGACCTGCTGCAGCCGCTCAACGCCGCGCGCCTGTCGGTGTCGACGCTGGTCGACATGCCCCTCGATTCCGCGGCGGCGACGGCGGTGCGGCGGGTCGAGCGCGGTCTGGAGACGATCGAAGATCTGATCAAGACGCTGCTCGACATCTCCAAGCTCGATGCCGGCGTCGTCCATCCGCATCGCGGTCCTGTCCGCTTGCGCGACCTGCTGGTCGAGATCGAGGCCGGCTTTCGGACCCAGGCCGAGAGCAAGGGCTTGCGCTTGACGGTCCGCTGCGCGGCCGATCTCGCGGTGGAGAGCGACGCCAAGCTGCTGAAGCGCGTCATCGGCAACCTCGTCAGCAACGCCGTGCGGTATACCGATCGCGGCGGCGTGCTGATCGCGGCTCGTCGACGAAACGGGCGCTGCCGCCTCGATGTGGTCGATACCGGCAGCGGCATCGCTCCCGCCGAGCGCGAACTCGTCTTCGAGGAGTTCTTCCGGGGACGCAGTGCCGGCGACACCGAGAGCGGCCTGGGCCTGGGTCTCGCCATCGTGCGCCGCTTGGTCTCCACGCTCGGCCACGAGCTCGCCTTCACCTCCCGCGTCGCACGGGGCTCGTGGTTTCGGCTCGATCTTCCGCTCTGCCGTCACCTGCCGCCGCAGCCGGTGCGAGCGATGCCGATCCCGGCTTCGTTCGCCGGTGCGCGCGCGCTGGTGGTGGAGAACGATGCGCCGACGCTCGAGGCCACCGCGCGTCTGCTCGAAGGCTGGGGCATGGCCGTGCTGGCCGTGGCCGATCCACGCGCGATCATCGCCGGCCTCGAGGAGATCGCGCCCCTCGACTTGATCGTGGCCGATTACCACCTGGAGCCGGGCCTCGTCGGCACCGAGGTCGTCGCCGCGGTGCGCGCCATGGCTGCTCGCGCCATCCCCGCCGTGGTGGTGACGGCCGATCACGGCGACGAGGTACAGGTGCAGGTGGCCGCCGCGGGGTGCAGCCTCGTGCACAAGCCGATCAAGCCGGCGGCGCTGCGCTCGTTGCTGTCCTATCTGGTCGGATGAACGCCGGAAGAGGCTAGGCCGCTTGCCGGCCGCGGGCCCAGGTCGCGACCGCGCTGGACAGAGCGTCGAAGGACATCGGCTTCGTGAGGGTGGCGTTCATACCGGCGTGCAAGCAATTGTCGAGTTGTTCGCGAAACGAATGAGCGGTCAGTGCCACGATCGGCACGTTGCAAGCCGGAGCGGGCAGGGCGCGGATCGCGCGCGTCGCGTCCATGCCGTCCATGCCCGGCATGATCATGTCCATGAGGATGAGATCGTAGGTCTTCGCCTTCGCCGCCTCCACCGCGGCCGCGCCGTCAGCGACGCTGTCGACGACGTAGCCGTCGAGCGAGAGCATGTCGCAGATGAGCTTGCGGTTGAGGTCGAGATCGTCGGCAAGCAGGATTCGCAACCCGACGGATTGAATATCGTCCTCATGGGCAGCGCCGTCGAGATCGCGATCCGTGATCGCGGCGCCGGGCTCGGCGAGGGTCGTTTCCGTCGGGCTGTCGACAGCCTGGCGGAGAGCGGACGCCACAACGTCGACATGGCCGGCTTCCAAATGCCTGACGAGTCCCGTCAATCGGATTTCCTCAGCCAATCCCGCAGCAAGATCGCGGATCATCGCTTCGTCGTCCTCCGACCAGAGCCGGTCCGGCTCGCCGCGGGCCACGAGCCGGGCAACGGGTTTTTCGGACGGCGCGACGATCGCCTCGAGGATCGCGCCGGGCGCGAGGCCCGATGCGACATCGGAGAGGCTGGGGGCGAGCACGAAAGCATCGACTGCGCGTAGGGCACGGCGTGCGAGATGAAGGGTGCGCCCGAGGCTCTCGGACGAAATATCGACAGGATGCTGAGCCTCGAGCAGACCGGTCGTCATGGCATTGTGCTCCGAGCGATCACCCTGGAGGAGCCGACGCGACACGACGAATCACCTGTGAGCGAATCAACCACGTCAATCATCATATAGTCTTACGTTGCGGCACGCTGCCATTATGTCACGACAAAGCTTTTTTGTGACAAGCGCAAGCTCTTCCAGCTTTGTGGCGGCAGCCGGCTGGAAGCTGGCCGTTTTCGCGTCCGATGCACAAAGCGGCGTTACTCCGCCGCCTCCATGATGACCGGCTCGCGCAGCTTGGCCGAATAATGCGAGGCGTTGCCGCGACCGGCACAAGCCTCGCGCGCGAACATGATGAGGTGGTGGGCGGGCAGACAATAATTCAGGAGCGCCTCGACCTTGCCTTTGACGAGCAGCGGCAGGGCGAAGCGCCAGAACGTGCCGCGATAGCCGCCGTCACCCTTGATGCCGACGTACCATAGGAGCTTGGCCAGGATCGTCAGTCCCTTCCTGATCATCCGCTTGTTGGTGCGCTGCGGCGAATTCGGCTTTGGGATGCGATGCGGCCATGTCGCCGCGAGCTGGTGGCGATAGCGCGCGAACAGCACCTCGGGCTGATAGGCCTTGTCCATGCACTCGCGCCACATGCCGAGCACGTCGTCGTAGGGCATCATGAAGTGGACGTTGGATTCGCGGTCGTCGCGTTCGTCGATGCGGCCGGCCTTCGCGAGCCGGTCCCATAGCGGCGTCTGCGGCAGCGCCTGGAGCAGGTTGATCGTCAGCATCGGGATGCCCGACTTCTCGACGAAGTCCAGCACCTTGGTGCCGCTTTCCGCCGTGTCCGAGTCGAGGCCGAGGATGATGCCGGACACCACCTGGATGCCGTGCGAATTGATGATCTTGACCGCGTCGAGGATCGGCATGACCATGTTGTGGCCCTTGTCGATCTGGATCAGCGCGTCCGGTTCGGGCGTCTCGATCCCGCAGAACACCGCATCGAAGGCGGCCTCGCGCATCATCGCCAGCACGTCGGGCGAGCGCGCGATGTTGAGCGTCGCCTCGCAGGCGAAGGCCACGGCGTAGCCGTTGCGCTTCTGCCAGTCGATGAGGTGGGGCAGCAGCTCCTTGATGGCCTTGCGGTTGCCGATGATGTTGTCGTCGACGAAGTAGATCGAGCCGGTGACGCCCTGAGCCAGCAGCTTGTCCAGCTCGGCGCAGATCTGCTCCGGGGTCTTCAGCCGCGGCACCCGGCCGTAGAGACCGGGGATGTCGCAGAACTCACATTTGTACGGGCAGCCGGAAGAAAACTGGATCGTGCCGAGCATGTAGTTGGGGATCCGCGCCAACTCGTAGGCCGGCATCGGGAATTGCGACAGCTCGCGGCGCAGCTTGGTCTTCATCACGAGCTGCTTCGCCGGGCGCTCGACGCTGTCGCCGAGCAAGGCGATGATGGCGTCGGTGGCATCGCCCAGCTCGCCGCAATGCAGCACGTCGAAGGCGGGATAGTTCTCCGGGCAGGCCGAGACCGAGGGGCCGCCTAGCACGGTGATCCTGTCATGTGCGTGGGCGCGGCGATTGATGTCGTCGATCTGCCGGCGCTGGATGTGCATGCCCGAGACGAACACCGCGTCGGCCCAGGCGAAATCGTCGTCCGTGGCGCGGGCCATGTTCTCGTCGACGAAGCGCGCCTCCCAGTGCGGCGGCAGGTAGGCGGCGATCGTCAACAGCCCCTGCGGAGGCATGAACGCCTTGGTGTTGTCCGTCAGGTGATAGGCGTGCTCGAACGTGCCGAACGAGGGTTCGTAGTGCGGGAAGACGCAGAGGATGCGGCGCGGCTTTAGATCGATGCCTTGCGTCATGCCCGAGACCGGCCCCGTTTCACTGAGCCGGCCTCAAGCCGGCATTCCACTTGGCGGACCATAACCTGAGGCGTGGAGCGAGGCTAGGCGAGGAAGATCGAGAGCTGCGCCGGGGGGACTTGCGAGGGCGATCGCCGTGATTTCTTGGCGAGAATGGACCCGACCAGAGGGATTGATCTCGGCGCGTGGCGATCTCGACGGGATGCCCGTTCGCAACGAGCCGAGGATTGCGCGAACTGCTCACGTCACCGTGACGAGCGCGCGTCTGCGCATCGAGCGGCTCATGAAGCTTCGTCTATTCCGCCGCCTCCATCACCATCGACTCATCGCGAAGGTTCACCGAATAGTGCGAGGCGTTCAGCTTGCCCGCGGTGGCGTCGGCAGCGAAGACGATGAGATGGTGGCCCATCAGGCCGTAGTGCAACAGTGGTTCGATCCGGCCGCGGGCCAGGAGGGGCAGGGCGAAGCGCCAGAATGGGCCGCGATAGCCACCTTCGCCTTTCACGCCGACGTGCCACAGCAGCCGGCCTAGCACCGCCAGGCCCTTGGGCAGCAGCTTCAGGCGCTGGGGCGACAACGGCTTCTTGCCCCGTTTGGACCAGACGTGGGCGAGCTGGTGGCGGTAGCGGTCGAACAGCGCTTCCGGCCGGTAGGCCTCGGACATGCTGCGGCGCCACATCGCGACGACGTCGTCATAGGGCAGCAGGAAGTGCACGTTGGATTCGCGCTCGGAATCCTCGACGATGCGACCCGCTTTCTGCAGCCGGTCCCACAGCGGCGTCTTGGGCAAGGCTTGCAGCATGTTGATCGTCAGCATCGGGATCTTCGAGGCATCGATGAAGCGCAGCAGCTTGTCGTCGGCGTCGGGCGTATCGGAATCGAAGCCGAGGATGATGCCCGACACGATCGACATGCCGTGATCGTTGATGATCTTCACGGCGTCGAGGATCGGCATGACCATGTTCTGGCTCTTGTCGATCTGCAGCAGCGCGTCGCTGTCGGGTGATTCGATCCCGCAGAAGATGTTGTCGAACCCCGCGTCGCGCATCATCGCGAGAATGTCGGGCGAGCGCGCGATGTTGAGCGTCGCCTCGCAGGCCAGCGGGACGGGGTAGCCGTTGCGTTTCTGCCAGGCGACGAGATGCGGCAACAGGTCCTTGGCCGCCTTGCGATTGCCGATGAAATTGTCGTCGACGAAATAGATGACGCCGCTCATGCCCTGCTCGACCAGCTTGTCCAGTTCGGCGCAGATGCGCTCGGGCGTCTTCAGCCGCGGCACCCGGCCGTAGAGGCCGGGGATGTCGCAGAACTCGCACTTGAACGGGCAGCCGCTCGAGAACTGGATCGAGCCCAGCATGTAGTCCTTGATGGACGCCAACTCGTAGGCCGGCATCGGGAACTCCGACAGCTCGCGTCGGCGCTTGGTGGTGAGCACGAGCTGGCGCGGCGGGCGCGCGACGCTGTCGCCGAGCAGCGCGACCAGCGCGTCGGTGGCGTCGCCGAGCTCGCCGCAATGCAGCACGTCGAAGTCGGGGTAATAGTCCGGGCAGGCCGACACCGAGGGGCCGCCGAGCACGGCGAGCTTGCCGGCCGCGTGCGCTCGCGCGCAGATGCCGTTCAGCTCGCGCCGCTGGATGTGCATGCCCGAGGCGAACACCGCGTCGGCCCAGGCGAAATCCTCCGGCGCGGCCGCGCCCATGTTCTCGTCGAAGAAGCGGACGTGCCAGTGTGCCGGGAGGTAGGCGGCGATGGTGAGGAGGCCCTGCGGCGGCATGAACGCCTTGCTGCCGGCGAGGTGGTAGGCGTGTTCGAATGTGCCGAACGAGGGGACGTAGCGGGGAAAGACGAGAAGAATGTTACGAGTGCGCAAATCGTTGGCATGAGTCACGAAGCAGCTCCGATCGTCGTCGAAGGGTGTCGCCGGTCGTCAATTCTTCGATACGTACACGACCGTTTTACGCCGCACCACACCAAACGACCGGCTGGAAAAAGCCATCGGAGGGCGATTGATCGGGGCGATGAAGCTCGACACGCCAAGCCACGACCGACGCAAGCGGCGCGCGCTGCTCGTCGTGAACACGAGAAGTCGCAGAGGTCGCGACGGGATCGGTGATGCGGCGGAGGTCTTCCGCGCCGCCGGCCTCGAGCTGGTCGAAGCCGACTGCGTCGCCGGGGCGGACATCGGCCCGTGCATCCTGGCCCATCGCAAGACGGTCGATTGCGTCGTGGTGGGCGGCGGCGACGGCACCATCAACGCGGCCGCCCGCGCCCTCGTCGACACCGGGTTGCCGCTCGGCGTGCTGCCGCTCGGCACCGCGAACGATTTTGCCCGCTCCATCGGCATCCCGCTGGATCTCGCCGGCGCGGCGCGCGTGATCGGCGCCGGCCACAGCCAGAGGGTGGATGCCGGCGACGTCAACGGCCACCTGTTCTTCAACGTGGCCAGCGTCGGGCTGGCCGCCGATCTCGCCAAGGCCATCACCACCGAGCGCAAGCGCCGCTACGGCCGGCTGAGCTACGCCATCAGCGCCGCCAAGCTGACGATGGAGGCGCGACCGTTCCACGCCATCATTCTCGCCGGCGAAGGCGAACTCCGCGAGACGGCGACCGTCCGCACCATGCAGATCGCCGTGGGCAACGGCCGCTTCTACGGCGGCGGCAACGTGGTGGCGACCGACGCGCGCATCGACGACGGCTTTCTCGACCTCTATTCGCTGGAGTTCGCCGAGGTGTGGCGCATGGCGCTGATGATCCCCTCGTTCCAATCCGGTGCCCACGGCTCGGTGCGCGAAGTGCGCACGGCGCGCTCCGGCACGTTCGAGGTCATCACCCGCAGGCCCCGCCCGGTGAATGCCGACGGCGAGCTGGTGACGCAGACGCCGGCGATCTTCACCCAGCGCAAGCGTGCGGTGCGCGTCTACGCGCCGCCGCGCTAACTCTTCGGACGCGTTCGCCTCAACGAAACGTTCACGCGGGTCTTGGACAATGGCGCGATGCACGGCCGCCCCGCCCAACCCTTCGGCAAGCGCAACCGCGTCGTGTCCGCTCGCGGCGAGTCGCCTCCCGCCGCATCGCGCACCGACTTGGCCACGAGTCCACATTTGGCCACGGGTCCGCATGACGCCTTCTTCGCCGCCGCGCGCGCCGAGGTCGAGACCGCTGGTCCCGTCGGCGCCGTCGAGGTGCCGCGTTCGCTGCGCGCCGCGATCCTCGCCGGGATCGTGGTGGCGTGCGGCCTCGCCGGGCTCGACGCGACGGCGAAGATCGCGGCCCTGCGCGGGGTCACGGAGGCGATGCCCGACACACCCGGGATCCGCTTGCTGGCGCCGGCGCTGATCCTCCTCGCGGTGCTCGGCGGCGGCCGCTCCGCCGCCACGAGCCTTCTCCTGGCGCACGGCGCGCTCCGGCGCATGGGCCAGACCGGCCACCTGGCCTATGCGCTGGCCGGCGGCGTGGCGGCAGCCGTCGCGGCTGCCGCGCTCATGCTGGCCCTGGGGTTCCCGCCCGCGCACGGCTTCGTCGTCGATATCCTCGCCGGTGCCGCGGCCGGCTTCTTCTACCGCGTCTTTGCCGGCACATGCGCCGCCGTCCCCAGTCGATGAATGCTTACGTCACCCTGTCCTCCGGCGAAGCCGGCGCGACGATAGCCTGTCGCGGCGCCGAGCTGCGCGCCTGGCAGGTCGGCACGGAGCCGCTGATCTGGGACCCCGATCCCGCCGCGTGGCCCGACACGGCGCCGATCCTGTTTCCGGTCGTCGGCTGGACGCGCGGAGCGCAGGTTACGGTCGAGGGTCGCGCCTATCCGCTCGGGCTGCACGGTTTCGCGCGCCATCTCGATTTCTCCGTCGCCGAGCAATGGCCCGGCCACGTCCGTCTCGTCGCGGCGTCGAACGCACAGACCCGAGCGCTCTATCCTTTCGACTGGGAGCTGGAGGTCGAGCATGCCCTCGACGGGCCGGCGCTCACCACGAGGCTGACCGTGCGCAACAGCGGCGCCGCGCCGATGCCTTACGCCTGCGGCCTGCATCCGGGCTTCCGCTGGCCTTTCGCGGGCGGCGACGCGGAGGATTACGCCATCACCTTCGGCGAGCGCGAGGCCGCCGCCGTGCCGGTGATCTCGTCGGACGGTCTGCTCACCCGCCACACCCGCAAGGTGCCGCTCGATGGCCGCCGCCTCGCGCTCTCGCCGGCGCTGATGGCGCGCGAGGCGCTGTGCTTCCTCGACGTGCGGAGCCGCAGCCTGCGCTTCGGCCATGCGTCGTCGGGTGCGGCGATCGACGTGACGCTGGAGGATTTCCGCCACATCGCGCTGTGGTCGCGAGCGCCCGGCCGCTTCCTGTGCATCGAGCCCTGGACCGGCCACGGCGACTTCGTCGACGCCTCGGGCGAAATCGCCGCCAAACCCTCGATGCGGCATCTGGCGCCGGGCGGGAGCGGCACGCATGCGGCGACCTTCCGCTATGCCGCACCGCACCGCCGCGCCTGATCGCACCGGCGGTGGCGCGCTTCCGGAGCGGGCCGACCTGGACTAGGATGCGCGCATGACGATCACGCTGACCCCCGAACAGCAGGCCTGGATCGACGCCCATGTCGCGCAGGGCGAATATGCCAGCGTGGAGGAGGCGGCGCGCCGCCTGCTCGACGACGCCATCGCCCACCGTTGGATGGATGTCGACGATCTCGCCTGGGCCAAGCCGCTGGTCGACGAGGCCCTGGCCGAGGTCGAGCGCGACGAGACGGTCTTCGCCTTGCGTCTCTTCGCGGGTGGCGTCTACTGAGTCGATGGACCTTCCCCAAGACAAGCTGAACCTGATCCTGCGTCGGCACGACGAGATCAACGGCCGGCTCGCGGCCAATCCCGATGCCACGACCTTCGTCGCCTTGTCGCGCGAGCTGGCCGGGCTGGCGGACGTCACGTCGGCTATCCGCGAGTATCGCCGCGAGGCCGAGGAACTGGGCGGCCTCGTCGCCATGCTCGATGATCCCGGGCTCGACGCCGAAATGCGCGACCTCGCCGACGAGGAGCGCAAGGCCGGCGAGACGCGCGTCGAAGCGCTGGCCCGCACGCTGCAGCTCGCGCTGCTGCCCAAGGACGCGGCGGACGAGAAGTCGGCCATTCTCGAGATCCGCGCCGGCACCGGCGGCGACGAGGCGGCGCTCTTCGCCGGCGACCTCTTCCGCATGTACCTGCGCTACGCCGAGGACCGGCGCTGGAAGGTCGAGATCATGTCGGCCAGCGAAGGCGCGGCCGGCGGCTACAAGGAGATCATCGCCGAGGTCGAGGGCGCCGGCGTCTTCGCCAAGCTGAAATTCGAGTCCGGAGTCCACCGAGTCCAGCGCGTGCCCGACACCGAGACGCAGGGGCGCATCCACACCTCGGCCGCCACCGTCGCCGTGCTGCCGCAGGCCGAGGAGGTCGACGTCGACATCAACGAGGCGGACCTGAAGATCGACACCATGCGCGCGCAAGGGTCGGGCGGCCAGCACGTCAACAAGACGGAATCGGCGATCCGCATCACCCACGTGCCCAGCGGCGTCATCATCTTCGTGCAGGAGGAGCGCTCGCAGCACAAGAACCGGGCCCGCGCCATGGCCCTGCTGCGCGCCCGGCTCTACGACATGGAGCGTCAGAAGCTCGACGCGGAGCGCTCCGCCGATCGCAAATCGCAGGTGGGCAGTGGCGACCGCTCCGAGCGCATCCGCACCTACAATTTCCCGCAAGGCCGCCTGACCGACCACCGCATCAACCTGACGCTCTACAAGCTCGACAAGGTGATCACCGGCGAGGCGCTCGACGAGGTGATCGACGCGCTGACGACCGAGCATCAGGCCGCGCTGCTGGCGGCGCAGGAGGGGTGAGACAGGCTGCCGAGTGCGATTTGTCTTATCACTAGGGCTCGTGCGGAGAGGGCGTGCAATCTGCTTGAAGGTCTCGAAGGCATAGGTATTTTCACCGTCATTGGTGGAGGTG
This sequence comes from uncultured Beijerinckiaceae bacterium, assembly GCA_964247745.1. Taxonomy (GTDB): domain Bacteria; phylum Pseudomonadota; class Alphaproteobacteria; order Rhizobiales; family Beijerinckiaceae; genus RH-AL1. Next base: position 93,874 of record CAXTVT010000001.1, read on the forward strand.
ATCATGGCGGCTTCGACCCAACGCCCTTCCAGAGCTGTGACGAATGCATTGACGCTCACCGAGATGGGATTCTCGATAGGAGGCGACACGATCCTGATGCGACGGATCGATAGCAGAATGGCCATCGCCGAAGACGGCGAACGCTGTCTGGCGTCGCTTTCCGTTTTGACGAACGAGACGCTTTCGGCCGAACTTTTGCTCGACCTTGTCGGAGCCGCTGCCTACCTCCGCGATGGAGACTTGGCACTCGCGAATTTGCGGCTGGTCTTCTCTCGTCTGCCGGCAATCCGAACATCGGCCGATGCCGAACGGCTCGCTGCCGCCGTCGGCCTGCTCGATGGCGGCATGGCCCCGAGCGATCTGATGAAAAGCGTCGGCTTAAACGCCGATACCCTACACGCGATAAGAAAGTTTGATCCAAACCAGCCGCGGGTCCCGGCGGGTAACGGCCGCGCGAGCGGACAATGGGGTTCGGCAAGCAGCGCGGAAGCACGTGTGGTAGCCCTTTCGGCGAGCCAAGGCTTCCTGCGAGGTGCCAGCCCCGAAATCGTAGGAGCGCTGACGCGCTTCGCCGCTCGGTTCAGTGTCCCGACGGCCGTGCTGGGCGCCCTTTTCATTCCGACGCCCAACAGCGGCGGCGTGACGGAAGGCACCTTACCGGATGCGCCGGACATCGCCTTCAAGAGTGACGGTCCTGCCGGGCTGCTGACGCTAAAGACATTAACAGCTGGGCGGGACGTCACCGTTACAGCCAGGAATCTCGGGGGCGTCTTCGTCGATGTGCGGTCGGGCCAGGAGATCGGGCGTAATCTCGGCGGCCAGCTTTTCCTCGCACTTGATGCCGTGACCGACGTGCTGCAGGATGCGCACGAGGCGCAAGAAGACGAAGGAACGAAGCCGAAGGCGGCCATCAACGATGATGAGCCGAAACTATGCCCCGCACCGCAAAAGGATACGCCGCATGGGTCGTCGGACGACGCCAAGAACTATGAGGATGACGTCCACGCGCGGGTCAATCCTACGGGTCCAATCAAGAGAGGGCTTGCCGTTTATTTCTCAAATCCGCAGACAGGCGATAGCTACTTCTTCGACGACTGCTTCCGGTCTCACGGAGATCTAGTTGATGGCGATATGCAACAAGGAGATTTTGCCGATGCGAAGAGTGCTCGTTTTGGGTTTCTATTTTTGAATGATAAACTTCGACCCAGCGTGCTTGCAAAATTCCAGAGTATAGCAGACAGGCAAATGGCGGCCGCTGCGGGAACAGGCCGTCGCATTAAGTGGTATTTCGGCAGCAAGCTCGCGGCCGACATCGTGAGAGACACCATAGGCAGGAACCATGACATCACCATCGGATACATGGCGCCCCGACACTGACGATGAGCCATGGCCGGGGTTTGATTCTCACTCCTGGTTGAACATCATAACCGTTTGGGGCCCGAGGCGGGAAAGCCCTCGGCAGATCGCGCTTCGGTGGCTCAACCTGTTCCCGGACTTGGCAAAAATTCATCCGGCATTCCGCGATTGGTGGGATCGTATAGACTTGATGTCGATTATTCCGCTACCGGCTCCTGTCGACGTGATCGAGGAGAGAATTGTTAAAGCCGCTGCAAACAAAAAATCCGAAATGGGACGGCCAGTCGCAGGTTATAATCTTGGAGCAAAGAATACTATTCGGCACGAGTGGTGCTCTAGTAACATCACTGTTGACGCCTTGGTGGGGAGCGAGGTGGTCTATGTTGGAAGAGTTGCGCGTATCCATACGGATTACGGAATGGTACCTGACCCTGAAATCTTCGACTTTCGATCATTGCGCGCCATGCTCCTCGTTCTCGTCAAGGTTTTCGAGGCCGATTGCGGTCTCGTTACGAGGAATGATCTCAATCGTCTCGCCCCGAACTATGAGCACGGCGCCACCCATCTCACACCAGCTTGGCTCTCCTACGTAGCGCCGCGCTTCGTGCATCTGGTTGCCCCACCGCCGACCGCAATCGTCGAAACCCGCCCCGATGGCGACCTGTTGATGGCCTCGACGACCGATATGCTCGACGTCGGCAATCCCAAGCACGTGCAAGCCGCGTTCGACATCGCCGCCAGCGCCAAAGCGTTGCGCGCCTTCGGCCGCTAGGTACGCCCGCTACCATTCGCCCTCTCGCCCCCGCCGCCGTCGCCCGCCACAAGCCGCGGCATGGCCCACACCCCCTCCCAAACTCACTTCACCCCCACCCGCGCCGAGGCGCTGGCGCGGCTCAAGGCCTTCCTGCCGCGCGCCGGCTGGCGCTACGCGTCGCATCGCAACGCCGATCCCGGGCCGGAGCGGCGTGGGGACACGTCGGTGCTGTCGCCCTACGTGCGGCGTCGCATGGTGTCGGAGCGCGAGGTGGTTGCCGCCGTGCTAGGGGCGGAGGGGCCGAAGCGGGCAGAGAAGTTCATCCAGGAGGTGTGCTGGCGCACCTATTGGAAGGGCTGGCTCGAGGCGCGACCCGAAGTCTGGACTCGTTTCCTGCAGGAGCGTGATATCGCGCGTGACAACCTCGGCTCGGGGGCGGCCAAGGCGCTGGCGCAGGCCGAGGCCGGCGCGACCGGCATCGAGGGCTTCGACGACTGGGCGCGCGAGCTCGTCGAGACCGGTTGGATGCACAACCATACCCGCATGTGGTTTTCCTCGATCTGGATCTTCACGCTGCGCCTGCCGTGGCAGCTCGGCGCCGACTTCTTCCTGCGCCACCTCGTCGACGCGGATCCCGCTTCCAACACGCTCTCGTGGCGCTGGACCGCCGGCCTGCAGACCAAGGGCAAGACCTATCTCGCCACGGCGGGGAACATCGCGCGCTACACCGACGGCCGCTTCGAGCCCCAAGGGCTGGCGACCCGCGCCGAGGCGCTGCACGAGGACGCCGTGGCCAAGGTGCGCCCGCTCGCCGAGGCGCCGGCCGTACCCGACGGCGAGGCACTGCTGCTCGTCACCGACGAGGATCTCACGCCGGACTGGCTTAGGCGGCGCTTCGCCCATGCGATCGTCGCCGGCGGCGTCGAGGTCGACCAGCACGGCGCGCGTGGCGCGCCGGCCGCCGCCTTCGCTCGCGGCGCGCTCGACGATGCCGCGGCGCGCCTGCACGAGGCGGGCGCCCATGTCGCGCGGGCCGACGACCTCGCCGCCGTGCCGATCCTCGCCGCGGCGGAGGCCGCCGGCACGCGCCTCGTGGTGACGCCCCACGCGCCGGTCGGCCACACCGCGACCCGGCTCGACGGGCTCGCGGGGGAATTGGCCGAGGCCGGCCTCACGCTGGTGCGGCCGCGCCGTGGCTGGGACTCCGTCTTCTGGCCGCACGCGACGCGCGGCTATTCGCAGCTACGCGACGCGATCCCGGAAGCGCTCGCCAGCGAGGGCTTGCCGGCCTGAGACGAGCCGTCGGATCGAGTCCCGCGCTCGCATCGAGGCAGGCTCAACACCCTTTGCAGAGGCTGCCGTCGATCTTGTCGTTGTCCCTTTGGATGCTGCGGTCGAGCGAGGTCGGCGCGCTGCCTTGCGGCTCACCCGGCTTGTCGACGGTGGCGCCGCCCGGGGCGATGTAGGGACCGCGCAGCAGGCGGTCGTGCGGCGTTTGCTGGGGGTCCTGAGCCGCGGCGGGTGACGCGGCGAGCACGAGCAGCAGGTGGATGGCCGTCGTTCTCATCGGTGGAATCCGCCCGTGGACGGTATGATGATGGTTCACCGTACCGTCCAAGCCAAGCCGAAATCGCCGGTGTCGCGGTGAAGGCGCGCCGTCCCGACCGGCTGGGCTTACCGCAGCACGAAATCCACCGCCTGCAAAAGCGGCGGCAGCTCGGTTTCGCCGAGCGCGGCGAGGATCTCGCGTTCCATCACCCGCACCATCGCGTCGAGCGGCAGGTCGTTGGCTTCTGTGCCGAACGGATCCTCGAGCTCCGCGCCGAGCGCGTCGAGGCCGAAGAACGTGTAGCCGACGATCGCGGTGGCGAGCGGCGTAGCCCAGCCGAGCGGTGCGGCCAGCCCGAAGGGCAACAGGCAGCAGAACAGATAGGCGGTGCGGTGCAGCAGCAGCGTGTAGGCGAAGGGCAGCGGCGCGCCCTGGATCCGCTCGCAGGCGGTGTGCACGCCGCTCATCGCCACGAGCCGCGCCTCGAGGATCGTGTAGCGCCACTCCGACACGGCGCCGCGGGCGGCGAGATCCTGGCACAAGCGTCCGACCTCGAACAACGCCGCATCGGTGATGTTTGGTGCCGCCCCCGCGGGAAAGCCCGCCGGCATCCAGGGCGCGGCGGCGGCACGCTCGTCGCCGTCGCGCAACCGCGCGGCGAGCGCGTGGGCGAAGCCGCAGACCGCGCGCAGCATCGGCTCGCGCGCGGCATCGGACGAAAAGGCGAGGCTCTCGCGCAGCAGGCAGCGCACTTCGACGATGAGCTGGCCCCATTGCTTGCGGCCCTCCCACCAGCGGTCGTAGCAGGCGTTGTTGCGGAAGCTCATGAAGATCGAAAGCGACAGGCCGACGAGGGTGAACGGCGCCGTCGCGAACCTGTCGAAGACGGCGGGATGGGCCTCCGCCCATTCCGTGACGAGGCAGGCGATCAGTGTGAGGACCAGCAGCCGCAGCGCGATGTTGCGGGCGATCGAGCCCTTCAGCGTGAAGAGCACGTCCCATAAGGTGGGCTTCGGGCGGATGATCATCGCGCGAGCGGTAGGCTCAGCCGTGCAGCCGAACGACGTTGTCGGCCGCCCGCGCGGCGCCGAGCACATGCTCGATGGCCTGGAACAGCCGCTCCGGCTTGAACGGCTTGGCGACGATGCGCTCCTCGCCGACGGAGCGGATCGCGTCGAGGTCGGCGTAGCCGGTGACGAACAGCGTCGGCAGCCCCGGACGCCGTAACTGCGCCTCGCGCGCGACCTCCGCGCCGTTCATGCCGGGCATGACGAAATCGACCAGCAGGACGTCGACGGTCTCGGTGCGGTCCAGCGCCTCGAGGCCGGCACCGCCGCTGCCGGCCTCGATCACGTGGAACTTGGCCTCGCGCAGCAGTTCGGCGGTGATCTCGCGCACGGCGGTGTCGTCGTCGACGAGCAGCACCACCATGCCGTCGCGACGCTGCGGGGCCACGGACACGATCGAGGCCATGCTTTCCTGCCGCGCCTCGCCGCCCGCGCGCGGCAGGAAGACCTTCACGGTCGTGCCCTCGCCGCTCCGGCTCTCGATGCGCACGCCGCCGTTCGATTGCTTGGCGAAGCCGAGGACCTGGCTGAGGCCGAGCCCAGTGCCCTTGCCGACCTCCTTGGTGGTGAAGAAGGGCTCGAACGCCTTGGCGCGAACCTCGTCGCTCATGCCGAAACCGGTGTCGCTGACGGCGACGACGACGTATTCGCCCGGCTCCGGCTCCTCCGGCCGGCGCGGGGCGCCGCGCACGACGGCGTTGCTGGTCTCGACGGACAGGCTGCCGCCGACCCGCATCGCGTCGCGCGCGTTGATCGCGAGGTTGAGGATCACCAGCTCGATCTGCGTCGGGTCGACCAGCGCCGACCAGAGCTGCTCGCAGAGCACCGTCTCGATGCGGACCGAACCGCCCATCGTGCTCTGCAGCAGATCGCGCAGGTTGGCGACGGCGCCGTTGAGGTCGAGCGGCTTTGGCTCCAGGCGCTGCCGGCGCGAGAAGGCGAGCAGTTGCGCCGTCAGCTTGGCGCCGCGTTCGGCGGCCACTTCCATGAAACCGAGCCGACGCTCCAGCTTCTCGGCGTTGGGCTGACCCTTGATGCCGCGCTGCACGAAGCCGAGGTTGCCGATGATGACGGTGAGCAGGTTGTTGAAGTCATGCGCCACGCCGCTGGTCAGTTGGCCCACGGCTTCCAGGCGCTGCATCTGGCGCAGCGTGCCGGCGACGCGTTCGCGCTCCTCGATCTGGCCGACGAGCTGGCTGTTGGAGGCCGCGAGTTCCTCGGTGCGCTCGGCGACGCGCTCCTCCAGGGTCTCGGCGAGGCGGCGCAGCTCCGCTTCGGCCTGCCGGCGCTCGGTCTGGTCCTGCATGGCGCCGATCATGCGGATCGCCTTGCCGTCGGCGTCGCGGGCGATGAAGCCGCGGTCGAACACTTCGGCGTAGCTGCCGTCGGCGCGGCGGAAGCGATAGTCGTCGCTCCAGCGTTGCGCCTTGCTTTCGATCGCGACATGGAGGGCGCGCTCCACGCGTTCGAAATCGTCGGGGTGCACGTTCCGGTGCCAAGTCTCGAAGGTGACGTGCGAGATGTCGAGCCCGAAGCGCTCGCGGTGGCCCTCGCTCCAACGCAGGGTGCCGCCGACGAGGTCCCAGTCCCAGATCGCGTCGTTGCTCGCGCGCGACGCGAGGCGATAGCGCTCCTCCAGTTCGCGGATGCGCTCGTCGGCGATCTTGAAGTCGTGAATGTCCGTGCAAGTGCCGAACCAGCGCACGATCGCGTCGGAATCGTCGCGCACCGGCTGCGCGCGGCCGAGCACCCAGCGGTATTCGCCCGATCGATGCCTCAGCCGGTATTCGATATGGTAGGGCTGGCCGCTCTCGAGGCAGTCACGCCATACCCGCCATGCGCGCTCCTGATCCTGTGGATGGAACATGCCGTTCCATGCCTCGCCGTCGGTCGAGCCGACCGACATTCCGGTGAATTCATACCAGCGGTGGTTGTAATAATCGTGATAGCCGTCGGCTTGCGTCGACCAGATCATCTGGTCGATGGAATCGGTGATCGCGCGGTAGCGGGCCTCCTGCTCGCTCACCCTGGCCTCGGCGCGCTTGCGGTCGGTCGCGTCGATCACGATGCCCGACAGTAGCAGGCGCTCGCCGTCGACGTCGTCGATGGCATGGCCGCGGACCTCGGCCCAGCGCAACGCGCCGTCGGCACGCGTGAAGCGATACGTCGTCTCGAGCTCGGCCGTGCCGTGCAGCGCGGCGCGCACCGCCGACTCGTAGGACGCCAGGTCGTCCGGGTGGATCGCGGCGATCAGGTCCTCGCGGCGGAACTCCGCCTCGGGCGGCCAGCCGTAGATCGCCTTGCAGGTCGCCGACATGTGCACCTGCTTGGTGGGCAGGTGCAGCTTCCAGGTCCCGACCCGCGAGCCGTCGAGCACGAACTGCATGCGGTCCATCGCCAGCCGAGCCTCGGCCTCGCTGCGGCGGAGCGCCTCGTTCTCGAGCCTCAGCGCGGCCGAGGCCTCGTCGTCCCGGTCGAAAGATTGCGGCATCCGCTCTCGTTCGTCTCTGCCAACCCCACCCGTCGACATGATCCGTTTCATCCGCGCATGGGCAAAACAAGGCACGTCGGCGAACGGCCAAGCTTGCCTAGTGGCAAAGCCTCGCCGATCGGTCAATGATCGCGGGGCGGCCTCAGGCGAGCTCCGCCGCGAGCCGGTGCATGAACGCGAGCCCGGCGTCGATCTGTTCCAGCGTGATGAACTCGTCGGGCTGGTGCGCCTGGTGGATCGAGCCTGGGCCGCAGACGACGGTCGCGATGCCGTTCCTCTGGAATTGCCCGGCCTCGGTGGCGAAGGATGCGGTGCCGACCGCATTGGTGCAAGCGAGCCGCTTGACCAGCACCTCCGCCGCCGACCCTTCGTCGGCCGCGAGGCCCGGCACCTCGACGGACCGGCGCGTCTCGATCGAGGCCTCCGGCACGTGCCGCGTGAGCCGCGGCAGCACGGTCGCGGTGGCATAGGCCTCGATGTGGTCGATGGCGCGCTGGGGGTCGACGCCCGGCAGCCCGCGGAACTCCCAGCCGAACCGGCACTCCCGGGCGAGGATGTTGCGGGCGTGGCCGCCCTCGATGGTGCCGACGTGCACCGTGGAGAAGCCGGGGTCGAACAGGCCGGAGGGATCGCCCTCGGCCTCGAGCCGCGCCTGCAGACGGTACAGCTCGGTCACCATCGCGCAGGCGCCCTCGATCGCGTTGGCGCCCAGCGCCGGGTTCGAGGAATGCGCCTCCTTGCCATGGATGGTGGTCACGTAGCTGGCGATGCTCTTGTGAGCATTGACCACCTTCATCTCGGTCGGCTCGCCGACGATGCACAGAGCCGGCCGGGGTAGATCGGCGCCGAAGCGCGCGATCGTGTCGAGCGAGCCGAGGCAGCCGACCTCCTCGTCGTAGGACAGCAGCAGGTGGATCGGCTTCTTCAGCCCGGCGTCGCGGAACACCGGCAGCATGGCGAGGCAGATCGCGTCGAACGCCTTCATGTCGCAACTGCCGCGGCCGAAGACCTTGCCGCTCTCCTCGCGCATCACGAACGGATCGCTCGACCAGTGCTGGCCCTTGACCGGCACCACGTCGGTGTGGCCCGACAGCACGATGCCGCCATCCGTCCGCGGGCCGACCGTGGCGAAGATCGCGGCCTTGTCGCCTTCGCCGTTGGGCACGCGCGTGAACGCGATGCCCTCGGCGCGGAGATAGGCCTCGACACGCTCGATCAGCGGCAGGTTGGTCTTGTCGCTGACGGTGTCGAAGCCGATCAGCGCGTCCAGAAGCTCGAGGGTCGCCGAGCGCGGGTCGCCCCCAAGGCCGCTCAATGCAGCACGCGGCGGGTCTGCGGCCGGTCCAGCGGGAACATCGGGATCTCGGCCTCGAAGGCCGCCCCGCCTTGCTCCACCATGCGATAGCTGCCGGCCATGAATCCAGACGGCGTCGGCAGCGGGCAGCCCGAAGTGTAGCGGAAGCTCTCGCCGGGCTTCAGCACCGGCTGCTCGCCGACGACGCCGGCGCCGCGGACTTCCTCGCGGCGCCCCTCGGCGTCGGTGATGATCCAATGGCGGTGGGTCAGCTGGACTTCGGTCGCGCCGGTGTTGGCGATCTCGACCGTATAGGACCAGAAGAACGTGCCGCGCTCCTCGTCGGATCGCTCGGGCTGGAACTCCGGCAGCACCGTGATCTCGATGTGGCGGGTCACGGCGCTGTACATGGCGTCGGCGAGGTCGGCGGAAGGTTGGCCCATGCGGTTCGTTCTAGGAAGCCGGCCCCGTTTTGGGAAGAGCGTCGCCCCACGATGCCGACGGTGTCGCGGGCCTGATGACCGGAGAACCGATTGCCCGGCGGCCGCAAAAGCGTCACTGTCGTGGCGATGAAGATTCTGGCGATCGATACGGCGCTGCCGGCGGTCTCGGCCTGCGTGCTCACCGAGGGCGCGACGCGGGCCGAGGCGTTGGAAACCTTGGGCATGGAGCGGGGCCATGCGGAGGCGTTGATCCCGTTGATCGAACGGGTGATCGGTCGCGTCGAGGGCGGTTTCTCCACGCTGCAGCGCGTCGCCGTGACCGTCGGCCCGGGCTCGTTCACCGGCCTGCGCGTCGGCATCGCGGCGGCGCGCGCCATTGCGCTGGCATGGTCGATCCCGGCGGTCGGCGTCTCGACGCTCGCGGCTCTCGCCGCGCCGCTGATCCTCGACGAGGGACAGGGCACCGTCGTCGTGGCGATCGATGCGCGTCACGGCCACGTCTATTTCGCCGCCTTCCATGCCGACGGCCAGATCTTCGTGCCGCCGCGCTTCGCCTCGAAGGAGGAGGCGATCGGCCAGATCGGCGAGGGGCCGCTGCGCCTCGCCGGTTCCGGCGCGCCGATCCTCGCCATCGAGGCATGGCAGCGCGGCGTGACGGCCGAGATCGTCGGCGACCGCATCGTGCCCGACATCACCTTCGTCGCCCGCCTCGGCCTGCTCGCCGATCCGCGCAGCGCGCCGCCGCGCCCACTTTATCTCAAGGCGCCAGACGCCAAGCCGGCGGCCCCGCCGGTCGCGGTCGCCGCGACGGAGCCGGCCTGACGCCCATGTTCGGCCTGTTCGAGAAGAGCTTCGGACCCAACCTCGCCAGGCTCCGCGCCGAGCACGCGGAAGAGGCGGCGGCGGTCCACGCCAAATGTTTCACCTATTCCTGGCCGGCCGACGACCTCGAGGCCCTGCTCGCCGCCAGCACGACCTATGCCGACGGCGCCTTCGGCAAGGCGGGGGAGGTGCAGGGTTTCATCCTCAGCCGGCTCGCCGCCGACGAGGCCGAGATCCTGACCATCGCGGTGAAGCCGAAGAAGCGTGGGCAGGGTATCGCCGGCAAGCTCATGCGGGTCAACATGGAGCAGCTGCAGGCGGCCGGCGCGAAAGCCTGGTTTCTCGAGGTCGAGGCGCAGAACGCGTCGGCGCTCGCGCTCTACAAGCGCTTCGGCTTCGAGCGGGTCGGCGAACGCAAGTCGTATTACCGCAAGCCCGACGGCGATGCCGCGCTGGCCTTCATCCTGCGCCGCAGCCTGCGTTAGGCTGGCGTTCGGGCGGAGGTGCCTCTACGACCGGAAACAGGAACGAACACCCAAGCCTCGCATTGCCCGATGCAACTTCGTCGCACAGCCGGAACCCTATCATGTCTCTTCTGAAATGGGCGCTCATCGCCTTTGTGATCTCGATCATCGCGGGCGGCCTCGGCTTTTCCGGCGTGTCTTCCGCCGCCAGCGGCATCGCGCGCATTCTGTTCTTCGTCTTCATCGTGATCGCCGTCGTCGTGCTGATCCTCGCGATCACCGCCGGCAAGATGGTGTTCTGACCACCACGGCTCGAGCCGACCAACGCCCGCCGCGCACCCGCACGGCGGGCGTTTTCGCATCGTCTGGCTCTCACACCTTCTGATTGAAGAGGATGCGACGCTCCTCGTCCGTGGGGGATGCCGACCGACGCATGATCTTGCCGAGGTCGACGCCACGCCGCACCGCCGGTCGCTCCTTCACGGCCCTGCGCCACCGCACGACGTTAGGAAACTCGTCGAGTCCTTGCCCGAGCGGCTTTGCGATCAGCACCCAAGGCCACGCCGCCATGTCGGCGATCGAGTACTCGCCGAGAATGTAGGCGCGCCCCTCGAGACGCCGTTCCAGCACCTCCAGGCAGCGATGGTATTCTCCCGCATAGCGGTCGTGGGAGTAGGGGTGATTGCCTTGCGCGTAGTTGACGAAGTGGCTGAGCTGCCCGGCCATCGGCCCGAGGTTGCCGACCTGCCAGAACAGCCATTCCATGAGTGAAGTCCGCTCGCGCGGGTCGATCGGTGCAAAGCGTCCCGCACGCTCGGCGAGATGCAGCAGGATCGCACCGGATTCGAACACCGATAAACGGCCGCCCGGCGCATCGTGGTCGACGATCGCCGGCATGCGTCCGTTCGGGCTGATCGCCAGGAACTCCGGCCTGTGCTGGTCACCCGTCCCGATGTTGACGGGGACCATGCGATAAGGGAGCCCGCATTCCTCCAGCATGATCGAGATCTTCCAACCGTTCGGCGTCGGCCAATAGTAGAAGTCGATCATCTCGGCCGCCCCTGGCTTCTTGGCTTCATTCCGCCGCCTCCCTTGCCGTTCCGAAGGCGCCCTCACGGCGCAGCGCCTCGATCTCTCCCGGGTCGAGACCGGCCTCGCGCAGGACTTCTTCGTTGTGCAAGCCATAGCCCGGTGCCGGCCGCCGCAAGTCCTGCGGCGTGCCGGAGAAACGCGCCGCCGGACGAGCCTCCCGGATGCGACCGGCCTGCGGATGAGAGGTCTCGACGACGATGCCGTTGGCTACGACCTGGGAATCGGTCAGGGTCTGCGTCCGCGTCAGCACCGGCGCGCAGGGTACGCCAGCCGCCGTCAGGGCGGCGAGCGCCGCAGCGGACGGCAGCTTGCGCAAGCCCTCCTGCGTCAGCGCCAGGCGCGCATCGATATGGCGTTGGCGCAGCTCCACCGTCTTGAACCGCGGGTCGTCCAGCCATTCCGCGTGGTCGAGGGCGCGGGCCAGCGCCTGCCACTCGCGGTTCGACTGCACGGCGACGCTGATCGGCGTGTCGGCGGTGTCGTAGACGAGGTCGGCGAAGCTCGCTGCCTCCTGCTGCGGGATGGCGTCGCCCTCGACGAAGGTCTGGCTGCCCATGTCCGAGCCCCACAGGAACGCGATGACGGCGTCGAGCATGGAGAGGCGGATATGCTGGCCCTCGCCGGTGCGGGTGCGGGCGTAGAGCGCGGCGGCGATGGCCTGGGCGGCGACGATACCGCTGAGCTTGTCGGGCACGATCGTGCGGACGAGTTGGGGCCGCTTCGCGTCGGAGCCGGCCTGGATGCTGGCGAGGCCGGAGACCGCCTGCACCAGAGGGTCGTAGACCGGCTTCTGCGCGTAGGGCCCCTCGTCGCCGAAGCCAGAGATCGAGACGTAGATCACATTCGGCGCCACGGCGCGGATCGCCGCCTCGCCGACGCCGATGCGCTCGGCGACGCCCGGCCGGAAGTTCTGCACGAAGACGTCGACATCCTTGGCGATGGCCAGGATCGCGCGACGCCCCGCCTCCGTCTTGAGGTCGAGCACCACGGAGCGCTTGTTGCGGTTGTTGTGCAGGAACGAGGCCGAGAGGCCGCCGCGTCGGTTGGCGCCGGAGCGGGTGTGGTCGCCGCCCTGCGGGTTCTCGACCTTGACCACGTCGGCACCCTGGTCGCCGAGCATCGCGGTGCACAGTGGCCCCGAGACCATCGATGTCAGATCGAGAATGCGGACGCCGTGCAGCGGTCCCGGCATGGCTTCCTCCTGCAAGCGGGTCGAACGGATGCCGGAACCGCCGGTTCCGCCGCGCATGCACGCCGCATTGCGTCGAGCGGGCGTGGTATGCTCTCGCATGGATATGTTCGGCGCCGATTCGTCGGCAAGAAGGCTCGATCCGGTCGAATCGGTACGGCCTCGCTCCGAAAAGCTCACCAGCCGAACGATCGCCTCGCCGGTCGGGCCTTTGCGGTTGGTGGCGAGCGCGGTCGGGCTCGTCGCGGTGCTCTGGCATGACGACCGGGCCGGACGGGTGCCGCTCGGCGCGGTCGAGGACGGCCGCAGCGATCATCTCGATCTGGCGCAAGAACAGCTCGCGTCCTATTTCGCCGGTCGGCTCCGGCGTTTCGCCGTGCCGCTCGATCCGCGCGGCACACCGTTCCAACGTCAGGTCTGGGCCGCACTTGCCGCGATCCCCTACGGCGAGACGCGCAGCTACGGCGCCGTTGCCGCCGCGATCGGGCAACCCACCGCTTCGCGCGCGGTGGGCGCCGCCAACGGCCGCAACCCGATTTCGATCATCGTCCCATGCCACCGCGTAATCGGTGCCGCCGGAAGCCTGACCGGTTTTGCCGGCGGTCTCGAGGCCAAGCAGATCCTGCTGGCCCTCGAGGGACACGGGACGCGGCGCCCGCTCTGACGCCGCCGACCCGTCGAATGCGTCTCAGCCCGCCTTGGCGACGTAGAACTGGCACCAGCCGTTCGGGTCGATGGTGCCGTCGACGACGGAGCAGGCGTTGGGCGCTTTGAACTGCGCGCAGCCCGAGCACATCTTCCCGTCCTTTGGCTTATCCTGGTACATCGCCGCTTTCTGATCGACCTTCGCCCAGGCCGCCGACGAGGTCAGCACCGCCGCGCCGCCGCCCAACACGAGCGCTGCGCCCCCGAGGCACGCCCGCCGCGAAATCCCGTTGCTACGATCTTCAGCCATGACCATCCTCCAGGACGCCTCTTTAGAGCGTCTCCAAAGAACTTAGCTCAACACGCTCTTTGAAACGATTCTAACTTTCGTACAGGGTGCGGGCAGGATTTTCGCGGGAACGTTCCTCGAAGTCAGGCGAAATAGCCGTCGAGCACGCGCCGGTAGATCGCGGTCAGCGCCGCGAGGTCGGCCAGCGGCACGCGCTCGTCGATCATGTGCATCGTGTCGCCGACGAGCCCCAGCTCGACCACGGGGCAGACGCGTTGGATGAAGCGCGCGTCCGAGGTGCCGCCACCGGTCGACAGCTCGGGCGCCGACCCCGTCTCCGCGAGGATCGCCGCCGCCGCCAAGTCGGTGAAGGGCGACGCAGGGGTCAGGAACGACGGCGCGTTGCACGGCTGGAATGTCAGCGCGACGTCCGACCCGGCGGCGGCCTGCGCCGCGCGGCGCCTGAGTTCCGCCGCCAGGGTCTCCGCCGTCCAGGTCTCGTTGAAGCGGATGTTGAAGGCGGCCGTCGCTCGCCCCGGGATGATGTTCGTGGCGGGATTTCCCACGTCGACGCTGGTGACCTCCAGGTTCGAGGCGTCGAAATGCGCCGTGCCGGCGTCGAGCGGCTCGCCGACTGCGGCCAGCACCCGCAGCAGCGCGGGGATCGGGTTGTCGGCCTTGGCGGGATAGGCGACGTGGCCCTGCCGCCCGGTCGCCACGACGCCACCGTTGAGCGAGCCGCGGCGACCGACCTTGATCGTGTCCCCGAGGTGCGCGCGGCTCGTCGGCTCGCCGACGATGGCATGATCGAAGCGCTCGTCGCGCGCCACAGCCCAGTCCAGCAGCTTGGTGGTGCCGTTGACCGCCGGCCCCTCCTCGTCTCCGGTGATCAGCAGCGCGATCGACCCGGAGAGGGAAGATCGCGCCGCCAGGAACGCCAGCGCCGCGGCGACGAAGCAGGCGATGCCGCCCTTCATGTCCTGGGCGCCGCGCCCGTGCAGCACGCCGTCGGCGACGATGCCGCCGAACGGATCGTGCCGCCACGCCGCCAGCGGCCCCGGCGGCACCACGTCGGTGTGGCCGGCAAACAGCAGACACGGCGCGCGCGTGCCGATGCGGGCGTAGAGGTTGTCGATCGTCGCCGTTCCCTCGGTCGAGAACGGCACGCGGTGGCAGGCGAACCCGGCGCCGGCCAGCACGCCCTGCAGCACGTCGAGCGCGCCGGCATCCTCCGGCGTGATCGAGGGGCGGCGCAGCAGCGCCTGGGCCAGCGCCAGCGCCTCCATCAGTTCGCCAGCGGCGCCGGGCGCATCGGCATGGCGCCGGCGATCAGCGTCGCGCCGCCCGACGGGCTGCGCCAGGCGTAGCCCAGCGGCGCCGCGGCGAAGGCCCAGGGCCCTACCGAGCCGGGCAGGGCGGCGGGATGCGCCTTCAGCACCTCCGCCGCCATGGCGGTGTGCTCGGGCATCCAATCCGCCTTCGCCACCACCAGGGCCGGCGCCGGCCTGGGATGCGGCGGGCGGTGCCCCGGCACCAGGGTCACGTCGAGCCCGGCGAAGGCCAGCGCCTCCGGCCGGCTCACCGTGCCGAGATCGGCGCCCTTCGCCAGCAGCGCCTTGAAGATCGCGTTTTGCCCGCCGTCGGCATAGGTGGTGCGCACCGAGGCGCTGCCGTCCTTCACCGCCTGCGCCACCTTCGCCAGCTCGGCGGCGTGGAACGCCTGCGCCGCCGCCTCGCGGGCCGGGTCGGCGGAGGGGGCGAAGGCGTAGCGGCCGCCCGCCACGTGCCAGTCGAGGATCTCGCCGGTGGCCTCGAAGCGGTCCGAGCCTTCCTTGAGCTGGCGCCAGAAGTCGATGCTCGGATCGTCGCGGTAGAGCGCGATGTTGGCGGCGCTCATGTGGAACGGGTAGGCCTGCAGCTGGAACGCCGGCTGGCCGCCCTTCAACGCGTCGCGGGCGATGGCGTAGAGCTCGCCGACGGCATGGTCGGTCATGGCGAAGCAGCCCATCGACGAGCAGGTGCCGTGCACCATCACCGCCGAGCCGGACCAGCCGTGGGCCTTATCGTAGGCGTTGGGAAAGCCGGTGTCGAAGCTCAGGTAATAATGCGAGTTCGGATTCATCTGATGCGGGCCGACGGGATAAAATCCCTCCGGCGTCTGCCGGTCGCCCGCCATGTGCTTGGGCCCGAGCTGGCCCGACCAGCGGCAGATCGGGAAGCTCTTGATGAAGACGAAACGCCCGGCGGCGTTCTTCTTCCAGACCTCGATCTCGCTCTCCTTCTTGTAGGATCGCAGCACAAGCGGCGCCGACGGCGAGGTGCCCTTGGCCGCCATGATCGCGACGATGGACGGTGGGATCGGCGCCAGCGCCTTGCCCGGCTCGGCCCGCGCCGGCAGCCCTCCGGCGACGTCGAACAGAAGCTGGGCGACGAGGCCGACGGCGAGGAGCGCGGCGCGGCGCGGAACGAGCGGGATCATCGACTCCTCTTGTGGCGGCGCTTCGCGGCGGGCGTGCGGCGCCTGTTGCAGCCGCTTCCGGCATCGTCTAGGTAACATAACCGAGATCGCGTGCCGAGTCCAGCTCGGCCGGCTCTCGTGGCGGCGCGAAGACCATGCCGCGAGCCCTGACATTTCGGCCTGCCAAAGTCAGGGTACCGCGACAAAAACAGGGGGCGCTGTCGCGGTACCGCGACATGAAACCCTGCCACCGTCGCGTACCGCGACAAGGCATGAATCTGCGGGGTCGTTCGCCGACACGGCAGACTTCGTCCCGCGCGAGGCTCACATCGCAGGGCGTCGGAGGCGAGCGTCGTCGCGATCGGACGGTGCCGAACAGACCGGTGACTTGAGTCACCGACGCGGAGCGGGCAAGCGTGCATGCCGCGGGACCTGCACCGGAGCCGATCATGACACGCATCGCAACGCTGGCCGCGGCGGCTGGCCTCGTCCTGGGGATTGCGGCGCCCGCCGCCGGCGACGAGGGCTGGCGCATGGTGGGGGTCAAGACGATCGCGCTGCACACGCGCGACGGTGCCACCCTCCCGATCGGGACGATCGATTTTCAGCCGAAAGGCGACAAGGCCGGCTTCAAGATAAATCTCGATTCCAAGAAATTCACGGTGTTCTTCCTGTCCATGCGCAACTTCGACTGCATCGAGGGCGCTGATGTCGAATGCGTGGTGCCATACCCCTACGCCAATCCGATGACCGCCTCCCCGAAGGACCTGGACTGGTTGGCCGACAATCTCCTCTTCCTCTACAAGACCAAGACCGAACATGCCGCCACGATGCGCAACGGCATCCGCTTCGACCTCAAGATGACCGATCGCGGCATCGTCGGCACGCCGCAGGCCATCGATCTCGACGACATCGCCTCGCCGCCGAAGGACCCGTCCGTCGCGCCCTACGGGCCCGGCGATCGCGAGGATTATCCCGAGGGCAGCCGCTGGGTGGACCGGTTGACGATCGAATAGGAGCATCCTTCCTCATCCCGGGGGTGGTCCGTACGAGTGGTCGCGCTTGTCGCATTTCGCACCTCTGCCGCGAAGTGCGGGAAGAGGGCTGCCGCCGTCTCGACATCGGGCATGTTTCGACCCGTCCCCTTCGTCCGCCGTGTCGCGGGGGCAAAGACGACCTGTCGAGCTCGCTTGCTAGGCGGCCGCCAGCGATGACAACGCCCTGAGCGGCGCGAAGCTCATGCGGTGGAAGCCGCAGGCGCCATGGATCGTCAGTGCGGTGAGATGCTCGCGGGTGGGGTAGCCGACGTGGCGGCTGAAGCCGTAGGCGGGATGCACGGCGCAGAGCCGCCGCATCAGCCGATCGCGCGTCACCTTGGCGACGATCGACGCCGCGGCGATCGAGGCTGAGGAGGCGTCGCCCTTGACCAGCGTCTCGCCCTCGCAGATCAGGCACGAGGGCAGGTCGTTGCCGTCGACCAGCACGTAGCCCGGCACGGTGCTGAGGCCGGCGAGCGCGCGGCGCATGGCGAGATGCGTCGCCTGGCGGATGTTGATGGAGTCGATCTCGGCGGCCGAGGCGAAGGCCACGCCGACGCCGAGCGCGCGATCCATGATCTCGTCGTACAGCGCCTCGCGAACGTCGGGCGGCAGCTGCTTGGAGTCGTTCAGTGTCTTCGGCACGCGTGCGGGGTCGAGCACGACGGCGGCGGCGCAGACCGGGCCCGCCAGCGGCCCGCGACCGACCTCGTCGATCCCGGCGACCGGACCGGCTCCGCGCTTCAACAGCGCGCGCTCGCGGCGAAAATGAGGGAGTGCCATGCCGGTCCCCGTCGGCCCAATCATGTCGTCCCGGCTCGTCAGCGCCGACACGCGCCTTGATGCGCGCGGCGGCGGTGCTAGATCAAGGTCCACTCCTCCGAACTCACGGGAAAACCGCGATGAACAGCGAGA
This sequence comes from uncultured Beijerinckiaceae bacterium, assembly GCA_964247745.1. Classification (GTDB taxonomy): domain Bacteria; phylum Pseudomonadota; class Alphaproteobacteria; order Rhizobiales; family Beijerinckiaceae; genus RH-AL1. Next base: position 111,739 of record CAXTVT010000001.1, read on the forward strand.
CCGCGTCGACGATCCCGATCCTGCCGCGCAGCGCGCCGTTCGATCCGACGCGGCCCGAGCCGCCGCGGGTGAGCGCCGTTCCGGCCGGCACGATCGACCCGGGCGACCGCAACAACGTGTTCGGCCATCTCGTGCACGACGACCGTGATATCGCGGGGCTGGTCGCCTACTCGATCTACAAGCAGCACAAGCTCGACTGGCTGCGCGCCTTCGAAGGCGCCAAGGGCAGGGCGCCCGACGACGACGAGCTGGCCTCCTACATCATCGGCGAGGGCACGCCGCGGCGTTTGGCGACCTACCGTCATCTCGCCGAGGCCACGTTGGCCGGCAACGGCCCCGAGGTGGACGGCGCTGTCGTGTCCCGCCCACCGCTCGCGGGGCGGAGCCGCTTCGCCGCCGGACGTCTCGGCGAAGGCGCCGCCCTGGGAATGATGGCGCTCTACGGCGTCATCGCCGTGCTCTTCGTCGTCGGCTTCTACCTGGCGATGCACTTCACCGCGACGTCGCGCTGAGCCGTCGGGCGCCGACCGGCCACCGGCATCAGGGACACGTGTCCGTCTCCCGAGGAGGTGAAACGATGCTGAGGGCGGCGCAAAGGTGCCCTCGGCTCCCGGTCGCTTTGCTGGATCAGGCGGCTCTCAGGCGGCGACCAGCTCGCGTATCCGCGCGATGAGCGCATCGAGCACGAAGGGTTTGGTCAGGACCTGCATGCCGGGCACGAGGTAGCCGTTGCCGAGCACGGCGTTCTCGGCATAGCCGGTGATGAACAGCACCTTGAGGCCCGGGCGCGTGACGCGCCCGCCATCTGCCGCCCGTTCATGCCGCCGGGCAGGCCGACGTCGGTGACCAGCAGGTCGATGCGCTCGCCCGATTGCAGGATCTTCAATCCGGTCGCGCTGTCGGAGGCTTCCAACGCGCGGTAGCCGAGGTCGGCCAGCACGTCGGTGACCAGCATGCGGACGCTCGGCTCGTCGTCGACGACGAGCACGGTCTCTCCCTGCTCCGCCCGGGTCCTCGCGTCGTGGCCAAGGATCGTCCGGTCCGCGTCGATGGCCTCGCCGTAGTGCCGCGGCAGGTAGATGCAGACCGTGGTGCCGTGGCCGACCTCGGAATAGATGCGCACCTGACCGCCGGACTGCCGCGCGAAGCCGTAGATCATCGAGAGCCCGAGGCCGGTGCCCTCGCCGATCGGCTTGGTCGTGAAGAACGGTTCGAACACCTTCTCGATAAGGTCGGGCGACATGCCGGTGCCGGTATCGGTCACGCAAAGCGCGAGATATTGTCCGGGCGGCATGTCGTGCGTCAGGGCGGCATGGTCGTCGAGCCACTTGTTGTGCGTCTCGATCGTGATGCGTCCGCCGTCCGGCATCGCGTCGCGCGCGTTGATGCAGAGGTTCAGCAGCGCGTTCTCGAGCTGCGGCGGATCGACCAGCGCCGGCCACAGCCCCGTCGCGCCGACGACCTCGATGGCGACGGACGGACCGACGGTGCGGCGGACGAGGTCCTCCATGCCGCTGACGAGCATGTTGACGTCGGTGGCCCGGGGATCGAGCGTCTGCCGTCGCGAGAAGGCGAGCAGCCGATGCGTCAGCGCCGCGGCGCGGCGCGACGCGCCCTGCGCCGCCACCATGTAGCGGTCGAGTTCGGCGATGCGGCCCTGCGCGATGCGCAGCGCCATCAGTTCGAGGCTGCCGGAGATGCCGGCGAGCAGGTTGTTGAAGTCGTGGGCGAGGCCGCCGGTGAGCTGGCCCACCGCCTCCATCTTCTGCGACTGGCGCAGCACGTCCTCGACGCGCTCGCGCTCGGCGCTCTCGGTTTGGAGCCGCGCGTTGGCCTGCGACAGCTCGCCCAGATGCCGCTTTTGCTCGGTGAGGTCGGTGAGGATCCCGCAGAACAGCGGCGTCTCCTCCTCGCGCCGCAGCACGTTGAGCGAGAGATGCGCCGGGATGTCCGGGCGCCCCTCGCTGCGGAGATCGAGCTCGCCCCGCGTGGGCGCGACGCGGGCGGCTTCGAGCATGGCGGTCAGCGTCGCGTCGTCGGCGGCGGCGACGTAATGGCTGAGCGGCTGGCCCAGCAGCCGTTCCTGCGGCACGTTCAGCATCGCCGCGAGATATTCGTTGCAGTAGAGCACCTTGCCGTCGACCGACAGCGTCAGCGCGCCCTCCTGGATCTGCTCGATGAGCACGCGGTAGGGCCGGTCGGGACTTTCCAGCGTGTAGACCTGCCGCGCGCCGCCGGGGACCTGCACGACCACGGCATCGAAATCGCCGCGCCGGATCGCCTCCAGCGTATCCTCGCTCTCCTCGAGCTTAGCCTCGAGATCGCGGATCCGGGCGCGGAGATCGCTCACGATCGCCTGCTGGGTCATGTCGGCACCCGTCGCTACCGATATGAGGAGAGATCGAGCCCGCGGAGCACGCGTGCCTCGTTCGAGAGATCGCCGACGATCCGGCGGACCGGCTCGGGTGCGAGCTTCAGAAGGGTAGGGGCTGCGACCACCTGGTTCTCCTCGGCGAGATGAGGCTGCTGGTAGATGTCGACGATTTCGAGATCGAGCCGTCCCACCAGGTAGCGGTCGCAGATGCGCTGGAGATTGGCGATCGCGAACTGCGAGCGGGGCGTCATGCCGGCGACGAACAGGCGCAGGCGATAGGGTGGAGCGGCCGCGCTCGCGTCGCCGCTCAAGGCGTCGCGGCCTTGGGCCTGATGTCGAGGCCGACCAGCACCTTCTCCGTGTTGGACAGATCGCCGATGATGCGCTTCAGCGGCGCCGGCAGCCGGCGCACCAGGGTCGGCACCGCCAGGATCTGGTCGCCGGCGGCCAGCTGCGGGTTCTTCAGGAGGTCGACCACCTCGATGTCGTAACGCCCGGCGAGATGTTCCTCGCAAACCCGCTTGAGGTTGGCGAGCGCCGCGATCGATTTCGCCGTCTGCCCGGCGACGTAGAGCCGGAGATGGTAGGGGAGCGCGTCGCCGTCGTCCTGCGGCCCCTCGAGCTCGTCGGGAAGGTCCTCGCTCATTCGGCACCGCTCCTGCGGGTTGCGATGCTGCGTCGCTCGGCGTCGAGGACGCTCTCGCGGTGATCGTCCTCCGTTCCGAGGATGCGCTCCTCGTCCTCTTCCGTCTCGAGGCTCGCCCGCAGCTCGTCGATCTGCCGCGCGATGAGACCGCGGCGGCGCGCGATCTCGCGGCGGCGGCGCTCCACTTCCTGTCGGCGGCGCATTGCGCCGGCCTCCTCCTGCGCCTCCTGCACGATGCGCGCGGTGCCGGTCAGCACGCCGGCCGGGCCGATGTAGGCGTCGATCAGGCCGACGCCGGACGCCGACATCTGGAACTCGCGCACCTGGTTGGAATGGCTCATGCCGCGCGATTTGACGACGTAGAGGGTGCGGCTGCGCTCGCCGTTGGCCTCGACGTCGATCAGCTTGATCCAGGTGTCCATCAGCGACGACAGGCCGAGATCGCCGACGTTGTCGAACGTGCCCTCGGTGCGCAGGCTCGTGAACACGGCCGTGATGCCACGGCTCTTCAGCATGTCGACCATGCGCAGCAGCGTCGCCTGCAGCTCGCTGGCCGGCCCGCGCAGCGACGAGATCGGATCAATCACCAGGAGGCTCGGCTGGAAGCGTTCGACGTCGCGGTGCATCCGCGCCAGATGCATTTCCAGCCCGTAAAGGCTGGGGCGCGCCGCCTCGAAGCGCAGCAGGCCGCTCGTGACGTGTTGCTCCAGGTCGAGTCCGACCGAGGACAGGTTGCGGCAGATCTGCTCGCCGCTCTCCTCGAAGACGAAGGCCATCGCGCGCTCGCCGCGTCGGCAGGCGGCTTCCAGCACGAAGGAGGCGAGAGTGGTCTTGCCGGTCCCGGCCACGCCCGAGATCAGAACGCTCGACCCTTTGTAGAAGCCGCCGGGGCCGAACATCGCGTCGAGGCTGGCGATGCCGGTCTGCACCACCTCCGAGGAAACCTGGTGACGCAGGTTGGTCGAGGTGACCGGCAGCACGCTGATGCCGTCGGCGTCGATGAGGTAGGGATATTCGTTGGTGCCGTGCGCCGAGCCGCGATATTTCACGACCCGCAGGCGGCGCGTGGTGATCTGGTCCTCGACGCGGTTGTCGAGCAGGATCACGCAATCGGAGACGTATTCTTCGAGGCCCTGGCGGGTCAGCGCCCCGTCGCCGCGCTCGCCGGTGATCACGGTGGTCAGACCGCGATCCTTCAGCCAGCCGAACAGCCGCCGCAGCTCGGACCGCAGCACGGTGGCGTCGCTCAACCCGGCGAACAGGGTCTCGATCGTGTCGAGCACCACGCGCTTGGCGCCGATCGTGTCGACGGCGAAGCCGAGCCGAATGAACAACCCCTCGAGGTCGTACTCGCCGGACTCCTCGATCTCGCTGCGCTCGACGCGGACGTGGTCGATGGCGAGCTTGCCCTCGGCGACGAGCGCGTCGAGGTGGTAGCCGAGCGAGGCGACGTTGGCGACGAGGTCCTCGGCGCGCTCCTCGAAGGTCATGAACACGCCGGGTTCGCCGTGAAGCGTCGCGCCGTTGACGAGGAAGGTCGTGGCGAACAGCGTCTTGCCGCAGCCGGCCGCGCCGCACACCAGCGTCGGTCGGCCGACCGGGAGGCCGCCGTAGGTGATGTCGTCGAAGCCGGTGATGCCGGTCGGCGCCTTCGAGATGCCGGATGAAAGTTCGGTTTCAGGCGGCAAGAGGGCTCCCCGGAAAAGCGGGCCTTGGCGCAGGCGGCCCGAACGATTTGCAAACATCGGCTTGCGCGAACCTTTGGCCTTCATGGCGTTTGGACGCAACTGCGAAGGCACGTGTCGCGATCCCTCGCGATGCGCCACTCGCCGCCCGCCGATTTCGCGACGGCCGCCCTGCGCGCTGGGCCCTTCCGCCGGTGCGGCGCGGCCCCTATACGAGGCGCGATCTTCACGAGGACCAAACGCGATGGCCGACATGCGGCTGCTGGTGGTCGGCGCGGCCGGACGCATGGGGCGCACCATCGTGCGCCTCGTCGCCGAGACCGAGGGCCTCGCGCTCTGCGGCGCGCTGGAGCACGAGGGCTCGCCCGCGCTGGGGCAGGACGCCGGAACGCTCGCCGGGATCGCCGCGGCGGGCGTCGCCATCACGGACGACGCGCTGTCGCTGGTCGTCGAGGCCGACGGCATTGTCGACTTCTCGACGCCCGCCACCAGCGTCGCGCTGGCCGCGCTCGCCGCGCAGGCCCGGATCGTGCACGTGATCGGCACCACCGGCTTCGCGCCCGACGACCTCGCCAGGCTCGAGGCGGCCGGACACCACGCCACCCTCGTGCGCTCCGGCAACATGAGCCTCGGCGTCAACCTCGTGGCCGCGCTCGCGAAGAAGGCGGCGGCGGCCCTCGGAGAGAGCTTCGATATCGAGATCGTCGAGATGCACCATCGCATGAAGGTCGATGCGCCCTCGGGCACGGCGCTACTGCTCGGCGAGGCGGCGGCGGCTGGCCGCGGCATTGCGCTCGACGAGGCCGCCGTGCGCGGCCGCGACGGCATCACCGGCGCCCGCGTGCCCGGCACCATCGGCTTCGCCGCGCTGCGCGGCGGCACGGTGGTGGGCGACCACAGCGTGATCTTCGCCGGCGAGGGCGAGCGCATCGAGCTCGTCCACAAGGCCGAGGACCGCGCCGTCTTCGCGCGCGGCGCGCTGCGGGCGGCGCTGTGGGCGCGCGGGCGCAAGCCCGGGCTCTTCGCCATGGCCGACGTGCTCGGACTGCCGGACTGACGGTCTCAATGCTGACGAACGAACAAGGACGACCCGATTGACCGAACGCACCCTGGTCCTGCTCCGCCACGGGCAGAGCGAATGGAACCTGAAGAACCTCTTCACCGGCTGGAAGGACCCCGCGCTGACCGAGCGCGGCGTCGACGAGGCGCGGGCCGCCGGATCGGCGCTCAAGCGGCTCGGCCTGCGCTTCGATCGCGCCTTCGTCTCCGACCTTTCCCGCGCGCAGGAGACGTTGCGCATCTGCCAGGAGATGATGGGCACGAGCCTGAAGCCGATCGTCAACAAGGCGCTGCGCGAGCGCGACTACGGCGACCTCGCCGGCCTCAACAAGGACGAGGCGCGGGAGAAATGGGGCGACGAGCAGGTTCGCGTCTGGCGGCGCTCCTACGACACGCCGCCGCCGGGCGGCGAGAGCCTGCGCGACACCGTGGGGCGCACGCTTCCCTACTACTGCCAGGCCATCCTGCCCTGCGTCCTGCGCGGCGAGTCGGTGCTGGTGGCCGCACACGGCAACAGCTTGCGGGCGCTGGTGATGGTGCTGGACGGGCTCAACGCCACCACGATCCCGACGGTCGAGATCCATACCGGCGTGCCGCTGGTCTACCAGCTCGGCGCCGACTCCCTGGTGCTGTCGAAGAAGATCATCGAGCCGGAGATCGCGGCTCGCGCGCCGGACGACAGGCTGCCTCGCGGTTAAGCATCGGTGCAGGTCCGCGATCGCCGGCGTAGGTGCGGCGGAACGATACGACGAAGGTCGTGGTTTCGAAACCTTGACCGGCGGGCGGCCGTATCGGCATTGCGGACGGCGCCGGGCGGCCCTGAAAGTCTCAACGATGTCGCATCTCGAAATCATGCTGGTCGACGACGATCCTCTCGTTCGTCACGTCATCGCCGACGAACTCGAGGAAGCCGGTCACTTCGTGACGCCGGCCGTCGGCGGCGATGCCGCGCTCGAACTGCTGCGCGAGGCCGACACGAACTACGACCTCATCCTGATCGACTACACCATGCCCGGCATGTCGGGCACGGACCTTGCCCACCACATCCTCGCGAGCGATCCGCAGGCCAAGCTTGCCATCCTCACCGGGCATGTCGAATTGCCCGATGCGCCGCCGTGCCCGGTGCTGACGAAAGGCGTGCGGATGAGCGAACTCATCAAGGCGATCGAGGCTGTCGCCGCCGGACAGGACGTCCGCCTCGCCCACGACGCCAGCGCGACGCGCGTCGACCGGCTCGTCGACCAGATCGCGACCAAGCCGGCGATCGGCGGCGTGCGCGGCGGCCTGGGGCAGACCTACGGGGCGATGGTCGAGGACGACGCGTTGCCGGACGCCTTCGCCTCGGTGCTCGATCGCCTTCCGGAGAAGTGACGGCGCTCGAGTTGGCGCCGGGCCTTCGCTACGTGCCCGGCTATCTCGACCGCGCGGCACAGTCCACCCTGCTCGACGACCTTCGCGGCGTCCTGCGTCGGGCGCCGTTGTTCCAGCCGACCATGCCGCGCAGCGGCCAGCCGTTCTCGGTCCGCATGACGAATTGCGGTGCGCTGGGCTGGGTGGCGGACCGCAACGGCTACCGCTACACGGCCACCCACCCGGTCAACGGTGATGCCTGGCCGATGATGCCGCCGCTCGTCGAGCGAGCCTGGCGCGACCTCGCCTGCCACGGATCCGCGCCGGAGGCCTGCCTCGTCAACTACTACGCCGCGGGCGCCCGCATGGGCCTGCATCAGGATCGCGACGAGGCGGGCTTCGCCGCGCCGGTGCTGTCGCTCTCGCTCGGCGACACGGCGCTGTTTCGCTACGGCGGCACGGAGCGCCGCGGCCCGACGCGCAGTATCAAGCTGAAGTCGGGCGACGCGCTCGTGCTCGGAGGCGCCGCGCGGCTGGCGTTCCACGGCGTCGATCGCATCCTCGCCGGGTCTTCCACGCTGCTCGCCGAAGGCGGCCGCTTCAATCTCACGATCCGCCGCGTCTCCGCCGAACCTTTCGAGGAGGCTTAGACACCATCGTGGAGCCTGCATGCACGGGCGCGGGTCGGGCGCGACCGGAACCGCGAATGCGCAACTCCCGTTCGCTCCAGGATCAAGTGTGAGGGGAACCGGTCATGGCGCAGGTGCACTATCAGATCGTCGAGCACGACGGCGGCTGGGCCTACAAGGTCGGCGACGTGTTTTCCGAGACGTTTCGCAGCCACGACGACGCGCGCGACGCGGCGGAGACGGCCGCCGCCGAGCAGCAGAGGGGGGGCGACAGCGAAGCGATCGAGTACCAGGATGCCGACGGCAAGTGGAAGATCGAGGACGCCAAGGGCGACGATCGTCCAAGCGCCGATGTCGAGGGATGACCGGACCACGCTGGTGGCTCGCTGGCATGCGCTGACGCGCGACGCGCTACCGGCCATGGCGCCGGTGCAGCGCTGGCCGATCCGTCTCGACCATTGCTTCATGCGCGTCTGCCTCGACGCGGCGCTCGGGTCGCCGTGGACCGCGACCGTCGGGCGCCCGGCGGTGCGTTCCATGAGCGAAACCCAACTTCTCGCCGCGATCGCCGTCGCCGAGTCCATCGTCGCCGAGCCGGACCGGTTGCCGGCGCTGAATGCCGCCAGCCTGCGCGGACGGCGTGCGGCGCGCGTGGGCCTGGCGGCGTGACCTCGCGGGAGCGCTGGCGGGTGCGGTCGCGCAACGCCGCGACCTTCCTCTACGTGCCCTTCGGCATGCTCCACGTGCTGGCGCCGGACAGGTTTCTACCCATCATGCCGCCCGCCGTGCCGCTGAAGCGGCAGGTGGTGATCGTCACCGGCGTCGCCGAGATCTTCGGCGGCCTCGGCCTGCTGCTGCCGCGCACCCGCAAGGCGGCGGCGATCGGCTTGGCGCTCTACGCGATCGGAGTCTACCCGGCCAACGTCCACCACGCGCTGGCGCGCAAGAAGGTGCCGCCGCTGCCCGACAGTTGGTGGTACCACGGGCCGCGGCTGGCTCTGCAGCCGGTGTTCGTCTGGTGGGCGCTGTTCGCGGGCGGGTTGATCCACCGAGGCGGTCCGAAGCCGCGCCGATCGCTGACCAACGCAGACGGCCTCTAAGGTTTTGGTGGCCTGTGCTTCGACTTGGGGACGAAAATCTTGGTTTTGGGCTTCTCGTAGCGACCGCCTCGGTTGGGGACGCCGATCGCTTGAAGGGTCCAGCCGGCAAAGAATGAGATTTCGAGAGGCGCCGAAGCGTCTAGCGCCAGCAAGACCGCCACGGCGGCCTCCCGGTGATCCGGGAGCAGGGCAATCGCGCTGTTGAGGCGTATGGCGAGATTTTCGTGATCGAGGAGGGGCAGCAGCACATTCAGCGTGCCCGTCAAGTCCAAGATGGCTTCTTCGGCCGCCGTCTGTCGATCGATGGCTTTGCCGGTCATCTTTTGATCGTTGATCGCGTTCCCCACACCCCACATGCGAACGGCATCGACATAGGCGACGACGGCATACGTCAGACGCTGTGCTTTATCGTCGGCGTTCGAAACGCCCTCATCGGACGATGTCCATGCGCTTGAGAGCCCATCGCCCCCAGAACTGTTGTTCCTCGAAGCTCTGAGGCCTCAGAAAGTCGCGAAAGCTCAGATCGCCCGTCACTTCCTTGAGTTTGCTCGCATAAAAAGCGTTGACTTCCTCGTGCAGCAACTTCGGGATCCGGATGATATTGCCAGTAGACTGCAATCGCTCTTGAGCAAAGCGACCTTGGTTCATGCCCTGCTCGACGATATGGTGATATTCGTAGCCGTCGCCGGCCGCGCCGTATCGCTTTTCGACGTCGATCTTCAAGAAGCTTTGGTAGGATGAAAACGAGGCGTCTGCCGTGTCGACCATCAAGCTGTCGATCGTCGGCGGACCCTTCTCCGCAAATGCCAGCGCCGCTTTGGAGGCCGAGACCTCTGCACCGAGCTCCTCGGCGAGCTGCGCAAGATCGGCCACGGTCGCGATGTCCGAGGCGATGTCGATGCCGGGGATGAGATCGCCAGCGAACTCTCCGACAAGCCGGACGACGCGCTTCGCCGTCAAGAGACGCCGCACTACGGAGCGAAACGTCTGTCGTGCGCGCAGACGTTCGACCCTCTTCTTTCCTTCGTCCGTCTTCAGTCCCGAAGCATCGGCATCGTCCTTGGGGCGAAACTTGCCGCCTCGCCCGTCTAGTGTCCCGGCGGGCCAGCCGGGGCGCAAAGGATCGTCCGGGCTCGCTTTCCGAATTTGGACGCCGGCTTGTCGACAAATATCGAGACGAGTGAGAAATCTGAGGGCGATCGCGGCTTGCGTGAGATCCCGTTCGTTCATGGCCTTGCAGATCAGCGCCAATCCGCCCGTCAAACCTTCCATGTCGAATGTCACGTCGAACGCTTCCGCCAACCGTGCTTCAAGCCGGCTGCGGGGCGGTACCTGAAAGCCGAGCGACGTATTCTCGAGGAGCTGGACGTCTCCTAAAAACGGTCCGTTCCAATCCAAGCCATAATTTATGAATGTGTGTGTCTTGCGCTGCATCGCCGAAACTCCGCCGATGCACGAGGCTAGAACAAAGAGCGAACTCGCGCAACTTTCCCGATCGGACAGCCGCGCTCGACAACCCTTGTCTTCGAGGCCGACGACCTAACTAGCCGCCACCTTTCAATCGCTTCGCCACTTTCAACGCGTAATACGTCAGCACCCCATCGCAGCCGGCCCGTTTGAAGGCCAGCAGGCTCTCCATCATGGCGCGCTCGCCGTCGATCCAGCCGTTGCGGGCGGCGGCCTCGATCATCGCGTATTCGCCGCTGACCTGGTAGGCGAAGGTCGGCACCTCGAAATGATCCTTCACGCGGCGGATGATGTCGAGGTAGGGCAGACCGGGCTTGACCATCACCATGTCGGCGCCCTCCTCGATGTCGAGTGCGACCTCGCGCAGCGCCTCGTCCGAATTGGCCGGGTCCATCTGGTAGGTGCGCTTGTCGCCGACGAGTACCGCCTTCGTGCCGATCGCATCGCGGAACGGCCCGTAGAAGGCGCTGGCGTATTTGGCGGCATAGCTCATGATCTGCACCGCCTCGAAGCCCTCGCCGTCGAGCGCCGCGCGGATCGCGCCGATGCGCCCGTCCATCATGTCGGATGGAGAGACGATGTCGCAGCCGGCGCGGGCCTGGTTGAGCGACTGGGCGCAGAGCCGATGCACCGTCTCGTCGTTGAGGATCTCCTCGCCGGCCATCACGCCATCGTGGCCGTGGGTCGTGTAGGGGTCGAGCGCGGCATCGGTCATGAGGCCGATCTGCGGCACCTCGGCCTTAATGGCGCGCAGCGCGCGGCACACGAGGTTATCGGGGTTGGCGGCCTCGCTGCCGAGCGGGTCCTTCACGGAAGGGTCGGTCATCGGGAAGAAGCAGAGCGCCGGGATGCCGGCCTGCGCCGCCTCGACCGCCGCGCGCACCGCCTCGTCGACGGAGAGCCGGTGCACGCCCGGCATCGAGGGCACCTCGACGCGCTGGCGCTCGCCCTCGACCAGGAACAGCGGCCAGATCAGGTCGTCCGTCGTGACGACGTTCTCGCGCACCAGGCGGCGCTGCCAGTCGGTGCGCCGGTTGCGGCGGGGGCGGTGCACGAGACCGAGGCTGGTCTCGTGCGGCAGGCTCGATGTCATGGCGCGGTCCCTTCGGCCGGCAGCTCTACGCCGCCGGCCGGAGGCCCGCAATGTCGGCGAAGAGGGCGTCAGCGATGCCGGCCGCCGTGGCCTCCGCCATGACCGCCACCGTGTCCGCCACCACCGTGTCCGCCACCACCGTGTCCGCCACCACCGTGTCCGCCGCCGCCATGCCCGCCGTGTCCACCGAAGCCGCGGCCACCGCCGTGGAAGCCGCCCCCATGGAAGCCGCCGCGCCCGCCGAAGCGGCCGCCGCGACCGAAACCGCCTCCGAAGCCACGGTGGAAGCCGAACCCGCGATGGAAGCCATAGCCATAGCCGAACCGGCGATAGCCGTAGCCGTAGCCGGCTCGGCCGCAACGGTAGAAGCCCGGCCCGTGCCAGCCGAACCTGTAGAAGCAGCGGCCGCCGCCGTAGCCGTAACCGCCGTAGCCCCCGTAATCGTAACCGCCGTAGCCGAAGCCTCTCCGGAGGCCGAAGCCGCGCCGGAAGCCGAAGCCGCCCCGCCGGAAGCCGCCGCGAAAGCCACGTCCCCGGAAGCCACCGCCGCGAAGGCCGCGTCCGCCGCCACGCCTGCCGCCGCCACCTCGCATGCCGTGGCCGCCACCACGGCCGCCGCCGTGAAACGCCGTTTCCGTCACCGGCAATCCCGTGCCGGTCATCACCGCCGATTGCACCATCGGCATCGGCGCCGCGTCGGCCGGGAGCGTCAGCAGCAGCGAGGCCGCGATCAGTGGCACGGCCTTGATGAGCCGTCTCAGTCTCAGCATCGGCAATCCTCCCTTGTGATGTCCGCAATCGTCGGACGATGGAGGCAAACGCCGTCCGGCAGGAGCACCCTACGCGGGGTGTGAGGTCCGATTGGTCGTAGTCCCCGAACGCAAGAAGGCGGCGGACCCGTGGGCCGCCGCCTCTTCACCAACCTCCGCCGCACGTGTCTCGCGGGTGACGGAGGCGATCCCTGTGTCCCGGCTCAGAGCCCGGCGAGATAGCGCGTCGGGTCGACCGGGGTCGAGCCCTTGCGCAGCTCGAAGTGCAGCTGTGGCGAGGCCACGTTGCCCGACTGGCCAGACTTGGCGATGGTCTGACCGCGCTTGACCTGCTCGCCGCGGTGCACCTCGATGTCGCCGTTGTTGGCGTAGGCGGTGACGAAACCGTTGGGGTGGCGGATCAGCACGAGGTTACCGAAGCCCTTGATCTCGCTGCCGGCGTAGGCGACCGTTCCGGCCTCCGCCGCCTTGACCGAGGTGCCTTCCGGCACCGCGATGTTGATGCCGTCGTTGCCGCCCGACTTGAAGCCCTGGATGATGCGGCCGTGCGCCGGCCAGCGAAACTCGGGGTTGCCGCTGCTGGGCGCCGAGACCTTTTCGGCGGCGGGCGGGAGGCTCGCCGTCGGCTCGGGATCGACCGGCGCCGGCGCCGGCATGGCCTTGCGGGGCGCTTCCTGCGGCGCGACCTCGGCTTTCGCCATCTTCATCGACTTGTCGTGTGCCGCCTCGGCCTTGGCCAGCTTCCGCGCCGCCTTGGCGTCGGGTGCCTGCTCGGCGATCTCGGCCTTGCGGGTGTCGAGCTTGGCCAGGGCCTTTTCGCGACCGGCTTCGCCTTTGGCGAGCTTGGCCGGCTGGGCGCCCTTCGTCCAATGCAGCTTGTCGTGCTTGGCCTCTCCGCGTTCGGCGATCTGGCGTTTCGCCAGCTTGGCCTCCTCGGCGCGGGACAGCTTGGCCTCGCGCTGGGCCTTCTCGTGCTCGGCCTTCTCCATCTTGGCGAGCTTGGCGTCCTTGGCCTCGCGCTCGGCCTTCTCGTAGCGGGCCAGCTTGGCGTCGCGCTCGACCTCGCGGCGCGCCACCTTGTCGTCCGGCTTGCTCTCGTGACGGGCGAGCAGCTTCTCGCGCGAGGAATGGTCGTGCGGGGTCGGCTCGCGGCGCACCGGCTCGGCCTTGGCAATGCGAGAGGGCGCGGCGCCGCCGCCGTTGGCGTTGTAGACCGGGATGATGACGCGGGTGCCGGGATGGATGTCGGCGGCCGAGGACAGGCCGTTGGCGTGCAGCAGCGCCTCGGTCGGCACGTTGTAGCGCTGGCCGAGAATGTTGGCGGTGTCGCCGTTGGCGGCGATGACAGCCATGCCGCCTTCCGCGGTCCAAGAGCCGTGACCCGAGGGGGCGGCGATCGACGCGGTCCGCTCGGTGCGCGGCGCGCGGTAGTCGGAGGCGAGCCGGGGGCTCTCATGCACCGGCGCCTCGTAGGAGGCGACGCGGCGCGACGGCATGTCGGACGGCGGCGCCAGCGCCTGCGAGCGGACCGGGCTACGCGAGCCGTAGGGCGGCGGGGGCGCCATGTCGTAGTTGGAGGGGACCGGCGCATTGGACGCCGATTTGAAGGGATTGCTCAGCGGATCGCCGAGGAAGTGGCTCGAATCGGCGCAGCCCGCGAGAAGGGCGGCCGCCAAACCGGCGAAGGCGAAGCGCACGATCGAACGTGCACCGACAATGTGTAAAACCTGGCACATGACGCAACCTACGAACGCGGGCCTCAGTCACCGCATTAACGATGGCTCAAGTTAAGGGCAGGTTTAAGATGAACGCTTGCTCATCGAAAAGCCGCGAATGTAAACCTTAAGCATCGTTAAGTCTCTTTGAAGCAACAAGCGTATTTGCCTGTGTCGAGCGCACGGCGCCGCGCGTGGCCGCCGCCGGGCTGGCGCGGGCCGCACCGCTCGCGAGCGCTTGCGTCGCGCGGGCAGGTCCCCACATGATGAACGAGACAACACGGTCGCGCCCGCCGCGGGCGATCGCATGCCCGGGCTCATGACACGATGCGAGATCCTTATTCGGTGCTGGGCGTCGCCAAGAGCGCTGGCGCCGACGACATCAAGAAGGCCTACCGGCGCCTCGCCAAGACCTTCCATCCCGACCAGAGCAAAGACCCGAAGGCCAAGGACAAGTTCGCCGAGGTCGGCTCCGCCTACGAGATCCTGGGCGACGACAAGAAGCGCGGACAGTTCGATCGCGGCGAGATAGATGCCGAGGGTAAGCCGAAGTTCCAGGGTTTCGACGGGTTCGGCTCGGGGGCCGGCACCGGTGGTGCGCGCGAGGGGTTCGATTTCAACTTCGGGGGCGGTGGCGCGCGCGGCAGGCCGGGCGGCTTCGATGCCGCCGACATCTTCTCCGATCTGTTCAACGGTGGCGGCGCCCGCGGGGGACGCGCCGGCGGGTTCGGCGGGCGCACCGCGACGCCGATCCGCGGTGAGGACGTGCAGGCTGTCGTCTCCGTGCCGCTCGCCGACTCCGTTCACGGCGCCACCGCTCGCGTCAGCTTGCCAACGGGGCGCGACCTCGAAGTGTCGGTGCCGGCCGGGATCGAGGATGGCAAGCAGATTCGCTTGAAAGGCCAGGGGCAGCCGGGGATCAACGGCGGCTCGATCGGCGACGCCCTCGTCACGGTGCGCATCGCCGGTCATCCCCATTTTCGGATCGATGGCGTCGATCTGCGACTCGACCTCCCGATCACGTTCTACGAGGCGGTGCTGGGCGCCAAGGTCAACGTGCCCACTCTGGAGGGGCGCGTCGAAATGAGCCTGCCCGCGACCAGCGGCGGCCGCGTGCTCCGTCTGCGCGGCAAGGGCATGGTCAAGCCGGGCGGAGGTCGCGGTGACCTGCTGGTGGCACTGCGGATCGTGCTGCCGAGCGATGCGGCGACGGCGCTCGGCGACGCGGCGCGGACGATGCAGATGCAGGCGCCCTACGATCCACGCGAGGCGTTGGGGTAGCTGGCTTCGTCGCTGCGAGAGGAAACGAAAACGGCTCCCGAAGGAGCCGTTCGCTTGAGCCGGAAATGATCGAAATCGATCACATCGGCGGCGTCAGGCCGTCCTTGCCGATGCCGACGAGCTTGGACGTCAGCGTCGAACCGTCCTTCGCCGTCACGGTGAAGATGTGGCTGCCCTTCGTCACGATCGACTTGTCGGCCTTCTCGA
>CAXTVT010000002.1:0-117591 GCA_964247745.1 uncultured Beijerinckiaceae bacterium
GGCGCGGCTTCGTGCTGCATTCCTCCGATTTCTTCATCGACAACTCGACGCTGCCGATCGACGACAGGGTGTCGCTCACCGCCACGATCGACATCCTGCGCGCCATCGCCAAGGGCGACGGGCCGGATTGCGCGGTGCTGGCGCTCGGCTATGCCGGCTGGCAGGCCGGCCAGCTCGAAGCCGAGATGCAGGGCAACGGCTGGCTCAACGTGCCCGCCGACACCTCGCTGATCTTCGACAACGCGCTCGACTCGAAATACGAGCGCGCGGTCAGGACGCTGGGGATCGACCTGTCGCGGCTTTCAAGCGCCTGCGGGCGAGCCTGACGCGTAAAGGACGCGGCGCCCTCTTCGTGATTTGCGTATGGCCTTGAACGGATCGCCGTCGATATCCAGGCTGCCCGGGAGGCCTGCGACGATCCCGCGTCGCGGCGCCCTTTCTTGATCGTCGGTACCGCCGGCCACGTCGACCATGGCAAGACCGCGCTCGTGCAGGCGCTGACCGGCGTCGACACCGATCGTCTCAAGGAAGAGAAGGCGCGCGGGATCACCATCGATCTCGGCTTCGCCTACATGGCCGGCCCGGACGGCGGCACGATCGGCTTCGTCGACGTGCCGGGGCACGAGCGCCTCGTCCGCACCATGGTCGCCGGCGCCGCGGGCATCGATTTCGCGATCCTGGCGATCGCCGCCGACGACGGGATCATGCCGCAGACGCGCGAGCATCTCGAGATCCTCGGTCTGCTCGGCCTCGCGCGCGGCGTCGTCGCGGTGACCAAATGCGACCGTGTCGATGCGGATCGCCGCGCCGCCGTCGCGGCCGAGATCGCCGGGACCGTCGTCGGCACGCCTTTCGCCGGTGGCGATCCGGCCTTCGTCTCGGCGCGCAGCGGCGAAGGCATCGACGCGTTGCGCCGACGCCTCGGCGATGAGGCCTCTCGCGCGGCGTCCCGTCCCGCGCGCGGCCTGTTCCGTCTGCCGGTCGATCGCGCCTTCACGCTGACCGGAGTCGGCACGATCGTCACCGGGACCGCGCTGCAGGGCAAGGTGCGCGTCGGCGACGACATCGTCGTTCTCCCCGGCCGGCGCCGCGCCCGCGTGCGCTCGCTGCACGCGCAGAACCGCGAGGCGGACGAGGGGGTCGCCGGCGAACGCCTGGCGCTCGCGCTGTCCGGTCCCGGCATCGATCGGGAGGTCGCGACGCGTGGCGCCTGGATCTGCGCTGGTGCAGAGCCCGCCGCGACGGCCCGTTTCGATGCCGATCTGCGCCTCCTGTCCGGGGAGCCGCGCAGCTTGCGCGACGGGGCGCCGGTGCATCTGCACGTCGGGGCCAGCGACGGCCTGGCCCGGGTCGTCGTGCTGGATGGCACCGTCGTCGCGCCGGGCGCCGGGTCGGCGGTGCAGATCGTGCTCGACGCGCCGCTGCCGCTGCGCCACGGCGATCTCTTCGTGCTGCGCGATGCCAGCGCGCAGCGCACGATCGGCGGCGGCCGCGTGCTCGATCCGCGCGCGCCGCTGCGCCGTCGCCGGACGCCCGAGCGGCTCGCGCGACTCGATGCGCTGCGCCCCGCCGATCCGGCTGCAGCGCTCGCCCGCCTGCTCGCGATCCGGCCAGGGTTCGAGGATCTCGCCGCCTTTCGCGCCGACCGCGGCCTCACCGAGGCCGAGGGCGCGAGCCTCCGCGCGACGCTCGCGCTGGAGCTCTTCCAGGACGGTCTCGCCGCCTTCGTCGCGACGCCCGCGAGCTGGACCGAGCTTCGCGGCCGCGTCGACGTCGTCCTGGCCGACTTCCACGCCGCCAATCCGGAGCTGCCGGGCCTCGCGGGCGAGCGGCTCAGGCTGCTGCTCGGCCTGACGAAGACCCTGTTTCCCGCCGTGCGGGCGCGGCTTCTGGCCGAGAAGCGCGTGGCGCTGCGCGGCCATTGGGTGCATCTGCCGGGCCATGTCGCGGAACTCGGCGCCGAGGACAAGCGACTGGCCGAGCTGGTGCGCCCGCGCGTCGCCGCCGAGCGCTTCAAGCCGCCGCGTGTGCGCGACATCGGCAAGGACATCGGCATCGAGGAGGGCGCGGTGCGCCGGGCCTGCAAGGCGTTGGCGCGGACCGGCGATCTCGTCGAGGTGGCGCACGATCATTTCTTCCAGCGCGCCACCGTGGCCGAGATGGCGGCCATCGCGCGGGCGCTGAGCGGCGAAGGCAAGCCGTTCTCGGCCGCCGACTTCCGCGACCGGCTCGACAACGGCCGCAAGGTCGCCATCCAGATCCTGGAATTCTTCGATCGGCACGGCCTGACGCGGCGGGACGGCGACCTGCGCCGGGTGGTCAAGGCGCCGGAGCTGGTGTTCGGCGCGGCCGAGGTGGGATGACGGGTGGCCGAAGGTGCGACGCGCTGGCTTCGGAACGAAGCTCCCGCGGCGACGATTTTCGCCGACATGAAGCCAGCCGTCCAAGCCTCCGCCGCCGTCGCATCTCCCAAGGCCAAAGCGGCCCGCTCGAAGGACAAGGGCACGGCCGCGAAGGTGAAGTCCGGCGTCAGGGCGAAGGCGGCTGCCGCGATCGCGGACGTGGTCGAGACGGGTGAGAGCGGCGACGAGTATCGCGAAGCGGCGGAGGCGGCCGGGCTCGTCTACGTCACCGACGAGACGGCGGGCATCACGCGCAAGAAATCCGGCAAGGGCTGGACCTTCCACGATGCGAAGGGCGGGACGATCACCGACTACTGGGAGCGTAAGCGCATCGAGAAGATCGGCGTGCCGCCGGCCTACGTCGACGTCTGGATCTGCCCCAAGGAGAACGGCCACATCCAGGCGACCGGCCGCGACGACAAGGGCCGCAAGCAATACCGCTACCATCCCAAATGGAGCGAGGCGCGCGATACCGCCAAATACGCCCACATGGCCGAGTTCGGGCAGCTGTTGCCGGTTTTGCGCAAGCGCGTCGATTCCGACATGCGCAAGCAGGGCCTGCCGCGCGCCAAGGTTTTGGCCACGGTGGTGTCGCTGCTGGAGAAGTCGCTGATCCGCGTCGGCAACGAGGATTACGCCAAGGACAACAAGAGCTACGGCCTGACGACGTTGCGCAACCGCCATCTCGACGTCGAGGGCGCGACCATGCGCTTCGACTTCAAGGGCAAGAGCGGCAAGGTCTGGAACCTCGACGTCAAGGACCGCCGCGTCGCCAAGGTCGTGCGCTCGATCCAGGATCTGCCGGGCCAGCAGCTGTTCCAGTACGTCGACGAGGACGGCCGCCGGCAGCCCGTCGATTCCAGCGACGTCAACGCCTACCTCCGCGAGATCTCCGGCGGCGCCGACATCACGGCCAAGGATTTCCGCACCTGGGCCGGGACCGTGCTGGCCTCGATCGCGCTGCAGGAATACGAGGCGGTCGATAGTCAGGCGCGCATGAAGAAGAACGTCAAGGCGGCCATCGAGACGGTGGCCAAGAAGCTCGGCAACACCGTCACCATCTGCCGCAAGTGTTACGTGCACCCCCACGTCATCAGCTCGTATCTCGATGGCTCGCTGCTCGACGGCATCAAGCAGGAGGCGGAGGCGACGCTGAGCGAGAACGGCGACAGCTTGAAGCCGGAGGAGGCAGCGTTACTTGGCCTCCTGAGCCGGCGCATCGGCGCCGACGTCAAGGCGGGCCGCGTCGCCGACCCGCCCGCCTGACCGCCTTCAGACAAAGGATCAACGCATGGCCACCCTCTACCCCGTCGCCGGCGCGGCCATCGCGGTCGCCGGCGCCGACAAGCTCGTCGGCAACCGCGGCTACGCCTCGATGTTTCGCCACCTCGGCTGGTCCGACGACGCGATGCGCGCGGCGGCCGCCGCCGAGGTGATCGGCGGCGCGCTGATGGTGCCGCGCGCGACGCGCCGCCTAGGCGGCCTGATCGTGGCCGCGGTCTCGGCCGCGGTGCTGCTGAGCGAGATCAACGAGGGCGACGGCAAGCTCGCGGCCTCACGCGGCGCCGTGCTTCTGGCCGGCCTCGGCGCCGCCTTCGCCCCCGGCGAAAAGAAATAGCTTGCCGCGGCCGTCAGCCTCGCCACGGCTTGAGGTCGAGCAGCGGCGTGCCGCTGACGCAATCCAGGCCGCGCACCTCCAGCACGCGGCCGTGGCGCGCCACCAGCGTCACCACGGCGGAAGCGATCGGGTTGGGCCGGGTCGGAGCGCGCAGCGCGAACGGCCCGCGCATCCGGCCGCCGCGCGGCGCCAGGCGCACGAGGTCGCGCCGCGCCTCGTGCATCCAGTACAGCACCTGCAGGCTCGCGCTCTCCTCGATCCCCTCCAGCGCCGGCTCCCAAGCCGTCTCCAGCACGAGGCGGCACGGCGGGCCGGCCTCGCGGTCGCCCTGGCGCGGGCACTCGCCGCGCGCCGTCCACGGCGTCTCGATGGTCCCGATGAAGCTCAGCCAGGCGTCGCGCCGCGCCTCGACCTCGATCGCGACCTCGCCGTCCCGCAGGCCGGCGCCGCCCTCAGGTGTAGTCAAAGACGAAGCGTCCCCCGAGCCAGGCCGTCACCAGCGCCGCGCCGAACACCAGCAGCAAGGCGAGCACCTTGAAGCGCCGCGTGTGCCAGGCCACCATGCCGACAACGCTCGCGCCGGCGATGCCGACGAACTCAGCCCCGGCCACCAGCGCGTTGACCCAGGGCTCGGCGCCGGCGGTGACCGTCTCGCCCCAGTCGAGCGACATCGCCATCATCACCGTCAGGACCGCGATGGCGCCGGAGACGAGCGTCACCACGACCGCGGCCGTCCAGAGGATCGCCGTCAGGAACTGGTGCGGACGCGTCCGATCCTGGAAAAACAACGTCATGGGGCGGGCCCTGCTTGCTTCCTTCGTCATGCCACCATCGCGCGGCCGTGTCGCGCGAAGATGGCGGCCGCATCTTTCGACGTGCGCCGCCGGGCTGGAAGCCCTATAAACTGGCCATGACAGACATCCCGCTCATCGAGGAGGCGGTCGCCGCCGCCGAGCCCACGATCACCGGACCCAAGCGCCGCCGCCGCGGCGGCAAGGTCGACTTCAAGGCCCTGGCGCCGGTGCTGCCCTACGCGCTGCGCTACAAGGGCCGCATCGCCGGCGCCCTGGCCTCGCTCACGCTGGCCTCGGCGGCGACGCTGATCGTGCCCATCGCGATCCGCCGCATCGTCGACTTCGGCTTCCAGCCCGACAAGGTCGGCGTCATCAACTCCTACTTCGTCGCCATGCTGGCGGTCGTGCTGGTGCTCGCGGTGGCCAGCGCCGCGCGCTACTTCTTCGTGCAGACGCTGGGCGAGCGCATCGTCTCGGACCTGCGTGCCGACGTCTTCGCCCATCTCACCACGCTCGACGCGCCGTTCTACGACAAGGCGCGCGTCGGCGAGCTGATCAGCCGCCTCACCGCCGACACGACGCAGCTGAAATCGACCTTCGGCGCCTCGGCCTCCGTGCTGCTGCGCAACCTGTTCCTCTTCGCCGGCTCGCTGGCGCTGATGTTCGTCACGTCCGCCAAGCTGTCGGCCTTCGTCTTCGTTATCATCCCGGCCGTCGTCCTCCCGCTCGTCGCCTCGGGCCGCACCGTGCGCAAGCGCTCGCGCGCGGCGCAGGACACGCTGGCCGACGCCACGGCCTACGCCGCCGAGAGCCTCGGCGCGGTGCGCGCGATGCAGGCCTACAACGCCCAGGGGCAGACGGCGGCGCGCTTCAAGGCGGCGGTCGAGGACGCCTTCGAGGCCTCGCGCTCGGCCATCGCCGCGCGCGCGATCCTCACCGGCGTGATGATCCTGTTCGTCTTCGCCAGCGTCGTCGGCATCCTGTGGTACGGCGCGCACGACGTGCTGGCGCACCGCATGTCGGGCGGCCAGCTCTCGCAGTTCCTGCTCTACGCCGTGCTCGGCGCGACCTCGCTCGGCCAGCTCTCCGAGGTGTGGAGCGAGCTCGCCGCCGCCGCCGGCTCGGCCGGGCGCATCGGCGACCTGTTGAAGGTGCGCCCCGTCATCGTCGCCCCGGCGCAGCCCGTGGCGCTGCCGGCCATGCCGACCGGCGCGCTGACCTTCGATGGCGTCACCTTCGCCTATCCCTCGCGCGGCGAGGAGCGCGCGCTGCACGATCTCTCCTTCACCGTGCGCCCGGGCGAGACGCTCGCCATCGTCGGCCCCTCGGGCGCCGGCAAGACCACCCTGTTCCAGCTGCTGATGCGCTTCTACGATCCCGCGCTCGGCCGCATCCTCTACGACGGGCACGATCTCCGCACGCTGGACCCCGCCGACCTTCGCGCCAAGATCCGCTCCGTGCCGCAGGAGCCGGCGATCTTCGGCGCCAGCATCGCCGACAACATCCGCTACGGCCGCCCCGACGCCAGCGTCGCCGAGGTGCGCCGCGCCGCCGAGCAGGCCGCCGCCGACGGCTTCATCCGCATGATGCCCGAGGGCTACGAGACGATGGTCGGCGAGCGCGGCATCACGCTCAGCGGCGGCCAGCGCCAGCGCCTCGCCATCGCCCGCGCCATCCTCGACGCCGCCCCCGTGCTGCTTCTCGACGAGGCCACCTCCGCCCTCGACGCCGAGAACGAGGGCCTGGTGCAGGGCGCCCTCGACGGCCTGATGGGCACGCGCACCACCCTCGTCATCGCGCACAGGCTGGCGACGGTGCTCAAGGCCGACCGCATCCTGGTGATGGACGCCGGCCGTATGGTGGAGGAGGGCACTCACCGCAGTTTGGTGGAGCGCGGCGGGTTGTACGCCCGGCTGGCGAAGCTGCAGTTCGACACGCAGGGGCTGGCGGCGGCGGAGTAGGAGAAATAAGTAGACTTCGTTCCTCATATGTTCTAAAAACTAAATCATCTGTTGAGGAGCTTGTTTGTCGTCTAGCGGCCCTGCGATAACGGGCCTATAGCGGTTCGCAGAAGAGTCTCTTGCAAGTGAAGCATACTCACGAATTTCGCGACCCTATCCATGTGTTCGTTACTCTAGATAGTGACGAACGCCGCGTAGTGGACTCACGCCCGTTTCAGCGGTTGCGGCATATTCACCAACTTGCGACTTCGTATCTTGTTTTTCCGGGAGCTACTCACGTTCGTTTTGAGCACTCTCTTGGCGTAATGCACCTAGCTGGAATAGTTTATGACGTTGTTACAAATGCTGCGAATGTCCATGATTCTGTTAAAATCCACATGCCCGGCGATCATAGAAAAGAATATTGGCGGCGCGTTGTTAGGTTAGCAGCATTGTGTCATGATGTAGGCCATCTACCCTTTTCCCACGCTGCAGAAACTGATCTGTTGCCAAATGGTTGGAACCATGAGCGTATAACCTACGACCTTATTAGATCGCCTGAAATGCATAGTATTTTTATGGATTCAATACCGCCTATCAGGTCTGATCATGTCGCTAAAATCGCGATAGGCCCTAAAAAGCTTTCGCAATTTGAGACAGACGCAGTGTTTGATATTTGGGAGACTCTATTATCAGAAATCATTGTTGGGGATGCATTTGGGTCGATCGTATAGACTACCTTCTACGAGATGCGTATCACGCGGGGGTAGTTTATGGACGGTTTGATCATCATAGATTGATCCAAACACTGCGAATCCTCCCCAAGAGCCAGGATGACAAGGGCTCGGCAGAGCCTTGGCTAGGGATTGAGGAGGGTGGTTTGGAAGCTGCCGAAGCTATGTCGCTTGCTCGATATTTCATGTATAAACAAATTTACTTCCACCGCGTAAGACGAGCTTACGATATTCATTTAAAGGACTTTTTAAAAGAGTGGCTAGATTCAGGTTTTTTTGCAACGGATGTCAATAGCCACTTAGCTATGACTGACAATGAAGTAATGGCCGCGATGCTATCTGCCGCGAGAGACGAAAACGCTAGGGGGCATATACATGCGAAAAGGATTGTCGATAGAGAGCACTTTGGGCGTGTCTATCAGAGAAATCCTTCGGACCAAAAAATCAATCGTTTGGCTACGGATCGGGTGTTTTATGCTTTGGTCGAGAAATTTGGGTCTAGCAGTATCCGCCGAGATGCCTACCCTCCAAAGGCGGCTGCGCTGGACTTTCCGGTTTTGCAATCAACTGGTGTCGTCGAATCGTCTATCAACTTATCTGAAACCCTACAAAACATCCCTTCTGCTACGTTCGATCTTGTTTTCTGCGATAGATCCAAGAAGGATGAAGCAATTAGCTTTTTGACTCAGAATCGGAGAGAGATAATTCAGCCGAAGGATAAAGCGTGATGAGCGGTCCCGACCAGACGAGCATCGTTCTGTACACCATGCGATCCTTAAAAGATCAGGGTAGCTGGTGTGGGGAGACTCACGTGCAGAAAAGTCTTTTTTTGTGTCAAGAGATCGTTCGTGTTACTTCAGGCTTCAAATATGTGCTTTACAAGCATGGTCCTTATTCTTTTGAGCTTTCTGAGCATTTGCAGCTTCTTATAAGTGACGATTATGTTCGCGTAATGAGCCGTCCGCCTTATGGACCCTCCCTTGAACTGTCAGATGAAGCAACTCAGTTGTCCAACGAGGTTGCTGACAGTGCTGTCGCCGATCGAATTCAGTTCATAGCTAAGAAACTCAATCGAAGAGGGGTGTCGGATTTAGAGCGCCTTGCGACATCGGTCTACATCAATAATAAATATCTTGATATTGTCTCGATTGATAAAAAAGCTGAGATCTTGAATTCGATCAAGAGCCACGTCCCAGTTGATTCTGCGAAGCTCGCATTTTTAGAGATCGAAGCTATCCAATTAGAGGCTCAAGCCTCTTTTCAATAGGATTATTTTCGCGAGGTGCTGCGCCACCGCTCTTGGGTTGCGGCGTGGCGCGGCCGAGGCCGTGGGGCGACTGACGGCGGACCATCGCGTGATCCACGTCCACGGCAACAACCACGCCGACGCCATCGTCGGCGGCGTGCCGGTGCCGACCGTTCTCGAACTCGCTTTGGTGCGCGCCGACGCCGGCAAGCGCTTCGTCCGTCCGCGCCGGCCTTTTCCGACGCGCCTCGATCAGCCCAACAACCCGGCCCTTCGCCGACCGCGCGCTGGGCTGTTCTGGTTCCGCGGAGAGGCCATGTCGGCGTCCGACCCCACGAAACCGGCCCTTGTCGGCGGACGCGACGATGGCAGGGTTCCGTGTCGCGGTACCCTGACATCGGCCCGCGTTTTTGTCAGGGTACCCTGACTTTGGCAGGGTGGAATGTCAGGGCTCGCGGCAGGGTCGTCGGGCTTGTCCGAGGGCGAGCGACCGGGAGTGGACAATCCCGCGGGAACGGTCATATTACCTAGGCCAGGCCGGCGCGAGGCGCAAGCCGGCGCCCAGGAGCGGAATGGATGTCCAACGAGCGCCGCATCGTCCATTCCGACGCGCCCTACAATGCCGAGCCCTCGCTCGCCACGCTGCGCGACAAGCCGGCGACGCCGCAGGGCGACTTCTATGTCCGCAGCCACGGCAACGTGCCGGAGGTGGAGGCGGCCGATTTCGTGCTGTCCGTCGGCGGGCTCGTCGCCACGCCGCTGCGGCTCGGCCTCGACGACCTCCGCCGCTTTCCCGTGGTGACGGTCGACGCGACGCTGCAATGCGCCGGCAACCGCCGCGCCGACCTCGACGCGGTGAAGCCGGTGGCGGGCGACCCGTGGGGGCCCGGCGCCATCGGCAACGCCTCATGGACCGGGGTGCGCCTCGCCGACGTGCTGCAGGCGGCGGGCGCCGACACCGCGGAGGGGCACCACGTCGCCTTCGCCTCGCTCGACGAGATCGAGATGGAGGGCCGCCGCTTCCGCTTCGGCGCCTCGATCCCGGTGGAGAAGGCGATGGCGCCCGAGGTGCTGCTGGCGACCGCGATGAACGGCGAGACCCTGACGCCGCAGCACGGGTTTCCGCTGCGGGTCGTGACGCCGGGCTTCGCCGGGGTGCGCAGCCCGAAATGGCTGGCCGCGATCCTGGTGCAGGACCAGCCCTCCGACTGCCCGATCCAGGCGCAGGACTACAAGCTGCTGCCGCCCGACATCGAGCGGGTCGAGGACATCGACTGGAGCCGCGGCACCACCATCGACGCGATGCCGGTGAATTCGGCGATCTGCGAGCCGGCCGCCGGCGCCGCGCTGGCCGCCGGGACTGTCGCGGTGCGGGGCTGGGCGATGGCGGCGGGACGGCCCATCGCCCGGGTCGACGTCTCCGGGGACGGCGGCACCAGCTGGGTGCAGGCCGAGTGCGAGGGCGACCCCTCGCTGTGGTCGTGGACGCTGTGGTCGGCCGAGCTGGAGCTGCCGGCGGGCGAACACGAGCTGGTCGTGCGCGCCTGGGACGAGGCCGGGCAGACCCAGCCGGCGGATCCGGCCGACACCTGGAACGTCAAGGGCTACCTCAGCGCCGCCTGGCACAGGGTGCGGGTGAAGGTCGCCTGAGGATGGCTGCCTCGCCGCAGCCCAACGTCGGGGCGGCGCCGCGCGACACCGGGTTCGGCCCGAAATTCTGGCTGCTGGTGGCGCTGACCGGGCTCGGCGCGGGCGTCGCGGCCGGCGTCCTCATGAAAATCCTGCGCCTGGTGCAGCACCTGGCGTGGTCCTACTCCGGCGGCGAGCCCTTCCTCGACGCGGTCGAACAATCCTCCAACCTCACCCGGGTGCTCGTGCTGCTGGGCACGGGCGCGCTGGTGGCGCTCGTGATGCCGCTGATCGGGCGGCTCAAGAGCGGCCCGAGCGAGCTCGAGGCGACGATCTGGTTCGACGACGGGCGCCTGCCGGTGCTGAAGACCATTCTGAAGGCGGTGTTCTCCATCGTCATCGTCGCACTCGGCGCCTCGCTCGGTCGCGAGACCGCGCCCAAGCAGGCCGGCGCGCTGGTCGGCGGCCTGCTCGCGGAATGGGGCGGCCTCACCGCCACAAAGCGGCGGCTGCTGGCCGCCTGCGGGGCCGGCGCCGGCATCGCCGCCGTCTACGACGTGCCGTTCGGCGGCGCGCTGTTCGCGCTGGAGGTGCTGCTCGGCACGCTGGCCCTGCCGCTGGTGGCGCCGGCCTTCGTGGCGACGCTGACCGCCACGATGGCGTACTGGCTGTTCTTCCCCAACGCGCCGACCTACCACATCGGCGCGATGCCGCTGACCGCCGGCCTCGTCGTCTTCGCCCTCCTGGCGGCCCCTCTCGCCGGCCTCGCGTCGGCGGCCTTCGTGACGCTGCTCGCCACCGTCGCCGAATGGAAGCCGACCGGCTGGCGCCTCTGGCCGGCGGCGCTCGGCGTGTTCGGCCTGCTCGGCGCGCTGGCGATCCCCTTTCCGCAGCTGCTCGGCAACGGCAAGGACGCCGTCGAGATCGCCGCGCTCGGCCAGCTCGCGCTGCCGACGCTGGTGGCGCTGGCGATCCTCAAGCCGCTGGCCACCGCCGCCTGCCTCGGCACCGGTGCGCCGGGTGGGCTGTTCACGCCCACCATCACCTTCGGGGCGCTGCTCGGCGGCGCGCTGGGCCATGTCTGGGGTCTGGCCTGGCCGGGCGCGCCCGCAGGCGCCTGCGCGATGATCGGCGCCACCGCCGTGCTCGCCGCCACCACGAAGGGGCCGGTCTCGGCCGTGGTGATGATGCTGGAGCTGACCCACGGACTCGACGGGCTGCTGGTGCCGATGCTGCTGGTCGCCGCGCTGTCGACGGCGGTGGCGCATCGCCTCGACCCGCGCTCCACCTACACCTGCCGGCTCGGCAGGGCCGCGACCCTCGACGACGGGCCGGGCGAGGTCTCCAGCGCGACGCCCTATCCCGAGCTGCTGAAGCTGTCGCTCGCCGCTGGGCATCCGCTGGCGGTGCGCGACCAGGGCGGGGGCATGATCGGCACGCTCGGCCGCGACGATCTGCTCTCGAGCGCCGCGGCGCTGCGGCCCGTCGAGATCGCCACGGCGCGCGACGTGATCGAGGCGCGGGACGGGCCGGCTAGAGGCCGCCGAGTTGGCAGACCACCACCCACTCGGCGTCTGTGACCGGCTGCACCGAAAGCCGGGAATTGTGGATCAGCACCATGTCCTTCAACCGCGGTTCCTCCTTGGCCTGGGCGAGGCCGAAGGGCTTGGGCAGCGGTTTCAAGGCGCGCACGTCGACCATGCCGAAGCGGCCGCTCTCGTCGCTGGGATCGGGATAGTACAGCGCGATCACCTCGACGAGGCCGACGATCTCCTTGCCCTCGTTGGAATGATAGAAGAACGCCTGCTCGCCGAGCTGCATGGCCTTGAGGTTGTTCTTGGCGACGTGATTGCGGACGCCGTTCCAGTGGGTGCCGGCCCTGCCGGCCTCCACCATGTCCGTCCAGGACCACGAGTCCGGCTCGCTCTTCACCAGCCAGTGCGCCATGCCGTCGTTTCCTCCATCGCCGCCATAGCACGCGTCGGCAGGAAGCGGCACGAACGAAAAAGGAGCCGGGAGCACGCGCTCGCCGGCTCCCGCCGCAACCCCGATTGCGCGGGAGAGCGACCAATGTCGGCAGGGATCCCGAAAAGGGTGTCGTGACGTGCAATGCCGCGGCCAAAAGAACCGCTACCGCAGCGGCATGCCGCTGCGGCACGGCGAGGTGAACCTGAGGTTGCGTCGGAGTCAATTGTACACGCCGGTGGCTGGCCAAGCCGTTCGGCCGATGTGCTCAGCTCGACACATCGGGCTTCGGCGGCCGCGTCAGCAGCGCCTGGATCGTGGCATCGACCCCGGCACGGCCGGTGAGGACGAGGTCGACAGCGCGGGCGATCGGCATGTCGATGCCGGTCTCGTCGGCGAGGGCGCAGAGCACGGCGCAGGTGTAGGCGCCTTCCGCCGTGCCGACGCGGGCCTTCGCGTCCTCCAGCGAGAGGCCTTCGCCGAGCGCCGACCCGAGCGAGAAGTTGCGGGACTGGCGCGAGCCGCAGGTCAGCACGAGGTCGCCCAATCCCGAGAGGCCCGCGAGCGTCGAGCCCTGCGCGCCGAAGGCCACGCCGAACCGCACCAGCTCGGCGAAGCCGCGCGCCAGCAGGGCGGCCGCGGCGGAGGCGCCGAAGCCCTTTCCTGCCGCGATGCCGCTGGCGATGGCCAGCACGTTCTTGGCGGCGCCGCCGATCTCGACGCCGCGGATATCGGCGGAATGGTAGAGCCGGAAAGTGGGGGAGGCGAGGGCGGCGGCCAGCCGTGCCGCCTCGGCCTCGTCGCGCGCCGCCAGCGTCACGGCCGTGGGCAGGCCACGCGCGACGTCCTCGGCGAAGGACGGCCCGGACAGGATCGCCGGAGGATTGGCCGGCATCGCGTCGCGCAGCACCTCGCTCATGAAGAGCCGCGTGCCGCGCTCGATGCCCTTGGCGCAGATCAGGGCCGGCACACCGGGTGCCAAATGCGGAGCGGCGCGCTCGGCCAGCGCGCGCATCGATTGCGCCGGCACGGCCAGCAGCACCATCGTCGTGCCGTCCAGGGCGGTGGCGATCTCGGCCGTCGGCGAGACGCCGGTATGCAGAGGGATGCCCGCCAGGCGACGCGCGTTGACGCCGGTCGCCACCATCTCGGCCGCATGCGAGGGGTCGCGCGTCCAGAGGCTGACGTCCCCGCCGGCGCGGGCCGCGAGGTTGGCGAGCGCGGTACCCCAAGCGCCGCCACCCAGTACCGCGATGCGGCGCATCGTTTCTTCCCTCGTGACCGTCGGGCGTCGTTAGACCGCGACGCCGGAGACGAGGTCAACCGGGCCAAGCGAGATGTGCGGCTCGTTCGCAGAGGCGGACGAGGCCGCGCGGCACAACGTGGGGATGATCGACCGGTCCGCCGCCGCCCGTGCAGCGCTTCATAACCAAACGGCGATGCTCGTCGATCTCGTCGGTCGTTGCAAGGTCGGCGACGTCAGCCCGACCTGCGAGCCAGACTACGGGTCAAGCAAGGGCCCAGCCCACCGCGATCATTCGTCCTATCGCCGGGCGGCGCGGCTGGCCCAATGCCATTGCGAGCGATGCGGCTTCGTCTTATTGGAAGCGTTCCACGTTTTCGCCGGACCCAACCTGCCGATGGCCGAGACCAAAGCCGACCCGATCCGCCTCGCCGGCCTGCGTCCGCTCTCTCCCCACCTCCAGATCTATAGCCCACTGCTGACGATGATGATGTCGATCATGCATCGCATCACCGGCGTCGCGCTCTATGCCGGCACGCTGCTGCTGGCCTGGTACCTGATCGCGCTCGCCGCCGGGCCCGGGCCGTTCGCCACGGTGTCGGCGGTCTACGGCTCGATCGTCGGGCAGATCGTGCTGTTCGGCTTCACCTGGGCGTTGTTCCACCACCTGCTCGGCGGCATTCGCCATTTCGTGTGGGACATGGGGATCTGGATGGATCATCCCGAGCGCGAGTGGCTGACCCGGATGACGCTCGGCGGCGGGCTGCTGCTCGCCCTGATCGTCTGGATCCTGCGCTTCGCCGTCTGACGCCCATTTCGCACGAGCACCTCATGGCCAACGACGTCCAATCCCTTCAGACCGCCTCCAAGAAGATCCGCTATCTCGGCTCGGCCAAGTCCGGCGTCGGCGCCGCGCGCGCGATGCACCTGACGTCGGTCGCCCTGGTGCCGCTGACGATCGGCTTCGTCTGGGTGCTGCTGTCGCTGATCGGCAAGGATTACGCCGGCGTGCGCGCCACGCTGGGCCACCCGTTGCCGGCGATCGTCACGCTGCTTTTCGTGGGTTCGGGCATCTACCACATGGCGCTCGGCATGCGCGTCATCATCGACGACTATGTCCACGAGCATCACATGAAGGATTGGGCGCTGATGGCCAACCTGTTCATCTGCTGGCTGCTCGGGATCGCCTGCGTCTATTCGCTGCTCAAGCTCAGCTTCGCGGCGGGCTAGCCCTTCCTATCTCTCCTCCAGAGGCATCCTCAGAGGTCCCATGGTCACCACAGCGTCCGCAGCACCCGCCCAGAACGGCAAGGCCTACCCGATCACCGATCATACGTTCGACGTCGTCGTGGTCGGCGCTGGCGGTGCGGGTCTTCGTGCCACCGTCGGGTGCTCGCAGGCCGGTCTGCGCACCGCCTGCATTTCCAAGGTGTTCCCGACCCGCTCGCATACGGTGGCTGCCCAGGGCGGCGTTGCCGCTTCGCTCGGCAACATGGGCTCGGACAATTGGAAGTGGCACATGTACGACACCGTGAAGGGGTCGGACTGGCTGGGCGACCAGGATGCCATCGAATACCTCTGCCGCAACGCGCCGCAGGCTGTCTATGAGCTGGAGCATTGGGGCGTTCCGTTCTCCCGCACGGAAGAGGGCAAGATCTACCAGCGCCCGTTCGGCGGCATGACCACCGACTTCGGCAAGGGCCCGCCGGCGCAGCGGACGTGCGCCGCGGCCGACCGGACCGGCCACGCCATCCTGCACACGCTCTACGGCCAGGCTCTGAAGAATGACACCGAGTTCTTCATCGAGTATTTCGCGATCGACCTCATCATGGACGAGGGCCGCTGCGTCGGCGTGATCTGCCTCAAGCTCGATGACGGCACGATTCATCGCTTCCGCGCGCAGATGGTCATGCTGGCCACCGGCGGTTACGGCCGCGCGTATTTCTCGGCGACCTCGGCGCATACCTGCACCGGCGACGGCAACGCCATGGTGCTGCGCGCCGGCCTGCCGCTGCAGGACATGGAGTTCGTGCAGTTCCACCCCACCGGCATCTACGGCGCCGGCTGCCTCATCACCGAGGGCGCGCGCGGCGAGGGCGGCTATCTCACCAACGGCGAGGGCGAGCGCTTCATGGAGCGCTACGCTCCCAGCGTGAAGGACCTCGCGCCCCGCGACATGGTCTCGCGCGCCATGACGATGGAGATCCGCGAGGGGCGGGGCGTCGGCAAGGGCAAGGACCATATCCACCTGCACCTCGACCACCTTGATCCCAAGGTGCTGCACGACCGGCTGCCGGGCATCTCGGAGAGCGCGCGCATCTTCGCCGGCGTCGATCTCACCAAGGAGCCGATCCCGGTGCTGCCGACCGTGCATTACAACATGGGCGGCATCCCCACGAATTATCACGGCGAGGTGCTGACCAAGGCCAACGGCGATCCCGACGTCATCGTGCCCGGCCTCATGGCGATCGGGGAGGCCGCCTGTGTCTCGGTCCACGGCGCCAATCGTCTGGGCTCGAACTCGCTGATCGACCTTGTGGTGTTCGGCCGCGCCGCAGGCCTCAAGGCGGCGCAGGTGGTGACGCCGGGCGCCAAGCAGGGCGACCTGCCGAAGGGCTCTTCCGACATGGCGCTGGGACGGCTCGACCGCTTCCGCCATGCCAAGGGCGCGATGTCGACGGCCGAAATCCGACTGCGCATGCAGAAGGTCATGCAGGAGAATTGCGCGGTCTACCGCACCGGCGAAACGCTGGACGAGGGCTCGACCAAGATCCACGAGGTGTGGGGCGGCAGCGACGACATCGGCATCACCGACCGCTCGCTGATCTGGAATTCCGACCTCGTCGAGACGATGGAGTTCGACAACCTCATCGTTCAGGCCGTGGTGACGATGGACGGCGCCAAGAACCGCACGGAGTCGCGCGGCGCCCACGCCCGCGAGGATTTTTCCGAGCGCGACGACAAGAGCTGGATGAAGCACACTTTGGCAACGATCGACCCCGAAGCGAAGAACGTGTCGATCGACTATCGCCCGGTGCATTCCTACACGATGAGCAACGACATGCAGTATATCGAGCCCAAGGCACGGGTGTACTGAGACCAGGCCTTATCCGGGGCACGAACATGCGTTCGACGGCAGGTATCGGGCACAACCGGTTCGGGAGGCGTTCTCCGGTGTATGCGATTACCTTTGATCTCGATACCGAAACGCTCGAGAAGCTCTATCCCTCCGAATCGTGGAGAAACGGCTATTCCGATATCCGCAAGTTTCTCGAAGATGCCGGCTTCGAGCACAAACAGGGTTCTGTTTATTTCTCGGTCGATGAGATCAACGCAGCCGAGTGCGTGACGATCGCTCTTGACCTTGCCGCAGAGTTCGACTGGTTCACACCGTGCTGCAAGGACATCCGCATGCTGCGGATTGAAGACAACAATGACCTGATGCCGGCGCTTGATCGCGATCTCCGCCGCCGTAGTAAGAAGAAATAATCATGGTCCAGCTCACCCTCCCCAAGAACTCGAAGATCGGCACGGGCAAGACCTGGCCGAAGCCCGACGGCGCTGCGAGCCTGAAGGAGTTCCGCGTCTACCGCTGGAATCCGGAGGACGGGCAGAACCCGCGCATCGACACCTACTTCGTCGACACCGCCGATTGCGGTCCGATGATTTTGGACGCGATCATCTGGATCAAATCGAAGATCGACCCGACGCTGACCTTCCGTCGTTCCTGCCGCGAAGGCATCTGCGGCTCGTGTGCCATGAACATCGACGGCACCAACACGCTCGCCTGCACCAAGGGCATCGACGAGGTGAAGGGTGCCATCAGGATCTATCCGCTGCCGCACATGCTGGTGGTGAAGGATCTCGTGCCCGATCTCACCGGATTCTACGCCCAGCACGCCTCAATCCAGCCTTGGCTCAAGACCACCACGCCCCCGCCGGAGAAGGAGTGGGATCAGACGCCGGACGACCGCGAGAAGCTCAACGGCCTCTACGAGTGCATTCTTTGCGCCTGCTGCTCGACCTCGTGCCCGTCCTATTGGTGGAACGGCGATCGCTATCTCGGCCCGGCCGTGCTGCTGCAGGCCTACCGCTGGCTGATCGATTCGCGCGACGAGGCCACCGGCGAGCGGCTCGACTTCGTCGAGGACCCGTTCCGCCTCTATCGCTGCCACACGATCATGAATTGCGCCAAGGCCTGCCCGAAGGGTTTGAACCCGGCCAAGGCCATCAGCCACATCAAGACGATGATGATCGAGCGGCAGCTCTGACCTCGCGATTTCGTGTGGGACGACGCTCGATAGCCACGCGCGTTCACGTGGCTTCGGCGCCGCGGCGAGGGACTGCCTGACCGTCAGCCGTCGGGCGAACGCCCGGCCGCTCACACCTGCTCGACGCTGTGCACCTCCGGCACGAAATGCGTCAGCAGGTTCTGGATGCCGTGCTTCAACGTGGCGGTGGAGGAGGGGCAGCCCTGGCAGGAGCCCTTCATCGCGAGGTAGACGGTGCCTTCGCGAAAGCCGCGGAACTTGATGTCGCCGCCGTCTCCGGCGACGGCCGGGCGCACCCGGGTCTCGAGCAGATCTTTGATCGTGTCGACGATCTCGCTGTCGTCGGGATCGAAGAACTCGTCGGCCTCTGCGCCATCGGCCCCTTCACCCTCGACCAGCAGCGGCGCGCCGGATGTGAAATGCTCCATGATCGTGCCGAGCACCGCCGGCTTCAGCGCCGACCAGTCGCCCTCGTCCGCCTTGGTCACGGAGATGAAGTCGGAGCCGTAGAACACGCCGGACACGCCCTCGATACCGAACAAGGCGCCGGCCAGCGGCGAACGCTGCGCGGCGGCGTAAGGGTCGCGAATATCCAGCGTACCGCCCGGCAGCACGTCGCGGCCCGGCAGGAATTTCAGGGTCGCCGGGTTCGGCGTGGCTTCGGTCTGGATGAACATGGCGGCCTCCGAGACGACGGGTGCGGTCTCGCTCGTGATATGGGCGAAGCGGTGGAGGCGTACAAGCGAAGGCCGCGCGGGCCGGGCGCCGTCTTATCCCTGTCACTTGATCCGTCCAGGGCAAGCGGGCCACAAGGCGCGCTTCCTTCCGGCGATCCGGAAGGCGAGACTTTCAGGAGAGCGGACGCGACATGACGGATTGGCCGGTGCACGGGACCATCACGGGACCGATCGTGATGATCGGGTTCGGCTCCATCGGGCGGGGCACGCTGCCGCTGATCGAGCGGCATTTCCGCTACGATCCCAAGCGCTTCACGGTGATCGATCCGGTCGACGCCGATCGCGGCCTGCTGGACGCGCGCAAGATCCGCTTCGTGCAGGACAAGGTGACGGCGGACAATATCGACACGCTGCTGCGGCCGCTGCTGGAGCAGGGCGAGGGACAGCCCTTCATCGTCAACCTCTCAGTCGAGGTCTCCTCCGTGGCCGTGATGAAGCTCGCCCACGAGGTCGGCGCGCTCTACGTCGATACCGTCGCCGAGCCCTGGCCTGGCTTCTACACCGACGCGTCGCTCTCCGTCTCCCAGCGCTCGAACTACGCGCTGCGCGAGGCGGTGCTCGACCTGAAGCGCGAGTTCGCGGGACGCGGTCCGACGGCGGTGAATTGCTGCGGCGCCAACCCCGGCATGGTGTCGTGGTTCGTCAAGCAGGCGCTGCTCAACCTCGCCGCCGACCTCGGCCACGGCACGCCCGATCCCCAAAGCCGCGAAGACTGGGCTCAACTCGCGCAGACGATCGGCGTCAAGGGCATCCACATCGCCGAACGCGACACCCAGCGCGCCGCCAAGCCGAAGCCGATGGGCACCTTCGTCAACACCTGGTCGGTCGAGGGCTTCGTCTCCGAAGGCCTGCAGCCGGCCGAACTGGGCTGGGGCACGCACGAGAAGGCGCTGCCGCCGGAAGGCCGCCGCCACGAGTTCGGGCCGGATTGCGCGATCTACCTGATGCGCCCCGGTGCCGGCACGCGCATCCGCTCCTGGTGCCCGACGCCCAAGGCGCAGCACGGTTTCCTCGTCACCCACAACGAGGCGATCTCGATTGCCGACTACCTCACGGTGCGCGACGGCAAGAACGTCATCTACCGGCCGACCTGCCACTACGCCTATCGCCCGGCGGACGACGCTGTGCTCTCGCTCGACGAGATGGCCGGCGCGCAATGGCAGCGCCAGGCCAAGGAGCACATCCTGACCGAGGACGAGATCGTCGATGGCATCGACGAACTCGGCGTGCTGCTCTACGGCCACGCCCGCAACGCCTATTGGTACGGCTCGCAGCTCTCGATCGAGGAGACGCGGCGCATCGCCCCCTACCAGAACGCCACCGGACTCCAGGTCACGTCCGCCGTGCTTGCCGGCATGGTGTGGGCGCTGGACAACCCGGATCGCGGCATCATGGAGGCCGACGAGGTCGACTTCCGCCGCTGTCTCGAGGTGCAACTGCCCTATCTGGGCCCGGTGATCGGCACCTACACGGATTGGACGCCGCTCGACGACCGCAGCGTGCTGTTCCCGGAGGAGGTCGACACGGACGACCCCTGGCAGTTCAAGAACATCCTGGTGCGCTGACGGGTTCGACTTCGGACGCGGAGGCTTCGCTCGCATGCCGCCGCGACCAGCCCGTCCGAACGAAGAACGCGGACCTGTCCCGTTTTGCGCTGCCAGCCGTCTCGGCGCATGGGGAAGCAGCGGCATCTTCGAGCATGGTCCGGGCGATGACCAGCGCGGCATCGTTGCGGTCCGGATCGCCGCCTCGCGCGACGATCTTGGCGGCGATCACCGGGCCGAGCTTGCGGCGGCGTGGTCCTCGATGAAGACGTCGAGCCGGTCGGCGGGAACGCTCGAGAGCATCGGGAGCAGCGTGTCCAGCGCCGCTGTCGTCGCGGTCGTCGTGCCGGATCGTTCGAGTAGCACGCGCGGCTCCGTCGATCTCTCGGCGACGTCTGTCCTCTGGATTCGGATCCCTTACGTGGCGCAGTCCTCGACGGCGGTTCAGGCCGCGAGGGGGGCGGACGACGCGTGTTGCGGTCCCGCCAAGGCTCGCTTCAGCGCATGCACGCAGGACTCGTCGAAGGCGCTGTCGAGGTCTGCGTCGATGATGGACAGGGCTTGCGCGACCGGCATGGCCTTGCGGTAGGGACGATCCGCGGTCAGCGCGTCGAACACGTCCGCGACGGTGACGATGCGCGTCTCGAGGTCGATCTCCGCGCCGGTGACACCGCGCGGGTAGCCTTTGCCGTCGAGACGCTCGTGATGCGCGCCGCCGATCCTCGCCGCGTCGGCGAACACGGCGATACGCGACAAGATGGCTTCGCTGGCGACCGGATGACGGCGCATGGACAGCCATTCCATTTCGTCGAGCTTGCCCGGTTTGTCGAGGATCGTGTTGCTGACCCCGAGTTTGCCGATGTCGTGCAGAAGGGCCGCGCGACGCAGGCGACGGCGCCGTTCGCCGTCGAAGCCGAGCTGCGCGGCGATCATGTCGGCGAAGTCGGCGACGCGATCGCTGTGGCCGCCGGTGAAGGGCGTCTTCGCGTCGATCACGTCGGCAAAGGCCTCGGCGACGTCGTCGAGATAATCCTCATCGACTTGAAGCGTCTCGCCTTCGTCGGCATCGGCGATGCCGAGGGCTTCCGCGCCTTCGTCGAGCTCCCACCAGAGCGTCTCGTCCGCCGTCACGTCGAGAAAGGCATCCACGACGCGCGGGTCGAACCAGGTGCCCGAACGCCGCTTGACCTCGGCCAGCGCCGCCGCCGGTCCTTTCGCGCCGTGGAAGACCTCGGCGACCTGCGCGAGGAGGGCAATCCGCGAAAAGAGAGGCACGGCCTCGCCCTTCAGCGCGGCCGGCTGGCCAGCGCCGTCCCAATGCTCGTCGAGCGAGGCGATGGCGTTGGCGACGTCCTCGGAGAAGCGCAGTCGCCGCACGATGTCCGCGCCCCGATGGCAGCGGGTCTCGACGAGCTCCGTGACCAGCGCCGGAGCGTTGCGCATGATCGAAAGGATGGTGGCGGCACGCTCGCGCCAGCCGGCGTCGGGAGCCGAATGGCTCAGCACGTACTTCAGCGTGTCGGCGGTTCCGGGCCCGACGACCCGAAAGTCCCGCTTCAAACCGAGATCGTCGGCGCGGTAGATCTCGCAGAGCCTCGCCGAATTGCTCGAACAGCCGGCGTCCTTCAGGAGCGTCGTGTAGAAGAGGTCGCGCTTGCGCTCGCGCGACAGCCCGAGCCGGCCACCGACGCGTAAGGCGATCCAGGCCGACCGGGCGGAGTGGCCGGCCGAAAGACCCTCCGTCATGTCGAGCGCATGACTCATCGCGCCGAGGATCTCGGAGAGCTTCAGCGTGGAGGGTTCGCCTGCGGGACCGATCATGGCAGCTCGACGTCCATGATTGGTGCGGAAGGAAAAAGTTGCCATGCCGCGACCGCCGCGCTGACCGCGGTTCGGACGCTTGGCTCTTGAACGATAAAGTGCGCAGCCTGGGCGCTTGGACAGGCTTTCACTCTGCCGGAGGCCGGAGCGATCTTCGATGCTTCGATGGTGCCCTGCGACAAGAGCGAGACCTCCAGATCGTTGACGCAACGTGCGGGAGGCAAGGTAAACATCTGCTTCATTGCAGCGCGCAGTCTTCGATGTTTTACCGAGATGGCTAAGAAAGGGTCACCGCGGGCTCGAGAATCGAGCTCGAAGTGGAGGTTTGACGTCCACTCTCGGTCTTCTCTCGTCGATCGATTGGCTCGCCACCAATCAGAGGCGCGACTGTCCCGATGCAGGGGCCTTGGTGATCCGGTCGAACTCATCGAGCGCCATCGCGTGGCGCACCACGAGCGTGGCGATTGTTTCAACGTCGTCGAGATCGACCAGGGCGATCTTCGCGACGGGCTGCGGAGTGTCGCTGGCGAGTGCGACGATGGCCGGATCGTCGGGATGGAGGAACGGCTTGCCGTTGGCGGCGCGGTGCACCTCGATCTTGGGGTGCGGGTCGCGCTTGAAGCCCTCGATCAGCACCAGATCGCAGGGTGAGAGCTTCGCCAGCAGTGTGGCGAGGTCGGGTTCGGGCGCGCCGCGCAGCTCGTGCATCAACGCGAATCGGGCGGCGGAGGCGACCAGCACCTCGCGCGCGCCGGCCTGCCGGTGCTCGTAGGAATCCTTGCCCGGCGTGTCGACGTCGAAAGCGTGATGCGCGTGTTTGAGGGTCGAGACGACGAGGCCGCGCGCCACGAGCCGAGGGATCAGCTTGACGAGTAGCGTGGTCTTGCCGGCGCCGCTCCAGCCGGCCAGCCCGATGATCTTCATCGCGACGATCCACTCCCAGGCCGTGGCGCGCGATGGAGGATGGCAAGTCCGTAGGGCCTCAAACCAAGGCCTCGAACATCGCGGTGTCGAGCGTGAACGAGCCGTCGGGCTCGATGGCGAAGCGCTCGACAACGTCGGGCGGCATCTGCGCCTGCAGAGCGCGGATCGCGCGGACCTGGACGTCGGGCGTGCCGATGCGCGCGATCCAGGCGGCGAAATCGAGCCGCAGCCGCGCCATGACCGGCGCGGAGGGCTGGAACCCGGCGGCGCGCAGCAGCGCCAGCCATTCCGTCGGCGAGTAGTCGCGCACGTGCGAGGGGTCGCGCAGGATCTCCACCGCCTGCAGGAAGGTGTCGTGCAGCGCGCTCCCCTCGGGCGCGACGACGTCGACCACGGCGACCAGGCCACCCGGCCGCAGCACGCGGCGCATGCCGGCGAGACCGGCGGCGACGTCGTGCCAGTGGTGCGCGCTCATCCGGGTGAAGACGACGTCGAAGGCGGCGTCCGGAAAGGGCAGGGCCTCGGCGGTTCCGCGTTCGGTGCACACGTTGGTCAGGCCGCGGGTCTTCGCTTCGGCCGAAACCGCATCGAGCATCGCGGGCGAGAGGTCGTACGCCACCACCTCATCGGCGTCGGGCGCGACGGCATAGGTGACGTGGCCGCCGCCGCAGCCGAGATCCAGCACGCGGGCGCCGGGCCGCGCCGCGACCAAGGCGGCGAGCCGCGCGAGGTCGGCGCCGGTGGCATGGTCCGCGCTCTCGACATAGGCGCGGGCGTGAGGGCCGAACTGGGCTGCGACGAGGGCTTCGTGGGCGGCGGACATGCGATCTCCCGGTTTCGGGTGTGCTGGCGGGACGGTCTCGCCGCGTCTACACCGGCGTGGTGAGCGAGCCAACGATCCTCGACCTGCGCGGGCTGAAATGCCCGCTGCCTGTGCTACGCGCGCGCAAGCGGCTGCGCCGGCTGCCGCCCGGCGCCGAGCTCGTCGTGCTCAGCACCGACCCGCTCGCCGGCCTCGACATCCCGCACATGGCGGCTGAGGACGGGCACCGACTGGTTCGGCAGTGGCGCGACGGCGAGACATCGGCCTTCCATCTCGCCAAAGCCGCGAGCTGACGTTGGTTCGCCGTGATGGGCGCAAGGCGGGCGGCTTGACGGCGGGCGCGCGGCACGTTGAGATCGTCCATGACGCGCGAGGCCGCCGTGACCCACCCGCTCCTGCAACCCAAGCCCATGTCGCTCGACGATTTCGACGACCTGCTGGCCGATGAGCCGGAGGACGAGCACTGGGAGCTGATTTGCGGGCGCGTGGTCCGCATGATGGTCGGCGCGCGCTGGGAGCACAACCGGATCTGCAACAACATCGGCGACGGGATGGACCGACGCCTGCGGGCGCTGGGATCGCCATGTCGCAGCCTCCGGGCGACGTTTCGGATCAAGGAGGGATCGTCACTCTCGTCCCTTCTTCCCGACGTCCTCGTGTACGGCACCCGGCCTCCGGTCGGGGCCACCTTCCTCGAAGACGCGACCGTCCTCGTCGAGGTGCTCTCGCCGGGCACCCAGCGCCGTGATCGCGAAGAAAAGTGGTTCGCCTACCAGCGGCTCCCGAGCCTGCAGCAATACGTCCTGGTCTCGCGCGACGCGCCCTATGTGCAGCGCATCGATCGCGAGAACGGTAGCTGGAGCGGCTTTCGCGTGATCGAAGGCCTCGAGGCCGAGTTGGCGCTGCCGGCGCTCGGCATCGCGCTGCCGATGCGCGAGGTCTACGCCGACGTACTCGGCTGAGGCGCAGCGGACGCCCGTAGCACGAACATCACGACCGAACGCCCGGTGACCTCGTAGACCTGATCGAAGGCGAACATCTCGCCGTCTGCGGCTTCGGGCTTGTTGGTGTCGAGCAGCCGCTCCCAAGCCGTGCCCCCGGTCACCTCCGGCAGCTCGAACTCGACGCCGCCATGATAGGCGTTGAAGCCCATGAACAGCGTGCGGTCGCTGCCGCGCTTGCGGATGCCGGTCGGCTGGGCCCGGCCGTCGAGCAATACGCCGAGGCTGAGCGCGTTGCCGTCGGCCCAATCCTCGTTGCGCATCTCCTCGCCGTCGGGGCGCAGCCAGGTCACGTCCTTGACGTCGAGCTCCGCATTGTAGTGCCCGGTGAGAAAGCGCTCGCGTCGCAGGATCGGGTACTCCTGGCGCAGGCGTGCCAGCTTCCGGGTGAAATCGAGCAGCTTGCCGCCACGCTCCGAAATGTTCCAGTCGACCCAGCCGATCTCGTTGTCCTGACAATAGGCGTTGTTGTTGCCGCCCTGGGTACGCCCGAACTCGTCGCCGGCGAGGAGCATGGGCAAGCCCTGCGAGACGAACAGCGTGGTCAT
This sequence comes from uncultured Beijerinckiaceae bacterium, assembly GCA_964247745.1. GTDB lineage: Bacteria > Pseudomonadota > Alphaproteobacteria > Rhizobiales > Beijerinckiaceae > RH-AL1. Next base: position 25,241 of record CAXTVT010000002.1, read on the forward strand.
GATGTTGCGCATCTGGCGGTCGCGCAACGCGACGATGCCGGCATCGTCGGTTTCGCCCTCCGCGCCGCAGTTCCAGGACCGGTTGTGCGAATGGCCGTCGCGATTGTCCTCGCCGTTGGCGAGGTTGTGCTTGTCGTTGTAGCTGACGAGATCGTGCAGGGTGAAGCCGTCGTGCGCGGTGACGAAATTGACCGAGGCCCAGGCCTTGCGGCCGCGCTGGTTGAAGAGCTCGGCCGAGGCGGTGAGCCGGGTGGCGAGGTTGGGCAGCTCGTGTTTGCCGCCGATCCAATATTCGCGGACGTTGTCGCGGAAGCGATCGTTCCACTCCGCCCAGCCCGGCGGGAAGCGCCCGACCTGATAGCCGCCTGGGCCGCAGTCCCACGGCTCCGCGATCAGCTTCACCTGGCTCAGTACCGGATCCTGGCGGCAGGAATCGAGGAAGCCGCCGCCCTCGTCGAAGCCGTAGTCCTCGCGCGCGAGGATGGTGCCGAGGTCGAAGCGGAAGCCGTCGACGTGCATGTCCTCGACCCAGTAGCGCAGGCTGTCGGTGACCATCTGCAGCACGCGCGGGTGCGACAGGTTCAGCGTGTTCCCGGTGCCGGTGTCGTTGATGTAGTAACGCGGCTTGTCCTTGAGCAGGCGATAGTACGAGTAGTTGTCGATACCCTTGAACGAGAAGGTGGGGCCGAGATGGTTGCCCTCGGCGGTGTGGTTGTAGACGACGTCGAGGATCACTTCGAGATCGTTGCCGTGGAGATGGTTCACCATCTCCTTGAACTCGGAGAAGGCGAAGTCGTAGACGCTGGCGAAGCGGCGGTCCGGCGCGAAGAAGCCGAGCGAATTGTATCCCCAGTAATTGGTGAGACCTTTGTCCAGCAGGTAATCGTCGTTGATGAAGACGTGGATCGGCATGAGTTCGACGGCGGTGACGCCGAGCGATTTGACGTGCTCGATGACGTCGGGGTGGATCAGGCCGCGGAATGTGCCCTTGAGCAGGTCCGGCACGTCGGGATGCCGCTTGGTGAAGCCGCGCACGTGCATCTCGTAGATCAGCGACTGGTCGAACGGCGTGCGCAGCGGCTTGTGGTCGCCCCAGGTGAAGGCGGGGTCGATCACGCGGGCCTTCATCATGAACTTGGCGCTGTCGCGCGTGTCGAAGGTGGTGTCGTCGCCGCTTTCCATCTGGTAGCCGAACACGGCCGGATTCCAGGTCAGCTTGCCCTCCAAGGCCTTGGCGTAGGGGTCGAGCACCAGCTTGTTGGGGTTGAAACGGTGGCCTCCCGCGGGATCGTAGGGGCCATGGACGCGGTAGCCGTAGATCGTACCGGGGCGCGCGTCGGGCAGGTAGCCGTGCCAGACCTCGTCGGTGAATTCCGGCAGTTCGATGCGTTCCACCTCCTTCTCGCTGAAGTGGTTGAAGAGGCAGAGCTCGACCTTGGTCGCGTGAGCGGAGAACAGCGCGAAGTTGACCCCGCGCCCGTCCCAGGTCGCGCCGAGAGGATAGGGCCGACCCTCGCGGACTCGGCTCTTCGGATGGCTGGTGGTCAAGGCTGGTGTCCCCGCAGATTCGTGCGCCAACGAGGGCGTTGCATTCATCGTTCCAGCTGGCCGGTCGAGACGCTGCGGCGGTCCCGCCTACATGCCGGATCGCGCTCCGCTAGGCGACGAGCAGCCGACGCACGACTGCATCGGCGAGGATGGCCGCGGTCGGTTCCAGGATGAGTCCGCTGTGATTGCCGCGGACGGGCACGATCTCCAGCGCGTCGGCGACCGCCCGCCACGCCGCGCCGACCTGGCGCATGTGGAACAGCGGCTGCGTGCCTGTCTCGAACGCCAGCACCGTGCCGGCATAGCGATGCGGAACGTAGGCCGCCATCGCCCGATACATCGTGTGCACGAAGGCCTTCTGCGCCGGTGACCAGCCCGGCCGCGAGATCACGTCCTCGACGGCGCCGGAATCCAGCGTGTCCACATCCCGCAACGCGCCGCCGCGGCGGGCCGCGAGCTTCTCCGACAGACGGTTGCGGATGCCCCTCGCCGACCAATCGGAGGTCCTGTCGTCGCGAAGCCAGCGGGGCAGGTTGGCGACCATCTTCAACCAATAGCGCGGATCGCGCCGATCCAGCCCGCCGCCGGTGTTGCAGGGCGCGCCGTCGAGCGCCACCAGGAGCGGCACGTCGCGGCCGCGCGCGCGAAGCTGCTGCGCCATCTCCAGGGCGACGATCGCGCCGGCCGACCAGCCGATCAGGCGGATGGGCCCGTTGGGCTGAAAGGCCTCGAGCAGCGCCACGTGGCGACGGGCCATCGTCTCGACCGAGGAGCCGAGATGGAGCGTCATGTCACGCTTGGGCACCTGCAGGCCGTGCAGGCGCACCGCACCAAAGTGCCCGGCGAAGCCGTTCAGGCCGGCGACGTCTCCGGTGACCGAATGGATGCAGTAGCAGTGCAGGTCGAGGTCGCCCTCGTTCATCACGACGATCGGCTTGGCGTGCGGGGTCGCCAGCCGCCAGATGGTGGCACTCGTCTGCGGAGGCGTGGCGGAAGCAAGCATCGCGGCACCGAAATCTGATGCATGACTTAAATAACTTGCTTGCGGCGAGGAAACGAAACGTTTCGTTAAGCTTAAACCTGCGCTCGAGCCGCGTGCGCGATCACGTTTTCTTAACCACGATTTGCGAAAACCGGGTCGACGTAACGTCAGCCGGCGGCGCTTTCATGATCCTCAATCAATTCCAGTCGTGGGTCCGCACCGCGCCGCCCAGCGGTCGCGCCGACGGGGTCAGCGCGCTCGCTCGCGCCTACCTCTACTCGAACCTCGACGCGCGCCAGCGCCTCGACACGGCGCGGGTGCTGACCGGCTTCCTCGACGATCCCGCGCCCGACGTACGCCGCTCGCTGGCCGAAGCCCTGGCCAGCGCCGCCGACGCGCCGCACCACATCGTTCTCGCCCTCGCCGATGATTGCGCCGCGGTTTCCAGCGTGGTGCTGTCGCGCTCGCCGGTTTTGAGCGACGCCGAGCTGATCGATTGCGCCGCCACCGCCGAGCCGGCCGCGCAGGCGGCCATCGCGTCGCGCCCGGACCTCTCGGCACCGCTCGCCGCCGCGCTGTCTGAGATCGCCGCGCCCGACGCGCTGGTGGTGCTTGCCGGCAATCGTGCGGCCTCGCTGCCGGGCTTCGCTATCCGCCGCATGGTGGAACGCCACGGCGAGAACGCGGACCTGCGCCGGGCGCTGCTCGCACGCGACGACCTGCCGGCGGGGGTGCGCGTCGACCTCGTGGCCGCCACGGCGAAGGCGCTGGCCGCCTTCGTCACCTCCCGCAACTGGTTGTCCTGCGAGCGCATGAAGCGTGTCGCGCTCGAGGCCGGCGACAAGGCCGCCGTGACCATCGCGGGCACCGACGGCGACAGCCGCCGCGAGCTCGTCGCCCACCTGCGCCAAAGCGGGCGATTGACCTCGGGCTTCGCCTTGCGCGCGATCCTCAGCGGCAAGATCGAGCTTTTCAAGGCCATCCTCGCCGAGCTTTCGGGCATGCCGGCCTTCCGGGTCGACGGCCTCGCGCGACAATGCGAATCGACAGGATTCGCGACGCTCTATCGCAAGTGCGGGTTGCCGCTCGATCTGCTGCCGGCCTTCCGCATCGCGCTGGGTGCGGCGCGAGAGGCCGACTGGACGCAGGCGCAGGGCGCGAGCCTCTCGCGTGCCGCGATCGAGCGCGTGCTGACCGCCTGCGCGGCGATCAACAGCGGCGAACTCGACAAGCTCATGGTCCTGCTGCGCCGCTTCGAGACGGAGGCCGCGCGCGAGGAGGCGCGTCTCTCGAAGTCGTTGGACAGGCCTGCGCCCGCGCCGTTGGCACTGTCCGAGGAGATCGGCGCACCGCTGTTGCTGAAGGATCTCGACTCGCTCGACGAAGGCTCGCCGACGGTGCCCACGCGGACGGCTCCGCGACGGCGCGACCATCTCGTCACGGTCGACCTAGCGGCGATCGAAGCGGAGCTCTGCGCAGCCTGAGCGAGTGTGGGATGGAACGCACCGGACCGCCGCTCCCAAGCGAGACCGGACAATACCGCTCCCGCCATCTCGTCCTCGTCGCCGCTACGCGGGCCACGGCGCCTCGGCAGAGCGATGAGGCGCCGGTTGAAGCTACTTCTTTTCCATCGAGGCCTTGCTCATCGAATCCTTCTTCATCATCGAGTCGTGCTTCGTCATCGAATCTTGCTTCTTCATCGCGTGCTTCGACATCGTATCCTTGGACATCGCCTCGTCGCTGGCGGCGTGAGCGGCGAACGGAACGGCAAACAGAGCAAGAGCAAGAGCGAGAAGCGGAGCGGCTGAGCGGATCATCGGTGTACGTCCTTCGGGGTTCGGATGGCGGCACATGCCGCGCATCGCCCTCTCTTCGCCGTCGGCCTGCTGTCCGTTACCGTCGCCGGCGCTCCTGGATCACGGTCACCGCGATGCTCGCGGCCGTCGCGCCGAGGAGCGTCAGACCGGCCGGGCTGCGTGCCGTTTCCCAGAAACGGCCGACCCAGTCTGGCGTGCGTTCCCGCGTCGCAGCAACGGCGTCGCCGGCGAAGCGTCGTGGCCCGGCCAGAGCCTCGCCGGCGAGCCGGCGCGGCGTCAGGTTCTCCTTCAGCTGCCCCAGTGTCTTGGCGAGGTTCTCGCGCGCCTCGTCGGCACGGCGCTCGGCCTCCGCGGCGGAGGCGTAGGACTCGGTCATCGCGGGCTCCTCACGAGGTCGGCGGTCGTCTGCACCTGCTTCAGCGTGCGTGCCGGCATCAGCTTGGCTGCCGACAAGTTGCGGGCCGCGACGACGATCGTGATCAATGCCAAAAGCGCGATGGCACCGCCGACGATGAAGCAGGCGACATAGGTCGGCAGCTTCAGGGCGATGGCCATGACGACGCCGGCCAGCAGGAAGAGCAGCGCGACCATGCCGACGACGCCGGCGACCACGATGCTGACGACAGAGGCCAAGGCCAGGGTCAGCTTCTCGCCGGCCTCCAACCGCACCAGCTGAAGTTCGGCCGAGACCAGCGTGGTGGCGTGCTGGACGGCGTCGCCGATGAGGGTCGTGGTGGATCTCTGGTCGGCGTCGCTCATGCGTCGTCCCTGCGTTGGTCAGGACCCGAACCCGCCGGACTTGCGCCGGTTGCCGCCGCCGCGACGATTCCGCTGCCGAGGCCTGGACGGCACGCATCCGCGAGCCATCCCAGGATCGTCACGCGCCAAGCAAGGCTGACGTCGAGGTATCGCGCCTCACAACGTCGAATGTCCGGTATCTCGCGCCACGAGCCTCAATGGCGAGGCGTCTCCGAGACGTCATGCGCGCCGATGATCACGTCGCCGCCGACGCGGGCCCAGATCCGCTTCTTGACGAAGTAAAGCAGGGTGGCGAAGGTGATCAAGAAGATCATCACCCGCAGTCCCATCGCCTTGCGCTGCTCGAGTTTGGGCTCGGCCGCCCACATCAGGAACGCGGATACGTCCTTCGCATATTGATCGAGCGTCTTCGGCGATCCATCGGCGTAATCGACCTGCCCGTCGCTCAGCGGCTTGGGCATCGCGATCTTATGGTTGGGCAAGTAGATGTTGTACTTGGGATCGTCCGCCTTCGTGTAGCCGTGAAGAACCGCGTCGATGTAGGACGGGCCTTCGGTTTCCTCCGACTGCGTGAAGAAGTCGAGGATGAACGCGGGAAAGCCACGTTCCCAGGCGCGTGCCTTGGCGAGATCCGACATGTCCGGCGGAGCCTTGCCGTAGGCGGCCGCGGCAGCCTCCTCATTGGGGAACGGCGAGGGGAAGGCATCGGCCGGGCGCCCCGGCCGCTTGTACATCTCACCCTTGTCGTTGGGCCCGTCCTCGACCTGGTAGGATGCCGCCAGCGCCTTGATCTGCCCCTCGTTGTAGCCGAGCCCGCCAGGACCGCCGAGATTGCGGAAGGAGACGAGCTTCATCGAATGACAGTTGGAGCAGACCTCCTTGTAAACTTGGTACCCACGCTGAAGCTGCGCCGTGTCGTAATGGCCGAAGATACCGCCGAAGCTCCAAGACAGCGAAGGCGGGATTTCGGGCTCGTTGCCGTTGGCGGCCTCGACCGCCTTCGCGTCGGTGGCTTGCTCGCCGGCTTGCGGTTTGATCGTGGTTCCGGCGGGCGCCGGGGCGTTGGCGGCAGCCGGCTTCGGCTCCGCCGATGTCGCGCCGGCCGGCGGAGCCACCTGCTTATCATGATCCTGCGCAAAGACCGGCGCCGAGAGGCCCAGCACGAGCACCAAGCCGAGCGCACCGCTCGACGCGCCGCGCCGGATTGCCAGAGAACCCATCGCGCTCAACCCTTCGTGTTCGGCGACGACGCCGCGCCGGCGGCCATGGCGGTGGCGCTGCCGCCGCGCGGGCCCAGCACCGCCTCGGAGATCGAGGCCGGCAACGGCCGAGGCGTCTCGAAGAAACCGAGCAGCGGCAGGATCACCAGGAGGTGGAAGAAATACCAGAACGTGAGGATACGGCCGGCCAGCACGTAGCCGCCCTGCGGCGGCTGCGAGCCGATGTAGCCGAGCCCGATCGCCACCGCAGCGAAGATCCAGAAGGCGACCCTGTACATCGGCCGATAGTTCGCCGATTTCACGCGCGACGTGTCGAGCCAGGGCAGGAAGGCGAGTAGGATGATGGACATGAACATCGCCACGACGCCGAGCAGCTTGTCCGGGATCGATCGCAGGATCGCATAGAACGGCAGGTAATACCATTCCGGCACGATGTGCTGCGGCGTCACCAGCGGGTTGGCCTCGATGTAATTGTCGGCATGGTTGAGGTAGTTGGGAACGTAGAAGACCACCCAGGCATACAGCACCAGGAAACAGACCAGGGCGAAGCCGTCCTTCACCGTGAAATAAGGATGGAAGGGCAGGGTGTCCTTGGCGGTCTTCTTCTCGATGCCGGCAGGATTGTTTGAGCCCGGCACGTGCAGCGCCCAGATGTGAAGCACGACCACGCCGGCGATCATGAACGGCAGAAGGTAGTGCAGCGAGAAGAAGCGGTTCAAGGTGGCGTTATCGACGGCGAAGCCGCCCCACAGAAGGTGGGAGAGCCAGTCGCCGGTGAACGGGATCGCGCCGAAGAGGCTGGTGATCACCGTGGCGCCCCAGAAGCTCATCTGGCCCCAGGGCAGGACGTAGCCCATGAAGCCCGTGGCCATCATCAACAGGTAGATGACGATCCCGAGCAGCCACAGCACCTCGCGCGGCGCCTTGTAGGAGCCGTAGTAGATGCCGCGGAAGATGTGGACGTAGACCGCGAAGAAGAACATCGAGGCGCCGTTGGCGTGCACGTAGCGCAGCAGCCAGCCGTAGTTCACGTCGCGCATGATGCCTTCGACGGATTGGAAGGCCATCGAGGCTTGCGGCGTGTAGTGCATCGCCAGGATCACGCCGGTGAGGATCTGCGATCCCAGCATGAAGGCGAGGATGCCGCCGAAGGTCCAGAAATAATTGAGGTTGCGCGGGTTGGGGAACGCCACGAACGACGAATGCACCAGGCCGACCACCGGCAGGCGGGTTTCGAGCCACTTCGCAGCGGCGCTCTTCGGGACGTAGGTGGAAGTTCCGCTCATAGGCCCGTCCCTCGATCTTGCAGCAGGCGCGTGCGGCACGCTCCTCGCAGCGACTTAACCACCGCGGCGGAGACGCGGCAATGCGACCGGGCGCCCCTCTTCACAGTGGCGGCTTGTGGCTTGGCTGGACGAAAGGGTCAAGACCGGATCGCACGATCACCCGACGCGAGCGCGTAGAAAAGAAAGGCCCCGCCGAAGCGGGGCCCGAACGCGTTGTCGGCTGTGGCTCAGAAGCCGATCACGACGTCGCCGCCGAACGTGAACTGACCACGACTGCCGTTCATGTTGCCACCGTAGTTCGTGCTGTTGTTGAAGGCGGCCGCGCCGGCGACGACGCGGTCGTAGCGGATTTCCGGACGCAGCAGCACCAGTGCGAGCGGCTTGGGCACGTCCGGCTTGATGGTCAAGCCGAGTGTGAAGTCGGCGTAGGTCGTGCCCTGCAGGCCGTTCGGCGCAAACAACGTCGGCGAAATCAACGAGGAGGCGATGCCCTGCTCGCCCTTGGCGATGCCCGAGTTGTCGGTCGGCGTCGACACGAAGAAGTTCTGCGAGTCGCGGTAGACCTCCGCGCGGAAGTTCGCCGTGTAGATCTTGCCGAAGGTATAACCGAAGTACTGCGCCACGCTGTAGGACGTCGCCGGGCCGTTGCCGAACCCGTATTCGTCACGCGTGTAGTTGAGTTCGGTGACCGACGTCAGCGCGTCGTTCACCTTGTAGGTGAAGACGACGTCGTTGTAATAGCGAAGGTCGCTGCCGGCCGTCGGATCGTTGGCGTTGAGGACGCCGTTGAAGAAGCGCGGATAGGCCTGCTCGGGGCCGATGTGAGACAGCGCGAGTACGGTCAGCTTGTCGTTAAGCAGATTGTTGAGCCCGAAGCCCACGAAGCCGGCCGGCTGGCCGTTCGGGTCTCCGTTCGGGATGCCGAACGTCGTCTGGTTGCCGGTGTCGACGCCGAGGTAGATGTCGAGCTTCGGGTTGATGTGGGTCGTCGTCAGGATGCCGGTGTGATTGAACGTCACGCCGTAATTGTAAGTGTAGGAGTGGGAGTAAAACGGCGAGGTCGACGGGTCGAGCGTCTCGTAGCCCTGCGGCGAGGTGAATAGACCGAGCTTTACGTCCACGCCCCCCGACGTGAACAACGGAAGGTGTCCGGCGAGGAACGCCTGCACGACGTTCAGCTGATTGCGGTCGCGACCCATGAAGTAGGTGCCGATGCCCAGGAAGTGGTTCGAGCGCATGTCGGAGCCGTACAGCCCCTGCAGCGTGAAGCCGAAGGCGTAACCGGTCGCCTTGGGGTCCACCGCCTTGGTGGCGGTCAGCAGGATCTGGTTGAGGATCGGCGTGTTGGCGTGATCCTCGTAGAGACTGCCGAAGTTGTAGCCCTCGCGATTGAGGCCCTGGCTCGGGTTCAGCGTGTTGCCGAGAATGCCGGCCTCGCCCTGCACGTGATATTCGATGCCGGTGAAGAAGTCGAAGCCCGCAACCGGCGCGGGCGCTGGCTTCGGTGCGGCGAGGTCGGCGGCGTGGGCCGCCTGCGCGCAGGCGGCGAAAGCCAGTGCCGCTGAGCACGACAAGAGAACATGTTTCAAAGAATGGCGTGCCGTCACCGTCCGCTCCCCCAAGTTAGGACGAGTCAAAGAAAGCGGAAAGCAGCGGGTCGGACAAGTGCATGCAGTCACTTAAGATCGCGAGTGACACAAATGGCACTTACTGTCGGTTGCAATGCTGATCTGGTCAGCGAGTGGGCATTTTTGCGGCGACCATGCTCGTTTCTTGCCCGGATGCCGAAAGCCTCGAGCAAGCTTCGCGTCGTGCGCGCGCAGCGCCCGACCGCGTGACGCTCGAATCAACCCGGCGACCGGCGCTTCTCGCCATCGGCTCTTTTCGCTATAGGGTCGCTTCGAGGCAGGCCGCCATTCCCGTGGCGCGCCAGGGAATCTGTGATGTCGCAAGACATGGTGCGTGCAACGTCCTCCGATGAGACGGGTGGGACGACGACCACCCCGATCCCCGAGGCGGCGCTTGCCGCCCACCCCGAAACGCATCCCGACGCCCACGCCGGCTCGTCCTCGATCGTGGGCCTCGCCATCGCCTCGATCGGCGTCGTCTACGGCGATATCGGCACCAGCCCGCTCTATGCGCTTCGTGAATCGCTCGCTCACACCAAGAACCGCCATTTCGGCGACGAGGCCGTCGTCGGCACCGTCTCGCTCCTGCTATGGGCACTTTTCTTCACGGTAACAGCGAAATACGTGCTGTTCCTCATGCGGGCCGACAACAAGGGCGAGGGCGGTACGCTGTCCCTCATGGCTTTGGCGCAGAAGGCGCTGGGGCGACGCTCGACGCTGGTGTTCTTCCTCGGCGTCGCCGGCGCGGCGCTGTTCTCGGGCGATGCGATCATCACCCCGGCGATCTCGGTGCTGTCGGCGCTCGAGGGGCTCAACCTGGTGTCGCCGTTCTTCGACAACGCGCGCCTGACGCAGTCGCTGACCATTCTGATCCTGGTGACGCTATTCTTCGTGCAGCGGACCGGCACCGCTCGCGTCGGCGTCTTCTTCGGTCCGGTCATGATGGTGTTCTTCCTCGTCATCGCCGTGCTCGGTATCCTCCACATCGGCGACTCGCCCCGGATCCTCGCGGCCTTCCTGCCGTGGCACGCGTTGGGCTTCCTGTTCGGCCACGGGTTCGTCGGCTTCATCGTGCTCGGGTCTGTGTTCCTGGCGGTGACCGGGGCCGAGGCGCTCTATGCCGACATGGGCCATTTCGGCCGCCTCCCGATCCAGGCAGCCTGGCTGGCGTTCGTGCTGCCGGCGCTCTGCCTCAATTATCTCGGTCAGGGCGCGCTGGTGCTGGCGCATCCCGACACGGCCGACAATCCCTTCTTCAAGCTGGCGCCTTCCTGGCTGCTGCTGCCGCTCGTCATCCTCTCGACCATGGCCACCGTGATCGCCAGCCAGGCGGTGATCACCGGCGCCTATTCGCTGGCACGCCAGGCGATCCAACTGGGACTGCTGCCGCGCATGCTGATCCAGCACACGTCCGACACGCAGGAGGGGCAGATCTTCATCCCGCGCATCAACGTCATGCTGCTGATCGGCGTGCTGGCGCTCGTGATCATCTTCCAGAAATCCGACTCGCTGGCCTCAGCTTACGGCATCGCGGTCACCGGCACGATGGTCGTGACCACGGCGATCGCCTTCGTCGTGGTATGGAAGCTGTGGAAGTGGCCGCTGTGGCTCGCGCTCCTCTTCACGGGCACCTTCCTCGCCGTCGATCTCGCCTTCCTCGCCGCCAACCTCGTCAAGGTGCTCGAGGGTGGCTTCGTGCCGCTCGCCATCGCCGCCTGCGCGATGGTCGTGATGTGGACCTGGGTGCGCGGCAATGCGCTGCTTGTCCGCAAGACACAACGCGATTCGATCACCACGCTGGCCCTCATCCGCATGCTGGAGAAGTCGAAGCCGGTGCGCGTTTCGGGCACGGCGATCTTCCTCACCAACCATCCGGACACAGCGCCCTCGTCGCTGATGCACAACCTCAAGCATAACAAGGTGCTGCACGAGCGCGTCGTGGTGATGTCGATCAAGACCGAACCGACGCCACGGGTGCCGCGGGCGAAGCGCTTCGAGATCGAGGCGCTGTCGGCCGATTTCTCCAAGGTCGTGCTGCACTACGGCTACATGGAAAGCCCGCGCATCCCTTCGGCGCTGGGATCGCTGCGCAAGGCCGGCTTGAAGTTCGACATCATGACGACGTCGTTCTTCCTTGGCCGGCGCACCATCAAGACGTCGCCCAACTCCGGCATGCCGCTGTGGCAGGATCGCCTCTTCGTCGCGCTGTCGAAGCAGGCGGCCAATGCCACGGACTTCTTCGCGATCCCCTCCGATCGCGTCGTCGAGCTCGGCGCGCAGATTTCGGTATGATGCCTTTTTCGCGCTTGTCCGAATCCGAGGGCCTTTTTACGGTCATCGGTGAACCACGGGGGTCTCGGGACGTTCCGTGTTCAACTGACGTCGGTCTTTTCGGCGGCGTCGGGCACCGAGGGCTGCCGCGCGGAATGCGAAACCTGCGGCAGCCCTTTTTACTGCGGTATCGACCGCGCGCGGCAGCTGATCTCCGCACCACCGACGATCGGGAGCCATGAGCGCACGCACCAGTCAGCCGTCGTCGGCCTTCGAGCGCAGCGCCGACGAGCAGGCCGTTCTCGCCATCCTGTTCGCGTTGTCTTTCTCGCACCTCGTCAACGACACGATCCAGTCGCTGGTGCCGTCGGTCTACCCGATCCTCAAGACGTCCTATCATCTCGATTTCGGCCAGATCGGGCTGATCACGCTCGCCTTTCAGCTCACGGCATCCTTCCTGCAGCCGGTCGTCGGTTTCGTCACCGACAAGCGCCCGGCCCCATTCTCGCTCGCCGTCGGAATGGCCTTCTCTCTGTGCGGACTGGTGCTGCTATCGCGCGCGCCCAGCTATTCCATCATCCTGGTCGCCGCCGCGCTCGTGGGCGTCGGATCGTCGATCTTCCATCCCGAGGCCTCGCGCATCGCCCGCGCCGCGTCCGGCGGCCGCTATGGTTTCGCGCAATCGCTGTTCCAGGTCGGCGGATATTGGGGCGCGGCGTTGGGACCGCTGCTCGCCGCCTTCATCGTGGTGCCGCACGGCCAGCACGCGATCGGCTGGTTTGCCGGCATCGCGCTCGTCGGCATCGTCACTCTGACGGGCATCGGCGCCTGGTACGCACGCCACCTCGCTGGACGCCGGGGCATCGCCCGCAAGACGGTCGCGGCGTCGCCGCTGCCGGGCCGGACCGTGGCATTCACCATCGGCATCCTGCTGGTGCTGATCTTCTCCAAGTTCGTCTACATGGCGAGCTTGTCATCGTACTACACGTTCTACCTCATCCATAAGTTCGGCGTCGGAGTGCAGACCGCGCAGCTGTTTCTGTTCGCCTTCCTGATGGCGACGGCGGTCGGCACATTCTTCGGCGGCCCGATCGGCGACCGCTATGGCCGCCGGCTGGTGATCTGGGGGTCGATCCTGGGCGTGCTGCCGCTGACGCTGGCGATGCCGTATCTCAACCTTCCTCTCACCGGCGGCTGCGCCGTGCTGATCGGGCTCGTGCTCTCCTCCGCGTTCCCCGCGATCGTCGTGTTCGCCCAGGAGCTCATGCCAGGGCGCATCGGCACGGTGACGGGCCTCTTCTTCGGCTTCGCCTTCGGCATGGGCGGCCTCGGCGCCGCCGTTCTCGGCGAACTCGCCGACGCCACCAGCATCACCACGGTCTACCGCCTCACCGCGTTCCTGCCGGCGATCGGTCTGCTCGCTTGGTTCCTGCCGCGCCTCGAACGGGCGCGATGAGCGAGACGCCGAAGCCGCGCGTCGCGATCACCTATTGCACGCAGTGCCACTGGCTGCTGCGCGCCGCCTGGATGGCGCAGGAGCTGCTCCAGACCTTCGGCACCAGCCTCGGAGAGGTCGCGCTGGTGCCCTCGACCGGCGGCGCCTTCGCCATCACGCTCGACGGCGCTCCGATCTGGGAGCGCAAAGCCGACGGCGGTTTCCCCGACGTGAAGGTGCTGAAGCAGCGCCTGCGCGACGTGCTCGATCCCGGGCGGGATCTGGGGCACCTGGATCGTGACCTGCGGAAATTGGCGGTCGATCGCAACGCGGTTCTCGAGCCGATCGTCGACGGCGGTGCGAACGAGGTTCTGCTTCCGTAGCACCGGAACGAGCGGCGGTTCGTAGCAGCGACGTTCCTTCATGGGGCAGTCGCCGAGCCGGCTGGATCGGAAGCGCAGCTCAGGCTCGGTGGCGCAACTCCAGCCGAAGGCCGTCGCGCGGGCGCAGCGTGATGCGCTGCAGCGGTTCGACCTTCTGGCCGGGCACGGGCAGCAGCTCGAAACGCTTCATCAGCGTGGCGAGGATGATCACCGCCTCCTGGATGGCGAACGTGCCGGCAATGCAGACGCGCGGACCGACGCCGAAAGGCAGGTAGGCGAAGCGGTCGATCTTGTCGCGTTCGCCCGGCAGGAATCGCGTGGGATCGAAGCTGTCGGGGTTGCGCCAGATCAGCTTGTGGCGGTGCAGCACGTAAGGCGCGATGACGATCAGCGAGCCCTTGCGGATGCGACGGCCGCAGAGGTCGTCCGGTCCGAGAGCCTCGCGGCTGAGGCTCGCCACCGGCGGATAGAGCCGCATCGCCTCCTCGATCACGGCGCGGGTCTCGGGCAGGCGGTCGAGCGCCGACTCGATCGGGCCGTCGAGACCACGGTCGGCTTCCGCGCAGAGCCGCAGCCGCCATTCGCTGGAGAGCGACAGCAGGAAGAGGGACCAGGTCAGCGTGTTGGCGGTGGTCTCGTGACCGGCGCCGATGAAGGTGACGACGTTGGCGCGCACCTCTTCGTCGCTGAGTCCGCTGCCGGTGACGGGATCGGACGCCTTGAGCAGCAGCGTCAGCAGATCCTCCGGCGCCGCGCCGCCGGCCTCGATCAGCGCCTTGCGCTTGTCGACGATGGCGGTGACCGCGCGCTCGAAAAAGGCGATCGGCGCCTTCGAGCGCATCTGCGACATGCGCGGCACCCATTCCGGGAAATCGAGCAGGTCGGCGGGGTCGAGCGTGCCGACGGCCGCGAAGAACCGGCTCATGGCGCTCAGGAATTCCTCCGGATCGTGTTCGAGCCCGGTCGAGAAGATCGTGTCGCCGAGCACGTCCAGCGTGACCCGGTGCATGTCGCGCTGCACATCCACGGTACGTCCGCCGCGGACGTGGCTCCAGCGCCGCGCCAGCGCGTCGGCATTGCGCGCCATCGCGGCGGCGAAGCCGTGCGTGATGCGCGGCGTGAAGATCGGTGCCAACGCCCGACGCTGCGCCCGCCACACCTCGCCTTCGCTCGTCAGCAGGCCGTCGTGCAGGCCGGGAGAGAGCACGCGCTTCTGCAGCGCGTCCTTGCGATAATTGGCGGAATTGTCGACCAGAACGCGACGGATGGAGGGCGGATGGCTGACCACGGCACCGATGCCGAGCAGGCCGCGCCCCGTCAGGATCGGCCGCTCGAAATGCGCCTTGGTCCAGGTCTCGATCGGGTTGCGTCGCAGCGTTCGCAGGAAGGCGATAGGCCGAAGCTGCCCCTCGCGCGGCACCGGCGCCGGCGGAGTCAGTCGCACGGGCGTACGCAACGCGGTGTGATCGAAGGCCTGTGTCATGTCTCTCCCTATACGCGTCGCGATATCGATTGGCGCGGGGCAAAGCATCGCGGCGGTCGCCACGCGCACCGGGGGTGGCCGATCCTCCGTAGGGCCGCAGCCGACTTGTTTTGGCCACAGCGCGATTTCACTCAGGGGCCATGTCAGGGAGGATCACGATGCGCCACCGCTCTCTCGTCGCGCGCACGCTGGCTGGCGTCGCGCTCGTCGCCGCATCGGCCGCCGGCGCCAAGACGATCAAGATGCCCGAGGCCGCGCCTCAGGTGACGTTCGATGTCCCCGACGACTGGACCGTCACGCCGACGCCGCTCGGCCTGGACCTCGCGCCGCCGGACAAGTCTGCGCTCATCGTGTCCGGCTTCATCAAGCGCGATCGCGCGGCGCTGACCAAATGGCAGAAGGAAGCCACGCAGCGAATGAAGGATTTCGGCGTCGCCTTCGATCCGAAGGCCAAGAAGCCCATCGGCGGCCATGTCGCCGCTCCGGCGACCCTGTTCTCGGGCACCCCATCGCTCGCGACACCGGAGCAAGGACCACAGGCGCCGACCGCCTTCGAGGACAAGGACAAGGCCGGGTCGCCGCTCGAGGATCTGACGGGGCGTCCACCACCCAAGGGCGCCAAGATCCCGGTCAATGGCCTGATCATCTACGGGGCCAGCTATCTCGACACGCCGGTCGATGCCGAATTGCTGAACTACGCCCTGTCGCCCAAGGAGCTGTTCCTGATGCAGCAGGAGAGCGGCAAGAGCGACGAGCGGATCGGTGCGATCGTCGACACGGTGCGGCGGGTCGAGAGATAGCGCGCCTTACGCGACGAGGTCGCGCATCGGCGGCATGCCCATCGTGCCGGGAAAGACCATCGTGCCGAGAGCCGTCGCCGATAGCCCGAGCTGGTCGGCCAGCACGCCCTTCAGTACCGCGCGGAGATCCGTCGTCGGGGCCAGGTCGCGCCCTTCGTAGAGCTGCCCCGGCTTGAGGCCGGGCCATTTGGCGATGACCTTGCCTCCGTTGAGCCCGCCACCAGCGAGGAAGGCCACGGTGCCGGTGCCGTGGTCGGTGCCGTCGGTGCCGTTGACGCGCGCGGTGCGCCCGAATTCCGTGATCGCGACCACGATCGTATCGCGCCAGGCGTCGCCGAGGCCGCTCTCGAAGGCGGCGAAGGCGCCGTCGAGGCCGCCGAGCAGGTTCATCAGGCGACCGGTCGCGCCGCCCTCGCCGGCATGCGTGTCCCAGCCGTCGAAGACGAGCGCCGCGACCCGCGGGCCGTCGTTCGCCGCCAGCAGCCGCGCCGCGCCGACCGCCGCCTCGCGCATGCCGGCCGGGCCGCCCTGGGCGGTTCTCGGTTTGCCGTCCGCTCCCGTCGTGCCGCCACGCGCCAGCCTGTCGGCGTCGAGGCCCTGGCGCATGGCGTGCGCGAGCATCGGGTCGGTGGCGGCGTAGAGATCGAGCACGCGACGGGCGAGGTCGTCGCCAGCCTGCGGCAGCGCCTCGGGCGCCCAGCCGAGCACCGGCGCGGCACCGCGCAGCACGATCGGCGTCGCCGGGCCTACGGCGAGACCGCCTGCCGTGGCGATCCGCTCGCCACGCGGCACCGCGGCGATGGCGCGATTGAGCCAGCCGGACTGCGTGAAGCCGGGGCCTGGCATACCGCTCTCCAGCACGTCCTGACCGTCGAAGTGCGAACGTTCCCGGTAGTTCGTCGCCGTGGCGTGGACCACGCTCGCGTGCCGGTCGTGGAACATCCGGGCGAAATTCGGCATGCCCGGGTTCAGCGCGAAGAAGCCGTCGAGCGGCAGGCCCGCGTGGGGGCCGTCGAGCCGCATGGCGAGATCGCCGTGCAACCCGGCGTAGTCGGGGTCGCCCACCGGGCCGACGGCGGCGAGCCCGTCGAGCGCGCCGTGCAGCACGATCACCACGAGGCGCGGATCGCGAGCGCCGGCGGCCGAGGCGATGCGCGGGATGAAGGCCGAGCCGAACAGGGCGCCGCCGGTGGCGAGCAGCGCGCGGCGCGAGGGATGGGGGAACTCGGGGGTGAACATGACGGCGATCAGCTCCGCTGCATCTCGGGGGACATGAGCAGCAGGGCGAGGCCCTGCTGGCGACTCTCGGCGCGGGCGATCGCGTCGCGGGTCTCGGGCGCCGGCCGGCCGCCGCAGAGCGCCTCGAGCAGGTCGCTCGGGTTGGGCGGATCCCTGAGGCGCTGACCGACGAGCGCGGCGTAGTCGAGCCTGAGCTTCATGTTCTCGGGCGCGGCCCAGGCGGCGGCGTCGGTGGGAAAGCCGTTGGGGCCCGGTGGCTGCCACAACGCCATGCCCATCTCGCGGAGCGGACCGAGCACGGCACCGGGATCGTCCGGCAGGCGCTGCAGCAGGCGATGCGTGCCGATGACGAACTCGTAGGGGTCGCGCATGCGCCGGGGCGCCAGCTCCCAGCTTTCGGGCGCCTCGATCAGCGCCAGCGCCATCCGGCGCAGGTCGCCGTCGGTGTCGTGGAAGGTTTTGGCGAGCCGCGCGACCAGCGCCGGCGGCGGATCATCGGCGACGAAGGCGCGGGCGAGCTTGCCGGCGATATGCTGCGCCGTCGCCGGATGGCGCGCCAAATCCAGCAGCGCGGAGGCGCCCTGCGCCGGCCCTTCCTGAGCATAGGTCCGGCCCAGGAGCTCGATCGGGCCAGGCTCGTGCGCGTTTTCGTTGAAGGCGAACGTGCCCGGCTCGCCGAGCATGCCGGGCGGCCCGACGATGGTCCAGCCCGTCAGGATGCGCGCGAGATTGGTGACGTCGGCCTGACCATAGCCGCTGCCGACGCCCATCGTGTGCAGCTCCATGATCTCGCGGCCGAGATTCTCGTTGAGGCCGCGGTGCGACCGCTCGCCGGCCCGCGAGTTCGGGCCGACAGAATGGGCGTTGTCCAGAAAGTGCAGCATCGCCGGGTGGCTCTCCACGGCCAGCAGCATGTCCGAAAACCGGCCGAGCACGTGCGGACGGATCGCCTCGCGCTCGAACGAGCCGGCGGAGACGCGGGCGATGCCGCCCTTGGCCACGCTGATGCAAAAATGGTTGGACCAGAAGGCGACGAGCCGCTCGGCGAAGCCGGCGCGGGCCTCGAGCGCGCGGTGGATGCGCGCCAGCGCCTCGCCGCGGAAGATCGTCTGCTCCGCGTTCTGCGCCTTGACCTCTTTGCCGACATTCGTCTCGCCGGCCGGCTGGGTTGCTCTGGCCGGTAGGCCCACGCTCGCCTGCCGCATGGCGTCCGCGACGCGTCCCGGTGTGTTCGCGAAGAGCGCCGCGTCGGGCGCCGGCGTCTGCGCCGCGGCCATCGCCTGCGCGGCGGCGAGCTTCTCCTTCTGCTCCTTGCGCCGGGCGCGGTCGCCGAAGAATTGCTGGATCGCGACCTTGGTGACGGGCAGTTCGGCGCCCGAGAGGAGCGCGATGCCGGGCTGCATTAGCTCGGCCCTGAGAAAGCCGCGGGGGTCGCCGGCGGCGATCGCGGCGTCGCCGTCGCCGCGCGGACCGTAGCCGAACCGCGTCAGCGCCACGACGCCGAGGCTCGCCTGGTAGGCCATTGCCGTTCCTGCTCGGTTGATGACGGCGCGTGACGTTGCGCCTTCTGCCAGCGTAAACGCGAATGAAGCTCCGGACCTACGGTGCCTCCGAAAGCCCGAAGGATCCATGAACGGACGACTTGCCATCGCTTCGCGATCCGCGCCAATTGGTGCGGGCGGACGCGCGGGAGCATGGATGGTTCGGGCGAGAGCCGAGGCGGCCGAGGACGCACGCGACCGCGAGTTGGCGGCTCTCATGGCCGCGGCACAGGACGGTGATCGAGCGGCCTACGCGAGGTTGCTGCGCGATTGCGAGCCGGTGATCCGTCGCGCCGGTCGCCGCGCCGGGATCGCCGACGACCGGCTCGAGGACGTGGTGCAGGACACGCTTTTGACGCTGCATAACGCGCGCCAGACCTACGACCCGTCGCGCTCCTTCACCGCCTGGTTGTCGGTGATCGCCCAGCGCCGCGCCGTCGACGTGCTGCGCCGCACCGGCCGTACCGGGCGACGCGAGGTCCACGCCCCCGTCGCCTACGACACCGAGCCCGACGATGCCGCCGACGGTGCCCGCTTGCTCGAGACGGCGGGCGACGTCCGCGAGTTGCGCGATGCCATCGCCGCACTGTCGCCGGTGCAGCGCGAGGCGGTGGAGCGGCTGGCATTGCGCGAACAGACGCTCGCCGAGGCCGCGACCGAAACCGGGCGGACCGCGGGCGCTCTGAAGGTGAACCTGCACCGCGCCATCAAGGTGCTGCGCGAGCGGCTGGTGCCGGGACGCGCAAAGGTCGGGAGCGCCGCGGGGCCCGATCTCTCGGGGAAGGATCGTCATGTCTGACAGCCTCCGCGACAGCCTCGTCGCCAGGCTCACGCCGGTGCGCCGCGTCGGCTCGCCTTGGAAGCAGGCGTTGATCTGGCTCGCTTTCGTCGCCGCCGCGGCGATCGTGCTCGCCGCGTTCGCCGACCTTCCGCTCGTCGTGCACCACCTGATGCTCGTGCCCGACATGTGGATGGCGGAGCTCGGCGCCGTGCTGACGGCGGCTCTCGCCGCGCTGGCCACCTTCCAGCTCTGCCGGCCCGACCGCTCGCCGCTGTGGGCGGCGCTACCGTTGCCGGCGCTGGCGCTGTGGATCGGCGCCAGCTGCGTCGGCACCGCCCGCATCGGGCCGATCCCCGCCATCACCCAAGCCGTGATGATGGATTCGATGCACTATCTCGGCTGGATTCTCGGCTTTTCCGCGCCGCTGACGGTGGCGATCTTCTGGTTGCTGCGGCGCGGATATTCCCTGTTCCCGACCTTGGCCGGAGCCACCGCCGGCCTTGCCGTCTCGGCGGCGGCGGCAGCGCTGATGGTGCTGTTCCACCCCTTCGAGGCGTCCCTCATCGACCTGCTCGTCCATGCCGCCGCGGTTCTGCTCGTCGTGCTGATCAATCGCGCGCTCGGCGGTCGGCTGTTCGGTCCGCGGCGGATACGTGCCGTTTCGCGCTAGGGCGGCTTGAGGCCACCCTGTCTCAGAGCAACCCTTCGTAGGGCAGGAAGGCGACGATGTCGCCGGGGTGCACCCGCGTGACGGTTTCGTCGAGTTCGGCGAGGCCGTGGGTCTCGGTCAGCGTCGTCAGGATGGCCGCGCCTTCGACACCGTGTTTTCGCGCGCGAAAGGCGCCGGACTCGTCGCGACGGAGCGTCACGCGGATGTATTCGCGCAGCCCTGCGCGCTTGCAGTGCTCGAAGTCCGCGACGACGGAGAATTCCTGCTGGACATAGGTTTCGCCCGTCAGTCGCGCCAGCATCGGGCGCAGCACGCGCACGAAGGTGACGAACGCCGCCACCGGGTTGCCGGGTAGCCCGACGAACGGCACGGCGCCGACGTGGCCGAAGGCGAGCGGGCGCCCCGGCTTGATGGCGAGCCGCCACAGCATCAGCGCGCCGCGCGTCT
This sequence comes from uncultured Beijerinckiaceae bacterium, assembly GCA_964247745.1. Taxonomy (GTDB): domain Bacteria; phylum Pseudomonadota; class Alphaproteobacteria; order Rhizobiales; family Beijerinckiaceae; genus RH-AL1. The sequence continues at coordinate 45,531 of CAXTVT010000002.1, forward strand.
CCACCGCATCCCGGACGTGATCTTCCTCGCCGACGGACACGCCGCCGCTGGTCAGGATCAGGTCGTGACAGGGTTCGGCGGCGGCCAGTGCCGCGGCGATGGCCGCGCGGTCGTCCGGAAGAATGCCGAGATCTGTGACGTCGGCTCCGGCGCGCGTGAGCAGGGCCGCCAGCATGATGCGGTTGGAATCGAAGCGCTGCGCGGTGCCCGGGATGCCGCCGAGGTCCACGATCTCGTCGCCGGTCGAGAACAACGCGACGCGCGGCCGGCGCGCTACCGTCACGGCTTCGATCCCGAGGGCGGCGGCAAGCGCGAGGTCCTGCGGCCGCACGCGACGCCCCGCGGGTAGAGCCACCGCGCCGCGCGCGATGTCCTCCCCGCGTCGGCGTAGGTTGGCGCCGCGCCATAGCCCCGCGCCAAACACCGCGCGATCGCCCGAGACGGCGACATCCTCCTGCATGAAGATCGTGTCTGCGCCCGGCGGCAGCTTCGCCCCCGTGAAGATGCGCGTCGTCGTGCCAGGCACCAAAGGCCCGTCGTCCGGGGCACCGGCGGCGATGCGCCCGACCACCGGTAGCGTACGCGTCTCGTCCAGGTCGGCCAGCGTCACGGCGTAGCCATCGACCGCGGAATTGTCGAAGGACGGCAGGTCGCGCGGCGACACAAGCGGTTCCGCCAGCACGCGGCCATCCGCCCGCGCCAGCGGCAAGGTCTCGGTCCTGCCGACCGGCACGACCAGCGCCGCGATACGGGCGGACGCCTGTGCCAAGGTCAGGACCTCGGCCGCCGCGTCGGGATGGGTAAGCTGCGCCACGCGCGTTGGTAGAGCAGGCGCGCGGCGCGAAGCAACCACCCCCGCGCAAGCTTCACCCCTCATCCTGCCGGCACGGCGGTGGGACGGGTGGCATGGCGGCGGCGGCTTCGATCGGGACGGCGAAGGCCCCGCGTGGCAGCGCGCGCGACATCGCGTTCGCCGCCGGCATCGTCGGCATCCTCGTCGTCTTCTTCCTGCCGATTCCGGCCTTCCTGATCGACCTCGGGCTGGCACTGTCCATCGCGCTGTCCGTGCTGATCCTCATGGTCGCTTTGTGGATCGCCAAGCCGCTCGATTTTTCCGCCTTCCCGACCGTGCTGCTGGTGGCGACGTTGCTGCGACTGTCGCTCAACATCGCCACCACGCGCCGCATCCTCGCGGACGGCGCCGAGGGCGTGACCGCGGCGGGCTACATCATCGGCGGCTTCTCCAACCTGGTCATGAGCGGCGACTTCGTGATCGGGCTCATCGTCTTCCTGATCCTGATCACGGTGAACTTCCTCGTCATCACCAAGGGCGCGACGCGCATCGCCGAGGTGGGCGCGCGCTTCACGCTCGACGCCATCCCCGGCAAGCAGATGGCGATCGACGCCGACCTCAACGCTGGTCTCATCAACGACAAGCAGGCCCAGGCGCGCCGCCGCGAGCTCGAGGAGGAGAGCTCGTTCTTCGGCTCGATGGACGGCGCCTCGAAGTTCGTGCGCGGCGATGCCGTCGCCGGCATCATCATTCTCGCGGTCAACATCTTCGGCGGCATCATCATCGGGGCGACGCGCCACGGCATGCCGATGTCCGAGGCGGCCGACGTCTACACCAAGCTCTCGGTCGGCGACGGCCTCGTCTCGCAGATCCCGGCGCTGATCGTCTCGCTGGCGGCCGCGCTGCTGGTCTCGAAGGGCGGCACCCGCGGCTCGGCCGACAAGGCGGTGCTCTCGCAGCTCGCGCATTATCCTCGCGCGCTATGGGTCGCGGCGCTGCTCATGGGGCTGCTGGCACTGGTGCCGGGGCTCCCGATCTTCCCATTCGCCGTGCTCGGCAGCGTGCTCGCCTTCACCGCCTGGGCCGTGCCGCGCCGGCGCGCCGAGGAGCTCAAGGCAGGCCAGGCCATCGAGGCGGAGGAGGCGCGCAAGGTCCAGGCGGAATCCGCCAATTCGATCAAGGAATCGCTGAAGACCGTCGAGATCGAGCTGGTGCTCGGGCGCCAGCTCGGCGGCAGGCTGCTCGCCAACCAGGGCGAGCTGGGCCTCCGGGTCGCCAAGCTGCGGCGCAAGTTCGCGATGCAGTACGGCGTGGTCGTGCCCGACATCAAGGTATCGGACAACCTCGTGCTGCCGTCGAAGAGCTACCAGATCAAGATCCACGGCACGGTCGTCGCGCAGCAGGAGGCCCGCCTCGGCGAAGTCCTCGTCGTGATCGGCGAGGGCCGGGCACCGAGCGTGCCCGGCGAATCCTTGCGCGAGCCGTCCTTCGGCATGAAGGCGGTGTCGATCGCCGAAAGCTTCGCGGCGGATGTCGAGCGCGACGGCTTCAAGTGCATCGACACCATGTCGGTGATCCTGACGCATCTTGGCGAGACGGTGCGCAACAACCTCGCGCAGCTGCTGTCCTACAAGGACCTGCGCGCGCTGCTCGATCGCATGGAGCCGGAATACAAGCGCCTCGTGGACGAGATCATCCCGGCGCACCTGTCGCATTCGGGACTCCAGGCGATCCTCAAGCTGCTGCTGGCCGAGCGCGTCTCGATCCGCAACATCCACCTGATCCTCGAGGCGATCGCCGAGATCGTGCCGCATGTGCGACGCTCGGAGCAGGTCGTCGAGCACGTGCGGATGCGCGTCGCGCAGCAGATCTGCGGCGATCTCAGCGAGAACGGTGAGCTTGCCGTGCTACGGCTCGGCCCGCGCTGGGACCTCGCCTTCGCCCAGAGTCTCAAGCGCGATCCGAAGACCGACACCACCGATTTCGATCTCGATCCGCGCATGGTCGAGCAGTTCGGCACCGACGCCTCGCCGCTGATCCGGCAGAAGATGGATGCCGGTCTTTCCTTCGTGCTGCTGGCGACGCCCGAGACACGCATCTACGTGCGCATGATCGTCGAGCGGATGTTCGCGACGCTGCCGGTGCTGTCGCATCTCGAGATCGCGCGCGGCGTGCAGATCAAGACGCTCGGCGCGCTCTCGTGAAAGCACCGATTGTCATTCCGGGGCGCCGCAGGCGAACCCGGAACCCATCGTGCTCGCTTGAAGGTCTTCTTGCCTGCGTCGGCAATGGGTTCCGGGTTCTCGCCTGCGGCTCGCCCCGGAACGACAGGCGTTGCCGGTGACGGCGCTCACCCCCACCATCGTCCTCACCGCCTTCGTCGTATTCTGCCGCATCGGCGGCTGCCTCCTGGTGATCCCAGGCTTCTCGTCGCCGCGCGTGCTGATGCGCGCCAGGCTGTTCGTGGCCGTCGCCGTATCGCTGGCTCTGACCCCGATGCTGCAGGCCGAAGTCCAGCCGATGGTGGAGAACGCGCAACCCGTCACGCTGCTCGGCCTGATGCTGTCCGAGAGCCTGAAGGGCGTGCTGATCGGCCTGCTCGGCCGCTTCTTCTTCCTGGCGCTCGAGACGATGTCGATCGCGATCGCCAACGCCATCGGCCTGGTCAGCCCGATCGGCACGCCGATGGAGATGGAGGAGGCGTCGCCCACGATCTCGTCGCTGGTGTCGCTCGCCGCCGTGCTGCTGATCTTCGTCACCGACCTGCATTGGGAGATTTTCCGCGGTCTCAGTGCATCCTACGACGTGCTGCCGGTGAAACAGAGCTTCGATCCGCGAATCGGCCTGGTGCAGCTCACCGACGACGCATCGAAGACCTTTCTCTTCACCTTGCGGATCGCCGCTCCCTTCCTGGTGTTCTCGATCGTCGCCAACGTCGCCATCGGGCTCATCAACAAGCTCGTGCCGCAGGTGCCGGTGACCTTCATCGCCACGCCGTTCCTGCTCGCCGGTGGCATGGTGATCCTGTACTTCACCGCGCGGCCGGCGCTCGACCTCTTCATCTCGGCGTTCGCCGGTTGGCTGCGGTCGGGATGAGCGTGGTCTCCAACAGGGCGAAGAGTCTCGCCCGCATCGCCGCCGTGCAGGCCGAGCTGGTCAAGCTCGCTGAATGGAAGCTCGCGGCCGCCAGCCGCGACCGCGACGCTCTCGAGGAAGAGCGCCGACTGCTCGCCGGCTTCGTCGGCGGCGAGGAGGCGCTCGGGGCGGCATTGGCGGCGGCCGCGCTGCGCACCGCGCGGGTGGTCGAGACCAGGATGGCGCAGGTCGCACGCGAGATCGCCGGATTGGAGAGTCAAGTCCAGAGCTTGCGCCGTCGCGACAAGGTCGTCGCCGACATGGCCGGCGGTGCCAGGCGCGCGGCGCAGCGCGAGGACGAGGCGGTCGCGCTGACCGAGACGATGGAGGCATGGCTCGGCCGCGCCAGCCTGCCGTAAGGCTCGGCGGTTAGTCTCGCGACGCTCATTGACCGGGGAGCCCCGCGTGGCGATCTCGCCGCCTTCCGACCTGCTGCTCGACGTGGCCCGCGCCGCCGATCCGGCGAAGGTGCGCGAGGCCACCGCCAAGCTCGCCCGTCTCGCCGCCGACCCGAGCGCGGCAAACGACGGCTTCGGCAAGGCGCTGGCGGCGGCCAAGGTCATGAGCGCTTCGTCGTCTGCCACGCCGACGAAGACGTCGTCCCTGCCGGCCAGCGCCGGCTCGCTTCGTTCCGCGGCGCACCCGAAGACCGACACCTACAAGAAGTTCGAAGCGGTGCTGCTCCAGAATTTCGTGGAATCGATGCTGCCCAAGGATGACGAGACCTTCGGCGACGCGGCCAGCGCCGGCATCTATCGCTCGATGATGGCCGAGCAGCTCGCCAACCAGATCGCCAAGGCCGGCGGCATCGGCATCGCCAAGGCCATCGAGAAGGCCCATCCCGCCGGCGCCCACAAGGTCGCCGTATCCACCGCGAGCAGCTGATGACCCAATCCGCCCTGTTTCCCGCCGATCGCCGGTTCGTATCGCCGGACACCTACGATGCCTTTATCGCGGTGATGGACCGTCTCGACGCGGTGGTCGCCAGCGAGACCCGGGCGCTCGCCCGGCACGATCATCGCGAGCTTGCCGAGGCGGCGCGGCAGAAGCGCCAGGGCCTCCTCGAGCTGGAGCGCGTCCGGCGCTCGCTCAAGGGCACGATCCCGAGCACCGACATCGCGACGCGGCTCGCCCGCTTTCGCGAGGCGCTGAGCGCCAATCAGGCGGCGCTGCGGATCGAGCTCGACGCGGCCGAGGCCGTCGCCGCGATCGTCACGCGGGCGATGCGCGATCTCGAATCGGACGGCACGTACTCCCGCGCGCATGGCCGCGCCGGCGCCTACGACCTGACATGAAGACTTTCGTCATCGGCCTCTGGGTCCTGATCGTGGCGCTCGGCACGAGCTACGCCGTGGCGAGCCTCGAGTCCGCGCCCAAGTCCGCCGGGGAAGCCAAGCCGGTGCTGACCCTCGAGAAGACCCGCGTCATCAACGTGCCGATGATCGCCGGCGGCGCCGTGCGTGGCTTCATCGTCGCTCAGTTCGGCTACACGGTGGAGGCGGCCAAGGCGAAGGCGCTGCCGGTCTCGCCGGACGCCTTCCTGCTCGATGAGGCGTTCCGCGCGATCTACACCGACGACAAGCTCGATTTCCTGCATCTCGACAAATACGACATCAACGGCTTCACCGGCCGCCTCGTCGCCGCCACCAACAGGCGGCTCGGCGCCGAGATCGTCCACGAAGTCCTGATCCAGGATTTCACCTTCATTTCCAAGGAGGAGAACGAGCGATGAGCGCCCGCACCATCGAGAGCCTCGACGCCGCGCCACGCGACTTCGATGCCGGCCGCCTGGGGCGCCTGTCCTGGCTCGGGCTCGTCGTCGCGGCGCTCGGGTGGGCGTTGCTGCTGGGCGCCACCGTCGTGCCGGTCAAGGCCGGGGGCACCTCCAGCTTCCACGGCGACCTCGTCGAGATCGCCAGGTGCCTCGTCGGCAGCGGCTTCGGCCTCGCCCTGATCGGCGCGCTGCAGACCGGGTTCGGCGCGCTGAACCGCTTCTTCTCCGCGGTGCTGAACCGCTCCGCGCCGCGCACCGCTTCCGCTCCGGTGACGACCGCTCCGGTCGACCGCAGCGCCGCCGAGCCGCTGCGCGAGCGACGCCCCTACCACATCCTCGCCGACGGCTCCGTCGAGGTCGAGACCATCGTCGGCACGCGCCGCTTCGAGACCATGCAGGAGGCGCGGGAGTTCATCTGAGCGACATGCGGGCGGCGCGGATCAAGCCGCCGCCGTCGCGCCCCAGCTGCGATAGAACACGTAAGCGGCGACGACGAAGATGAGGCCGGCGAAGACCTGCCGCAGGCGATCCTTGTCCTCGCCCAACCGGCCGGCGAGGCGGATGCCGCCAAGCCCTCCCACGATGCCGCCGAGGATGAACCACGCCGCCACCGGCCAGTCGACCAGGCCGGACCGCGCGTAATTCGCGGCCGTCGCCGTGGAGAAGGCACACACGGCGAGCAGAGAAGACCCGACGGCGTCGATCATCGGCATGGAATAGGCAAACAGCAGGCACGGCACGATGAGGAAGCCGCCGCCGACGCCGAAGAAGCCGGAGGCGGTGCCGGCGAAGAAGGCCAGCACGGCGCAGCGCAGCGACGATCGCGCGTCGTAGCAGGGCACCGCGGCCTTTCGGCGAGGGCGCAGCATCAGCGCTCCGACCACGATCATCAGCACGCCGAACAGCACGAGCAGCCTGTGTCCGTCGACGGCCTTGCCGAGCTGCGAACCGACCAGCGCTCCGGTGACGCCGACGACGGCGAAGAGCATGGCGCCGCTCCAGCGCACGTGTCCGGCGCGCGCATGGTTGCCGAAGTTGAAGAGCGCGGCCACGCTGATCGCCGTGGCGCCGGTGCCGATCGCCAGATGCGGGCTGCCGACGCCGACGACGTAGAGCAGCAGCGGCGTCGCCAGGATGGAGCCGCCGCCGCCGACGAGGCCGAGCGCGAAGCCGGCCACGCCGCCCGACAGCAGGGACAGCAGGATCTGCGCGCTCATCCCGTAGCGGCGGCCCGCAACGGCCGTGTGGTCTCAGCGTGGCTGCCCTTTCGCGCTTCGAGCATCGTCGCGATGCGGGCGACGAGCGCCTCGGCGCGAAACGGCTTCCTCAGCAGCTCCAGTCCCTCTTCGAGCCGGCCGTCCTGGACGATCGCGTCGGCGGTGTAACCGGTCGTGTAGAGCACGGGCAGCCCGGGCCGAACCAGAAGGACGGCCTCCGCCAGATCGCGGCCGGTCATCGGACCCTTGAGCACCACATCCGTGAAGAGCAACGCGACATCCGGCTCGCCGACGAGCTCGCTCAAGGCGTCGGAACCCGTGGCCGCCTCGACGACGCGGTAGCCGGCCTCGCGCAGGGCGCCGGCACCGAAGCGGCGCACCCCGTCGTCGTCCTCGACGAGCAGGATCGTGACACCGGACGCGACGTGGCGCGTCTCGACGGGAGGCGCGGGGGCGGTCAGCGGCACCACGTTGTCGATCTCGGCGGTGAGGCGCGGGACAAGGATGCGGATCGTGGTCCCGACGCCTTCCGCCGTCTCGATATCGGCGTGTCCGCCGGACTGCCGGGCGAAGCCGTACACCTGCGCGAGGCCGAGCCCGGTGCCCTTGCCGACCGGCTTGGTGGTGAAGAACGGCTCGAACGCGTGGGCGAGGACCTCGGGCGGCATGCCGGTGCCCGTATCGGTGACGGAGACCGCGACGAACGCGCCGGGCGCGAGGCCTTCGCGCGGGGCGCAGGCTGCGGCGTCGAGCGCGACCTCGCCGGTCGACACGGTCAGCGTGCCGCCGCGCGGCATCGCGTCCATCGCGTTGACGCAGAGATTGAGGATCGCGTTCTCAAGCTGGTTGGGATCCACCAGGGCGCGGTCCGCGGCCGCGTCGAGCTTCAGTTCGATCGTCACCGACTCGCGCAGCGTGCGGGCGAGCAGGTTGCGCATGCCCTCGACGAGGCCGTTGATCGCCAGCGGCTTGGGATCGAGCGGCTGCTGGCGCGAGAAGACCAGCAACCGCTGGGTCAGAGCGGCGGCGCGATTGGCGCCATCGATCGCGTTGGCGACCAGTTCGCGGTGGCGCGGGTCGGCCTCCTTCATGCGCCGTCCCAGCAGATCCAGGCTGCCGATCACCACGGTGAGCAGGTTGTTGAAGTCGTGCGCAATGCCGCCGGTGAGGCGTCCGACAGCCTCCATCTTCTGCGATTGGCGCAGCTGCTCCTCGACCTGGGCGCGGCCGGCCATCTCGGTGCGAAGTTGCGCCGCCGAACGCCGCCAACGCTCGGTGGCGCGTCCCTCCAGCGCGATGCGGCGGATCGCGAAGCCGGAGACGCCGAGCAGCGCCAACGAGGACAAGGCGGCGACGAGCCCGTAGCCTCGCATGTTGCGCCACCAGGGCTGCAGCGCCGATTGCCAGGTCACGCCGAAGCCGATCACCACGGGATAGGCGCCGACCTTCTCGTAGCCGAAGATGCGGCGAACGCCGTCCACCACAGCCGGGCGCACCAGCGCGTCGCGGCTGCGAGCGTCGAGCTTCAATCGGAACATCGCGCGCGGCGGGGTGACGAGCGACGGGAGCATCGGCTCGGAGGCGAGCACGCTGCCGTCCGTGCGCGCGAGGATCACGAGATGGGAATATTCACGTTCGGCCTGGCTGTAGAAATCCTTGAAGTAGCTCTGCTCGATCGACACGGCGACGACGCCCTCGAAGCGGTCGCCCGCCGTCGTCCTGATACGCTGCGCCATGGTGAAGATCGGCGTGTTGGTGATCCGGCCCATGGCGCCGCGCGACACGTAGGGCAGGTGTGACGGCGCGGCTTTCAGCGCGCGGAAATAGTCGCGGTCGGCAAAATTCGGCGCGGTCTCGCCGGGCGCCAAGGCGCTGCTGAGGCGCACCTCTCCCGCGGCATCGATCACGCTGATGTCGGCCACTTGCGGTAGCAGCTCGGTGAGATGCACGAGCAGGCCGCGCAAGGCGGCGACATCGCCGGGCTTCGACCAGTCGAGTGCTTCGAGCCGCTCGTTGATCTGGTCGAGCATAAGCTGGTGGGTCTCGAACACCTTCATCGCGTGTTCGTGGAGGATGCGAGTGGTGCGTTCGACGCGCCGCTCCGCCGCCACCACGACATCGTGCCGATTCTGCGCGGCGGCGAGCGCGAACAGGACCAGCGGCAGCAGGATCGAGACGGCGAGCAGCGCCAACGTCGAGCGCGGAACCCGCGCGAGGAGGCGGAAGGGCCGGCGACCGGCGGATCGGGATGGAACGGCGGCATCGGCCGGCGGCGGCGACATGGCCGCGACCCTAGCGCTGTTTCGATGTCGGGAAGATGGCTGTCGTTCGCGGCGACGGCGAAGGCATGGGCAGGGTTCCGCCTTGATCGCCGCGTCGAGATCGGCCAAGGTTCGAGGCCGCCGGGCGGTTAGCTCAGTTGGTAGAGCGTCTCCTTTACACGGAGAGGGTCGGCGGTTCGAGCCCGTCACCGCCCACCAAGGCGTCACAGCCTTGAGTGAATCGCGGTTAACTGTCTGGACTTTGCAGGCTTGCCAATCGCTTCCTTCGGGCATGGAGACGTTTGCGACGATGGAAACAGCGTACCTTGTCGTACCACTGTAGAGAGAACAGGCTTCTCCTGCCCCGGGCAAACGCGCCGGATCATTTCATGGCGGTGCAGCCGACGGCTCGCTTAAGTTGGCCCTCACCGAACCACGAGCTCGCGCCTTGTCCGATATTGCCCTCTCCACTCCCTTGTCGCGCCGGACCTTGACCGAAGACTGGGCCGCGCTCGTCGTGGGTGCGCTGGTCGTCGCGCTGGCGCTGGCTGGCCTGGGCGGCGTGGACCTGTTGGGCTGGGTGGTGTCGACCTCGGTCTGGATGGACGTCGGCAAGGCGCTGAAGCCGGCCGCCAAGACCTACGCGTCGCTCGGCGGCGGCGTCAGCCTGCTTCTCACCTACGTGTCGCTGTTGGCGGTCCTGACCGCGACCGGCGTCGCCATGGGGTTCGAGGCCGGCCGCTTCGCGCTGCGCTTCAGCGTCGCCTTCTTCATCGCCTATGCCGCGTGGATCGTCGGCAGCTGGGCGCATTTCGCCGTGGTGCTGCCGGTCGACTACGCCAAGTTCGGTATCGGCTGGTCGCTGCGCCTCACCAACGAGGGCGGCTTCATCGTCGCGCTGCTGGCCGGCCTCGTCGTCGCCAACGTCTTCCCGCGTTTCGCCGATTGGCTCGGCGAGGCAATCCGGCCGGAGCTCTACATCAAGGTCGCGATCGTGCTGCTCGGCGCCTTCCTGGCGGTGACGATCGGCGCCAAGCTCAGCTTTGCCTCGACCATCGTGCTGCGCGGCGTTGCCGCGATCATCGAGGCCTACCTGATCTACTGGGCGGTCGTGTATTACGTCGCCCGGCGCTGGTTCGGCTTCAACCGGGAATGGGCGGTGCCGCTGGCATCGGGCATCTCGATCTGCGGCGTCGCCGCGGCGGTGGCCACCGGCGGCGCGATCCGCGCCCGGCCGATCATCCCCGTCCTGGTCTCCTCGCTGGTGGTGATCTTCGCCGTGGTCGAGGTCCTGATCCTGCCGTTCCTGGCGCAGGCGTTCCTATGGAAGGAGCCGCTGGTCGCCGCCGCCTGGATGGGCCTCGCCGTCAAGACCGACGGCGGCGCGGTCGCGGCCGGCGGCATCACCGAGGCGTTGCTGCTGGCCAAGAACTCGGCCGCGGGCGTCAACTACCAGGCCGGCTGGATCCTCGGGACCACGGCGGCGATCAAGATCTTCATCGACGTCTTCATCGGCGTGTGGTCGTTCATCCTCGCCTTCATCTGGACGCGCTACATCAACGTCGTGCCGGGCGAAGAGGCCCGCGCCATCGAGATCTGGCAGCGCTTCCCCAAGTTCATCCTCGGCTTCGCTCTGACCTTCGGCGTGACTCTCGCCCTCGTGCTGACCCTGCCGAAGGCGGACGCGGCGCAGCTCACCGCCACGGTCACCTCGGCCAACGCCTTCCGCGTGATCTTCTTCATCCTCACCTTCTTCTCGATCGGCGTGATGTCGAACTTCAATCGTCTCTGGCAGGCTGGCATCGGCCGGCTCGCAGCGGTCTACGTCGTAAGCCTGTTCGGCTTCGTGATCTGGGTCGGCCTGGTGATTTCCTGGATCTTCTTCGCCGGCATCAAGCCGCCGCTGGCCGGCTGAGGATTTTCGCGATGATCGCCCCCAATCCGAAACCCGACCTCAAGACCGAGCTCGGCAACGCCGCCTACGAGCCGCTGCTGCCGATCGAGAAGAAGCTGATCGGCTGGAGCCTCGGCATCGGGGTGACGCTGCTCGCGGTGCTCTGGGCGGTGAGCAAGCTCTATCCGGTCGGCTGACTATCGAACTGTCGAGCGTGGTTCGAGACGCGCCCACGGCGCTTCTCACCATGAGGACAATTGTACCGCCTCCCTCATGGTGAGGAGCCGCGTAGCGGCCTCTCGAACCACGGCTGACCTTACCCGCTCTGCTCCCGGAAATGGTCGTAGACGAGCTTGGCCGTACCGGCGTTGATGCCCGGCACCTTCTCGAGATCCCCAAGCGTCGCGCGCGACAGCGCCTTCGCGGTGCCGAAGGCGTGGAGCAGGGCGCGCTTGCGCGCAGGCCCGATGCCGCTGATCTCGTCGAGCGGGCTCTTGGTGAACTCCTTCTTGCGGCGCGCGCGATGCGTGCCGATGGCGAAGCGGTGCGCTTCGTCGCGCAGCCGCTGCACGAAGTAGAGCGCGGGGTCGCGCGGCGACATCCGGAAGGGCTCCTTGCCCGGCACGAAGAACATCTCGCGGCCGGCGTCGCGGTCGCGGCCCTTGGCGATGCCGGCCACGGCGACGTCGCTGACGCCGAGCTCGTCCAGGATCTGCCGGGTCGCGTTGTATTGGCCGATGCCGCCATCGATCAGGATCAGGTCGGGTCGCGCGGGAAAGGCCTCGGCCTCGGCCGCCTCGTCGATCTCGGCCGCCGCGCGCAGCGGCGCCTCGTCGAGCGCCGCGCGACGCTCGCGCATGGTCGAGGCCGGTCCGACGATGCGGGAGGTTTCTCCTCCGCCTTGCGTATCGGCCGAGCCGTTCCGCCCTTCGTCGGGCGCCGCGAGGCTCGGTGGGACACCGACCCCTGGCCCCTCCTCGCAAGGGGGAGGCGAAACAGCCGGCGCCTCCTTGTTCAGCCGCGCGAAACGGCGGCGCAGCACCTCGCGCATCATCCCGAAGTCGTCGCCGGGAGTCAGCGCCTCGTCTTTGATGTTAAAGGTGCGGTAGTGCATCTTCATGAAGCCGCCCGAGCCGGCGACGACCATGGCGCCGACGGCGTTGGTGCCCATGATGTGCGAGTTGTCGTAGACCTCGATACGGCGCAGCCGGCGCTCCAGCCCGAAGGCCTCCGCCAGCGCGGCCAGCAGCTTCTCCTGCGACGCCGTCTCCGACAGCGTGCGGCCCAGCGTCTGCTTGGCGTTGGTCAGCGCGTGCTCGATGAGGTCGCGCTTCTCGCCGCGCTGCGGCACGGCGATTTCGACCTTGGCGTCGTAACGCTCGCAGAGCGCCATCTCGAGCAGCGCGCGGTCCTCGAAATCGTGGGAGAGCAGCACGAGGCGCGGAGGAGGGCGCTCGGCGTAGAATTGCGCGAGGAAACCCTCCAGCACCTCCGCCGGAGCCAACGAGCGGTCGGCCTTGGGAAAATAGCCGCGGTTGCCCCAGTTCTGGTAGGTGCGGAAGAACACCGCCTCGATGCAGAATTGCCCGGCCTGCTCGACCACGGCGAAGACGTCGGCCTCCTCGGTGGTCTTCGGGTTCACGCCCTGCTCGCCTTGGATGGCGGAAAGCGCGGCGATGCGGTCGCGCAATCGCGCCGCACGCTCGAATTCGAGGTTGCTCGACGCCGTGCCCATCTCGTCGGCGAGCAGGTCGCGCACCGCGCGGCTCTTGCCGGTCAGGAACGCGCGTGCCTCCTTGACCAGATCGGCGTAGTCCGGCGCGGCGATCTCGCCGGTGCAGGGCGCCGAACAGCGCTTGATCTGGTGCAGCAGGCAGGGCCGCGTGCGGTTGTCGTAGTACGAGTCCGAGCACGAGCGCAGCAGGAAGGCGCGTTCCAGGGCGTTGAGGGTGCGGTTGACCGCCCAGACGCTGGCGAAAGGCCCGAAATAGTCGCCTTTCCGGGACCTTGCGCCGCGATGCTTGAGGATCTGCGGAGAGGCGTGATCGCCGGTGAGTAGGATGTAGGGGAACGACTTGTCGTCCCGCATCAGAACGTTGAAGCGTGGCTTCAACTGCTTGATGAGGTTGGTTTCCAGCAGCAGCGCCTCGGTCTCGGTCGAGGTCGAGACGAACACCATGGTCTGCGTCAGCGCGATCATCCGCGCGATGCGGTTGGTGTGGCCGGAAGGGCGCATGTAGCTGGCGATGCGCTTGCGCACGCTCTTGGCCTTGCCGACGTACAGCACCGCTTCGTCGGCGCCGATCATGCGGTAGACGCCGGGCCCCTTGGGTGCGTGCTTCCAGTACGAGCGGATTGCCGCCGCGCCGGCCCTGACCGAGGCGGGCGCCGCTTCGTCCTCGGGTCCGAAATCGGGAAGCGGAGCTTCGGGCGCATCGATGTCGAGGGTTTCGAGATCGCCGGCTACGGCTTCTTGGATGGACATCGTGCTGATCTAAGCGCCCCTGCCGGAGCTGGGAAGATGCTCTTGGCGCGCGTCATGCGCGTTCCAAGCGCAACAGACTTGCGGTAAAAAGCTCACACGGCCGGTGCCGGCGTTGCAGCGGCGTCACGCGCGCGATAAGGGCTGCTACCCGAAGGGGGACGCCGCTTCGCACGGCCGTCCCGTCGCGCATTGCGCGAAGCGGCACGCGCCAAAGGAACCTGCCATGAAGCTCTGCTCCATCGTCGCCGCCGTCGGCCTCAGCGCCGCAGCCCTTGCTCCCTACGCGTTCGCTCAGGCCGCCGGCAACGGCCCTGCCGGCGAGTGGACCGTCGAGGACCACACCGCGGTCGTCCGCATCTCGAAATGCGGTGCGGGCTTCTGCGGCTTCGTCGCCAAGGGCCAGGCCGGCAAGGATTACCGCAATCCCGATCCGCGCAAGCGCAACCGCTCGACGATCGGCATGCAGGTCATGTTTTCGATGAAGCCCGCCGGCGCCAATTCCTGGGCGGGCGAGACCTACAACGCCGAGGACGGCCAGATCTACAACGGCAAGATCTCGTTGCAGGGGCCCGACACCCTCAAGGTCGAGGGCTGCGTGCCGGGCGGCGGCATCTGCGGATCGCAGAACTGGAGCCGCTACAAGGGCTGAGCCGAGAGCGCGGCATCCATGATGCCGGGCGCGTTGTTCCGCCGCGGCGTCGCTGCTATGAGCCCGCGCGCGGCGGCGAGTATGGCAGAATCATGAAAGTACTGGCGGGCAACTCGAACCGCGCCCTGACCGAGGCGATCGCCGCCTATCTCGGCGTGCCGCTGACCAAATGCCAGGTCCGGCGCTTCGCCGACATGGAGGTGTTCGTCGAGATCCAGGAGAACGTGCGCGGGCAGGATGTCTTCATCGTCCAGTCGACGTCGTTTCCGGCCAACGACCATCTCATGGAGATCCTGATCATGACGGATGCGTGCCGGCGGGCCTCCGCCAAGCGCATCACAGCCGTGATCCCGTATTTCGGCTACGCTCGCCAGGATCGCAAGGCCGGCCCGCGCACCCCGATCTCGGCCAAGCTCGTCGCCAACATGATCACCCACGCCGGCGCCGACCGCGTGCTGACCGTCGACCTGCACGCCGGCCAGATCCAGGGCTTCTTCGACATCCCGACGGACAATCTCTTCTCCGCGCCGGTGATGGTGCGCGACATCAAGGAGAAGATGGACCTCGGCAACCTGATGGTCGTGTCTCCCGACGTCGGCGGCGTGGTCCGCGCGCGCGCCTTGGCCAAACGCATCGACGCGCCGCTCGCCATCGTCGACAAGCGCCGCGAGCGCGCCGGCGAGTCCGAGGTGATGAACATCATCGGCGACGTGCGCGGACGCTCCTGCATCCTCGTCGACGACATCGTCGATTCCGGCGGCACGCTGTGCAACGCCGCCGACGCGCTGCTGGCCGACGGCGCCAAGGAGGTCTCGGCCTACATCACGCATGGCGTGCTCTCGGGCGGTGCGGTGGCCCGGGTCGCCTCGTCCAAGCTGAAGGAGATGGTGCTGACCGACACCATCCAGCCGACCGAGGCGGTACGCGTGGCCCGCAACATTCGCTGCATTTCGATCGCGCCGCTGATCGGCGAAGCGATCGCCCGAACCGCCAAGGAAGAGAGCGTGTCGAGCCTCTTCGACTGAGGTGGCGCTAAACCTTGCGGACGTTGGGTGCCGACGGGTCGACCGCGTGGAAGGTGATCGGGCCCATGCCGCAGATCGCGATCAAGGCGGGTTCGGTGCCGGTGGCGATGACGCCGTCGTAGTGCCGGGTGCGGGCGACGCGGTGCACGAACGAGCCGGCCGGTACCGGCACGGTCGAGTGCGGGTCGAACAACTCCCCGCTCGTCACCCACCAGGTGCCGCTGACGACCACGCAGAGCCGATCGGTCTCGTACCAATGCGGCGCGCTCATCCAACCGGGATACCAGCGGGTGAGGTTGAGGTAGATGCCGGGTTGAGACGATTTCGAGAACAGCTCCGCCGATTCGACGCTCTTCGCTGGTCCACCGATATGCGGCTTGAAGGCGATCTTGTCGGCCGGCACGATTATGGTCTGGCTGGGGTCGGGCGCCGCGTCCGCGTTGGCGGCGCCGAGAAGCTGGGGCAGGGCGGCGAGTAGCGGCGCGGCGGCGATGAGGCTGCGACGGTCCCACCCGGATTGATCTGGCTTGGTCATGAGTTCTCCTTCGCGAAAGGATGGCGCGGTCGTCCCATACGTCCAGAGAGCTTCGGCCGAAACGGAAAGGCAGAATGGCCGCCGTGCCTAAGGGCCTGTGGACCATACCGACCCGTTGGCGCTCCGCTCCGGCTATGCCAAAGGAGGCGGCCCGCCGTAGGACGCCTCCGCCCGCATGCACGACCTCAGATGGATCCGCGACAATCCGGCCGCCTTCGACGAGGGCCGGCGCCGGCGTGGTTTGCAGCCGCTGGCGGCGGCGATCGTGGCATTGGACGAGCGCCGTCGGGCCGCGATCGCGGCCTCGCAGGTGTCGCAGGAACGGCGCAACGCCGCCTCCAAGGAGATCGGCGCGGCGATGAAGGCCGGCGACGCCGCCCGTGCCGAGGCGCTGAAGGCCGAGGTCGCCGAGCTCAAGCTGCAGCTGCCCACTTTGGAGGCCGAGGAGAAAGGAGCGGTTGGCGCCCTTGATGCCGCGCTGGCGGAAATCCCGAACCAACCGCGGGACGACGTGCCGGAGGGCCGCGACGAGACCGACAACGTCCTGCTGCGATCCTGGGGCGAATCGCCCGTGCTCGGCTTCGCGCCGAAGGAGCATTTCGCGCTGGGCGAAGCGCTGGGACTAATGGATTTCGAGGCGGCGACGCGCATGTCTGGCGCACGCTTCGTGGTGCTGAAAGGCGGTCTGGCGCGCCTCGAGCGCGCGCTGGCGCAACTGATGCTCGATCTGCACACCGATCACCACGGCTACACCGAGGTGGCGCCCCCGATCCTGGTGCGCGACGAGGCCATGGTCGGCACGGCGCAATTGCCGAAGTTTCGCGAGGATCAGTTTCTGGCGACCCGCGAGGGCAAGGAGGAGGGCGGCCGCGATCTTTGGCTCATCCCCACCGCCGAGGTGCCGCTGACCAACCTCGTCCGTGAGCAGATCCTCGACGAGGCGAGCCTGCCGCTGCGCTTCACCGCCTCGACCCCGTGCTTCCGGGCCGAGGCCGGGGCGGCAGGGCGCGACACCCGGGGCATGATCCGCCAGCACCAGTTCACCAAGGTCGAGCTGGTCTCGATCACCACGCCGGAGCAGTCGGCCGCGGAGCACGAGCGCATGCTGGGCTGCGCCGAGGCGGTGCTGCGGACGCTGGCGCTGCCCTACCGCGTGATGACGCTGTGCACCGGCGACATGGGTTTCGCCAGCGCCAAGACCTACGACATCGAGGTGTGGCTGCCTGGGCAGGACCGCTACCGCGAGATCTCGTCCTGCTCGGTCTGCGGCGACTTCCAGGCGCGGCGCATGAACGCGCGCTGCCGCTCCGCCGGTGCCAAGAGCCCGCGCTTCGTGCACACGCTGAACGGGTCCGGCGTCGCTGTGGGCCGCGCCCTGGTGGCCGTGCTGGAGAACTACCAAGACGCCGACGGCAGCATCCGCGTGCCGGAGGCATTGCGGCCGTACATGGGTGGGCTGGAGCGGATCGTGCAAATATAAGGCTTGCGGCCCAGAGGGAATGAGGATGGCATCTTTCAGCGAGCTACCGGCTTCGCCCGCTTCTCTGATCGGAACCTGGCGTCGCTTCGGAATCGTCGGTCCCGTCTACGAGATCACGGCAGTCGATCACCAATTGGCCGATGGCGACTGGATGATGCGTGTTCGTGTCCTCGAAACGGGTGAGGAGGTGGGTTACAAGCTCACGCATGTGGTCGATGACCCAAGAGAAAGCTGATGTTCGCGATCGCTTTCGATCTCGTCGTCGCCGAGACGGCGAGGTCCCATCCGAAAGGTGTTCCCCAGGCCTATGCCGATATCGGCGCGCGCCTTGGCGACTTCGGCTTCGAACGCGTTCAGGGCAGCCTCTATACGAACAAGTCCGAGGACCTGGCCAACTTGTTTGCGGCGATCATGGCGTTGAAAGCCCTGCCATGGTTGTCAAGGTCGGTCCGTGACATCCGAGCATTCCGCGTCGAGCAATGGTCCGACTTCACAATGATCGTGAAGGCTTGAGCCCACCTTCGACGCCTCTCGCGAAAGCCGAAATCGATGCGCATCCTGATCACCAACGACGACGGCATCCACGCGCCGGGCCTCGCCGCGCTGGAGCGTATCGCCGCGCAGGTCGCGGACGAGGTCTTCGTGGTCGCCCCCGAGATGGATCAGTCCGGTGTGGCGCATTCGCTCTCGGTCAACGATCCGCTGCGGCTGCGCAAGATCACCGAGACGCGCTACGCCCTCAAGGGCACGCCGACCGATTGCGTGATCATGGCGTTGCGCCACCTGCTCGAGAATCAGACGGTCGATCTCGTGCTGTCGGGCGTCAATGCCGGGCAGAACGTCGCCGAGGACGTCACCTATTCCGGCACGATCGCCGGAGCCATCGAGGGCACCATCCTCGGCGTCCCCTCGATCGCGCTCAGCCAAGCCTACGGCCGCCACGCCTACGGCGGCAATCCGGGCGGTCGCGAGGGGCTCTCCTTCGACTGTGCCGAGGCGCACGGCGCAGCCGTGATCCGCAAGGTGATGGAGGCCGGCTTCGAGCGCGACGTGGTCATCAACGTCAATTTTCCGCCCTGCCTGCCCGAGGACGTCACTGGCGTCGCGGCGACGATGCAGGGGCGGCGCGATGCGCAGATCGTGCGCATCGATCCGCGGCTCGACGGGCGCGGCAACCCCTATTATTGGATCGCCTTCGGCCGCAACAACGTGCAGGTGCGGCCCGGCACCGATCTCGAGGCGTTGGCGCAAAAGCGTATTTCGGTGACACCGCTGAAGCTCGACCTCACCGACGAGCCGACCGTGACGCGCTACGCCCAGCTCTTCGGCTGAGGGCTCTTCACGATCTGGTAAGCCTAGCCGAGGCTAAGGCAGGTCCGCCGCTGAACCGCAAGTTGTGTCGATCGTTTTTTTCTCGAAGCGGGAGATGACCATGTTGCTGCCCTACGCGAGAATCCTCATCGTCGACGACAGCGCCACCACGCGCCGCATCATTCGGAGCATGCTGCAGGGCGCCGGCTACCGAAATTTCGACGAGGCCGCCGACGGTGGCGAGGCGCTCGTCCTGCTCCGGTCCCGGAACTATGCTCTGGTGATCTGCGACTGGATGATGGTGCCGATGTCGGGGCTCGACCTCCTCGTCGCGATGCGCGCCTCGCCGGCGCTGCGCTTCACTCCCTTCGTGATGGCGACGGCCAAGGCGAAGCGCCGGTTCGCCTCGGTCGCTCGCGATCACGGGGCGACACGCTACCTGGAGAAGCCGTTCCAGCCGAGCGAGCTGCTCTCCTGCATCCACTCGATCTGGAGCGAGCGCCGCGCCGCCTGAGCTTGACGTCCCGGCGTCGAGGCGTACGAGCGGACATCCCGCGTGAGCGCCCGACGTGCCTGCTGCCGTTCTGAACCCCTCGACGCATCAGGACGAGTCGGCCGAAGCCAAGGCCGCCTTCCACCTGCGTCTGCGTGCTCGCGGCGTTCGCGACCTCGCCGTGCTGCGCGCCTTCGAGACGGTGCCGCGCGATCGCTTCGTGCCCGAGCGCTATACCGCGATGGCCGCCCGCGACCTGCCGCTGCCGATCGCCTGCGGGCAGACGACCCACGAGCCCTGGCTGCTGGCGCGCGCGGTGGAAGCGCTCGCCGTCGAGCCCGGCCACCGGGTGCTGGAGGTCGGCTCCGGCAGTGGCTACGTCACCGCCGTCATGGCGCAGCTGGCTGGCGAGGTGCTGGGCCTCGAGCGTTGGGCGAGCCTCGCCGAGGCAGCCCAGGCGCGGCTCGACGCGCTCGAGGCGGAGAACGCCACCGTGGTGTGGGCCGACGGCCTCGCCATGCCGTCCGCGATCGGACGTTTCGACAGGATCCTTGTCCACGCCGAGCTTCGGGAGCCGACGAAGCTCATCGAATTCTTGTCGCCTCACGGTCGCTTCGTTGCCGGACGATGCGGCGAGTTGGTCGTCCTCGATGGAGCCGGCGGAACCCGCAGCCTCGGCCCCTGTCCCTACGCCTTCCTCGCCGCCGGGTTGGCGGGGCGCCGGCGCGTGACTCCGGCCGGCTGATTTCACGACATGGTTCGCGTTTTGCTCGGGTCGCCTCGTGACATCACGAGACAGACTTGCCGCGACCGCCGAAGGCATCCGGCTCAAGGCCATCGAGCGCGGCGTCGGCTGGCGCCGCTGGGGGCCTTACCTCAGCGACCGGCAGTGGGGCACGGTGCGCGAAGACTACAGCGCCGACGGCGAGGCCTGGAACCACTTCACCCATGAACTGGCGCGCAGCCGCGCCTATCGCTGGGGCGAAGACGCCATCGCGGGGTTCTCCGATTCGAACCAGCGCTGGTGCCTAGGCCTCTCGCTGTGGAACGGACGCGATCGCATCCTCAAGGAGCGGCTGTTCGGCCTGACCAACGGCGAGGGCAATCACGGCGAAGACGTCAAGGAGCATTACTATCATCTCGACGGCCTGCCGTCGCATGCCTACATGGCGATGCTCTACCGCTATCCCCATGCGGCCTATCCCTACGAGACGCTCGTCGCCGAGAACGCGCGGCGGGGCTACGCCGATCGCGAGTACGAGCTCCAGGATACCGGTATCTTCGCGGACGACCGCTTCTTCGATGTCACGGTGGAATATGCCAAGGCGATCCCCGACGATGTGCTGATGCGCGTCACGGTCGAGAACCGTGGGCCAACGCAGGAACCGATTTGGCTCATCCCCCAATTCTGGGGCCGCAACACCTGGAGCTGGGTCGCAGGCCGGCCTCGCGCCCGCATCCGCCCCGAGCCCGGCGGCGGGCTTCTCGCGACCCGACCGCAGGTGATGCCGCTCGCGCTCGATTGCGACGGCGCCGACGAGATCGTCTTCTGCGAGAACGACAGCAATCTGCCCCGACTCTACGATGTCGTCGCGCGTGGTCCGTTCAAGGACGGCTTCCACGATTACATCATCGGCGCCGACGCAGCGGCGATCTCGCGATCGGGCGGCAGCAAGTGCGCCTTCATCCGTCGAGCGGTTCTGGCGCCGGGGCAGCGGCTCACGATGCGGCTACGCCTACGTCCCAAGGAGATCGCGTCGCGGCCGGCGTTCGAGGACTTCGACGAGCTGTTCGAGCGACGCATCGCCGACACCGATGCCTTTTACGCCGCGCTGCAGGAAGGACAGACCGACGCGGAGGCCGCTCTTGTACAGCGTCGCGCCTTCGCCGGCCTGCTCTGGACCAAGCAGTTCTACCTGGTCGACATGCCGAAGTGGATCGCCGGCGATCCGGCGATGCCGCCACCCCCGCAGCGCGTTCGCAACCTCGATTGGGAGCACGTCAACAACGCCGACATCATCGCGATGCCCGACAAGTGGGAATATCCCTGGTACGCCGCCTGGGACTTGGCCTTCCACGCCATCGCCTTCCTGCCGATCGATCCCGCCTTCGCCAAGGATCAGCTCATCCTGCTGACGCGCGAATGGTACATGCATCCCAACGGCCAGCTGCCGGCCTACGAATGGAACTTCGGCGACGTCAATCCGCCGGTTCATGCCTGGGCGGCGTGGCGCATCTACGAGGCGGGACGAAACGCCGACGGCAAGGGGGATCGTCCGTTCCTGGAGGGCATGTTCCACAAGTTGCTGATCAATTTCACCTGGTGGATCAACCGCAAGGATGCCGACGGGCGCAACATCTTCCAGGGCGGCTTCCTCGGCCTCGACAACATCGGCCTGTTCGATCGTTCCAAGCCGCTGCCGACCGGCGGCAGCCTCGACCAGTCCGACGGTACGGCGTGGATGGCGATGTATGCGCTCACCATGCTGCGCATCGCGCTCGAACTCGCCGCCGACAACCCGATCTATCAGGATCTCGCCACCAAGTTCTTCGAGCACTTCCTCACCATCGCCGGCGCGATGACAGACGTCGGGGGCGCCGGCATCGGCTTGTGGAACGAGGACGATGGTTTTTTCTACGATGTTCTCAAATTCCCTGACGGCCGCAAGCATTCCATGCGGATCCGCTCGATCGTCGGCCTGATCCCGATGTTTGCCGTCGAAGTCCTGGGACCCGATATCTTCAACGGTCACCCGGAATTCGCCGAGCGATCGCGCTGGTTCCTGAATTACCGCAAGGACCTCGCCGCGCTGATCTCGCGCTGGACCGAGGAGGGCGTCGGCAAACGCCACCTGCTGTCTCTGCTACGTGGCCATCGATTGAAGCGGCTGTTGCGCCGTGCGCTCGACGAGGACGAGTTCCTGTCGCCCTACGGCATCCGCGCGCTGTCCAAGGCCCATGCCGCCGAGCCGTTCGTGCTGGAGGCGGACGGCGCGCGATTCGAGCTCGCCTACGCGCCGGGCGAATCGGTCGACGGGTCCTTCGGTGGCAATTCGAATTGGCGCGGCCCGATCTGGCTGCCGATCAACTACATGTTGATCGACAGCCTGCGCCGCTTCCACGCCTATTACGGCGACGATTTCCGCGTCGAATACCCGACGCGTTCGGGCGCGATGCTGAGCTTGGCCGAGATCGCCGACGAGATCGCCCGCCGGCTGCAGCGATTGTTCCTCAAGGACGGGCAGGGCGTGCGACCGGCGCAGCCGGTTCGCGAGACGCCGTTGCCGGACGGATCCGACGGTTTGCTGTTCCACGAGTATTTCGACGGCGACAGCGGTCGCGGCCTCGGCGCCAGCCACCAAACGGGCTGGACCGCGCTCATCGCCATGCTCGTCGGCGAGCGGCGCAGCGGCGCGCCGGTCGAGCCTAGGCAGGCCGCCTCGGCTTTGATCGATCCTTGATCCAGCCGAGACACTTCGAAATCTCTCGCCGGGACGGCGATTGGTCAGGGATAGGAGTGGGCCGCGGGCGGCGCCGTGAAGGGTGCCTCGGGTTGCCAGTCCAGCACCGCATTGAGGCGCGCTGCGAGAGCGAAGTCCTTCTCGGTGATTCCCCTCGGCCTATGAGTCGAGAGCTTGACGAGCAAGGTGTCGAAGCCGACGACCATCTCCGGGTGATGCCACGCCGCCTCGCAGAGATGGCCGACGGTTGTGACCAACATCAGCGTCGCCTTGAAGCTGGACGTGCGGAACGTCCGCCGCAGCGTGCCCTGCTCGAAGCTCCAAAGCGGCAGCGTAGCGAGGCGCTCGACGATCTCGCCGTCGGAATAGACCGCCAAGCTCGCCGGCTTCGCCACGATCAGGCGATCTTGCGGGCGCGCCGATCCTGCGTGGGCTGATAGGCCATGCGGCTGTGGAAAGCGCAGTAGGGCCCATCGCCGATGGGCGCCTTGCCGCCGCAGTAGCGAAACTCCGACGACGACGGATCGCCGACCGGCCAGCGGCACATGGACTCGCGCAAATCCATGATGGTGACGTTTTCGGCCATCGGCACGACGTTGTCGCCGCTGGATCGATAGGGCTGCGGCGCCGACGCCGGGCGGCTCTGCAAGGCGATGGCGAGATTGCCACGCATCGGCATCGCCGTCGGGCGCTGCAGCGGCTGGCGACTCGGGTCGGCGGACGGCTTGGTCGGGCGACGCGCGCCCGCGGCTACCGCGACGGGCGCCTTGACCCGGCCGGACATTCCGAGCCGGTGCACCTTGCCGATCACCGCGTTGCGGGTGACGCCTCCCGCGAGTTCGGCCGCGATCCGGCTCGCGCTCAAACCCTCGAGCCAGAGCTTACGAAGAAGCTCCACTCGCTCTTCGGTCCAGGACATCACCTCTTCTTTGCCGATGCTGCCGTCCGCCATAGTATGGTCCGCCTGCTTGGGTCCGTGGTCGTTTGGACGGCAGCCTCGCTCCGATGTGCAGGCGCATAGCGACAAGCCGGAAAAGACCGGTCGCGTCGAACGCTGGCACGCTTGAAGTTAAAGCCGCTGCACGAGATGTCGTGGCCGACAGGAGGAAAGCTACACTAGCCGTTGAATCGGGCGCAAGAGTCGTAACGGCTTGTTAAGTGTTTTCAACAAGAGCCTGCGTTGACGTCTTGGCTTGATCGAACAGTCCCGAATCGAAGCGGGAACAAACCGGAATCGATCTGCGAAAGCTTACCGAGGGTGAAGCGCTGGCAAGGAGCGGTGGGCTCCTTCCTCACGCCTTGCCGTGATGTGCCGCCTCGCCCTGGGCGTCGAGCGGCCACCGCGGCCGGGCGGCGAAGGTCATGTCGTCGGTGAGGCCGAGCGCGAGCCGCTCCAGCCCGGCCCAGGCGATCATCGCGCCATTGTCGGTGCAGAGCTTCGGTGGCGGGATGACAAGGCGCAGCCCGGCTTCGCCGCAGAAGCGCGCCATCGCGCGGCGGATGGCATCGTTGGACGCGACACCACCCGCCGCCACGATCGCCTCGCACGGGCCGACCTTCTCGCGAAACAGCCGCGTCGCGACGCGAATGCGATCGATGATCGTGTCGACCACGGCGGCCTGGAACGAGGCGCAGAGATCGTTCACGTCGGTGGCGGTCAGCGGCTTGATATCGTCGGCGGCGAGACGCACCGCCGTCTTGAGACCGGACAGCGAGAAGTCCGGCCGAGGTCGTCCGAGCATCGGGCGCGGGAAGGCGAAGCGCTCGGGATCGCCTCCGGCGGCGTGACGCTCCACCAGCGGACCGCCGGGATAGGGCAGGCCGAGCATCTTGGCGATCTTGTCGAAGGCCTCGCCAACGGCATCGTCGAGCGTGGCGCCGAGACGAAGATAGTCGCCCACGCCCTTGACGGCGACCAGCTGGGTGTGGCCGCCCGAGACGAGCAGCAGCAGATACGGGAAGGGCACCTGGTCGGTCAGCCGCGGCGTGAGCGCGTGGGCTTCGAGATGATTGATCGCGACGAAAGGCTTGTGCAGCGCCAGAGCCAGCGCCTTGCCGGCGGTGAGTCCGACGATGACGCCGCCGATGAGGCCAGGGCCGGCGGCGGCGGCGATGCCGTCGACCTGCTTGATGGTCATGCCGGCTTTCTCCACCGCGCGGATGATCAGCCTGTCGAGCACGTCGACGTGGGCGCGCGCGGCGATCTCCGGAACCACGCCGCCGTAGGCCGCGTGTTGCCGGATCTGGCTCATCACCTCGTTCGAAAGGATCTCGGCCGTGCCGTCGGACCGCCGCTCCACGATCGCCGCCGCCGTCTCGTCGCAGGTCGTCTCGATCCCAAGGACGCGCATTCGGCTCTCCATCCGAGCGGGAGCATAGGATGTGTCGGGTGGGTTGCCCACCCTGGTGATGGCCGAGCTTGCGTGGGCGCCGATCGTCAGCGTGCCATCAGGCGTTCCACCGCTTCGCGATCGGGCAGGGCGGGAATGGCGCCGCGTTTCGTGGTGGCCAAGGCGCCGGCGGCGCAGGCGAAGCGGACGATCCGGGCCAGCATCGCGCGGTCCAGGACGTCGAGGTCGCGGTACGCGACGAGGCCGGCGAGAAGCGCGGCGGTGAAGGCATCACCGGCACCGGTGGTGTCGACGGCGTCGATGGCGAAGCCCGGCTCCTCGCCGTCCTCGATCGAGTCGAGCCACAGGCAGCCGCGGCTGCCGCGGGTCACCGCCATCAGCTCGAGGGCGGGGTGCCAGAGGGCGCGGGCGGCCTCGACGAGGTCGCAACTGTCGCCCTGGAGGAAGCGCACCTCGTCTTCGGCGAGCTTGACGACGTTGGCCCGGGAAAGCCCGAGCGCGATGCCCTCGCGCGCCGCACCGGCATCCGGCCAGAGTGCGAGACGAAGGTTGGGGTCGAAACTGACTCGCACGCCGTGGCGGTGGGCGAGGTCGATCGCGTGCAGGGTCGCGGCGCGAGCCGGCTCGGCGACGAGGCTGATCGAGCCGAAGTGCATCAGCTTGGCGTCGCGGATCGCCGCCTCGTCGATGTCGCCCGGCGCGAGCCGCGAATGTGCTGCGGGGTGGCCGTAGAAAAGAAAGTCGCGATCGCCGTCGGCTTGGAGCGACACCAAGGCCAAAGCCGTCGGCGCGTCCGCGGTGATCCGCAGCCCCCGCGTCGCCACGCCTTCGCGGGCCAGCGTGTCGGCGAGGAAGCGCCCGAAGACGTCGTCCCCGACCATGCCGATGAAGCCCGCCGAGACGCCGAGCCGGGCGAGCCCGACGGCGACGTTGGCCGGTGCGCCGCCGGCCGCCTTGACGAAGGTGTCGGCTTGTCCGAGCCCGATGCCGGTGCGTGTCGGCACCATGTCGATCAAGGCCTCGCCCAGGCAGAGCGCCTCTGTCACCTCAGGCCTCGTGCAGCGCGTGGTAGAGGCCGCGGGCCTCGAGCAGCTCCTCGTGGCGGCCGATCTCGGCGATGCCATCGGGCGTCATCACGACGATGCGGTCGGCGTTGCGCACCGTTGCGAGGCGGTGGGCGATGACCAGCGTGGTGCGGCCCTGCTCGAGCTCGGCGAAGGAGCGCTGGATTTCGCGCTCGGTCGCCGTATCGAGCGCCGACGTCGCCTCGTCCAGGATGAGGATCGGTGGGTCCTTGAGGAAGATGCGAGCGATGGCGAGGCGCTGCTTCTGTCCGCCCGAAAGCTTCACCCCGCGCTCGCCTACGAGCGTGTCGAGCCCGTCGGGCAGGGCGGCGATCATCGTATCGAGCCGGGCGCGGCGGGCGGCGGCGACGATCTCCGCCTCGGAGGCTTCGAGCCGCCCGTAGGCGATGTTCTCGCGAATGGTGCCGCCGAACAGGAAAACGTCCTGCTGCACGATGCCGATCTGCCGGCGCAGCGAGGCCAGCGTCAAGGCACGCACGTCGATGCCATCGATGGTGATGCGACCGGCCTCGACGTCGTAGAAGCGCGGCAGCAGCGAGCAGAGCGTGGTCTTGCCGGCGCCGGACGGCCCGACGAAGGCGACCGTCTCGCCCCGGCGGATCGTCAGGTCGAAGTCTCGGATCACCGGTCGTTCCGCGGCGTAGCCGAAGCCCACGCGTTCGAAGCGGATCGCTTCGGCGAAAGGATCGGCCGCCGCGGCGCCGGGCGCCTCGACGACGTCGGGCTCGGTGGCGAGCAGCTCGCGGAAGCGGCGGAAGCCGGCGACGCCTTTGGGGTAGCTCTCGATGACCGCCGCGATCTTGTCGAGCGGGCGATAGAACACGCCGAGCAGCAAGAGAAAGCCGACGAAGCCGCCGATGGTGAGGCCGCCGCCCACCACGAAGAAGGTGCCCGCGAGCATCACCACGATCTGCACGAGGCGCATGCCGAGGTAGTTCACGGTGATCGCGCCGGCCATGATCTTGTAGGCCTCGAGCTTGGCGTCGCGGTAGCCGCGATTGTCTCGCGCGAACAGCTCTCGCTCGTGGTCCTCGTTGGCGAAGGCCTTCACCGCGCGGATGCCGCCGATGTTCTCCTCGAGCCGCGCGTTGAAGGCGCCGACGCGGGCGAACTGCGCCCGCCAGTTGCGCTCCATCGCGGCGCCGTAGCGCGTGCCGACGCCGACCCCGATGGGCACCACCGCTGCCGTGACCAGCGCCAGCGGCCAGTGCACAAACAGCATCAGGATGAAGGCGCCCGTCAGGGTCATCAGAGCGATGAACAGGTCTTCGGGACCATGGTGGGCGACCTCGCCGATCTCCTCGAGATCCTTGGTGACGCGGGCGACGAGATGCCCGGTCTTCTGCCCGTCGTAAAAACGAAACGACAGTGTCTGCAGGTGGTCGAACGCCTGCCGGCGCATCTCGGTCTCGATCTCGATGCCGAGCACGTGACCCCAATATGTCACCACCACGTTGAGGCCGGCGGCGGTGGCGTAGATCGCGACGAGGCCGATCACCGCCAACCAAATCAGGCCCCAGTCGTGGCGCGGCAGCAGCGTGTCGACGAAAGTCTTGACCGCCATCGGAAAGCCGAGCTCGAGCAAACCCGAGACCACGGCGCAGCCGAAGTCGAGCAGGAACAGCCGGCGGTGCGGGCGGTAATAGGCGAGAAAAGCTTTGAGCACCGACGGGACTTAACGCGTTCGGTCCGCCGAGGCCATGTCGTTGCGAGGGCACAGCGCGCCGCAGTCCGGAACGCCCGGCAAACGGTAGCGCAGGCAGCAGACGCGGCGGACGCACGCACCCTGGTCGTTGCGCCGAAGACGATAGGCGAGGCGGCACGCTCCGGCGCTGCCATCAAGGAGGGCTCGCGCCTCGCCCCGCGCTTCGGCTACCGTGTCGACGCCTTCGAGTTCGTCCAGCGCCCAGTCCAGGATCGCCGCCGCATTGGCCCAGACGATGCGCGGCGACAGGCCGGTTCGTGAGGCACAAAGCGCCGCGAAGGGCGCGAGGTGACCGTCGACCAAGGTCTGGAAACGGCAGGCACTCGCCGTCCGAGGGCCGCCGTGGGGAAGCAGAAAGGCGGCGAGGCCGGTCTCGCTCGTCGCCAAGCCAAGCTCCTCGAAGCCGACGGGCAACACCCGATCGCGACAGAGCAGGGCGGCCGTGGACGGAACGATCAGGGCCGTGAGGTAGTAGAGCGACCAGAAGGAGACCAAAGCCGCGCGATCGGGATCATGGAAGCGAGCGGCAAAGGCGTCCAGGACCGCATCGAATTGCGCGGCGTCGCCGAGCCGGCACGCGCGCACACAATCCGGCGGACAGCCCACCGTCATGCCGGCGCACGACGACGCGAGACTCGGCGGCAGGCTATCGACGAAGTCGAGGTTCATGCAGGGCGGATGTCGTGCGCTTCACGGCGCCGGCAAGCACGGCAATGCCGCGACGCACTCTGTCGCTCGCGGCCGGGCGACATTCGCGGCTTCGCCGTCGGACCGGTGGAGCTCGGCCTCACCACTTGTAGGCGAGGCTGAAGGTCGCGGTGCGGCGGACGTCGTAGAAGCACGCGCTGGCGGTCGAGCAGGTCGAGACGACGCTGCGATCGAAGACGTTGTGCACGTTGAGCGCGGCGCGCCAGTGCTCCCGATCGTAGTGCAGGTTGGCATCGGCCACGACGTAGCCGGGCACCCCCATGGTGTTCTGCGCATCGGCGTACGACGAGCCGAGGTAGCGCGGGCCGGCGCCGCCGCCGAAGCCGACGAGCGGACCGTTCTGGAACGTGTAGTCCAGGAACAGCGCGCCGAAGGTCTGGGGCGTCGCGGTCAGCACCTTGCCGATGAGCGTCGGATCGTTGCTCTGGGTCGTGCGCAGATTGAGCCCGGTGAAGGAGCCGATGATCTTCAGCCCCGGCGCGATGTAGCCCGTCGTCTCGATCTCGTAGCCGCGGGAGCGGACAGCGCCGGTCTGCGTCACGTCGGTCGCCAAATTGGGATTGGTCGTCAGCACGTTGTGCTCGGTGATATCGAACAGCGATGCCGTCACGCTGAGCGGCATGAATGTCGGCTGGTACTTGACGCCGACCTCGGCGAGCTGACCGGTCGTCGGCACCAGCGGGGCCATCGTCACCGTGTTCGTGCCGAGCTGCGGGTCGAACGACGTTGCGACGGTGCCGTAGGGCGCCAAGCCCCACGGCGTGGTGTAGATCAGGCCGGCGCGGCCTGTGAAGGCGCTACGGAAGCTCTCGGTGGAAGGCCCGGTGCCAAAGGCCGTGGGGCGCCCGAATTGCGACTGGTCGACGTTGTCGTGGCGACCGGACAGCACCAGAGTCACGGGTCCGTACTTCGCCTGGTCCTGGAGATATTCGCCGAGCTGGTCCTGCACGTTGAAATTGTTGATGAAGAGCGGCGCCGTCCCGACCGCGCTGAAGGTGTACGCCGGCTGAAGGACGTCGAAATTCGTCGCGCCGCCGAACCCTTGGACGTCCGAGAGCGTGTAATGCTTGTAGTCGAGCCCGAGCAGCGTCGTATGGAGCAGGTCGCCGGTGCGGAAGTGACCTTCAAGCTGGTTGTCGAGCGCGACTTCAGTAACGTGGGGTGTCGTCTGATAATTGCCGCGGCCGATGAGTCCCTGGGATGGATCCGTGCCGACCGCGTAGCCCGAGCCCAGCAGTGTGGCTTCGTTCACCCGCAGGTCCGAATAGCGCATGTTTTGGCGGACGGTGAACGTGTCGTTGAAGCGATGTGAGAACTGATAGCCGATCATGTTCTGATCGCGCTGGAAAGTGTCGGCTCCCGGGTCGCTGGTGAAGAGCGACGTCGGGATTTTGCCGAAGGTGTTTGGCACAACGGTGCCGACATAGGGCAGGAAGTCGGGATTTTTCGTGATGTCCTTCTCGAACGACCCGAGGACGGTCAAGGTCGTATCGAGGTCGGGCCGCCAGGAGATGCTGGGCGCGATGAACTTCCGGCTGTCGTTGACGAAGTCGAGCTGCGTGCCACCATTCTGGATCAGACCGTTCAGCCGATAGTATAGCGTATTGTCCTTGGCTTTGCTGACTGGACCGCCGACATCGAAATAGCCGTACGCGTTGCCGTAATTATTGATGCCGGTCTCGAGGTAGCCGAACGCGCGTTCCGGGGGCACCTTGCTGACGGCGTTGATGATGCCGCCGACGTTGGAGCCGCCGTAAAGCACGGAGGCCGGCCCCTTCAGCACCTCAATGCGTTCGAGCCCGAAGGGATCGACGCGGAAGGCGCCAAACGATTCCGAGTAGAGCTGCAGGCCGTCGAGAAAGTAGCCGGTTTGCTGCGCCGGGAAGCCGCGAACCTGGAAGAAATCGTTGCGCGGATCGAAGCCGAACGTCGAGGGCAGAACGCCCGAGACGTATTCGACCGCTTGTCCGATATTCTGCGCGTTGAGGTCGCGGATCTGCTGCGCGCCGACCACCGACACGGCCTGCGGCGTCTCGATCAGCTTCGCCCCCGTCTTGGTGGCGGTGTAGCTGTCGCGGGGCACGTAGTCGCGCACCGGCTCCGTACCGGGCAGCACGGTGATCTCGCGCGACTGCGTGTTCGGGTCCTGCGCGTTGGCGCGGTCGACGGTCACTTCGTTGAGTTGGACGGTGTCGCTGCCGACCGGAGCGGCAAGGGCGACGCCGGGAAGTACGGAGGCGAGAAGCGCGAGGCGAAGGCTGGAGCGGGGCATGGAACTCTACGACCGGCGGGTGGGCGTCGTCATCGACGCGTCACACCCTGGCTAGCGCCCGGTCTGATGCTCGACCAGAAGTCGTACTTTCGACTTTTTCTAATTCTGGCCTTCGAAGCTTACGATCGGGTCGTCTTCGAGGGCGAACGAGGCGGCAGGCAGGACAGGTTTCCCCTTGCGAAGCCCGGGGATCTTCCGTGTGCGCCCGAACCGTGATCCTTAGGCCACGCCGAGCTTTTTCTGCAGGCTCGTCGACGACGTCGTATACTGGAAGGTGAGCCGCCTCTCCGGATGCACGTACCGGTGGATGCGCTGCGCCGCGAGCGCGCCCTCGTGGAAGCCGGACAGGATCAGCTTGAGCTTGCCCGGATAGGTGTTTATGTCGCCGATCGCGAAGATGCCGGGCGTCGAGGTCTCGAACTTCTCCGTATCCACCGCGACGAGGTTCTCGTGAAGGTTGAGGCCCCAATCGGCCAGCGGGCCGAGCTTCATGGTCAGGCCGAAGAATGGGATCAGCCGCTCGCACGTCACGCGCCGCTCGCCGTCCGCGCCTTTCACGTCGATCGCGCGCAGGGCGCCGTCGTCGCCGTGCAGGGCGGAGACCTGTCCGATGGCGAGGTCCATCTCGCCCGCGGCGACGAGCGCGCGCATCGCGTTCACCGAATGCGGAGCGCCGCGAAAATCGTCGCGGCGGTGCACGAGGGTCAACCGCCGCGCGATCGGTTGCAGGTTGAGCGTCCAGTCCAGCGCCGAATCCCCGCCGCCCACGATGACCACGTCGCGGCCGCGGAAATCCTCCATGCGCCGCACGGCGTAATGCACGCTCGTGCCCTCGTAGGCCTCGATGCCCGCGATCGGCGGCTTCTTGGGCTGGAACGATCCGCCCCCGGCCGCGATCACGATGGCTTTGCAGCGAAGGGTCTTTCCGTAGCTCGTGCGCACCAGGAACAACGGCGCCTGCGGCGTGCCGAGCGGCTCGATCGCCTCGACCATCTCACCGAGGTGGAACACCGGCTTGAACGGCTCGCCCTGAGCCATCAGCTTGTCGACGATCGCCTGGCCGGTGACGCTCGGATAGCCGGGAATGTCGTAGATCGGCTTCTCGGGATAGAGCTCGGCGCACTGGCCACCTGCCTTCGGCAGGATGTCGACGAGATGGCAGCGGATGTCGAGCAGGCCGAGTTCGAACACGGCGAAGAGCCCGACCGGCCCGGCGCCGACGATCACGACGTCCGTCTCGATATGCTGATGGTCCTCGATGTCGCGGGTCACGCCTTCTGTCCTGTGTGAGGCGTCGTTATAGAGACGTCCTCGCCATTCGGTGCAAGGCGCCCAGCCCTGGGCGAAAGGCTTACCCCTGGCGATCGGGTGTGGTCAGCCGTAGACCGTCGAGTGCCGGCGTGACCTTGATCTGGCAGGAGAGGCGCGAGGTCGGCTTCACGTCGTAGGCGAAGTCGAGCATGTCCTCCTCCATGCCGGAGGGCTTGCCGACCTTCCCGATCCACGCTTCGTCGACGTAGACGTGGCAGGTGGCGCAGGCGCAGGCGCCTCCGCATTCGGCGACGATCTCGGGCACCTTGTGGCGGATCGCCGTCTCCATCACGGTGGACCCGTCCTCGCCCTCGACGGTGCGGGAGCTGCCCTTGGAATCCGTGTAGGTGATGGCGGCCATGTCGGGTCCTTGGCGGAAGCGATGCGCCTGAACCCGGCGCGTCCGGCCTTTTAGACAAGCCTCCGGTTGATGAACAGGGGCGTCAGGGTGCGGCGAGGCGCGCGGTGATCGCCGCCTCGACTTTGGCGAACATCGTTGAAAGCTTGGGATAAAGAGCGCTGCGGCCGGCGGCGTCGGCAGTGTCGTAGCGCTGTAGCAAGGCAGCCCCCGCGGTCGCGCCGATGCCTTGGCAGGAGCCTTTGAGAAGGTGGGCCGTCGCGGACTGCTCGGTCGGTGCCAGGTATGGCAGCGTCGGCAGGCATCGCCGGACCTGCTCGATGAACAGGATCAGCACCTCGCGCGCGAGGGCCACGTCGCCGAAGGTTTGCGCATCGAGAAACGCGAAATCGAGCGGAACGGCGGTCTCGCCGGGGGGCTCGCTTATGGTGGACGGACCGTTAACGACGTTTCGCAATGCGTTGCCAGGCTTGGTTTCTTTCAAGCAGAG
Source organism: uncultured Beijerinckiaceae bacterium (assembly GCA_964247745.1). Lineage (GTDB taxonomy): Bacteria > Pseudomonadota > Alphaproteobacteria > Rhizobiales > Beijerinckiaceae > RH-AL1. The sequence continues at coordinate 78,324 of CAXTVT010000002.1, forward strand.
CCTTCTGTAGAGTGCGCTTGGTTAACAAGTGGTGTTTCGGTCGGTGCACCGCGGCGGGGCGCACGCGACCGGTGTAACGAGGCGTGCAATGGCCAACCCCTCAAAGGCTCAGGATCCGGCGGCTGCGGCCCTGTCGGCGATCGAGGAAGCGCTCAATCTCGGCGGCGATCACGATGCTGGTCACGACGCGGCGATGCCGCCTTTGACGGCCGATCGGGTCGACGAAAAGACGGACGCCAAGACGGCGGACGATGCGCGCGGCTTCGAGATTTCCTCCGACGATCGACTGCATCCGCTGCTCGCCCCCAGCGCGACGCGGCGCCGCGACAGCCGGGCACGCCTGCCTTCGGCCGAGAACGATGCTCAGCTGTTCCCGCGCCTCGATGCGGCCGTGCCCGACGTGGAGCCGGTTTCCGGGCCCGTCGCCGCGGTCGAAGCGCCTGCGTTCGACATCGCGCCTGAGCGCCGCACGCCGGTCGAGCGCCCGGCCGCGCGTCCCGCCGCGGCTCCCGCCAACGACGACAAGGAGAGCGTCGGCGCCATCTTGCGTACGCTCCAGGCGAAGCCTTCGGGCACGCCGATGATCGTCGCAGGTCTCGCCGCCATCCTGTGGATCGCGGTCTGCGCCATCTACCTCTACGCCGATCGCGGCGAGTTCGCCGGATCGAGCCTGCTGCAGCCCAAGGTGGCGCTGGTGCTGCTCGCCATCGTCGGGCCGCTGCTGTTCTTCTTCATGACCGCGGCCCTGGTGCGCCGCGCGCAGGAGGTGCGGCTCACGGCGCGCTCCATGCTGCAGGTCGCGATGCGCCTGTCCGAGCCGGAGGCGATCGCCACCGAGCAGATGGTCACGCTCTCCCAGGCCATTCGCCGGGAGATCGCCTCGATGGGCGACGGCATCGAGCGGGCACTGGCCCGCGCCGGCGAGCTCGAGACGCTTGTGCGCTCCGAAGTCTCGAACATCGAGCGGTCCTTCGGCGACAACGAGCGTCGCGTGCGTTCGCTGATCGACGAGCTGTCGTCCGAACGCGAGGCGATCGTCGGCAACGCCGAGAAGGTGCGCGGCGCGATCGCCGGCGCCCACGAGACCCTGTCGCGCGATCTCGAGGGGATCCAGGGTGCGCTTGCGGTGACGTTGGCCGAAGCCGGAGAACGCGTCGCCGCCGCGCTCGGTGGCAAGGGCGAGGAGATCCGCGCGGCGCTGGTCGGCGCCGGGGACAGTCTGACCGCCGATATCGGCGCCAGCGGCGAGGACCTCGTGGCGCGTCTCAAGGCGACGACCGACGGGGTCGCCGCTTCCATCGACGAGCGTACCGGCTCCATCGAGGGCAAGCTCGCCGCCGCCGGCGAAATCCTCGTCGCCGAACTCGGACTGCGCGCCGATTCGATCGTCGCCCGCCTCGACGAGACCGGCACCCGCATCTCCGACCAGATCGTGTCGCGTGGCGACAACCTCGCCGTTCGCCTTGCCGAGACAGGCGACCGGCTGCATGACGTCGTTGCCACCCATGGCAACGAGCTCCACGGCAGCCTGGGCGAAATGGGAGAGCGGATCGCCGGCATGATCGGCGAGCGCACCGAGAGCGCCCGCGCCCTGTTCGATCAGTCGCACGGCAACCTCGCCGGTCTCCTGGAGGAGAGCCACGGCAAGGTCCACGCCCGCTTCGAGGAACACGGCGCCGCACTCCACGGCCGCTTCCAGCAGACTGCCGACGAGATCGCGACCGCGCTCACGGCCCATACCGACGGCCTGCACGAGCGGCTGGCGTCCACGACCGCGCACACCACGGGGGCGCTCGACGAGCACGGCGAGGCTCTGCAAACGCGTTTGGCCGAGGCCGCCGCGGCGTCCCTCGCTCTACTGGCGAGCCACACCGACCACATGCACGAGCGCCTCGCTGCCACCAGCGACGAGACCGCCGGCGCGCTGACCGCCCACGGCGACGCCCTCGCCGAGCGGCTCGCCGCCGCCAATTCCGCTCTGAGCGCACACCACGAGGAGATGCATGGGCGGCTTGCCGCCACCGCCGAAGACGCGGTCGCCACTCTCACGGCCGGCACGCATCATCTGCACGAGCGCATGGAGCAGGTCGCCGCGGAGACCGCAGGCGCGCTCGACGCGCACGCCGACGGCTTCCACGCGCGTATGGAGGCGGCCAACGCCGCGCTCGTCGCCCACCACGACGACATGCACGGGCGCCTCGCCGCCACCGCCGAAGACACGGTTACGGCGCTGACGGCCGGCACGCAGGCAATGCAGGTGAGGCTCGACGATATCTCCGCGCAGACCTCGGACGCGCTCTCCTCGCATGCCGCAGGCTTCCATGAGCGTATGGAGGCCTCGCACGCGGCTCTGCTGGCGCATCACGAAGACCTGCACGGTCGAATCGCGGCCGCGACTGGGGAGACCACGGACGCGCTCGCCGCGCACGGCGTCGACATGCATGAGCGGCTGGCCGCGACCGCCAGCGACGCCATCGCTGCCCTCGCGCAACACACGGACACGCTGCAGGAGCGGATCGGCGGGGTCGCCGACGAGGCGCTGGCCGCCTTCGCCGGCCACACCGACGCGATGCACGAGAAGCTGAATGCGCTCTCCGCGGAGACGACGGCTGCGCTGAACGACCACACCGACGCGATGCACGAGCGCCTCGTCGACACGACGCAGCAGACCATCGGCGCCCTTTCGGAGCACACTCAGGGCCTGCACGAGCGGCTGGAGGCGACCGCGAACGACACGCTCGCCGCGCTCGACCAGCATTCCGGAACCATAGGCGAAAGGCTCGACATCGTCTCTCGTCAGACCGTCGATGGCCTCGGCAGCCGCACCGCCGAACTCGAGGCTTTGCTTCTCGCGACGTCCACCGCTGCCGTCGCCGCGCTCGATCACCATTCCACCACGCTGCACGGTCAGCTCGCTGCTCGCGCGGCCGAGACCACGGGCGCGCTCGACTCGCATCGCGAAGTGATGCTCGCCCAGCTCGGCGACGTCACCGGCGAGACGCTGGCGGCGCTGGATAGCCACGCCAGTGCGATGAACGAGCGGCTGAACGAGGTCGCCGAAGGCGCGGTGAACAACCTTGCCGGCCACCTCGACGCCATGCACGAGCAACTCGCCGGCAACGCCGAAGCGACGGCCGGCGCGCTCGGCCAGCATGCCGAGGCGCTGCAGGAAGGTTTCGTCGCCAACACCCGGGCCGCCATTTCGAGCTTGGCCGGCGAGGTCGAGGCCATCAACGCGCGCTTCGCGTCAGTCGCCGCGGAATCGATCGCCGCCATCGCCATGCACGGTGACCGCATCAACGAGGCGCTGTCGACGCGCCTGCAGGCGTTCCACGACGCGTTCGTGGACGAGGGCGCCGCCGCCGCAGATCGTCTCGGTGGACATGCCGAACGCTTCAACGCCACGCTGGGCGACCGCCTCGGAGCCATCGAGAATACCTTCGCGGTCCAGGGCACCGACCTTCATCGAAATCTAGGCGTCCGCCTTGAGGAGGCGACCGGCCTCGTCGAGCGCCAGATCGCCGAGCTCGAGGGCCGCGCCGTCGACCGCGCGAAGACCATTGCGGCGACGCTCGAAGGGCTCGTCGCCCGCATCGACACCGGTCTCGAAACACGTGGCAAGGCGCTCAACGACGCGCTCGCCGCCCGCACCCTCGATATCGCCCGCACGCTTTCGGACGGGGGCAAAGAGGTCACCGCGGCGCTCGACCAGCGCCACGCCGACATCGGCGAGGTGTTCTCGTCGCGCTCGGCGGCCATCGGCGACCAGCTCGACGGCCACATCGCCAGGCTCAACGAGCGCGTCATCGGGCCGCTCAGCCTGATCGCTTCCGCGCTCGACGAGAAGGGAAGGGCTCTGACGTCGAGCCTGATCGATCGCGCCGGCGCCATCGACGGCATGCTGACGGAGCATGCCGGAACCTTGACCGCAACGCTCGACCGGGAGGCGAGCGAACTTCGCGCGCTCGTGTCCAAAGCCGTGAACGAGATCGACGAAGTTCTGGCCGGCCGTGCCGGCGAGGTCGGGGCCACGCTGGCTGGGCGTGTCGCCGACATCGCGACCACCCTCGATGGCCGTCTCGCGGCGATCGAGCGTGCCTTGGGCGAGCGCGGCCAGCAGCTGGTCGACACGCTGGCGGACCGCGGCGGCGCCGTCGCGGCCGAAATGACCAGCGTCGGCGAGATCGTGTCGCAGACGATCGCGCAGCGTGGCCAGCTCATCGTCGAACACCTGGGACAGCGGCAGGCCGACCTTACCGGCGCGCTGGATCGTTCCGCCGCCAACATCAAGACGGTGATCGACGGCAGCGTCACGGGCTCGGTGCAGTCGCTGATCGACCGCCAGCAAAGCTTCGCCGATGCGATCGACGGGCTCGCCGCCCGTCTCCGCGAGCGCGTCGAAGGCAGTGTCGTCACGGCGCTCGACGAGCTCGAGGGCCGCCATACCGCCATGGTCGAGGCGGTCGAGGCCTCGCGCCTTGGCTTGAAGGAGACCGTCGAGAGCAGCGTCGACGGTTCTGTGCGCTCGCTGATCGCGGCCAACGACACGCTGCGCACGCAGCTCGGCGAGGTCGTCGATCGCCTGAGCACCTCCAGCGCGCAGCTGGAAGCGATGATTGCCAGCGCCAACGACAATGTCGGCGCTTTCGACCGCACCCTCGCGGAGCGGGTCGGCCAGCTCCACGGTGCCATCGAGCGTGTCAACGGCACGGTCGCGACCATGAACGAGACCACCGGTCGCACGCTGTCCGATGCCGGCGGCATCGCCGACCGGCTCGCCGGCCACCACGTCGCGCTACGTGAGCAGTCGCAGGCTCTCGCCGCCACCGGCGGAGACTTGGAGCAGCGGCTTGGAGCCCGGCACGGCCAGCTCGCCGCGCTCCTGGAGACCGTCAGCGCCAAGCACGAGGATTTCGAGGCCGTGATGACCTCGTTTGCCGGGCTCATCGAGGACAGCTTCCGCCGCGCCGAGAGCCGTGCTCGCGATATCGGCACCTTCCTCGCCGAGCACTCGCAGTCCTCGACCGGGATGATCGACGAGCAGTTCAACGCGATCCGCGCCAATTCCGGCAAAGAGCGCGAGCGGCTCGCGGCGGCGCTGCGCCAAGCCTACGACCAGGCTTCGCAGGAGATCGAGGGCATCTTCGGCCAATCGACGCAACGTTTCCAGGAGGCGTCGGCGGAGATGCGGGGCCTGTCGCGCACCATTCAGGAGGAGCTTGCCGCGACCCGCGAGGAGGTGCGCCGCAACGCCGCCGAGCTGCCGCGCGAGACCGCCGAGCAGGCGCAGAACATGCGTCGCGTCATGGCGGATCAGATCAAGGCGCTGTCCGAGCTGACGGACATCGTCGCCCGTTCCGGTCGTTCGCTCGATCTGTCTCTGCCCGAGGCTGCGACGGAAGCGCGTCCGATGCTGTCCGTTGCCTCGCCGTCGGCGCCGGAGCGCCAGCCCCAACGCACGGAGGAGCGTCCAGTCGAGCGTACCGCCGATGCGCCGATCGTTTCCGAAGCGCCGCGCGCTCCGCAATCGTCGCGTCCAATCGAGCCGCTGCGCCCGGCGCTTTCCGACGACGCGCCCCAGCAGGGCGGGGCTCCGACGCAACCGCGCCTCGAGCAGGCTCGCCAGGCCGCCCTCGCCGCCGCAGCCCGGACAGGCGGCAAGAGTCAGCAGCAGGGTTGGTTGAGCGACCTGCTCGCCCGCGCCTCGGTCGAGGAGCAGCGCGAGCCGCCGCCGGCACGACCGAACGGAGGCGGCACCAACGGAGCCGCGCCTCTCGAGGCGATCTCCACCGACATCGCGCGGATGATCGACACCGGGGCTGCCAGCGATGCCTGGGAGCGGTACCGGCGCGGCGACGACGACGCCTTCGACGATTCGATCTACACCGGACGCGGCGCGCAGACGTTCGAGGAGATCGGCCGCCGCTACAAGGCCGATGGCGACTTCCGAACCACGGTGGATCGTTACGTCCAGGAGTTCGAGCGCCTGCTTTCGCAGATCCAGCACGACGACCCGGACGATCGCATGCTGCGCGGTTACCTCGGATCGGATTCGGGCAAGGTCTACACCATGCTCGCCCACGCATCGGGTCGGTTGAACTAGCGGGCTCGTCGTCGGTCGGCCGAGGCGCCGGCCGACTGGCGGTGCGGGCCGGCGCTCCCCACCTCTGCCTCATGGCAAGGATTCCCTTCTCCGTCCTCGACCTGTCACCCGTGCTGGTCGGAGAGACGCCGCGCGAGGCGCTCGGGCATTCCGTGGCGCTCGCTCGGCATGCCGAGGCACTCGGCTTCCATCGCTTCTGGCTCGCCGAGCACCACAACATGCCCGGCATCGCGTCGGCCGCCACGGCCGTCGTGATCGGTCATGTGGCCGGCGCGACGTCGACGATCCGCGTGGGCTCCGGCGGCATCATGCTGCCCAACCATTCTCCGCTCGTGATCGCCGAGCAATTCGGCACGCTGGCCTCGCTCTACCCCGGCCGCATCGACCTCGGTTTGGGCCGCGCGCCCGGCGGCGACGGCTTCACCTTGCGCGCCCTGCGCCGCGCGCCCGACACGGCCGAGCGTTTCCCGCGCGACGTGCAGGAGCTGCAGTTTCTGTTCGGCGACGCGCAAGAGGGCCAGCCGCTGCGCGCCGTGCCCGGTGCCGGCCTCGACGTGCCGATCTACCTGCTTGGGTCTTCGACGTTCTCGGCCGAGCTTGCCGGCTTGCTGGGGCTACCCTTCGCCTTCGCCGCGCATTTTGCCCCGGATTCGCTGGATGCGGCGTTGGCTCTCTACCGCGCCAGCTTTCGGCCGTCGGTCCAGCTGGCGTCACCGCACGTGATCGTCGCGGTGACGGCGGTGGCGGCGGAATCCGACAATGAGGCCCAGAAGCTGTTCACTTCTTTGCAGCAAGCCTTCGTCAGCCTGCGGCGCGGCACACCGGGCCTGTTGCAGCCTCCGATCGACGACCTCGCCACCTTCGCCTCGCCGCGCGAGCGCTCCGGCGTCGATCACGCCTTGCGCTACGCCGTGGTGGGATCTCCCACCACCGTGGAACGAAGATTGACGACGTTGCTGGCCGAAACCGCGGCCGACGAACTGATGATCACCGCACAGATCTATGATCAGCACGCGCGGAAGCACTCGTTCTCGATCGTCGCCGATGTGCGCGACCGGCTCGGATCGCGCCGAGTCGCGGCTTAGGTCCTCCGGCGCAGGCAGGCCGTCGCCGGAATCGGATCAACGCGGCCGCGCCGCGAACCATGGCACCATGCGCGCGATCGCGTCCTCGACCTGCGGCGTCGCGACCGCGAAGCTGAAGCGGATGAAGCGATGGCCGTCGACGGGATCGAAGTCGATGCCAGGTGCGGCCACGATGCCGGTGTCGACCAGCAGCTCGCGGCAAAAGCCGAAGCTGTCCTGCGTCAGGTGACCCGCGTCTGCGTAGAGGTAGAAGGCGCCGTCCGGCGGCGCGACCTTGCTGAGGCCGAGGTGGGGCAGGGCATCGAGCATCAGCGCGCGGTTGGCGCGGTAGGTCGCGACGTGGGCGTCGAGTTCGGTCACAGAATTCATGGCGACGAGGCCGGCGTGCTGACTCAGGGAGGGCGCGGTGAGAAAGAAGTTGGCGCAGAAGGCCCGCGCCCGCGCCGCCTCGCCCTCCGCCGCCACGAGCCAGCCGAGCCGCCAGCCGGCCATGCTGAAATATTTGGAGAAGCTGTTCACCACCGTCGCACGCGGCTCGAATTCGAGCATCGACCGCGTCGGCAGCCCGTAGCTCAGGCCGTGGTAGATCTCGTCCGAGACGATGCGGATGCCGCGTGCGCGACATAGGCCGGCGATGGCCGTCAGCTCCTCGGCGGGAATGATTGTGCCGGTCGGGTTGGCCGGGCTGGCGACGATCAGTCCGGCGGGTGCGGGATCGAGCGCGGCGAGTTGCGCGGCCGAGAGCTGGAAGCGCGTCGCCGGTCCGCAGGCGATCTCGACGGGCACGAGATGCAGCGCGCGCAGCACGTTGCGGTAGGCGACGTAGCCCGGCCGCGCCAGCGCCACACGATCCCCCGGTCGAAACAACGTGGACAGCGCGAGCAGCAGCGCCGGCGAAGCGCCCGCGGTGATCAGGATGCGCTCGGGGTCGATGGCGAGCCCGTGCTGGTCGAGATAGCGCCGCGCGATGGCGGCGCGCAGCGGCGCGCTCTCCCAATAGCCCATGCCATCGGCGGCCAGCACGCGCTGCGCTTCGGCGACGGCGGCGGCCGGAGCACCGGTGGACGGCTGGCCGAACTCCATGTGGATCACGGATCGACCGGCCGCCTTCATCTCGTGAGCCAGCCGGCTCAGCGCGAGGGCGTGGAAGGGCGCGACCTCGGGCAACGGAATGGTGTCTGCGCGAGGGCCGGTCACGCTGCCGCGATCTCGAAGCCGGCGCGTGGGAAATGCAGGTGCAGGTCGCCGGTCTCGACGCTGGTGTGGCGCACCACGATCTCGTGCGCGCCGGCGGCCATCAGCGTACCGGTCACCGGCACGCGGGCGAAATCGTCGGGCGTGACGGTGACGCGCGTGCCCGGCGCCAAGTCCTCGACGGTCTGCACGATGTGATCCATGGACGCCGGCTCCGCCGCCTTCGCCTCGGCCAGCGCATCCTCGCCACTGAGTGGCGTAGGGCGCCCATGGCCAAGCCCGCCGACGCGATCGAACCAGCCGAGGACGGGCGCCAAGCCCAGCAGCCGGTCCACGGCCTGCGCATCGGCGCTCCGCATCAGGAAGAGCACGTGGTAATAGGCGAGATCGAGTGCGCCGGGCTTGTCGCCAAGGAGAAACGATCGTCCATCGGCCAACGTGTCGATCAGCCAAGCCAGCTGCGCGCGCATGTGCTGCACGTTGCGCTCGGCCAGCGGGTCCATCGCCGCCTTGCTCATGTCGAAGTAGAGATAATCCTCCTCGCGATCGCGCAGGAACGCGGCCGGTGCGTCCTCCTTCGCCGTGGAGACGCGAACGCCGATTGCCGCGAACCACACCGAGCGCTCCCAATTGAACGACAGCGTCTTCACCAGTGCCGCCGGCGCGTCGGGGTAAAGCGTCGACTCGGGATGAAGCCGCTCCAGCGCCGGCAGGATGATGTTGGTATCGCAGTAAATGTCCGCGCCGACCTGGAGCACTGGAATGCGCCGGTATCCGCCGGTCAGCGCATCAAGCAGCGGCCGCGGCGGCATCGGCGACACCTCGACCGACGCCCAGGGCAGCCTTTTGAGACCGAGCGCCAATCGCACCTTTTCGGCGAAGGGCGAGGACGCATAATGGTGCAGGATGAGCTTGGGTGTGCCGGGCATGAGTCCTCCAGCCCGCCATGTGGCGCGCGAGGGGACCGACGTCCACGCTCGTCGGCGGCGCGCATCCGCCGATCCTGTCCGTCGGGCCGACGTTCGAAGCGGGGGGAGCGGATGCGGTCGAGACGATCGAGCCGCACCCTCCTCGCTGTCCTGATCAATCCTCGTCGTCGGGCAGGCCCGTGATGACGCGGGCGCGGCTGTGGGCGAGGATCTCGCGCTTGCCGGTGTGGCTGGCGGGCCCGAGGATGCCCTCCTTCTCCATGCGCTCGATCAGCGAGGCGGCCTTGTTGTAGCCGACCTGCAGACGGCGCTGGACGTAGGACACCGAGCTCTTCTTGTCGCGCAGCACCACCTTGACCGCCTGCTCGTAGAGCGAGCCGTCGTCCTCGCCGCCTGATCCGCCCATGGCGGTCTTGTCGAACACGGCGGACTCCGCGCCTTCGTCGTCGCCGTCGTCCGAGATCTCGCCCTCGGGGTCGTCGGTGACGCTGTCGAGGTAGTCCGGCACACCTTGCGTCTTGAGATGGGCGACGACGCGCTCGACCTCGTCGTCCGACACGAAGGGACCGTGGACGCGATAGATGCGGCCGCCACCCTGCATGTGCAGCATGTCGCCCTGGCCGAGCAGCTGCTCGGCGCCCTGCTCGCCGAGGATGGTGCGCGAGTCGATCTTGGAGGTGACCTGGAAGGAGATGCGGGTCGGGAAGTTCGCCTTGATCGTGCCGGTGATGACGTCGACCGAGGGTCGCTGCGTCGCCATGATGAGGTGGATGCCGGCGGCGCGCGCCATCTGCGCCAGGCGCTGGATCGCGCCCTCGATGTCCTTGCCCGCGACCATCATCAGGTCGGCCATCTCGTCGACGATGACGACGATGTAGGGCAGGGTGACGAGCTCGAGCGGCACGTCCTCGATCGTCGGCTTGCCGGTCTCGCGGTCGAAGCCGGTGGTCACCTGCAGCTTGATGATCTCGCCGTTGGCCTTGGCCTGGACGACCCGCGCGTTGAAGCCGTCGATGTTGCGCACGCCGAGCTTCGACATCTTCTTGTAGCGGTCCTCCATCTCGCGGACCGCCCATTTCAGCGCCACGACCGCCTTCTTGGGGTCGGTCACCACGGGCGTGAGGAGGTGCGGGATGCCGTCGTAGACCGAGAGTTCCAGCATCTTGGGGTCGACCATGATCAGGCGACACTGGTCCGGACGCAGCCGGTAGAGCAGCGACAGGATCATGGTGTTGATGGCGACCGACTTGCCCGAGCCGGTCGTGCCGGCCACGAGCAGGTGGGGCATCTTGGCGAGCTCTGCGATGACCGGTTCGCCGCCGATCGTCTTGCCTAGCGCGATGGCGAGCTTGTGCTTGCTGTCGGCGAACGCCTCGCATTCCACCATCTCGCGGAAGAACACGGTCTCACGCCGCTCGTTGGGCAGCTCGATGCCGATGGCGTTGCGGCCCGGCACGACGGCGACGCGTGCCGACAGCGCCGACATCGAGCGGGCGATGTCGTCGGCGAGGCCGATGACGCGCGAGGACTTCATGCCCGGCGCCGGCTCGAGCTCGTAGAGCGTGACGACCGGGCCGGCACGCACGTGGATGATCTCGCCGCGGATGCCGAAATCCTCCAAGGTCGTCTCGAGCAGGCGAGCGTTCTGCTCCAGCATGTCGGCGGTGAGCGCCGTGCCCTCGGGCTTGCGCACGTCGCCGAGCAGCTCGACGGAGGGATAATCGTATTCGAAGGTCGGTACAGGGCGCTTTGTCGTCAGGCGTGCCGGCTCGGCCTGCAGGCTGACGCGGGCGGAGATCGCCGCGGGGGAGCTCGTCTCCGCGGCGACGGCAGCCGTGTCGGCTACCGGCGCGGCGGCCCGGGACTTGGCGCGCACGGACACGGCGAAGGCCGTCTTCGTCGACGCTTCGATCCTGTTGGGTTGTGATCGCACGAGATCGTTCGCAGGCGACGGAACGTCGACGACGAAACCGCTCAGCAGACTGAGGCGACGCTGCGCGCCGGAGCGTATCTGATTGGAAACCAACTGGTCCACGGTATGCAAAGCCTCAACCTCGTCGATGAAGTCGGTGTCAGGGGGAAACACGTCGTCGGCTGCGGCAATGGTGTCGTCGCAGTCGTCGGCGCGGGCGTTCTCGGGAAGAACCAGGTCTTCGAACTGATCGTCCTGGAATTGATCCGGCTCGGGTCGTTCCTGTTCGGGCTGGGGCTCGATCGGGGCGATCGCATCGCCGGCACCGACGCGGGCGCGCCGGAGCAGGTGGTCTGGCGTACGCATGTAGCGCACGCCCGGCGCAGCGAGGAACGGCCGCTGCCATAGGGGAATGGCGGCGAGCGGATCCGACGGCGGCGGTGGAGGCGTGGGGCGCGGCACCGTCGGCGCGCGGGCCCCCGGCGTCCGCATGGGCGTGGTGGAGACAGGCGGCCTCGTGGAGGCCGGAGACTTCGGCGCCAAGCCCGCCGGCGGCGTCGCGACGGGCGCGGCTGAAAGTATGGGCGTGCAGGGCGCCGCCGGCCGCGGCTCGGTGGTCGGCAACGGCAGGCCCGTTACGGCATCGCGTGACGCGTGCACCGCCGTCGTACGCGGCGTCGCGGCCATCACGCGCTCGATTTCGGCTCCGAGCGGCGTCGGGCCGAAGGCGGAACGCATGGTGCCGTGCGGCCACTCGCCGTGCGGCCGTCGTCCGGCTCGGTCATGCTGCCCCAGACTCTCGATAAGCGCGACGAGCAGACGGCTGAGCGCGCGGGCGCCGGATAGCCCGGCGTCGCGAAAGCGATTGTCGCGCGTGGGAGGGAGCACGGCGCGGCTGGGAGATGAACGCATGGGACGCTGACGCTCGACGACGCGGGACGCTTCGAAAGGTAAAGTTCGAGCGTTAAGCAATCCCTCCCTCTTTACGTTTCGTCAGCCTCGAAAGGCCGGTCGCGGCGTATGCCCGGACCATCGTTCGACGCGCGTCGGCGGCAAGATCAGGCGCAATGCGACGAGCGGTGCAAAAGCAAGACGATGCGTCCGCCCCCTCAGGCGTCGCGCCGACGGGTCAGCAGGAATACCGCCTGGGCGCCGAACAGGTTCCACACCCACCACGGCACCTTGAGCGGGATCGGGCGGCCATCGCCGTCGAGCGCGAGGCTTCGCTCGATGGTGCCGCCGGAGAGCTCGACCAGGTCGACGAAGTCACGGATGGTGAAGGCATGGATGTTGGGCGTGTCGAACCATTGATAGGACAGCGCATCCGTGATCGGCATTCGCCCGCGCAGGAGCAACTGTCCGCGCACCCGCCAATGGCCGAAATTGGGGAACGAGACGACGGCGTGCCGGCCGATGCGCAGCATGTGCTCGAGCACCTGGCGCGGCTTCCGGGTCGCCTGCAGGGTCTGGGAGAGGATGACGAAATCGAATGCGCCGTCGGGATAGTCGGCGAGGTCGGTGTCGGCGTCGCCTTGGATGACCGAGAGTCCGTTGGCGACGCAATGATTCACGCCCTTCTGGCTGAGCTCGATGCCGCGGGCGTCGACGCCATGATCCTCGGCGAGGTAGTGCAGCAACGTGCCGTCGCCGCAGCCGACGTCGAGCACCCGGGTCCGCGGCCGCAGTAGCTTGGCGACCTCGTAGAGATCGGGGCGCAGGCTCGCGCGCTTGTCGCCGGGCGGGAAGTATTGCGCCGTCACGTGAGGGTGTTCACGCTCTGGCAAGCCCGCGAGTGCGCGCGCAGCCCTCGAGGAAGCCGTGCGCCGTGGCGTTGAACTCGGGATCCTCGATGAGGAAGGCATCGTGGCCGCGGTCGGTCATGACGTCGACGAATGAGACCGAGGCGCCCGACGCGTTGAGGGCGTGGACGATGTGGCGCGACGCCGTCGTCGGATAGAGCCAGTCCGACGAGAACGAGACCACGCAGAACTTCGTCTTGGTGCCGCGAAAGGCTTCGGCCAGGCGACCGCCGTAGTCGGCGGCGAGGTCGAAGTAGTCGCAGGCGCGCGTGACGTAGAGGTAGGAATTGGCATCGAACCGGTCGACGAAGCTCAGGCCTTGATAACGCAAGTAGTTCTCGATCTGAAAATCCGCGTCGAAGGAGAAGGTCGGAGCGTCGCGCTCCTGCAGCTTGCGGCCGAACTTGCGCTGGAGCGCCTCGTTCGAAAGGTAGGTGATGTGCGCCGCCATGCGCGCCACGGCGAGCCCCTTGCCGGGGTGGCGCCCCTCGTCGAGGTAGCGGCCCTTGCACCAATCGGGATCCGCCATGACCGCTTGGCGACCGACCTCGTGAAAGGCGATGTTCTGGCTGGAATGGCGCGCGGCGGTGGCGACCGGCATGGCGCAGAACACCCGCTCCGGGTAGCTCGCCGCCCATTGCAGCACCTGCATGCCGCCCATCGAGCCGCCGATGACTGAAAACAGCGTATCGATGCCGAGCCGGTCGATCAGCATGGCCTGGGCGCGAACCATGTCGCGGATGGTGACCATCGGCAGGTCGAGCGCGTAGGGACGGCCGGACGCCGGGTTCGTCGAGGCCGGCCCGGTCGTTCCCATGCAGCCCCCGATAACGTTGGTGGCGATGACAAAATAGCGGTTGGTGTCGACCGGCTTGCCCGGTCCCACCAGGCTCGACCACCAGCCCGGCTTGCCGGTCACCGGGTTCTCGCTCGCCACGTGCTGATCGCCGGTGAGTGCGTGGCACACCAGGATCGCGTTGGATTTCGCCGCGTTCAGCGTGCCGTAGGTCTGGTAGGCAATGGCGAAGGGCGACAGCGCCACGCCCGCATCCATCGCCAGCGGCGCCTCGGGCCCGAACCGCTCCAGCCGCGAGGACGGCGTCTCCACCTCGCGCTGGCTCGCCAGCTTGGGCGTCATGACGTTCATCGGATCGTGCGGCCGGAGTGCGACTGGAACATGGGCAGAAGATATGGGAACGCCGCGGAGTTCGCGTCAAGGTCGAGGTCGCAGCGCGGGAGCGTGGCGTCGCGCGCCGCGCCTGCCGGTCCTACCTCGATTTAGCCGCCCTGCGCCCCTATGTCCGGCCGGCCGTGGTCCCCGGAACCGACGGTCGGAGACCGATCGCCTTTGCCCCGCTACGCTCTGACCGCCCTCATCGTCGCTTGCGCGTTGTTCATGGAGAACCTCGACGGCACGGTGATCTCGACGGCGCTTCCGGCGATCGCCAAAGACTTGCACGAGGATCCGATCGCGCTGAAGCTGGCGCTGACCTCCTACCTGCTGGCCCTGGCGGTGTTCATCCCGGCCTCGGGCTGGGTCGCGGACAAGTTCGGCACGCGCACCGTGTTTCGTGCGGCCATCGTGGTGTTCACCATAGGCTCGATCAGTTGCGGGCTGTCGTCGTCGCTGACAGGCTTCATCCTCGCTCGCGTGCTGCAGGGCACGGGCGGCGCGATGATGGTGCCGGTGGGACGGCTGCTGCTGCTGCGCACCACCGAGCGCCGCGACCTCGTGCGCGCGATGGCCTACCTCACGATCCCGGCCCTACTTGGACCGATGCTAGGGCCGCCGGTCGGTGGTGCCATCACCACCTTCTTCAACTGGCGCTATATCTTCTGGATCAACGTGCCCATCGGCGTGCTCGGGGTGACGCTGGTGACATTGTTCATCGAGAACATCCGCGAGGACGAGGTGCGCCGGCTCGACGTGACGGGCTTCCTGCTATCGGCCGTAGGATTGGCAAGCCTGGTCTTCGGCTTGACGATCCTGGGGCGCAATATCCTGCCGATTGGGGGCGTGCTGGCGTTGATGGGCTTCGGGGCTGTCGTGCTGGCGCTCTACGTGCGCCATGCCCGCCGGGTCGAGAACCCGATCCTCGATCTTGGTCTGCTCGGCATCCAGACGTTCCGCGTGAGCGTCTCGGCGGGCTCGCTGTTCCGCATCGGGGTCGGTGCGGTGCCGCTGCTGCTGCCGCTGATGTTGCAGCTCGGCTTCGGCATGAGTCCGCTGCGCTCCGGGCTCACGACCTTCGTCGCGGCGATCGGCGCGATGGCGATGAAGGCCACCGCTGCGCCGATCCTCGATCGTTTCGGCTTCAAGCGCGTGCTGGTGTTCAATGCGCTGGTCGGCTCCGGCTTCATCGCGGCCAATTCGCTGTTTTTCCCCTCGACCCCGCTGCCGGTGCTCCTCGGCGTCCTACTCGTCGGCGGCTACTTCCGTTCGCTGCAGTTCACCGGCATCAACGCCATCGCCTATGCCGACATCCCGCAGGCGCGGATGAGCCGTGCCGTCTCCTTCGCCTCGGTGGCCCAGCAGCTCGCCCTGTCGATCGGCGTGGCGCTCGGCGCCGGCGTCGTGCAGGTCGCGCGCGAGGCGCACGGCGGCGGCGCGCTCCACCTCGCGGATTTCCATTGGGCCTTCCTCGTCGTCGCGTCCGTCTCGGCCGTCTCGATCTTCGCCTTCGCGCGCCTGCCAAGCGATGCCGGCTCGGCGCTGACGAGTCCTCGCGGCGCCGATAGAACCGATCCGGGCAAGGCGCCGGTCGCGCGGGCCGTCGCCGATGCGCGGCCGGGATCCGCACTGGGGTAGGGTTCGGACTGCCAGCGCCGAGCGATACCGAGACAGGCGATGAGTGGATTGCGCTTGCCGGTTGATGAGCTTGCCGATCGATGTTGTCGGCGCTCCCTGAGGCTCGAAGAAAAGCTCGCAACGGATATCGGCCCGTCGCAGCTTGAATGAAACGGCAGAGGAGGGCAGTGGGAAGCGTGATACGTTCGAAGGGATAAGGTCGCCAGGACGGCGGTCGCACGTGGATTAGGACGGGATCATGATCCGCTCCTCCGGCCTGACCCGCACCCTAGGCGGCGCCATACTTCTTATCGCGCTGGTCATCCTCTGCAGTGGCATCGCCGTGGTGCTCGTTCTCGACCGTGAGGAGGCGGCGCTGGAGGCGCGGCGGGCCTCGCACGAGACCGTCCGCGACATCGGCGCCTTCCGCATGGACATGCTCGACCAGGAGACCGGCGTGCGCGGCTTCCTGATCACCGGTCGCGAAACGAGCCTCCAGCCTTATACGTCGGGTCGCGAGGCGTTCGATCGCCTTCTCCCTCGCCTCCATAGCGGAACGTCGAAGGACGTCGGCGAGGATCGCCTCCTCGGGGAAGCGATTGCTGCAGCACGCGCTTGGCAGGAGGAGATCGGCGAAACGATCCTGCGCGACGCCGCCGATCCGGCGACCCGCGACGCCGCGATGGCGATCGAGCGGGACGGAAGAGGCAAGCGCTTCTTCGACGCCTTCCGCCAGCGTCTGCAAGCGATCGAGGCCTCGGAGAAGGCCAACGCCGACCGGCAGAACGCCTTGGCGACGTCGTGGCACCGCTGGCTTCAGATCGCCATCTGGCTGGCCGCGTTCGTCGTGCTTCTTATCTGCGCCGGCGTCGCCTGGTTCATCCATCGCTCCGTCGCGAGCCCGTTGTCGAACCTGGCGGCCGCCATGCGGCGCTTGGCTCGACGCGAGCCGAACGTCGAGGTGCCGGCACTGGAGATGCGCAACGAGGTCGGCGGCATGGCCCGCGCGGTGCAGGTGTTCAAGGACAACATCGTCGAGCTCGACAGGACCTCTCTGCTGCGAGCCACCGCCGACACGCTCCCGGCGATGGTGGGCTACGTCGATGCCGGGCGGCGCGTCGGCCTGCTCAACAGCGAGTTTAACCGCTTCTTCGATCTCGGCGGCGACGACGTCGCGCGTTGGCACGGGCTTGGACTCTCTCTCGCGTTTCCGAACGACGCCTTTCCCGGCAGCGCCCGTGAACTCGACGTCGCGTTGCGCGGCGCCGAAACGCGTTTCGAGCACCATCTGGTGCGCCGCGACGGCTCCGGTCGCGATTTCGAAGCCTTCTACCGCCCGCATTTCGCACCGGACGGTGCGGTTCTCGGCGTCGTCACCCTGCTCACCGACGTTACCGAGACCAAGGAGACGGAACGCGCGCTGATGGCGGCGCGCGATGCCGCCGAAGGGGCGAATCGCGCCAAGAGCGCTTTCCTCGCCAACATGAGCCACGAACTCCGCACGCCGCTGTCCGCCGTGATCGGCTACACCGAACTGCTTGAGGAAGATGCCGAGGACGGCGGCGACACGGCGGTGTTGAGCGATCTCGCGAAGATCAAGGCCAACGCCAAGCATCTCCTCGGCCTCATCAACGACATCCTCGACCTGAGCAAGGTCGAGGCGAACAAGATGGAGCTCATCGTCGAGGAGATCGATCTTCCCTCGTTCCTGCGGGACGCCGCCGGCACGGTGGAAGCGCTGGTCGGACGAAAGGCCAACACGCTCGTCGTCGACGTGGCCGACGACCTCGGCACGATGCGGACCGACGGCGTGAAACTACGGCAATGCCTCTTCAACCTGCTCGGCAACGCGGCCAAGTTCACGGAGAACGGGACGATCACGCTGTCGGCGCGGCGCGCCGGGAAGACCGATGGCGACTGGATCGCCTTCGACGTCCGCGACGACGGCATCGGCATGACCCAGGAGCAGCTGTCGCGCCTGTTCCAGCGCTTCACCCAGGCCGACGAGACCACCACACGCAAGTTCGGTGGCACGGGTCTCGGACTGGCCCTGAGTCGCGCCTTCGCGCGCTTGATGGGCGGCGACATCGCGGTCGCAAGCGAGCCGGGTCGGGGAACGACCTTCACGATCGAGCTGCCCTCCGTCCTGCCCGAATCGCGCCTGGAGGTGATCGACGACATCTCGCTGCCGACGGCGTCGCCTGACCAACGTGGCGCCCTCGTCCTCGTCATCGACGACGAGGCCTCGCAGCGCGAGCTGATGAAGCGTTTCCTGGAGCGCCAGGGTTTCACCGTCCGCACCGCGGGTAGCGGCGGCAAGGGCATCGAGCTGGCGCGCATGCTGCGGCCGCGCGCCGTGCTTCTCGACGTCATGATGCCCGGCATGGACGGCTGGGCCGTGCTGAAGGCCCTCAAGGCCGATGCCGAGACCAGCCACATCCCCGTCGTGATGGTCAGCTTCGTCGCCGATGCCGGCATCAGCGCCAGCCTGGGCGCGGTCGATGCGGTTCCCAAGCCGATCGATTGGATGCGGCTCAAGGGCGTTCTCGACAAGCTGAACCGCGACGCCGGAGACGTCCTCGTCGTCGACGACGACGACGATATGCGCGAACGCCTGCGCGCCGTCCTCGAGCGCCATGGCTGGAGCGTGCGCGAGGCTGGCGATGGCGCCGGCGCGCTCGAGGCCGTCCGCGCCGAGGCTCCGCAGCTGGTCCTGCTCGACCTGACGATGCCGGTCATGGACGGCTTCGTGTTCCTCGAGACGCTGCGCCGTCTGCCGGAAGGCGCCGATGTCCCGGTGCTCGTGCTGACCGCTCGCCACGTCTCGCTGGCCGAGCGCGAACGCCTTCACGAGGCCGCCGGCATCCTCAAGAAAGGCGAGACCAGTCTGCGTGATATCTCCACCGAAGTCCGCAAGCTGGCGCGCGGTGCCGCGGATCGCAAGGCCATGCCCGGCCCATTACCGCTCGACGTGGTGTGACGACCGCCACGGCATGCCGGCCGATGCCGGCCTCCGGAGGCTTCTGTCGACAGGCTTTGGCGGAAAGGGTGGGATTCGAACCCACGGTGGGCTTGCACCCACGGCGGTTTTCAAGACCGCTGCCTTAAACCACTCGGCCACCTTTCCTCGAAGCAACACAATCACTTAAAAGCTTTGTTGGCAACATCTCCATTTTGTCGTACCGTTTTCGAACCACTTATTGCGAGTTGGGATGGCCAGGGCGGAGAAGCTGCCGAAGGGGTTCTGGCGTTCGCCGTCCGGCAGCCTGCGCGTACAGCTGCGCGTCAAGGGCCACAAGATGGAGTCGAAGAGCTTCCCGCTCTTCGCCGACACCCCGCTCGAGCGTCGGCGCCAGCGCGACGAAGCCGAGGCTTGGGCGCTCGACACGCGTCGCCGGATGCGCGGCGGCACACACGTGTCGACGCGCGACGCCGCGAAGCTGACGCTCGCCGACGCTTTGAAGCGTTACGAGCGCGACAAGCTCGATCCCGACAACTCGAACCACCGCAAGGACATCAACCGCATTAAGGCGATGCTTTCCGACGCCATCTCGCAGCGCTCCGTCGCCTCTCTTCGCCCGACCGACGTGGCCGCCTACAGGGATGATCTCGTCCGCCGTGGCTGGCTGGCGAGCGTCGCTGCCGCCTTGAGACGTGCGGAGGGGCAGGGGACATCGAAGGGTCGCCTCGGCGAGATCGCCGGCCTCGAGCGGCTCCGTTCGCTAGCCGAGGTGGAGGAACGCCCGCTGGAGCGTCGTGCGCTCACCAAGAGGCGGGAGGCCATCGAGGCGCGCGAGGGGATCGCGAGTCCCGCGCGCACGACCGTTTCGAACAAGACGCAGCTGATCACGAGGGCGCTCGGCTACCTCGCCGAGACCGTGGACGGCGTCCCCGACCTCAGCGGCACGCCCATGCCCAGCGCGACGCCGGGTCGCGAACGCAGGCTCCGTGTGGGCGAGGAGGATCTGATCCTGGCCAGAGCGAGGTCCGTGAACGGCTATCTTGATCTAGGCATAAGGCTGGCGATCGACACAACGTTACGCCGCGAGCGCGTGCTCGAACTCTCACCTCGCCACCTTGTTGACATCGGCGGCGGCCGATCAGTGATCATGTTCCCGCGCGAAGGAGGCAGGAGACGCAAGCGGGTCGGCATCGTACCGGTGACTTCAGAGATCAGGGCTACGCTCCAAGAGGCTGCCGTGCTCTCGGGTCACTCTTCCATCGCCGAATGCGACACCGACACGCCGTTCCTGTCCATCAACGGGAACACGTTCGATCACCACTGGCGCGACGTCGTCCTCGTTTGCGGCATCGAGGACCTTCACTTCCACGATCTGCGGCATGAAGGAACGTCTAGACTCTTCGAGCGGGGTTTAACGACCGCGGAGGTGATGAGCGTCACCGGTCACAGCACGCAGGAGATGGTGGACCGGTATTCGCACTACAGCGCAGCCATTGTGCACGACAAGCTCGTCGACGGCGCGGACATTCTTCGTCTCGCCGACGAGATCGCTTTCCTGGCGCGCCAATTCGTTACGGCCGGGGGCGACATGGCGGTTCTCCGCTCGAAGCTCTCTCTATGAAGGTTTTGAAGCGACATTTTCCTTCAGTGAAGCGGCGGTGCGCATGTATGTGACTTATACCTCGAGACGCTTCATTGTATGCGTAGCAGATCTAAAATCTTTGTCGTCGGTCGAGCAGCGTGTGCCGCGACAACAAAGTTTGGACAAGCGACAAGATATTTGTATGCGCGTAGTCCTGGATCGTTGACAGATGACAGGGTTGGTAGCGAGGCAAGCGCTCAATCTTGCACATGACCTTATAGACGAATTTAGCGTTTATAATTCATTTGCTCAGAATGAAGCAATACTGCAATCCAAGTACATAGCCATAGTAGTGCTTTTGCGAAGCGTCGGACATGCCTTATTGACGACAGATTGTGCGGAAGAACCATATAAAAAAGAGTTGACGGATCGCTGGAAGAACTGGAGACAAGAAGACATCTTCAAGGATTTCATCCTGCCGACGCGCAATGCGCTTGTAAAAGAGTTCAGTGAAGGATTGAACTTTCGGCGCGACGATCCGGCGATGATTTTTTCTGGCGTGCCGAGCGGTCGCACCGGTGCAGTTATCTCGATAAACATCGATCCGAACACGGTTACGGACGTGCACGGCCGCTTGGTCTTGCCTTTGTTCCGGCAGGCGCTTGCCTTCTGGAACCGCTGTCTTGGCGAGATCGAGGCGCATCGCTGACGTGGATTTGGGCGCGCGTCAGGCATGGTGATCTCGCCGCGGACGATCGACATCGTCGTGGACGTGATCACGGGCGGGTCCGGCGGCAGGAGCGACGGCAGGCCGGTTATCGGCCTGTACCGCAGCGGATCCGAAATCGAGCGTTTCATGCGCGGCTGCAACGTCGATTACGTGCTGGCGGGATCCCGCGTGCCTTCGTTGACAGACTGCTTGATCGGGCTGAACCGTTCTCACGAGGATGACGACAAGGCGAAGCTCGTGGCGATCGTCGAGAGCGCAGGCGATCCGAGGGATTTCCTCGACGATCCGGAGAAAGGCGTTCGGGTGCTGGCCCATCTCAACGCCGCCTTGGCCTTCGACGACCTCGAACTCCGCAATGCGGGCGGCAGGATACGACTGGTGACCCGCGGTCGCGCCACGCCGATCGTCGCCGACTTGGCGGCTCGGGCTGAGACCTTCGACTTCGACACCGTCCGGCGAGACCTCGACCGCGCGATGGAAAGCGCGGACGGCGACCCGGAGGACGCCGTCACCGCCGCGTGCTCGATCATCGAAAGCATGTGCCGGTCGGTGCTCATCGAGCTCGACCTCCCACTGCCGGCGAAGCTCGACATTTCAGGCTTGTACAAGGCTGTGCGCGGTCCCCTCGGCCTGTCGCCCGAACGCGAAGACTTCGCTCCCGAGATCGCCGACGACGTGCGCAAGGTGCTGAGCGGGCTCGCGACGACGATCGAGGGTGTCGGCAACCTCCGCACCCATGGCGGCGACGCGCATGGCAGGGAGCGCGGATACCGACGCATCGACGCCAGGATCGCGCGCCTCGCCATCCATGCCGCCAGCACCGCTGCGGTCTTCATCCTGGAGACCTGGCAGCATAAATACCCGTCGCGCGATCTCAGGAAATCGTCCCCGCCGTCGTGAGCCCGTGTCGACGGCGAGCGTTGCCGCGGAAACTGATAGGCCGCATGATTTGGCTTCGCCGGCGGCTCCGGAACGGCGCTGCCGTCTTCCACAGGTGCCATGCGGTCCATGACGTTGCGCTTCTCCGACGAAGGACCCGCGTTCCCGACCGAATTGGTCAGGGCGCTGCTCGAAGGCGACGTGGTCTTGCTCTGCGGGGCGGGAATCAGCGCTCCGCAGTTGCCCGGCTTCGCCGGTCTCGTGAACGGCTGCTTCGAGGCGTTGGGCGAGGAGAAGACGCCCGCCGAGCAGACGTCGTTCGACGACAAGCGCTTCGAGGAGACGCTCGGTACGTTGGGCCGCCGCCTGGTCGACCCGGAAGCCTTGACCGAGGCGGTCTGCCAGGCGCTCCAGGTTCCCGCCGACGTCGACCTCGCGCACCACCGTACGGTTTTGAGGCTTTCGAGGGATCGCGACGGCCGTGTGCTGGTGGTAACCACCAACTTCGACACGCTCGTCGAACGCGCGCTTCAACCGTCTGACCTCTCAAGGGGCGTTCGCGGCGTGAGTTACGCCGGGCAGGCGCTGCCGCAGCCGGGCGGAGCCCGTTTCAGCGGTGTCGTCCACCTCCACGGCCGTGTCGAGGACGACGTCCTCGGCCTCGACAGGACGGAGCTGGTGGTGACCTCGGCCGACTACGGCGACGCCTACATGCGGTCGGGCTGGGCTTCGCGGTTCCTATTCGACCTCGCGCGCTGCAAGACGATCGTCCTCGTCGGCTACAGCGCCGGCGACGCACCGGTGAGATACTTCCTCAACGTGCTCGAGGCCGACCGCGAGCGTTTCAGCGACCTGAAGGCTGTCTACGCCCTCGACGCAGCTTCGCCCGGCGTCGAGCCGGACCCGCGCTGGTCCGCTGTGGCGGTGGAGCCTCTGCCGTACGTCGCCCCTGTCAACGCAGCGACCGGGTATCCCGATCACGGGGCGCTCTGGCGCGACCTCGAGAGCCTCGCCGATTTCGTCGAACGCCCGCGAACGACGCGCAGGGCGATGGCCGAAGGAGCCCTGCGCAGGAAGCTCGACCAGCTGACGCCGCTTGAGCGGGAGCGCACGCTCTGGCTGTTCGAGTCCGATGAGAGCGGGGGGCTTTGGGACATTCCGGCCATGTTCGTCGAGGATCCGGCTTGGTTCGACGCCCTGCACGAGGCCGGGCTCGTCACCGCCGACAGGACTTGGATGTTGGCCGCTTGGTGCGCGCGGGATTTCACGGACGAAGGACGCTTCCGTTTCGCCGTCGCGTGGTGCGCGCGCCTGGGGGGCCGCTTGGCCGCGGAGCTGCGACGGCACTTGTTCCAGGACGTTCGCCCGCCGTCGCCCCTGATCACGGCGTGGCGGGCGCTGACGGCGCCTGAGGTCTGGCTCAAGGTCGACTTCGTCGACGGTCCTTACGCGGTGACGCGCGCGCTTGCCGGTGCAGAGATCCTCCACGAAGACCTGCGCCGGGCGGTCCGCCTCTTGACGCCCTTCGTCAAGGTCTCGTCGCGCTTGGTGCGCGCGGCGACGACGTCGGCGCCTCGGCACGCCGTGGATCTGGCGCCTATGCATCTCACTGTCCGCGAGTCTGGCGGAGTCCTGGACGAACTTCGCGAGGCCCTGGCGGCGGTTGCCCGCGTGGAGGCCCTGACGGCGCTCGCGACGGATGCGCTTCGCACTGTTGTCGAGGAGGCGATGGACGTCGGCCTGATCGTCGACGACGACGACGCCACCGACTTTTCGGTGCCGGCCGTGGAGGACCATCCGCAGAACGAGCACCGCGACGGGACCGTCTTCCTCGTGACGCTGTTGTCGCGGTTGCTTCCGGCGCTCGCCGCAAGCGATCGCGAGGGGGCCCGCCGTTACGCCGAAATGTGGCGGACCTTCCCGGGGCGCACCGGGCGACGGCTCTGGCTGTACGCCTTGCGGCTTGACGCCGTGTTCAGCGCCGACGAGGCGATCGAGGGCGTCCTGCAACTCGGCCAGAGGGACTTCTGGACGGGTTCGCGCGAGATGCCGCTGGTCCTGCTCGGTCGGGCGCGCGACGCGGCTCGGCCGCTCCTCGACGACCTTGAGCGGCGCATCACCGCCGAGGCCCCTGCGTACTTCGCCGGCTTCGAGCGCGGATCGGGCGACGTCGACTGGCGCGACCACGCCGCCGATCGCGCCGTCTGGTTCCGTTTGCGGATGTTGGCGGACGCCCGTGCGCTGTCCCCAGCCGGTTCGCTGTCGCTCCAGGCTATCCTCAGCCGTCGCTCGTACCTCGTGCGCGATCTGGAGGATCGCGACTTCTTCAGTTCGTATCTCTTCCCGGTCAAATCCGTCGTCGGGGACGCCTCGCCCATCGCCCAAGCCGAGACGGACGACAGGCTCCACGTCGCCCGGACGGCTTCGATCAGTCCGTCCTTCGAGCAGCAACAAGGCTGGAGCGTCTATTGTCGGAGCGAGCCTCGGGCCGCGCTGGACACTCTTCGCGGCGGAGCGTTCGACGAGAAGGACGTCGGCCTATGGCGAACGTTCCTGTCGGCGGCGGCATACCTGCCCGACGAGAGCTCGGAAGAGAGGGCGGCGCTGGCCGCCGCGATCTTCGAGGCCTTGGCCCCGGCCGGCGACACCTTCGTCGCGGCGATCGTCGTCCCGCTCGTCGATGTCTACTGGGTTCATCCCGGACGTCCTAAAAATCTTGAGGGTTGGTGGAGGCGGTTGTTCGGTTGCGCGCTGACGCATGAAGGTGAGAGCGCTTCCCTCGCTGACCGCCGCAGGGATTGGCTGCTGACACCTTCGGGCCGGCTCACGCAGGCGGCCATGATCGATGTGGACCGCCTGCGCCAAGCGGGCGAGGCGGTTCCGCAAGCGAAGCTTGAAGAGCTCGACATGGCCGCGGCGGCGGGCGAGCGGGGGTTCAATGCCCTTGCCGCTCTGGCGCACAATGCCGCCTTCATGTTGTCCATCGAAGGGCACGAGGCCGCCCGGCTCCTCGACGCGGCTCTCGCGCACGACGACGTCGACGCCCTTGATCTCCGTTCCGTGTTGGTCACCAGTCCTACGACCACCCCCGCCCTTTCGACCGCGTTCCGGGCTCACATGCTGCGCGGCGTCGTCGAGTTCTCGGTTCCTGCAGTCTTGTCGCGCGCTGTAGCGGCCAAGATCCTCACGCCCGCTATCTATGAGCTGAGGAAAGATGCGGATCGACCAGAATGGGGGATCGACGTCTCAGATACGAGACGCGCCTTGAGGAACGGTTCGTCGGCGCTCCGAGAAGGGGCCGCCGGGTGCCTCGCCGACTGGTGCGCGGGCGAGCAAGACAAGGCGGCGTATTGGCGGGAGACCGTCGCGCCGCTGCTCGCCGCCGTCTGGCCTCGCGACAAGCGCCTCAAGGCGCCCGGCCAATGCCTGCACTTCGTCCGCCTCGTCGTGCAGGCGGGCGACGCCTTCCCGGAAGCGTTGGCGTCGGTCAGACCGCATCTGACCGTTTCGGCGAACATCCTCAATTTTATCGACACGAGCCCTGTTCCGGACGAGTGGCCGCGCGAGGCGCTGGACCTACTCTGGACGACGCGCGAGGAAGTGCCGGGCACGAGCTACTTTCAGCTCGAGGGCATCCTTGATCGCCTGCGTGCCGCCGACCCGACGATCGAACCCGATCGCCGTTTTCAATGGCTGGAGTTGAGGGCGCCACGCTTCCGGTAGGTCGCGCCCCTATCTCGGTACCTTTCGGCGTATATGGCCGACCGAGGGCCTCGTACTACGACAGCGTGGTCGAAGGTTCGGCCTGCGCACCTCCTTGCTACGCTGAGCAGGTGGTCCGGCAGGATGCCCGGTCAGAATGCGCCTGCTTGTTTGCGGCGGAGCGGAGATCATCGCATGATCACGAAGGAAGGTCTCGAGGCGCTCGCGCGCTACGCCCCCATTCTGGAGGCGAAGGGCTTCGCGTGGAGCGACTGGCATGCTCCGACCGGTCAGGTGCCCTGGTTGGAGCACGGGGACGTCGCCTCCGCCTTTGTCGAAGACGCCTACCGCTTTGGCTGGGTCTCGAGCGATTTCGATTGGCCGGAATGGTCTCGCACGGACGAGGCGCGGCGGCTGCGGGAGGATCCAGACGAAGTGGCCGCAGCCGACGCGCCGCGGCTCGTGAAGCTCCTCACCTGCGCAATCCGCAGCGACCGCTTCTGCGAAGGCGCGCTCGCCGGCGACTACGACAGCGGCCCGCTCGCCCGCATCGCGGCCCGGGCGCGGGCGCTCGCCGCCTCGGCGTTTTGGCGATGTGCAATCCCTACAGCATCACGCTCCGAGTCACCTCAGACCCTTCCTCGGCCTCCAGATTACTGCGGTCCTCGCGACGCAGTTGGCCGGAGCGCGTTGTGAGCGCCGGTGTCGCCGCTTCCCGAGATTCGTACCAGGTGCCGATCGGGGTGGCGCGGCGAGCCCGCATCGCCGGCGTCCAAACCTTCTTCGAGATGAAGCATCCCGAAGCTGATCCGGAACGGGTCAACGGCCTCTACGAGCGCGCCACCATGCGCCGGGTGTTCGGGCTTGAGCAGGAGCCTGAAGACGCCGATGTCGAGCGTAGAGGCTGGAAGGCCGTCGCGGAGCGTCTGGGACGCGACAAGTCGCTGTTCAAGCTCTGGACGATCAGGCCGGATTTTAAGGCGTTGATGTCGACAGCCGACCGGCTCTGGTCCATCGAGGTTTCGTACGTCTTCGGCGCCGATGCCATGCCGGAAACGGAAAACTTCCTCGGACCTGATGAAACTCTCGACGGACGCGTGGTCTACGCCGTCGATGCGGTTCTCGAGGTCGGCGGCAAGGCGGCGGCGCGCATCGACGTTTTCGAAGCGAAGCTCCGGCGGCCTCTTCCATCTGGATTGACCGCCTAAGTCGACCGCGGCCTCGGCGTTGTGCACGCCGCAATGCGCGCGACCTTCGTCGTCGACGACGAGGGTCTTGAAGCGGGAGGGCTGTTCGGGCGCTACGTCTTGGCTGACCTACCCGTCGTCGTACGAATGCTCAACCTCATCAAGTGCTCCTTCGAGATGGACGGCGGCCTTTCGATCCGCAGGTGTTCGGCGTGTGGCCGATCGCGTTCTGCCGTTACACGCGGCGCGACCGTAATCTGGAGGAGGTCTGGACCGAAATCGGCCGCCGGTCTTGCCCACCCGACGCCGCCTTAGCTGTACTGATTGATCTGTCAAAGCTTCGTACATCGAGATCTTTCGTACAGCGTACGCTGTACGCGTTCACATGTCGTCCAACGCTTGAAGCTGCCAGGCGGTGGACGTCATCCCGCAGCGTCACTCTCAATCGTCGTCGACCGATTTTTCCCTCGCGATCGGGCCGGCGGGCGCCTTCTCGTAGTCGACCACTTGGACGACGAGCCGGTCCACCTCGCCGGCGGCCCAGGTCTGCAGGTCTGCCACCCGCTTCTCCGGGTCTGCCGGGAAGGCGCTCACCGGGCGGCAGCTTATGATCCGCCATCGGTCCTCGACCGTTGTCCATCCCTTCGGCACCCCGCGGTAGATGGTGTCGATCCGCTCCTTGTACCTGTCGTCGCCCGACACGACGAAAAAGAAGGGCTCGTGCTGAGGCAGTCCGTCGACGTCACCTTCCCAGGCCTTGGGGACCTCGAAGCAGATGCCGACCGCCAGGAACGGCACTGTCGGTAGTCTCCTCACCGCTTTGGAGAAGAGGAACCACCCCCAGTAGAGGTTATGGCCGGACAAGAACCCGACGTTGAGGTTGCGGCCGTGGCTGAGCTTGGGGAACTGCTTCGCCATGACTTTGATGGTGTCCCTGATCATCGCTTCGAGAGCAATATAGGAGTGGGCGAAGAGCATCGTTGCCGCCAAGTCGCGGGACGTGGGGTACTTCGTCATGAGGTCGTTCTCCTTGATGAAGGCGTGCAGATCGGCGGCGAGAGCGACCGCTGCCAGCCGGCGGTCGCCTGCACCGAGAGTTTTGTGAAGCCACAGGCCAACCTCTTTCCACGTGACGACGGAGGTCATGACGCCATCCTGGCGGCGCTGACGAAAGCCTTCCGGCGGGTCGGTCCTAGCGGTCAGGAAGACGATCGCGCCCGGCCATGCCGCATCGTCTTCCTGCTGGCCGGCGATCCACTCGGCGTAAGTTTCGAGCTGGTTGCGGACGACTGGTTCGCTGTCGGCCTCGGCAGGAGCCCCAAAGGTGTGGGACTGGAAGCCGGCGCCCACCTTGGCCTCAATGACCAGCAAGTTCCTCCTTCCCCATCTCAGAACCATGTCCGGCCGCTTGCTGTAGCCTTCGACGGTGATGACGACCTGGGTCTGGAGGTTGAGGGCGCCGAGATCGGACACGATGGCTTCGATCAGCGCGACGGCGCTCGATGGCATGAGAACCGCGAGGAGTGAACGCTTGGTCGGCGCGTCGAGGCGATCGAAGAGGTCGGCGAACGCTTCCGTTAGAAAGTCCTCAAGCGCTTCGCGCTTTTGGTTTTGGCGGTAGGTGTACAGCCGGGAGTAGATGTTGGTCACGATGGAATGGTGCCCGGCATTCGATCTCACGTAAGGGGCAGATCCCGACGACGGCGGTCAAGGGGCCATAGGCCGGCAGCGTTCGGTATCTGGCCCGTCATCTGAAATGCTGGCGATCGATACGACTTCGGCGTCGCGCGGGTCGCCGACCCTCGCCGTCAGGGCGGTGGCGTCGGCGTCGCCGAACGCCCGCCAACACGGCGTCGACCACGCTCCGCGTCCACTTGCGGTCGTAGCCGATCAGCTCGACGCATCCGCCGAGGAAGCCGTCGAAGGCCGGCCCCGGATCGCCGCGATGCGGCATGCGCACACGTGGACCGCCCTCAGGCGGGCGAGCCACGTCCTCGCCATGCAGGCGAACGCGCCAGCCGCGCCGCGTCCTCCGACACGGCGGCATGGAGAACCGCCTCCAGCCGCGTAGCGATCACGTCTTCAGTGCTCAGCCCGACCTTCCGCCTTTCCTCCTTCGTGCGCTTGACTTGGTCAGCCATAGGCACCTCCGGTTCGTCGCTGTCTTACCGCTGTGCGTCGGGAGGGTGATCCGCTGTGCAACGCATCTGTGATAACGGGATCAATCGTCATCGTCGTCCTGTATCCCCTGCCGCCGCCTGACCGCCTCCATGGCGGCGTAAACGCACGAAAGCGAACGTCCCAACCTCGAGACGTCGGCCCCGTCTAGGAAGGCCTTGATGGCGGCGGCCTCCATCGCCGAAGTTACCAAGCCGCCTGCGATCCGCCGGCTCTCGGCGATCGGTTCGCGGCGATCCCGAGCACGCGATCTTGTCGTTACGCTCATCACGACAGGACCGTCTTCGACGATTATCTTGATCCTGCCGGTGGCTCCTACCTCGACGCGCGACGCGCTCTCGATCCGGATCGAGAGCGTGTCGGTATCGGAGATTGAGATTTTCACCGCCATTGCTGCCACATCCGAAAAGGCGAAGACCCTCCCGAAGAAAGCCGCCTCACGTCTTCCGAAAGGGATCGGGCCTTCACGATCACCGCCATGACGTGGACGCCCCGTCGATGACCGCCGCCCGCGCGGCGACGACGATCCAGAACAATCTCCAGGGCCGTTCGGCGGGATCGAGCACGTAGATGTCGTTGACCCGCGTCGCCCCGCGGAAATCCTGATCACGCGGGTTCCAGGTGTAGCGCGGCTCGACGATGTACTCTTGGCAGGCGTCGCTGCGCGCCTCCATGTAGCTCATCTCGCTCGTGACCTCGTGCAGCCGCAGGTGTCGCAGCCCCGCCTGGAGCTCCTCACGGAATTCCGTGATCGCAACGTCGCAAGGCAAATGGATCTCGAGCCTGCCCTCGACCGCGCGGACGCCTTCGGGCCTCGCGCCCATGCCGCGCCGCCATGGACCCGGGCGATAGTCGAAAAATCCCCAGTCGGACCAG
Source organism: uncultured Beijerinckiaceae bacterium (assembly GCA_964247745.1). Taxonomy (GTDB): domain Bacteria; phylum Pseudomonadota; class Alphaproteobacteria; order Rhizobiales; family Beijerinckiaceae; genus RH-AL1. The sequence goes on from CAXTVT010000002.1 coordinate 108,230, forward strand.
CCGCTGTCGAAACCGATGGGCTGGAACAGGTTGCTTACGCGCACGCCCGATCCGTGTTCCCTCTGGTTCAGCCGGCGGATCGCTGCCGCCGCGTCGATCGCGACGTCGACGTGGACGATCGGAAGGCCGATCGATCCCATCAGCGTCGCGCTGCCGGTGCAGGCGGCGACGAAGACCTGCACGACGGACTCGTTGCGCGGGCTCATCGCGCTTTCTCCGCGGAGGTGGCGACGAAGCCAGGCCGGCATCGCCGGTCGCGCATGGCGAGTTCGAGGGCGCGGCGCACGCGGCGCATGCGGCGCGGAGAGAGTTGGAGTAGGGCGTCCAGAGCATCGTCGGCGACGACCTCGAGGCCGCTGCGCTCCAGCACGCCCGCGGCGACCGCCTCGGCCAGCACGCGGGAACCGTCGCGATCGGGCCAGGACACGTCGACGACGATCCTGTCGAGCAGAGGCGCCGGCATGGCGGCGACGTCGTTGGCGGTGGCGAGCCAGAGCGCGGAACGCAGGTCGATGGGGACGTCGACGTACTCGTTGACGATGGCACTGGGCAGCGCCGCGGGATCGTGAAGGCGGATCGGCAGACCGTGTTCAGGCTTGCGGTCCTCGAGCAAGGCGTCGTCGAGCGGGTCCGCCCACCAGGGCCGGTCAGCCATGCCGGGTCTCCCAGGTCACCTCGCGCACGGCCGGACCGTCCGCGCGCGGCGTGCAATGCGGCGCGTAGACATTCTCGGCGAGCCAAGCCTCTTCGACGAGACGATCGTCGTTGATGACTTCCCGCCACCAGACCTTGTCGTCGGGGTTCCAACGGTAGCCGCGGGCGCGGAGCAGGTCCTTGACCGAGAAGTCGGCGCCGATCGCGCGGTAGATCCAGCCGGGGCGGCCGGCGGTCGCGATCATCTCGGCCAGGGCGGTGATGCCATCGGCCGACCGGTGCTCGAGCAGGGCTATCGTGGCGTCGACGTCGGCGCCGGCACGGTGGGCGCCGTGGAACCAGCCGGCCTGCGCCAACAGCCAGCACAGGGAGCGGCCGGACCCGTCGAAGCCCCTCGCGCGCCAGTCGACCTCCTTCATCGCGCAGGCCCACGGGAGCCCCGCGACCTTGGGGAGACGACGCTCGACCACCGGGCGGTCGAAGGCCGCGTTGAAAGCGATCCGCACACCGGCGGACGCGATGACCGAGGAGGCGGAGAAGTCGTCGATGACCTGACCGCGAAGATCATCGTCGGTGAGGCCGGTGAGCGCGGTGATCTTCGGGTCGAGTGGCTCGCCCGGGTCTTCGAGCCAGGAGTGCCCGACATCGAGCTTGGTAACGTGGCCGCTGCCGTCGAAGCGGAAACGACGGAGGCTGAGTTCGATGACACGACATGTCGAGGTGTCGAGCGAAGTGGTCTCGCAATCTATGCAGACGCCGATGCTGGTCTCGCCATCGTTGTTGACCGCTGTCAGCCTCCTCTCCAAGTCCAAGCGTCGCAGCACCCGATAGCCGTCGTGCGTCGCCAAGGCGTCGGCGATCAGCTCGACCGTGACCTCCTTCAGCATCGCCGCCTCCTAGGTTTTGTGCTTCTTCTTCTAGGGCAGCGCTGGCTGAAGGCCTTAAAACAGCGGCACGGGAAAGGTCCACGCGTCACGCCAGCCGCCGCCACAAGCGGCTTGGGCGCGGCTTCAAGGACATGTACGCCTCGCTCCGCGAGGAGCACCGCCGCAAGCAGCGCTGTATCGTGATCGTCTGCGAGTCGGCCGACGTCGGTCAGCACGACCGCGTCAAGGCTGCCGGCATGCGCCCGCTTGAAGAGATCGCGCGTTGCCGGTCCCCAAGACGCCCGAGAAGACTGCCTGGAGAGTCCGAGCACGTAGGCTCCGATCCGCAGCCCAGCCGCATCGCTTGCGCGATCCACGACCGTCCTCTGGCCCTCCACCGACGCGACGTCGAGCCAAGCCGACGTGTCCGAGATGAAGGCGATTACGCGGTGGCTCGTAGAGGTTTGCTCGCTGCGCCTCGTAGAGACCGGTGACGCCGTTACGCTGGAGTGCGCATCTACGAGCGTGTTTGAGGGATCACGTCGGTCGTCCCGCCAGCGATCTGCCGCCTGACGACGTGAGGCGATCGATACGCTCGTTGGACTCCGTGGCGAGACGGACGAGGCGACAGCCTCGTCCGTCGGCCTAGCCATGCCATGCCACGCCCCGCCTAGCGGTGCCTCGTCCTGCCCTGAGAGTTTCTCCTGGTCCGACATCAGGTCGCCGGTCCGTTCACGGTAACTGCGAATCGGCCGTAACGCGGACGGTGATCGCCGATGCCGATGGTGTCGCCGGCCGCGACGAGCACGTCGATGAGGTCTTCGCGAGCGACGAAGCTCGCGAGGTACTCGATGCTTACCTCGGCGGACCAGCAGGAGAACGCCGGACGGGTGCGGATCAGTCGGCGGCCGTTGAGAGCCACCGGCGTCCTGAAGCGGAACCGCTCATCCTGCCGTAGTCCGTCGACGGTTTTGGGCCCATCGTACTCCAATCTGGGATTGCCGCGCACGACGACAGCGCCGCGGTAGATCGCCTTGGCCCGCCTGCGTGCCGCGGATTGACAGAGCGCCGCCTCGATCGCGTCGCCGCGGATGCAAGGACGGCCGCCCTCAAGCCACAGCCCACCGGTGAACTCGAGGTCGGCGATCCGCTCGAGATCGGCTTCGGTTTTCTTCTTGCGCGAGGCGAGCCGCGCCAGCTGACGCGCGATGGGGTTGAGGGGGTCGGCCAGCGTCCCGCTGTGCATCAGCAGCGCGGCGACTCCTACGATGGTCACGTCGATCCGGTCGGTCACAGCGGCATCCTCGAGGAATCCACCAGGAGGCGTTCGATCGACGGCTTCGGAAGATCGAGAGGCGCGGGCAGGGCGCGCGTCGCGTTGGAGCGACGCCGCAGCATGTCGGTCACACCGTCGTGGCACTCTACACAAACCGTGGTGAGATCGTCGACGAGTTCGCAGCCGAGATTGTCGTAGCAGCGATGGTGGACGGTGAGGGTGGCGGCCGTCGATCCGGCGTTGCAGATCCGGCACCTTCCGCCGCTGGCTAAGAGCTCAGCGAGACGGGCAGGGGCGATGCGCCACCTGTCGCTGCGAATGTAGCTCTCATATTCAGTCCACGAAAGCCGCTTCTGGCGCCTTGAGGTCGGAAGGCCAGGCGCGAGCGCGTCGTTGTTTCCCGAGGTGTGTTGGTCTGCTATGCTGCGGTGCTGGTCGTTAAAAGCAGTCAAGATCACATTTCCTGGCATCGCTATTGCGCTAAAATAGCGCAATAGCAACCTGCGGTCAAGCGCCTGCCTTGGCCGTCATGTCGTTGAGGTGGAACGTGGAAGGCGCATGAATACTTTGGGGGCGTCTATCAGGGCAGCTCGGACGCTCCTCGAATGGACGCAGCAAGACCTTGCCGACAAGGCTAGTATAAACGTCGCCACCGTGAAGCGCATCGAGGCGGGCGCGAAAGGCACTACCGTGATTATAAAGGCTTTACTTGCAGCGATGGCGGTCGAAGGTGTGTTCGTTGTGGAGTCGCTCAACGCACTGGTTCAAGGCGACATCGAAGTCGTGATCGCCAAGATGAGGCGGTGAGTAGGTCGCTCCTTATGGCGGCGCCGACGTCTATCGCGTGTTTCTACCATGCAATGGTCTTTACGAGCGCTCGTGGGTGCTTTTTAGACGGGAGCTGACGCCGGAGATCTCGCCTCTTGGAGAGTGAATTGAACGTCGTGTGCACGTGGTGTGCGATCCGAGACGCTGAACCGACGGATCCGCAATTAACGACCTCCGTAGACTTCGATCCCTCCAGTTGAATTGGCAGAGCGCTTTAGACATCCCTGGTTAGCTGTTCGTTTGAATGGTGACGAAGGAAAACGTCGGCTATTCTCAAGCGAGTTCCTACCATGCAATGGTCTTTGTCTACGACACCGGATGGTGAACAGCGCGGATCTCGTTTCAGGCTGCGCACGAGCAGTGGTGTTGGTCCCTGCGCCGGTCAGTCTGACAATGCTCCCTGGTTAAAGGCCGCGGTGGTCCTTGCTTTTCGCGCGTGCGGTGGGCCATCGCGATTGGCCCTGAGATGCGCTACGCCGTGACGTGAGGCGCTGCATCGCTCCCTCACGCTGTTTGAGCGTCTTCGCGATGGCCGCGAGGGTTGGCGAGAGGGTGCTGAAGCGCTTGGCGTGCTTGAGGCGCACGACCATCTTGCGAGCAGTATCATCCGGAACCGTCCAGCGTGCGGCGGCTGGATGAGGCGCCGAGACGGGTTCTGCGATCGCTAGTGCCGATGTCGAGACCTCGGTCGGTTGTCCGTACGTATGCGAAGCGCCGGTACCTTTGGTCTCGCCATCCGCCGCCCGGCGCACAAGCCTGCCGTGCGACTGTCCGCCATCGTCGCTGCGTTCGATGTCCGTCCGCAACCCGACTTGCGGTCGCGCGCGCGTCCGCGCGCTCGCCATTCTCTCGTGAGTCATCCCCAGGGGGATCGCCGACGCTCCGCGCCCAACGGCCTCGTCCAGCACGCGGTTCGTCACGGCGAGCACCGCTTCCAGGCTGACGAGAAGGTCCTTGAGCGCCGCCCGGACCGATGCGCGCCTGACGACGTCGACAGCGCTCCGCAGCCTCGTGACCCGATCTATGATCGATGCGCTTTTGCCGGGGATCGCCTCCAAAACGGCGGCGTCGTAATGTTCCGATTCCGTCGGGGTTATGAGACTTCTCGCGGTGATCTCCGGAATGGGTTTGGTCACGCGCACCGCGTGCTGGGTGACTGATGGCGCCTCTGCTTGACCTCGGTTTGCCTCCAACGAGCGGAACAACGCTTCCGGCTCGCCGGGCTGATACGTGCTACCTGCCTTCTTGCCGCCGTCTGCTTCCGCTTCGCCACCGATGCGGGAGGGACGCAGCGGGACGGCTCCGACCGGCTGAGCCGTCATAACGGCGGACAACCCCGCGAACGCGCGGCTACGTGCCCTCAAGGCAGGCTCGATCCGCGCAAGACTGCGGGCAACGAACCGCCTGCGTGCCGGACCTGCGAGGTCGGCCGCGTGCACGCCGCGCTCCGCCTTGAGCGTGGCGGTCAATCTGAGCCGGATCGCGTCGCGGCGCATTTCCTCGAGACGTTCGACGACAGGTTCCCTTGCACGCCTGTCGAGCCGCTCGGCGATCGCCTCCCAGAGCCGCCCTTCTTCAGGTCGTCGGCCGAGTCCGTCCTGGCGCACCATCGGCGCATCGACGGCAAGTTCGGCGTCGCGGTCGAAGAGGACCGTCGCCGTGCTCGGCAGGCCCAGTCGCGACGCGTGCGCCGAACCCTCCATGATGGCGGCGACGCTCATGTCGTCCGCGCGGCAGGGCCACAGGGCCGCGTACCCGTACGAGACCGTCATCGTCTTGGACGCGGGATTGAAGAGCGAGGGCCACTTGATGAAGGCCGCCGACCCCTTCGCCGTCGTGACGGTCACGCCGGCCTCATCAATGGCGTTTACGAGCACGGTGCTGCCGGCGCTTCCTACCCGACCGCCCTTTCCACCTACGACGCCGTTGACGTTGGCGGTTAAGACGATCGTCTCCCCCGGCGCGAGCGGGATGGTGCGCCGGCCGCCGTCGCCGTCCAGCGTCCTGACGATCTTGACGTCCGGCCCGATGGCGCCGCGCTCGCGCAGGCGCCCGCGGACCTCGTCCTCGACGTCGTGGACGTCCTGCTTCCGCGCGACTTGCACCGGCATGGCGAAGCCGTGCGGTGACCGCCGCGCGATCCACAAGTCCGCCGCCGCTGCGACGACGGCCTCGCGCCCCCCTCCGACAAGGACCGCCGAGCCGTCGCCCGCCTTCGCTCGTAACGCGGCGCCGTCGAGCGGCCGCGTCGCGGAGACCTGCGCTGCCTCCTCCTTGAGCGGCGGGAGCGAGGCCGCGATGCGGTCGATGTCGCTCGGCGTTGCGTCCGCGACTTCAACGAGGGCCAGCGCCGCCGCCGTGCGGGTCGACATGAAGCGCTTCGACGCTACCGCTCTAAGGCGCGAGGTCGCGATCGCGTGGGCGTCGACGGGTGTCTCGCGATGCTTCGTGCTGCTTGCGGTATCGAAGGATACGAGGTGAGGGAGCCGCGATCCGATGGCTGCCGCCTGAGCGTACCATGAGGCGAGGTCGCCGACGTCGTCTCGCCTCGGCGCGCGCGGATCGCCCTGGACGGCGCCCTTGAGCAGCGCGGTGCTCAGCGGCCACTCGGCCGCGTCGAGGTCCAGGCCTTGCCGCACGGCGTAGACCCGCGCCTTCTCGGCACCTTGCATCGTCCTCTTGGAGAAGAGCCTGACGAGTTCCTCCGGGACCTTGTCTAGCCGTGCACAGTCCTGGTCGGGGTGGAGCGAGACCGCGACGCCGGCGCGTCGCAATTCGCCGGCGAGGAGCATCTGGTACGTCGCACCGAGTGTCTTGACGTGGTGCTGGAGGGCACCGGTGTCGATCTTGCCGGGGCGCCCGTCGTCGGCGAGCGCGGCGGTGAGTAGCAGAACCTGTTCGTGGACGTGCGGATCGCCCGCGGCGAGCCTCCCGCTCCCCGCGAGGCTTTCTGCGTAGGTCGGGCGGGCGGTGAAGTGCGTGAGGGAGGCCCAGCAGGTCGAGGCCGGCAGCTCGAAGCGCCCGCCGTCGCCGCGCCGGACATGGCCGATCAGGCGATCCAGCTCGTCCATCGTGCGGCCAGCGGCCGCTTGGTGCGCGTTGAGGAGTATCGCCCGCTCGGCGCCGGGCGCGAGCGCGACGCCGATGCTGAGCGATTTCGGCGCGTCTAACGAGAGCAGCAACGCCGAGATGCCCGATCCCGGACGCCGGGAGAGTTCGCCCACGACCCCGCGCTTCAGCTCGTCGCCGTTCGAGCGTCGGCCGTTCGCCATACTCGCCTGTTCCGCCCCGTTGGGAGTCCTGTCCTCATTGAGCCCGTAAAGCCGGAAGAGGCGCCTGGCGGGCGCGAGCGAGGGTAGGGGGGCATCGCCGTCCGCTCTCAGGCCGGCCGCGACATGCGCGATCTCGGCGCGGGTCGGGAGCCGGCCCGCCTGGAGGCCGAGTGCTTCGACGAGGCTGCGCTGCGGTGGCGCATGCTCGATCCCGGCGATGCCGGCGCCGCGGGCGGTACGGCCCGCCAGCAGCGCCGCGATCGCCCCGACGTCGTTCCAGCCGTCGTCGATCTCGAGCAGCGTCGCCAGCCTTGGATCGAGGTCGCGTCGCAGTCGGGCCACGGTGCGCGAACCGAGGTCGGGTCCTCCGACACCGTAAGGCGCGAGTTCCTCGGCCAGTTCACGCCCGACCGTCGGATCGCACATGTGCCTCGCCATAGGCATCGCCTGCGCCGGGGTGCAGGCGGTCATCTTGCCGAGGTTCAGCATGCGCGGACGTTCATCTTGCCCGGGGTGCGCCCGGCTTGCCGGTGCGCGTCGCCAGGACGTTCAGGATCTCCGTTTGCACCGTGAGCGTCTCCTGGATGCGTTGAAGCGCCTCGAGCAGTTGGTTGTCGCCGTCCGCGTCGCCGGCGAGCTCGTTGAGCTTGCGAAGCTGGCTCGTGTGTTCTTCGAGGACGTCGCCCATGCGGCGTACCGCGATCGTCAATGCGGCAAGCTGGGCCTGAACGCCGACGGACGGCGGCTCCGGCGACGCAACCTTGGTGCTGCGAGACTCTTTTCCTACGGCGATTTCCTGTGCCATGTCAGCGGCCTCTCGCGCTCTTCATCAGGATCACGTCCATCGAGCAATGGTAGGCGCCGGTCGGGTCGCGTGCGGCAGCACCGCAGTGCACCAGGCCCTGGCCGCCGGCCTCGAAGTCGATCACCAGAGAAGGCTGCTGCCGCTGGGATCGCCAGACGATGGCGGTGAGCGCGCCGATGCAGATGAGGTTCGCGGCCACGACGGCGATCCCCCAGAACTTCACGGCCTTTGTGATCGCCGTCCGACGCTTTTGCAGCTTGACGAGGTTATCTTCGGCGACGCGGACCTCGTCGACGAGCGTGCAGAGCAGCACGGTGGAATGACGCACTGTGCCGCTCAGGATCTCGACCGCGAACCTCGTAGCGCTTTCCGCCTTGATCTTCGCGTTGTCCAAGGCTTGGGCCATCCTGTCCAGGATGGCCTCGACCTCGCTGCGGACCGCCTGCGTGTCGATGAGGCGGTCCGACGGCATCAGGGAAGGATCGGGGGACTTCTTGTCCGCCACGTTCAGCCCTCGCCCTGCGAGAACGGTAAAATGTCGACATGCTTGCGGCAAGCCGCACGCATCTCTCGGAGGAAGTGCGCGGCCCCCGCCTGCTGGAACTCGTTCAACGGCGAGTCCCAGTCCATGCGCGCAGCCCACTCGAAAGGTCTTTTCGTGTTGTGAAAGGCGGCGCCTCCGGGCAGCGCGGGCATCATCATCTGGCGGGCGCCGCGCTTGATCAGCCCGTGTATCCGCGGGTCGCGCAACACCGGCCCGAACGCCAGCGACGCATCCTGTCCAGCGGGAACGAGGAACTCGTTCAGCATCAGTAGGATGTCGCGCGGCAGGTAGGCGCCGTCGAACTTCTCCAGCACCATCAGGTCGTCGAGGTTCAACCCGACGGGGACGACGAGGACGGGGCGGATGCCGTTCGCCTCCTGTATCGCCTGTAGGTGGATCTTCCTTGCTACGGCGCAGAATGTCCTGACGGAGGCGAACCCGATGTCGATCATGACGTCGCACTTGTACTGCTTCTGGAAAGCGAAGAGTTTCTTCAGGCCCTCTTCGAAGAAAACGTCCTCGGCGTTGTCCGGGCGCATGACCCTATCGAGACCAAATCTTGCCGTCATGCTCGCATTATCGCGATCGAAATCGGCGAGCGCGATCTTCATCCCCGCGGCGATCGCGTGCTCCGCGACGAATTCGCAAGCGAAGCTTTTGCCCACCTGAGAACGTCCGGCGAAGATGACGAAGCGGGGCGACGTCGCGAGCACGGCCTCGTTGCTGGTTTCCGTGCCCGGCGCCTCGCTCCATTTGTGAGGCGGCGGTGCCTTCACAGCACCGAAGTTGGTGTACAACTTGGCCAGGTCGGCTGCCGTCTGTTGCACTACATGCGCTACCGGGCCTGTCGAAGACGAGTTGTAGTTCCCGCTGATACCGTCGATGAGACCGTTCAGTGGCTCTCCTTGCAGGTTGTCGTGATGCCGCTGCTGGGCGGCACGGTGCTTGGGTGTTGTATCTTTCTTCATCATTGGGTTTTGTTCCTTTTGACTTTAGGGATTGGCATCTGGGGGAGCCGTGCCCTGTGATCCGCGAAGAGCGCGGAGATCTCGGCTTCGATGTCGAAGTTGTTTGCTTCGACGCTCGGAGGACCGCGGCTACTCGTCGGCGCGTCGGC
>CAXTVT010000003.1:0-16558 GCA_964247745.1 uncultured Beijerinckiaceae bacterium
TGCCGGCGAGGTGCTTGCCGACGGCCTTGATGCTGACGCCGGTGCCGCGCTGGATGACGCCTTCCATGATCGACGTGATCTGGTAGGCGGTCAGCGGGTCCAGAACCTGCTCGCGCTTGTCGACCAGCGCCGGCTCGGGCTCGTCGGGCTGGAACTTGACCTCGTTGCAGCTCTGGCACGCGCGCTCGTCGTGCTTGTAGATCGTATGGCCCCAGCGATCTTGGATGCGGTCGATCAGCGTCGACTTGATCTTGCGGCCACCGTTGGCGAGCATCGAATAGGCGGTCGTCATGCGCATCAGCGTGGTCTCGCCGGCGCCGAGCGAGAACGACAGGTAGGGCGGCAGGTCGTCGTAGATGCCGAAGCGCTTGGCGTATTCGGCGATGAGCGGCATGCCGACGTCGCGCGCGAGGCGCACGGTCATCTGGTTGATCGAGTGTTCGACGCCGTAGCGCAGCGTGTGAGGACCGCCCGACTTGCCCTCGAAGTTCTGCGGCGACCACACGCCGAGACCCGGCCCCTGGTCGATCGCGATCGGCTCGTCGAGCACGATGGAGGACGGCGTGTAGCCGTTGTCGAGTGCGGTGGCGTAGACGATCGGCTTGAACGACGAGCCGGGCTGGCGCATCGCCTGGGTCGCGCGGTTGAAGTTGGACTGGTCGTAGGAGAAGCCGCCGACCATCGCGAAGACGCGGCCGGTGTAAGGATCCATCGCGACGATGGCGCCCCCGACCTCGGGGATCTGGCGCAGCCGGAACTGGCTGGGCTTGCCGTCGATCGGCTCGGCGTAGACGACATCGCCCGGGGTCAGCCCGTTGCGGCTCGTGCCGCGAGTCCAGTGCAGGCCGGTCTGCACCATGGTGCCAGTCTCGCGGGCGCCGTTGACGCTGTTGTCGGGATCGCGCTTCGGCTGCAGGCCGATCTGCGCGTCGTTGCCGTTCATCTCCAGCACGACCGCGAGGCGCCACGGCGCGACGTCGCCGAGGGCCTGCACGTCGGCCAGGGGCGGCCCCCAATCGCCGGCGGTCTCGATGTGGCGCATCGGCCCGCGGAAGCCATGCGCCTCGTCGTAGCGCACGAGGCCGTCGGCCAGCGCCTTGCGCGCGATGTTCTGCATCTTGGGATCGAGTGTCGTGCGGACCGAGAGGCCACCCTCGTAGAGCTTCTTCTCGCCATACTTGTCGCCGAGCTCGCGGCGGACCTCCTCGGCGAAGAAGCCGCCGTAATAGGTGTTGGGCGAAAGCACGCGCGGGGTGACGCCGAGCGGCTGGGCCTTGGCCGTGTCGCCGTCCTTCTGCGAGACGTAGCCGTTGCGGACCATCTGGTCGATGACGTAGTTGCGCCGGTCGATCGCTTTGTCGCGATGCGTGAAGGGCTGATAGTTGTTCGGACCCTTGGGCAGCGCGGCGAGGTAGGCGACCTCGGCCACCGTCAGCTCGTGCACCGACTTGCCGAAATAGTTCAGGGCGGAGGCGGCGACGCCGTAATTGCCCAGACCGAGATAGATCTCGTTCAGATAGAGCTCGAGGATCTTCTCCTTAGAGTAGGTGGATTCGATCTTGAAGGAGAGCAGCGCCTCCTTGATCTTGCGATCGAACGAGCGCTCGTTGGTCAGCAGGAAGTTCTTGGCGACCTGCTGGGTGATCGTCGAGGCACCCTGGACGTGCTTGCCACCCTCGACCAGCACCATCGCGGCGCGAGTGATGCCCTCGAGGTCGACGCCGTTATGGGTGTAGAAGTTCTTGTCCTCGGCCGAGATGAACGCTTCCTTCACCAGGGCCGGAATCGCCGAGGACGGCAGGTACAGGCGCCGCTCGTGGGAATATTCGGCCAGCACGGATCCGTCGCCGGCGTGGACGCGGGTCATCACCGGGGGCTCGTAGTTCTTGAGCTGGGTGTAGTCCGGCAGATCCTGCTCGTACTTGAAGATCACGGCGCCCGCACCCACCGCCGCGACCACGAAAACGATCGCGAAGGTCGCGAAGATCAGGCCGAAGAACCTGGCGATGAAGCGCATAGTGGAAAAGCCTCTGCGCGGCCGGGCATCGCGGGAACCGTCGGACCGCCGTGACGACTAGGTCGCGGGATCGTGAGGCGATTTTGTGGTCCGGGCGAGGCTTGGGAACGGAAGGCGACGATTGCCGTGCCGAACGCCGGTTCGTGGGCGCACCGTGGCGGCGACGCCACTACAGGTTTCGCGCGTCAGGTCCGGTTCGTTCCTCGCCGCGGCATCGAGGCCGGCGTGGCGAGGATCATCGCGCGGTCGGGAGCGCGGCGAAAGACTGCCGCGCCGGAATCGGCACGCCGGCCGCAGCCTTCGCCGGCCCGTGCTGGTCGGCGAAATAGGCGAGGATCGCCTCGGCCATCCGGCCGGTCGCCGCCTCGCGCCACGTCTCCGAAGTCAGCTGCGCCGAATCCTGCGGGCTGGACAGGTAACCGAGCTCGAGCAGCACGGACGGCACGTCCGGCGCCTTCAGCACCACGAAACCGGCGGCGCGCTGCGGGTTCTTGTTCAGGCGCCCCGCCACCTTCCAATAGTTCACCAGCGTGCGGGCGAAGACGTGGCTGTAGGCGCGCGTCTCCTGCCGCGTCAGGTCGAACAGGATGTCGTTGACGTCGGCGACGTCGGCCCGCCCGTCGACACCCACCGCCGCGTCGGCGTCGTTCTCCTTGGCGGCCACCTTGGCGGCATAGGCGTCGGACGCCTTGTCGGACACGGTGTAGACCGTGGCGCCGCTGACGTCGGCGGATTCGGGCAGCGTGTCGGCATGCACCGAGATCATCAGGGCCGCGCCGGCCGATCGCGCGATGCGCACGCGCTCGCTCAACGGCACGAACACGTCGGTCGCCCGGCTCATGACGACGTTGAAATGCCCGCTCGCCTCGAGCTTGCCGGCGAGCTGCTTGGCGAAAGCCAGGGTGACGTCCTTCTCGATCACGCCGCCGACCATGGCGCCGTTGTCGGGACCGCCGTGCCCGGGGTCGATCACGATCGTCGGCTTGCCGGGCACGGCCGACAGCACCGCCGGGGTAACGACCGGAGCGGGCGTCGAGCTCGTCACGGCGGCGACGAAGGCTGCCCGGTCCGTCCGCGCCAGCGTCACGACGAGCTTGAGCTTGCCGTTCACGAGCTTCGCCTCCGCCCGATCGATCCGCGCGGGTTCGGCGAGGTCGATCACGATTCGCGAGCGGCCCGGCGCGAGAAGGCCGAAACGAAAGGAGCCGATCAGGGACTTGCGGGCGTGTCGCCCGGCCGTGACGCGACCGGCCTTCGCATCGAGAGCGAAGTCGACCTGCGGCAGATCCACGACGACGCGATCGGGATCGGCCATGACGAACGCCTTGGCCTCGAGCGGGGCGGACAGATCGAAGGAGAGCGTCGCGCCGTCGGCCGTGCTCTCGACGCGGGCGGCCGTGATCGCCGCGTGTGGTTGGGCCGCGTCCCGTACCGCGGCGGCGCGAACACCGACGAGACCGTTGGCGGCGGCGATCGTGGACAACAGGCACAGCGCGAGCGCGGCCAACGCGACCGTGGTCCCTGCCGCTCGTCGAATGCGCCGCTGCTGATCCATGTCTCTTCCGTGGCCCCATGCGGCCGGTCAGAACCTAGGAGTAAACCGGCACATCGTTAACAGCCGGTGAGGTGGGCGGAAGCCGATCCGCAGCGGTTGTGGCCGTGGCGACACACTCTCTTCGAGCATGTTGCATAAAGCGCCCGCGTTCCGTATTGTCGCAGCGTGTTTGGTTTCGGCGAAGACAGCTTCGGCTGTCAGCTTCGGACACATCCTGGTCGGTGGCTTGCGCGACGCGCGATGCCCTGCCCGGATCGACCGAAGCGAATCGTTGACGGCGGACCGCCGCGTGCCAAGCCCTTTCCGGTGCTCCTAGAGCGCCGCGCATAGGTCTTTAGGACATGTCTTGTCCCGATTTCGGGTCGTCGATCGCTGGGGGGATGCGGGCTTCGGCCCGGAGCTCCGTTCGCCGGTCGGCGTCCGCGTCGCGAAGCGGTTCGCCGCGGAAACGCGCCGGCAGAGTGCCGCGGGTTTCGCTCGGCTCCTTTCCCTTGACGCGGCTCCGCTCGGAGCCACTCCCTTCCCTCAATGGAGGCGACGCGCTCTTCCCGCCAAGCGGCGGACGGCGCGCGCCCTTACGGTTCCTCTATGGCCAACAAGATGCTGATCGACGCGGCTCACCCGGAAGAAACCCGGGTGGTCGTGCTGCGCGGGTCGCGTGTCGAAGAATTTGATTTCGAGGCCGCGTCGAAGCGGCAGCTCCGTGGCAACATCTATCTCGCCAAGGTGACCCGGGTGGAGCCTTCGCTCCAGGCCGCCTTCGTCGACTATGGCGGCAATCGCCACGGCTTCCTCGCCTTTTCCGAAATCCACCCCGACTATTACCAGATCCCCATGAGCGACCGGCAGGCGCTGATGGAGGAGGAGGAGGTCCACGAGGAGCCGGACGAAGAGGAGGAGCGGCGTCCCCGGCGCAGTCGTCGTCGGCGCGGCGGCGAGCGGCAGGCCGCGGCCCGCCACGGCGACGAAACGGTCAGCGCGAACGCGGAAGCCGCCCCTGATTCCGGCGAAGCGCCTCGCCCGGCAGGTGACGAGGAGTTGGCGGATCATGCCGGCGAAAGGGTCGTCGCGATCGGCGACGATTCGGGCCGACCGGTCCGGCTCGATGCGACGCAGACACCGCCTTACGACGATCCCACCGCGGGGCTGATCGAGCACGCCGAAACGACGCACGCCAAGATCGCGGCGCCGTCGTCCGACGTGACGGCCCAAGACGAGCCGGTCGTGACAACGCCGGCGGCGGTCGCTGAGCCGACGCTGCCCATCCCCGCCGCGATCGTCGCGGAGAGGTCCGACGCCGATGCATCCGGACCGGCCGCGACCGACGCCGCCGTCGACACGGGGTCACCCGTTGCCGAGGACGGGCAGGCCGCCGAGCGCGAGACGCACGGCGCGGAGGCGCATGATCACCACGGCGATCACCAGCACGACGATCATTCCGAAGACGACGAGCACGACGAAGAGGAAGAACACGTCGAGCAGCTCGGCGGCGATGCCCTCGAGGAGGTGCCGCGACGCGCCTATCGCCCGCGCAAGCAGTACAAGATCCAGGAGGTCATCAAGCGCCGCCAGGTGCTGCTGGTGCAGGTCGTCAAGGAGGAGCGCGGCAACAAGGGCGCCGCGATCACGACCTACCTGTCGCTGGCCGGCCGCTACTCCGTGCTGATGCCCAACACCGCGAAGGGCGGCGGCATCTCGCGCAAGATCACCGATGCCGGCGATCGGCAGCGGTTGAAGTCGATCGCCCAGGATCTCGAGGTGCCGGACGGCATGGGCGTGATCCTGCGCACCGCCGGCGCCTCGCGCTCCAAGCCCGAGGTCAAGCGCGACTTCGAATATTTGATGCGGATGTGGGAGACGGTGCGCGAGACCACGCTGCAATCCTCCGCGCCGACGCTGGTCTACGAGGAAGGCTCGCTGATCAAGCGCGCCATCCGCGACCTCTACAACAAGGACGTCGAGGAGGTCGTGGTCTCCGGCGAGGAGGGCTACCGCGAAGCCAAGGACTTCATGCGGCTGCTCATGCCGAGCCACACCAAGAACGTGCAGCCCTGGCGCGACCCGGCTCCGATCTTCACCAAGGCCGGCGCCGAGGCGCAACTCGACGCGATGTTCTCGCCGCAGGTGACGCTGAAGTCCGGCGGCTACCTCGTGATTAACCAGACCGAGGCGCTCGTCGCCATCGACGTGAACTCCGGTCGTTCCACCCGCGAGCACAATATCGAGGATACCGCGGTCCGCACCAACCTGGAGGCGGCCGACGAGGTGGCGCGCCAGCTGCGCCTGCGCGATCTCGCCGGCCTCATCGTGGTCGACTTCATCGACATGGAGGAGAACCGCAACAACCGCGCCGTCGAGAAGCGCATCAAGGACGCGCTGAAGGACGATCGCGCCCGCATCCAGGTCGGCCGCATCTCGCATTTCGGTCTTCTCGAGATGAGCCGCCAGCGCATCCGCACCGGCGTGCTCGAAGGCTCGACCGTGGTCTGCGAGCATTGCGCCGGCGCCGGTACCGTGCGCTCGACCGCCTCGATCGCGTTGCACGTGCTGCGCCTGCTCGAGGACGCGCTGCTCGCCGACGCCTCGCACGACGTCACGGTGCGCACGCGCGGCCAGATCGCGCTCTACGTCCTCAATCACAAGCGCGCGCATCTGTCCGACATCGAGGGGCGCTTCGGTGCTTGCGTGACGTTCGTAGCCGACGAGAGCCTCACTGGCACGACCTACTGCGCCCTGGAGCGCGGCGAGCCGGCCTCCGGTATCATCCAGCCGTCACGCCAGATCGTGCCGATCGAGGAGCCCGAGGCCGACATCGTCGACGAGCTCGAGAACGAGGACGAGCCGACGGTCCCGGCCGAGGCAGGGCCGAAGCCGGACCAGGACGAGAGCGACGACGGCGAGGGCCGGCGCAAGCGCCGCCGGCGTCGCGGTCGAGGTCGCGACCGCGAAAGCTCGGGCATCGCCGGCGATGCGCCGCAGCCCTCCGACGATGCGCTGAGCTTCGTCTCCGATGCCGAAGGTTCGCTCGCGCCCACGACGGCGGAGAGTGCCGCGGGTGAGGAGAGCGACGGCGGCGAGGACCGGGCCGAGGGCCCGGGCGAGGAAGCTGGTGGCGCCCGGAAAAGGCGCTCGCGTCGGGGCGGGCGCCGCACGCGCGGCCGCGAGCGTCACGCGACGGCGGGCGACGACGACGCCGGTATCGCCGCGGCACATGACGACCACGCCTCGCAGATCGCGGATGTCGTGGTGCCCCCGATCGCCGAGCAGGTGCACGAGCTTGCACCGGCGCTCGACAGCGGCGAAGGGGCCGAGCCGGCGGCGCTGACCCGCGATGCTCCGATGCCGATCGCCGTGCCAACGGTCGTGGACGAGGCGATCGAGGCGGCGCCGACGGCGGCGGAGCCCGTTGAGCCTGCCTTTGTCGCACCGCACGTCCCGGCACCAGTCGAGCCTCCTGTCGCGGCGGAGGTACCGCATGCCGACGAGCCGCGTGCCGCGCCGGCTGCCGAGACGACGCCGCGTCGGCCCGAGCCGGTCTCGACCGAGGCGGACCCTGCCCGTCCCAAGCGTGCCGGCTGGTGGTCGCGCGCCAAGGCCACGCTGGGCGGCTGATCCGGGACGTTCGAAGCCGGGGCTGGATTCGTCAGCCCCGGGGTCCGGCTTCCGTGACGTCGATCCGCGATCTCACGGGCGCCAAGCCTCGGCGGCGGCCAGCGCGTCGGCCTCCACCTGCTTGCCTCCATCGATCGCGCCCGTCAGAGATCGCAGCACCTCGGTGACATGGGTGCGTGCGGCCGACGACAACCGGATCGGCGTCTGGCCGCAGGCACGACGCAGCCGGTCGACCTGCTTCTTCAGGTGCCCCGGCTCGACGGCATCGACCTTGGACAGTGCCACGATCTCGCGCTTGTCGACGAGGCCGCCGCCGTAGGCCTCGAGCTCGTGACGCACCGTCTTGTAGTCGCGGCCGGCGTGCTCGCCGTTGGCATCGACGAGATGCAGGATGACGCGGCACCGCTCGACATGGCCGAGGAAGCGGTCGCCGAGGCCGACGCCTTCGTGCGCGCCCTCGATCAGCCCAGGAATATCGGCGAGCACGAATTCGCGTCCGTCGACCGCCACGACCCCCAGCTGCGGGTGCAATGTGGTGAAGGGGTAGTCCCCGATCTTCGGCTTTGCGGCCGAGACCACAGAGAGGAAGGTCGACTTGCCGGCGTTGGGCAGCCCGACGAGGCCGGCGTCGGCGATCAGCTTCAGCCGCAGGACGAGCGTGCGCTCCTGGCCGAGTTCGCCCGGATTGGCGCGGCGCGGCGCCTGGTTGGTGCTCGTCTTGAAATAGGCGTTGCCAAAGCCGCCGTTGCCGCCGCGGCAGACGCGAACGCTCTGGCCGATCTCGGTCAGGTCGGCGAACGGCTCCTCCTCGCCCTCGTCGATCAGTTGCGTGCCCACCGGCACCTTCAGCACGGCGTCGGGGCCCTTGGGCCCGGCACGGTTCTTCCCCATGCCGTGGGTGCCAGTCTTGCCCTTGAAATGCTGCTGATAGCGGAAATCGATCAGCGTGTTGAGGCCGGACACGCACTCGACGACGACGTCACCGCCTTTGCCGCCGTCGCCACCGTCCGGGCCACCGAATTCGATGAACTTCTCACGCCGGAACGAGACGCATCCGGCGCCACCATCGCCGGACCGGACGTAGACGCGGGCTTGATCGAGGAACTGCATGCGTCCTCATGTAGCCGAGCGCGACGCCGATTGCAGCCGGCTTCGCACGCGGCGAACGCATCTTGCGTGGCGCCTGGTCCAGCCTGGCGACCGACTGCTGGCGATGCCTGTTTAAAAGGCGCGTCGGCGCCAGTACGCTGAGATCGAGGGCAGGCTTTTCATACGAGGCCTGATCGAAGTCACGTCAAGGCCGGGCCAACTGGCCCGGCCTGCCTTTGGTGATGCGATCAAGCCATTGCGGGAACCGCGGCCGCGGTCGCGTTGCGCTGTGCGACAGCCTCGTCGTAGAGCGCCTGCTCCTCCTGCCGCTTCTTGATCGAGAAGCGGATGACGGCGGCGCCGCAGGCGCACAGCACCGCCGCGACGCCGAGCACCTTGAAGCAGAACTGCATGTCGCCGGTCCCGCGAAGCAGAAATCCCGCCGCGACGCCGCCGATGTTGCCGCCGGCCCCGATGATGCCGCAGACGCCGCCGAGGCACTTGCGGTCGATGAACGGCACGAGCGCGTACAACGACCCGCAGGCCATGTGCGTGAACAGGCCGAACACGATCATGAAGGTCACGGCGAGCGCGGCGACGTTCATCGTCGAGAAGGCGATCAGAAAGATGCCCTCGCCCATCATGAGCGCGAACAGCAGCCAGGTGCGCCCTTGCAGACCCGCGAACTTGGCGACCTTGTCGGAGAAGATGCCGCCGAGCGCGCGGGCGAACAGGGCGAGCAGGCCGAAGGCGCCTACGGCGTAGCCGGCGCTTTCGACACTCATGTGGAACTTGTTGTAGTAATAGGTGACCGCCACCGAATGCACGAAGAGTTCGACGCCGAACGAGGCGCCATAGCAGGCTCCGAGCAGCCAGACGCGGTAGTTCTTGCCGGCCTCGGCCATGACGGCGAGGCCACCCTTCTTGCCGACATCCGTCGACAGGCCGGCCTTGCGCATATCCGCGAAATTACCCTCGGGCGTGTCCTGCGTGTAGCGGTAGTAGAGGACGGCGACGATCAGCATCAGCACGCCCGGGACGATCTGGGCATAGCGCCAGGACAGTCCTTTCGCGAAACCGAGACCGAGCAGGCCGGCGAAGATCAGCGGCATCACCGATTGCGTGACGCCGCCGCCCGCGTTGCCCCAGCCGCCGACCGTTGCGTTGGCCGTGCCGACGACGTTCGGCGCGAACATCACCGACGTGTGGAACTGGGTGATGACGAACGAGGCGCCGATGATGCCGATCAGCAGGCGGAACACGAGGAACGAGGTGTAGTCCCAGGCGAAGGCGATGCCGAAGACCGGGATCGCGCCCAGCGTCAGCAGGACGGTGTAGGCGATGCGGGGACCGTACTTGTCGCACATCGGACCGATCGCGAAGCGCGCCAGGATGGTGGCGAACACGCCGGCGATGGCGATGTTGGCGCCGTCGGCCTTGCTGAAGTGGAGATCGGCCGAGATGATCGGCATGAGCGGTGCCGTCGCGAACCAAGCGTAGAAGGTGACGAAGAACGCGATCCACGTCAGATGAAACGCGCGCATCTGCGGCGTTTTCAGACTGAAGAGGTCTATTTTAGTTGCCTTGTTCGAGGCGACGGCGGCCATGGCGGAGCTCCGGTGAAGCGTCAGGAAGGTGAGAGGAGAATCCGAGAGGACGGGCGCAATCTCCCTGCAACCGCCGCGCCGTTTGCGGGCTGGGCGGCGACGCCGAGCTTGGGCGCGGTCGCATTGGGGGAAGCGTGGCTTCGAAGCACTACGAGAACGGTCGGCTTCGGCAGTCGCGTTCTTGCCGACACGATTGATCGTCGGCTTCGAAAGAGCACGCCAGCGGCCCAGCGCGGACGCTGGCGGTCGCGATCGACGCGTGTTCGGCATCGAACGTCAAAGTCGGATCGGACATGATGTGCTCCGTGACACCCACTGAAACGTGGCATGGGAGACACACAACGAGAGCTCACAGACGGCGTGAGCGTGACCCTAAGTGCGGGATGAAGGTCGGGCGCTTCGTTGCACCCGGCTTCAAAGAGGCATGATCTATGCCAGCTCTGAGAATGCCGCGCGCACCGGAAGCCAAACCCATGTCCGCCATCCCGATGACGCTGCTGCGATGACGTCGGCTTTCGTCGTCAACGGTGGCGGTACGGGTGCGCCGAGCCTCGAAAGCGACTTGACCAGCGTCGGGATCGACGTGCTTGGCGGCTCGGAATTCGCCAAGATGGTGGAAGGTGTCGTTCGCGTCGGCCCCGATCTGGTTGTCTGCTACGATACTCACCCCGACGAAGCCCTTTTCGCAGGCACCTCCACCCTGCGCTCCGTTTCGCCGCGTCCGGTGGTGGTGTTCACGACCGATCCCGACGCCGAGAAGATCGAGCGGGCCACGGCGTCGGGCATCCACGCTTACGTGATCAATGGCTACGGACTGCACCGGCTTCGCTCGGTGATCCACGTCGCGCAGGCCCGCTTTCGCCACGACCAGCTGCTGCGCGAGGAGCTATCCGACGTCCAGCACCGCTTCTCCGAGCGCAAGCTCGTCGATCGCGCCAAAGGCATTCTGATGCGGGTGCGCAACATCGGGGAGGATGAAGCCTACAAGGTGCTGCGCACCGCGGCGATGCAGGCCAAGCTGCGGATCGGGCAGATCGCCCAGCAGGTGATCGACGCTTCGCGCTACGCCGAGGCGGTCAATCGGTCGGGCCAGCTCCGCATGCTGTCGCAGCGTCTGGTCAAGCTCTACGCGCTGATGTGCGCCGGCGTGACGCCCGACGACACGGCCGCACTCTGTCGCGGTTCGATCGAGCAGATCGAGGCCAATCTCGGGATCCTGCGCCGCACGCTGTCGAAACCGACGTTCGGCGACCTGCTCGACGCCGTGCTGGGGCCTTGGGCGGCGCTGAAGAGCGCGCTGGCGGCGGCTCCCGCAACCGCCCGCGTCGCCCAGATCGATCGTCTCGCCGAGAAGCTGCTGGCGCAGGCGGAGGCGCTGACGCGCACGCTGGAGGTGGCCGGCTTCGCCGCCGCATTGCAGGTCATCAACGTGTCGGGGCGCCAGCGCATGCTGTCGCAACGTCTCGCCAAGCATGCCGCCGTCGCCGTGCTCGTCGGCGGCGAGGCGGCCGCGGTGCAACGCGCGGCGCTCGTCGTCTCGTCGAAGGCCTTCGCCGACGGCCTCGTCTATCTCGAGCGCATTCCACTCTCCACGCCGCAGATTCGTGCGCTGCTGGCGCAGGCGATAGCGGCCTGGAAGGTCTTCGAGCCGGCCCTGGCGCGAGCCGCCGCACCGGCGGATCTGTCGGAGGTGGCGACGGCAAGCGAAACCCTGCTGTCGCTGTTCGACCAGCTCACCGACCTCTACGAGCGCTCGATGCAGATGCTGATGGAGTAGAGGGCGGGGTCAGAAAGCATGGGCACCATCGGGCACGTCGCCGATGCGGCCGTGATCGGTGGAACGCACGTCGAGCGCCTTGACCTCCGCACCGGGCGGCCCGGACCTGAGGTGCCCGATCAGCTCGCCGAGCTTGCCTCCGTGCCCGTGCAGCGCCGCCTCGACGCTGCCGTCGCCGCGGTTCACCACCCAGCCGCGAATGCCCAACGCCGCCGCCTGCCCGGCGGTGTAGGCGCGAAAGCCGACGCCCTGGACCCTGCCCTCGACGCGGACGAAGACGGCGCGTTCCGCCTCGCTCAAGACACGCCCTCGACTTCGCGCGGTCTCGCCCCCTCGAAGACCGTTCCCCGTGCCTCGGGGCCGAGCAGCGCACATCCCGCCAGGACCACGGCCACGATGCCCGCGACGAGAGCGAGCCCGAAGGAGAAGTTGCCGCCTCTCGCGTGGGCCAGGCTGGTTTGCAACGGCCCGTTCACCGCCGCGATCAGATTGCCGATCTGGTAGGCGAAGCCGGGGAAGGTGCCGCGCACCGCATTGGGCGACAGCTCGTTGAGGTAGGCGGGCACGACGCCCCAGGCTCCCTGCACCGCGACCTGCATCACGAAGCCTCCCATCGCCAGGACGATCGGCGAGTCGCCGTGAGACCAGAACCACAGCGGCACGAGCGCGAAGAGCGCCGCAACGGCGATGGCCTTGCGGCGGCCGATCCGCTCCGAGATCGCGCCGAAGGTCAGGCCGCCGACGATCGCGCCAAGATTGAAGACGACGAGCACCGCGCTCACCGTGTGCGGATCGAACTTCATCTGCTCGCGCAGAAACGTCGGGTACAGGTCCTGCGTGCCGTGACTGAAGAAGTTGAAGCAGGTCATCAGGACGACGGCGAAGGCGAAGCGTCCGGCATTGGCGCGCAGCACCTCGACGATCGATGGCTTTCGCGCCTGGACCTGCTGTGCCTGAAAGACCGGCGACTCGTCGACGTTGGAACGGATGTAGAGCGTCAGCAGCGCCGGCGCCGCGCCAACGAAGAACATGCCGCGCCAGCCTATGGTGGAATACAGCAGGCCGAACACGATCGAGGCCAGCAGGTAGCCGGTGGGATAGCCGGTCTGCAGCATGCCCGAAACGATGCCGCGCGATTTGGGCGGGATCGTCTCCATCGTCAGCGAGGCGCCGACGCCCCACTCGCCGCCCATCGCGATCCCGAACAGGATGCGCAGGATGAAGAAGGTCACGAGGTTGGGCGCGAAGCCGGATGCCAGCTCGAAGATCGAGAACAGGATGACGTCGACCATCAGCACCGGGCGCCGTCCGAACTTGTCGGCGGCGAGACCGAAGATCAGCGCGCCGATCGGGCGGACCGCGAGGGTGAGGAACAGCGACCAGGACAGCGTCTCGATGCTCGAGCCGAATTCCTTGGCGACGTCCTTCCAGACGAAGGCGAAGATGAAGAAGTCGAAGGCGTCGAGGGTCCAGCCGAGATAGCTGGCCAGCACGGCGCTGCGTTGCTTGCCGTCGAGGCCACGCAGATCGTTCAGCACGCCCGTATCCCCCTTGGCCCCGGCATGACCCTGTCGCGTTTCAGCCCTTGGGTAAAGGCGGCGGAACGGCGACTCCCACGTTGTCGATCAGCCGCGTGTGGCCGATCCGGGCGGCGGCGAACAGCCGCGCCGTCGCCGCGCCATCGGCGGTGATCGGCGCGAGCGTTTCCGCGTGGCGCAGCTCGACGTAGTCGATGGCGAAACCGGCCGCCGCCACGTCCGCATGTGCGGCGACCAGGGCCGATTCGCGCGGCTCGCCGCGTGCGATGGCGGCGGCGCAGGCGGCGAGCGCCCGGTGCAGGCTCGGCGCCGCCTCGCGCGACGACATGTCGAGGTAGGCATTGCGCGACGACATCGCGAGCCCGTCGGCCTCGCGGACCGTCGGTCGGCCCTGCACGACGACCGGGATGTCGAGGTCGTGCACGAGACGCTCGATGACCTTGAGCTGCTGCCAGTCCTTTTCGCCGAACAGCGCGATGTCGGGCGAGGCCTGCAGCAGCAGCTTGGTCACCACGATGGCCACGCCGGAAAAATGGTCCGGACGGAAACGGTCCTCGAGGCCGGCGCGGGCCGGGCCGTCGAGCGACACGCTCGTGCAGAAGCCCTCGGGGTACATGACCGAGAGATCGGGCGCGTAGACGAGGTCGGCGCCGGCACTGGCGACGCGGGCTCGGTCGGCCTCGAGGTCGCGCGGATAGCTGGCGAAATCCTCGGCTGGGGCGAATTGCCTGGGATTGACGAAGATCGTCGCCACGACGCGATCGGCCTGTTCGCGCGCGGCCTCGACGAGCGAGACGTGCCCGGCGTGCAGCGCGCCCATGGTCGGCACGAGGGCCACGCGCTGCCGCGAGGCTCGCCAGCCGGCGACGATTTCGCGCAAGGCGGCGACGTCGCGGACGATCGCGGCGCTCACGCGCGCGCTCGCGGCAGATGCGCGACCAGACCCGTGACGTAGGCCGGCGACAGCGCCGCGGCGCGGGCGGCGGCGACCACGCCCTCCATGTAGCCGGGCGGCGGAGCGCCCCCCTCGCTCTCGTCGACGCCGTAGTACAGCAGCGCGCGGCGCGATCGGCCAGCCCCGACCACCACGGGCTGCTGCGCCTTCGTGTAGAGCCCGTGAGCCACGTCCTCGTAGCGGTCGAGCGCCGGAACGTCGGCGAGCGCGAGGTCGAACAGCACGCCGTGCACGCTGACGACAGGATCGCGCCGCACCGAAGCGTAGCCGGTGCGGCCCATCAGGTAGAAACGATGCCGCATCAACCGCGCCAGCCCGACGACGCGGGAGCGCGGGCACCGCGTACGCATCGCGGCCTCGTCCATGTTGGAGCCGTAGGCGAAGTACAGCAGAGCCTAGCCTCGTTCGTGACGCGCCGGAGAATGGGCCGGCCCGCTCATGCGAAGAACAGGATCGGGCTGTCGACGGCGAGCGATTCGCCCTCGCGCGCTTCGATCGATTTGACGGTCCCGTCGCGCTCGGAGCGCAGCACGTTCTCCATCTTCATGGCCTCGATCAGGCAGAGCGGGTCGCCGACCTTCACCCCCTGCCCTTCCTTGACATGGATCGCCTTGACCAGGCCCGGCATCGGGCAGAGCAGAACCTTGCTCTCCTCGGTGTCGGCCCGCTCCAGCATCAGCGCGGCGAGATCGGCCTGGCGCCGGGTGAACACGCGCACGTCGCAGGCGAGGCCGGCGTGGGCCAGCGCGTAGCCATTGAGGATCGGGCGGGCCGCCACGAACATCGGCCGTCCGTCCACGGTGCCGCTCCAGACCCGCTGGCCCGGCGTCCAGCGGCTGGCGATGCGCAGGGGATCGCCTCCGCCGGCGAACCGCACCGTCACGTCCTCCCCAGTCGAGACCTCGACATCGTGGCGTTCCTTCCCGAGCATGACCGATCGCGCGCCATCGTAAGGCGGGTGCGGCCGCGTCGCGCCGACGATGCGGCCGCGACGCGCATCGAGCGCGTGGTCGATCGCGACGGCGACCGCGCAGAACACGCGCGCCGTCGCTCCTTCGGGCATCCGGGAACCGAAGCCCTGAGGGTACTCCTCCTCGATGAACCGGGTCGAGAGCCGGCCCTCCCGCCAGCGCGGCGAGGCCATGACGGAGGCGAGGAAGCCGAGATTGTGGCGGATGCCCTCGATGACGAAGCGATCGAGCGCGTCGGCCTGGGCCGCGATGGCGGCGGCACGGTCGGGTCCGAAGGTGATCAGCTTGGCGATCATCGGATCGTAGTGCACCGAGATCTCGCCGCCCTCGGCCACGCCGGTGTCGACGCGGGTGACGCGCTCGCCGTGTCGTCCGGACGGCGGCGGCAAGAAGGTCGTGAGCCGTCCGGTCGAGGGCACGAAGCCGCGCGTCGGATCCTCGGCGTAGACGCGGGTCTCGACCGCCCAGCCCCGGAGCTTGATCTTGTCCTGCACCATGTCGAGCGGTTCGCCGGCGGCGACGCAGATCATCTGCTCGACGAGATCGATGCCGGTGATCATCTCGGTGACCGGGTGCTCGACCTGGAGCCGGGTGTTCATCTCGAGGAAGTAGAAGCTCTTGTCCTGCCCGACCACGAACTCGACCGTGCCGGCGGAATCGTAATCCACCGCCCGCGCCAGGGCGACGGCCTGCTCGCCCATGCGCCGCCGTGTCTCCGCGTCGAGCAGCGGCGAAGGCGCCTCCTCGACGACCTTCTGGTTGCGGCGCTGGATCGAGCATTCGCGCTCGGCGAGGTAGACGCACGAGCCGTGCTTGTCGCCGAGCACCTGGATCTCGATGTGGCGAGGGTCCTCGATGAACTTCTCGATGAGGATCCTGTCATCGCCGAAGGACGACTTGGCCTCCGAGCGCGAGCGCTCGAAGCCTTCCGCGACCTCCTCGGCCTTGAAGGCGACGCGCATGCCCTTGCCGCCGCCGCCGGCCGAGGCCTTGATCATGACGGGAAAACCGATCTCGCCGGCGATGCGTTGCGCGTCGGCGGCGCTGTCCACGGTGCCGATGTGGCCCGGCACGGTCGAGACGCCGGCCGCCGCCGCCAGTTTCTTCGACGCCAGCTTGTCGCCCATCGCTTCGATGGCATGGGGGTTCGGACCGATGAAGGTCACGCCGGCCTCGGCCAGCGCCCGGGCGAAAGCGGCGTTCTCCGACAGGAAGCCGTAGCCGGGGTGAACGGCATCGGCGCCGATTTCGCGGCAGGCGGCCACGATCCGCTCGATCGAGAGATAGGATTGCGACGCAGCGGCCGGTCCGATGGCGACCGCCTCGTCGGCGCTCGCGACGTGCAGCGCGTCGCGGTCGGCCTCCGAATAGATGGCGACGGTGGCGATGCCCATGCGCCGCGCCGTCTTCATGATCCGGCAAGCGATCTCGCCGCGA
>CAXTVT010000003.1:16658-99491 GCA_964247745.1 uncultured Beijerinckiaceae bacterium
GGCGATGCCCATGCGCCGCGCCGTCTTCATGATCCGGCAAGCGATCTCGCCGCGATTGGCCACAAGGATCTTGTTGAACATGCCTGTCCCGCTCGACGGCGCTGCTTAGGCGGACCTAAGGGCAAGAACAAGCGTGGCGTGTGGCCGGCGCTTGCCCTCACACCACCTCCAGCACCATGCTTCCCTCGTGGGGGCGGCCGTATTCGTCGAGCGCCGTCACCCGGATCGCGTAGGTGCCGCCGGCGAGGCCGGCCGGCAGCGCCGCCTGCCACAGGTGCGACGAGGCGTTGGGCTTGACCCAGGGTTTGATCGTGTCGGGAAAGCGACCGTAGAGCTGCTCGATGAAGGGATCGGGACGCGACACGCGGGCCATCTCGACCGGCGCGCCGCCGTCGAGCGCGAAGCTCACCAACGAGCGCGGGCCACCGTCGAAGAGGTTCACCACGAGCCGCGCCGCGCCGGCCTCGTCGGCGGTGACCGGCGAGCGCAAAGTCCGGCTCATTGTGGTGGTGCGCAGCACCTCGCGATCGTCGGAATGGGCGCCGACCTCCAGCACGAGGCGCATCTGCCGGTCGTCCGGCTCGTTCGCCGGCACGTAGCGCGTGGTGTAGCGGGCGCCGTCGACGCTCAGCACGTGATGGCCGTTGGGCGTACCGTCGGTCTGGTCGGCGCAGGCGATGCCGCGATGGTCGAGCGGGCCGCTCCACCACGAGCCGGAGACGGCGGTCAGCACGTGGTGATGATGCGGGTGCGCGTCCGATCCGCCGTCGGCGGTGCCGAGGTAATGGTGCTCGGTGGTGTGGGTGTGGCCGGCGAAGCTGACGCTCGGGCGATCGCCGATGAGCCGGAGCAGGTCGCCGGCGTTCGCCGTGTTGGCCGCCGGCATCTTGGGATCGAAATAGGTGCGCAGCGGAATGTGCATCGCGAAGACCAACAGCGTCTGCGGCGGCGTCATCGCCAGCAGGTTGCGCACGAACGCGAGCTGGTCGTCGGAGAAGCGCCCGACATAGGCGCCGTGCTTGTCGCCCGGCTTGCCGCTGCCGGCGCCCAGATAATCGACGTTGTCGAGCATGATGAACAGCGCGCCGCCGTGAGCGTGCGCGTAGTACGGTGCGCCGAACACCCGCTTCCAGGTGTCGCGCGAGCGGATCGCGTCGGGCGCCTCGTAATCGAGGTCGTGGTTGCCGCCGATGGTCCACCACGGCACGCCGATGCGTCCGACCATGCGGTTGAGGCGGGCGTAGACGGCGAGATCGTCGAAGGCGAGGTCGCCCAGGGTCATGCCGAAGGCGGCGCCGGCGCCAAGCAACGGGACCACCGCCTCGTCGCGGACGTACTCGACCTCCGCCGCCGATTCGGGCTGTGGGTCGGTGAACAGGATCACGTCGAAGCGCTCGGGCTCGGCCTTGCGCGTGAGCACGACGTCGATCGAGGCGGGCAACGGGCCGGTCGGCGGCAGGCCGTGATAGCGGAAGCCGAGCGCCGCCGGCGTGCCGTCGGGATCGTGGACATAGGACAGTTTGGGCAGGTTGGTCAGCGGGTCGCGCGGCGCGGCGAAGCCCGAGGGCTTGATCACGAAGATCGTCTGCCCCGGCGCCAAGGCCAGACGCCAGCGCCCGGTCGAATCGGTGCGCACGACGTCGCGGCCGTTGGAGACGAGCACGTCGGCGAGCGGGCCGCCGCCGGCCTCCGAAACGAGGCCGGTGGCCTCCGCGCCCGGCGCGGCAGCGGTCGCGGCGCCGGTCGTGCCCACGGCGAACGTGGCCGCGGCACCGCCGATCACCACGTCACGGCGGGATGGATGCTGGATCATGAAGGCTCCTCGCCTCTCCTAAGCATCGCAATGCGAACGGCACGTGACGCTTCGCGTTCAGCGCCTGCCGGAGACCGGCACCTTCCACCGGAGTCCGGCACACGCCTATGCACATCCAGCTCGATCCCGTCGGCGGCATGGCCGGCGACATGTTCGCCTCCGCCCTGCTCGACGCCTTTCCCGATCTCGAGACCGGCGTCCTCGCGTCCGTCGCGGCCGTGGCCGCCGTGCGCTGCGACCTCGTCGCGCACAACGACGGCGTGCTCCAGGGCCGCCGTTTCCTGGTGGCACGCGACGACACGCCGGAGGCCGATCCCGCAGCGCAAGGCGACGCCGCTCACCATGCCGACGGCCACCACCATCATCACGGCCACGGTCACCAGAAGCACGATGCGGATCAGGGCGTGCACGGGCATCGTCCCTGGGCGGACATCCGCGCCGACATCCAGGCTGCTCCGCTCGAAGCTGCAGTCCGCGACAATGCGATCGCGATCTTCGAGGGACTGGCGCGGGCCGAGGCCGAGGTTCACGGCATCGGTGTCGAGACGGTGGCGTTCCACGAGGTCGGGGCCTGGGACTCGATCGCCGACATCGTCGCCGCCGCCCACATCATCGTGCATTGCGGCGCCACGAGCTGGAGCGTCGGTGCGCTGCCGCTCGGCTCCGGCCGTGTGACGACCGCCCACGGGCCGCTGCCCGTGCCGGCGCCGGCGACGGCGCTGCTGCTGCGCGGCTTCGACACGATCGACGACGGCGTGGCCGGCGAGCGCGTCACCCCCACTGGCGCCGCCATCCTCCGCTATCTCGTCTGCGAAGCTCCGTCGCGTCGATCGAAGCGTCCCCGCACGCTCGGCCGCTCCGGCATCGGCTTCGGCACGCGCATCCTTCCCGGACTGAGCAACTGCCTGCGCGCGCTGGTCTTCGACGAGGGCCTCATCGAGGATGTCGGCCGTCCCACCGCCACTTCGACCCATCGTGACCTGACCGTCATCGAGTTCGAGGTCGACGACCAGTCGGCCGAGGATCTCGCGATGGGCCTCGACCGGCTGCGCGAGCACGACGACGTGTTCGACGTCGTGCAGATGCCGGTGTTCGGCAAGAAGGGGCGCATGATGACCCACGTGCGGGCGCTGACACGCGCCGGTTCCGCCGATGCGATCGCCGCCTGCTTTCGCGAGACCACCACGATCGGCCTGCGCCACCATCTCGTCGGCGGCTCCGCCCTGCCCCGCTCGGTCCGCACGATCGAGGTCGACGGTCGCGCGATGCGCGTCAAGACGGTGGAGCGCCCGGGCGGTCGCACCGCCAAGGCCGAAGCCGACGATGCGCTCGGGCACGAGACCCACGCGCAACGTGCTCGGATGCGTCGCGAGGCGGAACGTTTGGCGTTGTCGGACGATGGCGCGTGATGGGTGGTGAGCACACGAACCTGGAGGACATCCTGCGCGGCATGACGCGCTTGACCGTGGCCGTCAGCGGCGGCGTCGATTCCATGACGCTCGCGAGCGCCGCGCATCGGGTTCTCGGCGAAGCCATGCTGGCGGTCCACGCCGTCTCCCCGGCCGTCCCCGCGAGCGCCACCTCTCGGGTTCGCGCCCTGGCGGAGGCGGAAGGCTGGCCGCTTCGGATCATCGATGCCGGCGAGTTTGCCGACCCGCGCTACCGCGCCAACCCCGTCGACCGTTGCTTCTTCTGCAAGACCAACCTCTACGGCGCCGTAGCAAAAGTCGCCGTCGGACAGATCGTGTCCGGCGCCAATCTCGACGATCTCGGCGAATACCGACCGGGTCTGGATGCCGCCCGGGACCACGCGGTTCGGCACCCCTTCGTCGAAGCCGGCATGGACAAGGCGGCTGTGCGCGCGCTGGCTCGCACCTACGACCTCGCCGAACTGGCCGAGCTGCCCTCGGCCCCCTGCCTGTCGAGCCGCGTCGAAACCGGCATCCGCATCGAGGCCGACACGCTCGCCTTCGTCCACGACGTCGAGCGGCTCGTCGCCGACAGCCTCGGCGCCGCGCAAGGTGCCGGCCGCGCGGTGCGGTGTCGCGTACGCGCGACGGGTGTCGTCGTCGAGCTCGACGCCGTCAGCCTCGCCGCGCTCTGCGACGCCGAACGCGCCGCACTGCAAGCGACGATCCTCGCCAAGGCGCCCCCGGGGCTCGGCCGGCGCCTCGCCTTCGCGCCCTATCGGACCGGCAGCGCCTTCCTAACTGGAGCCGCACAGTGAACGTCGCCGACGAGATCGTGCTCGACGTCGGCCGAGAGGATCGCATCGGCCTGGAGGAGGCGATCTACTGCGCCGGGAAGTCGGCGGCGCAGGTCGATGGCGTCCTCGTCTCCGCCGCCGAGCGCGGCGTCGCCGCCCTGCTCCTGACGCGGCTCGAGGCGGAGAAGTACGCGGCGCTGTCGCCGTGCCACCGCGAGCGGCTCGACTACGATCCGGTCTCGCGCACCGCGATCTTCGGCGTGGCCCGCGAGATCGCGGCCAAAGGCCGGGTCGCCGTGGTCTGCGCCGGCACGTCCGACGTGCCGGTGGCGCGGGAGGCGCTGCGCACGCTGGCCTACCATGGCGAGGAAGGCACCCTCGTCGCCGACGTCGGCGTCGCCGGCCTGTGGCGCCTGACGCGGCGGCTCGACGATCTGCGCCGCCACCCCATCCTCATCGTCGCCGCCGGCATGGATGCGGCCCTGCCCAGCGTTCTCGGCGGCCTCGTCGGCGGCGCGCTCATCGCCGTCCCGACCTCGGTCGGCTACGGCGTCGCGGAAGGCGGCCACACCGCGCTCCATGCCATCCTGGCGAGCTGCGCCCCAGGCCTCAGCGTCGTCAACATCGACAACGGCTACGGGGCGGCCTGCGCCGCCTTGCGCATCCTCGCCGCCGCGCCGCGACTCGCAGGGCCCACCGCGTGATGCGCCGCCTCCCCCGTGCGGCGCCCACGCGCCGCGGAAAGGATGATCCCTCATGGAACGCCGCGAATTTCTTCAGGGCGCTGCCGTCGGCGCCGGCCTCGCCGCCGTCGGCGGTTCTCAAGCAGCAGGTGCAACCGTGACCTCCTCCGCCCTTCCCGTGACCCGCATCGCCGATCCGGCCGACCTCGTCTTCGTCACCGACCCCGGCGAGCGCCGCGGCGAGATGCTGTATCGCAAGTTCGGTCGCACCGACGAGACGATCTCCGCCATCGGCATGGGCGGCTTCCACCTCGGCAAGAACGCCGTCACCGATGCCGAGGCGACGCGCCTGATCCACGAGGGGATCGAGCGCGGCATCACCTTCATGGACAATTGCTGGGACTACAACGAGGGTCGCTCCGAACTACGCATGGGCGAGGCGCTGCAGGAGGGCAGCCGTCGCGACAAGGTGTTCCTCATGTCCAAGATGGACGGGCGTACCAAGGACGAGGCGACCAAGCAGATCGACGCCTCGCTGCACCGCCTGCGCACCGACCGGATCGACCTGGTCCAGCACCACGAGATCCTGCGGTTCGACGATCCCGACCGCGTCTTCGAGCAGGGCGGCGCGATGGAGGCCTTCGTCGACGCCAAGAAGGCGGGAAAGCTGCGCTACATCGGCTTCACCGGGCACAAGGACCCGCGCATCCACCTGCAGATGCTGCATGTCGCCGAGGAGCGCGGCTTCCACTTCGATTCTTGCCAGCTGCCGCTCAACGTGATGGACGCGCATTTCCGCTCGTTCTCGCACCTCGTCGTGCCCTACCTGCACGAGCACGGCATCGCGATCCTCGGGATGAAGAGCTTCGGCGACACGGTGCTGCTGAAGAGCAAGGCGCCGATCCAGCCGGTCGAGTACCTGCATTACTCTTTGAACCTGCCGACCTCGGTCGTCATCACCGGCATCGAGAACCAGCGCGACCTCGACCAGGCTTTCGCGGCGGTCGAGAGCTTCAGGCCGATGGACAAGGCCACGGTCGCAGAGCTGCTTGAGCGGTCGAAGCCCTACGCGCTCGACGGCAAGTTCGAGCTGTTCAAGACCAGCGCGACCTTCGACGGAACGGCCAAGAACGCCAAATGGCTGGGCGATGCCGTCGCTGGAGTGCAGGAGCTCGCACCGACGATGGAGTAGTTTACCCGTTGAGGACGGTGTCGATCACCTGGCCGCCGCGCAGGATGGACAGCTTCCAATAATCGAGCTGTCCCGACGTGGCGGCGACGAGGTCCTTCGTGGTCTTGATGGCCTTGCCGTTGATCGACAGGATCATGTCGCCCTTCTGGAAGGCGACCGCGGCGGCGTTGGACTCCTGCGCCACGGCGACGATCACCACGCCGTCGCGATCCTGCGCCTCGGACAGGTTCTCGGCCACCGCCGGCGACATGTTGGCCGCCGTCAGGCCGGCGAACGGCGTCGATCCCGCGATCAGCACCTGGTCGGCCTTCGGCGTATCGGGCGCGCGGATCAGCTTGACGTCGACCTGCTGGGTCTTACCGCCACGGCGGATCGTCAGATGCGCGACGCCGCCGATCGGCTTGGTGCCGAAGCGAAAGCCGAAGCTTTCCGGACTCTCCACCACCTTGCCATCGATCGCCGCGATGAGATCGCCCTGCCTGAGGCCGGCCTGAGCCGCCGGGCTGGCCGCATTGACGTCGGTGACCAGCGCGCCGATCGGTCGGTTGAGGCCGAAGCTCTCGGCGATGTCGTAGGTCACCGCCTGGAGCCCGGCGCCGAGCCAGGGCCGATGAACGACCGTATCGCCCGCCTTGGCCGCCGCGACCACGATCTTGACCATGTCCACGGGGATCGCGAAGCCGATGCCGATCGAGCCGCCGGATTGCGAGAAGATCGCCGAATTGATGCCGGTCAGGCGCGAGTGGATGTCGACCAGGGCGCCGCCGGAATTGCCGGGATTGATCGAGGCGTCGGTCTGCAAATAGAAGCTGGTGGCCTGCCCTGCCACGACGTTGGAGCGGGCCAGAGCCGAGATGATGCCCTGCGTCACGGTCTGACCCACGCCGAAGGGATCGCCAATGGCCAGTGCGATGTCGCCGACCTCGACCGCGTCGGACGAGCCCATCTCCATCGTCGGGAACGCCCCGGAGCCGCCCTTGATGCGCAACACCGCGAGGTCGTTGCGCTGGTCGCGCAGCGCGATGTCGGCGGGATATTCGCTACCGTCGGCCAGGGCCACCTTCACGTCCGTCATCTGGTCGATGACGTGGTAGTTCGTCACCACTAGCCCGGAGGCGTCGACGACGACGCCCGAGCCCAGCGAACGCTGGGTCTGCGACCGCGGTCCCTGGTTGCCACCCTCGCCGAAGAACTGCCGGAATACCGGATCGTCGAACAGCGGGTTGCGCTGCACCTTCTCGGTGCGCGAGGCGTAGACGTTGACCACCGCCGGCGCCGCCTTCTTCACGACGGGGGCGAAGGAGAGGGTGACCTCGTCGGAACCCTGCGGCACTTGCTTGAGCTCGGCGCAGGCCGGCGCGGCGACCAGCGCAAAGGCCAGAGCGACGGGAAGAACTCTCATAGGATGCTCCATGCGGTCTCGCCGACGACACGCCAGCGGGCCGGGTCTGGCGTTCGCCGCAATACACGCGCTCCCCAGAAGCCGCCAGCGCGGCTTGCTCGCAGCGCATCCGCCATATAGGTATATTAACCGAAGCCCCGCCTGACGTCCACTCTTTTTCCGAGATCGGATCACGAACACGACCCTGTTCCGTGCCCTGACATTTCGGCCCGTGACAAAAACAAGGGTCGATGTCGTGGTACCACGACAAAAAACCGTGCCAAATGATGCGTACCGCGACACTGCATGATTTCGCGCGGCCGATTGGCGACATCGCGAAACGATGAGGCCCGGCGATGCTCGTGATGCGGATTTCCGGCGCCAAATTGTCTCAGGCGGGCGAGACGCCGTCCGCGCGGGCACTGGATCGATCGTGCGAGCTCAACCGTTCGCCGCAGGCCGTTTTCCTCTCGCCTAGAAAAGCAAGAGCAAGTCTCGCCTCTTCTACCCGAAATAATCCTGCAGCGCCCGCACCTCGAGGTCGCCGGCCTTGTAGGCCTTGATCCCCTGCGAGGCCGCGACGGCACCGGCCAGAGTAGTGTAATAGGGCACCTTGTGCAGAAGCGCGGCGCGGCGCAGCGAGCGCGAGTCGGTCAGGGCCTGGGCACCCTCCGTCGTGTTGAAGACGAGCTGGATGGTGCCGTTGGCGATGGCGTCGACGATATGCGGCCGGCCCTCCGATACCTTGTTGATCTTCTTGGCCGCGATGCCGTGCTCCTCCAGGAACCGGCAGGTGCCGCCGGTGGCGCGCACGGAGAAGCCGAGGTCGGCCAGCATCTTCACCGTCTCGAGAAGGCGCGGCTTGTCGGCGTCGCGCACCGAGACGAACAGCGAGCCCGCCGTCGGCACCTTGGTACCGCCGCCGAGCTGGCTCTTGGCGAAGGCGATGTCGAAGGAGCGATCGAGGCCGATGACCTCGCCGGTCGAGCGCATCTCGGGGCCGAGCACCGTGTCGACGCCGGGGAAGCGGGCGAACGGAAACACCGCCTCCTTCACCCCGACGTGGTCGCTGGTCATCGGCTTCAGGCCGAAGCCGGGCAGCGTCTCGCCGGCCATGATGCGGGCGGCGATCTTGGCGATCGGCTGACCGATCACCTTGGCGACGAAGGGCACCGTGCGCGAGGCGCGCGGGTTCACCTCGAGCACGTAGATGTCGCCGTCCTTGATCGCGTATTGCACGTTCATCAGGCCGACGACGTCGAGCGCCAGCGCCATCCGCCGGGTCTGAGCCTCCAGGGCCTGGAGCATCTCCGGCGAGAGCGAGCGCGGCGGCAGCGAGCACGCCGAGTCGCCGGAGTGGATGCCGGCCTCCTCGATGTGCTCCATGATGCCGGCGACGAACACGTCCTTGCCGTCGCAGAGCGCGTCGACGTCGACCTCCACGGCATCGGCGAGATAGCGATCGAACAGCAGCGGATTCTTGCCGAGCACGGAATTGATCTGCCCGGTCTTGTCGTTGGGGTAGCGCGCCTTGACCTCCGAGGGCACCAGGCCGGGCAGCGTGCCGAGCAGGTACTCGCCGAGCGCGTTGTCGTCGCGCAGGATCGCCATGGCGCGGCCGCCCAGCACGTTGGAGGGTCGCGCCACCAGCGGCAGGCCGAGGTCGCCGGCGACGTCGCGGGCCTGCTCGACGGAATAGGCGATGCCGTTCTTGGGCTGGCGCAGGTCGAGCTTGTCGAGCAGGCGCTTGAAGCGATCGCGGTCCTCGGCCAAGTCGATCGAATCGACGCTCGTGCCGAGGATCGGAATGCCGTTCTTCTCCAGCGCCGGGGCCAGCTTCAGCGGCGTCTGGCCGCCGAACTGCACGATGGCGCCCTTCAACGTGCCGGCAGAGGCCTCCACCGCCATGATTTCCAGCACGTCCTCGGCGGTCAGCGGCTCGAAGTAGAGCCGGTCGGACGTGTCGTAATCCGTCGAGACCGTCTCGGGGTTGCAGTTGACCATGATGGTCTCGTAGCCGCGGTCGCGCAGGGCGAACGAGGCATGGCAGCAGCAATAGTCGAATTCGATGCCCTGGCCGATCCGGTTGGGGCCGCCGCCGAGAATGACGATCTTCTCGCGATCCGAGGGCCTCGCGTCGTCGACCACCGAGCCGGCGAAGGGCATCGCGTAGGTCGAGTACATGTAGGCCGTCGGCGTCGCGAACTCGGCGGCGCAGGTGTCGATGCGCTTGTAGGCCGGCCGTACGCCGAGCCCGTGACGGGTCTTGCGGACCGCCAGTTCGTCGGTGCGTGCCAACGAGGCGAGCCGCGCGTCGGAGAACCCGGCGGCCTTGAGCATGCGCATGTTGTGGGCATCGGACGGCAGGCCGTGGGCGTGCACCCGGCGCTCCAGCGCGACGATCTCCTCGAGCCGCTCGATGAACCACGGGTCGATCTTGCAGGCCTGGTGGATCTCGTCGACCGCCATGCCGGCGCGCAGCGCCTGGCCGACGACCAGCAGCCGGTCGGGCGTCGGGCGCCCCAGCGCGGCGCGCAGCTTGTTGGCGTCCTCGCGCGAGTCGCCGGTCGAGCCCTCGATCTCGATCTCGTCGAGCCCGTCGAGACCCGTCTCCAGCGAGCGCAGCGCCTTCTGCAGGCTCTCGGCGAAGGTGCGCCCGATCGCCATGGCTTCGCCGACCGACTTCATCGCCGTGGTGAGCAGCGGCTCGGCCCCGGCGAACTTCTCGAAGGCGAAGCGCGGAATCTTGGTGACGACGTAGTCGATCGAGGGTTCGAACGAGGCCGGCGTGGCGCCACCGGTGATGTCGTTGGCGATCTCGTCGAGCGTGTAGCCCACCGCCAGCTTGGCCGCGACCTTGGCGATCGGGAAACCGGTCGCCTTCGAGGCCAGCGCCGACGAGCGCGACACGCGCGGGTTCATCTCGATGACGATCATGCGCCCGGTCGCGGGATCGACCGCGAACTGCACGTTCGACCCGCCGGTCTCGACGCCGATCTCGCGCAGCACCGCCAGCGAGGCGTCGCGCATCACCTGGTATTCTTTGTCCGTCAGGGTCAGCGCCGGTGCCACGGTGATCGAGTCGCCGGTGTGCACGCCCATCGGGTCGATGTTCTCGATCGAGCAGACGATGATGCAATTGTCCGCCTTGTCGCGGACCACCTCCATCTCGTATTCCTTCCAGCCGAGCACGCTCTCCTCGACGAGCACCTCGTTGGTCGGCGACGCGTCGATGCCGCCCTCGATGATCTCGATGTACTCGGCCTTGGTATAGGCGATGCCGCCGCCCGTGCCGCCCATGGTGAAGCTCGGCCGGATGATCGCGGGCAACCCGATGTCGTCGAGGATCTCCAGCGCCTTGGAGAGCGTCTTGACCTGGTGCGAGCGCGGCGTCGCGAGGCCGATCTTGGTCATCGCCTCGCGGAATTTCTCGCGATCCTCCGCCTTGTCGATCGCCTCGGCGGTGGCACCGATCATCTCGATGCCGTGCTGCTTGAGCACGCCCATCTTCTGCAGCGACAGCGCGCAGTTCAGAGCGGTCTGCCCACCCATGGTCGGCAGCAACGCGAAGCCGCCCTTCTCGAATTCGCGCTCCTTGGCGATGATCTTGGCGACCACCTCGGGGGTGATCGGCTCGACGTAGGTGCGATCGGCGAGGTCGGGATCGGTCATGATCGTCGCCGGGTTCGAGTTCACCAGCACGACGCGGTAGCCCTCCGCCTTAAGAGCCTTCAACGCCTGGGTGCCGGAATAATCGAACTCGCAAGCCTGTCCGATGATGATCGGCCCCGCGCCGATGATCAGGATGGTCGAGAGGTCCGTGCGTCTGGGCATGATGCGTCCCGGCGTTCGCCTGGGCGACCGCGCGTGAAAAAGGGCCGCAGGCGGCCCCGGGTTCGATGGCGAGCGCCTTTGTGACGATGCCGGACGCCTCTGGCAAGGCTCGGGCTCAAGTCGCCGTGCCTCGCCTCGAGATCGCGCCCAAAGCTACGCTCTCGACACGGAGGTCGTCATCGCTCGCGGCCGGACAACGCGGATATCCTGCGACGAAGGTCGCATTCGCCGCTCGATACGCCACAATCGGCGCCTATATCTAGCTTGCGGTCCTCGTATGACCGCATGTTTCGAGATCGGACGTTTGATGGCTACTGGTACGGTTAAATGGTTCAACGGCGAGAAGGGCTACGGCTTCATCGAGCCCGAGCACGGCGGGAAGGACGTGTTCGTTCACATCTCCGCGGTGGAGCAGGCCGGCATGCGCGGCCTCGCCGAAGGGCAGAAGATTTCCTATGACGTGAAGCCGGATCGCGGCAAGGAATCCGCGGTCAATCTGGCGGCCGTCTGACGTCTTCCAGTTTCGAACGGGCGGCGGTTTTCCGTCGCCCGTTTCTCGTAAAGTGGCCGCGGCGCGCGTCCGGCCAGCCTTGGCGACCGTCGCTCTTGCGTCGCGTCGACGATTACACCAACATGACGGTATCGGTCTTCGGCATCCGCGATGAAGCGCGATGTCCGGATCGATACGCCCATTCGCCCGGTTGCCGTCTGCCGACGGTGAGCGGGTTTCCTGTTTCGCACGATTGGCACGCGCCGAGCCCGAACGGCCCGACCGGAAGAGATGACCATGGCTCAGTTGGACAAGATCCCGATGACGCCGGCGGGGCACACCAAGCTCGAAGAGGAGCTGAAGCACCGTCAGCAGACCGAGCGCCCGCGGATCGTCGAGGCGATCGCCGAGGCGCGGGCTCATGGCGACCTCAGCGAGAATGCGGAATATCATTCCGCCAAGGAGGCGCAGAGCCATAACGAGGGGCGGATCGCCGAACTCGAAGACAAGCTCGCGCGCTCCGAAGTGATCGACGTCTCCAAGCTCTCGGGCTCGACCGTGATGTTCGGCGCGACGGTGACGATCGTCGACGAGGATACGGACGAGAAAAAGGTGTACCAGATCGTCGGCGAGAGCGAGGCCGACGTGAAGGTCGGCAAGGTGTCGATCACGTCGCCGACCGCACGTGCCCTGATCGGCAAGAAGAAGGGCGACACCGTCGAGGTCAACACGCCGGGCGGTGGCAAGAGCTACGAGATCCTCAAGGTGGCGTTCTCGTAGCCCTCGCGGGTCAGGCGAACAGCATCCAGATCGCCATCGCCACCATCATCACGTTCTCGGTCAGCGACACGAACCCGAGCGGCACGTTGGAGCCGCCGCCGACGCAGGCGCATTTCAGTTCGCGCTTCTCGACATAGACCGCGTAGAACACCGACACCGCGCCAACGCTGCCGATGAACAGGGCGACGGGAATCGCGATCCAGCGTAGCGCGCCGGAGATCATCAGCACGCCGGCCAGCGCCTCGGCGAACGCATAGATGTAGGCGTAGGGCACCCAGCGCTTGGCGAGCAGGTCGTAGCCGAGGAACATGGAGGAGAACGTCTCCACGTTCTGAAGCTTCTGGATGGCGAGCACGCACATCGAGAACGCGATGAACCATTCCCCGGCGCGGATCGTGAACGGCGTGCCGTAGGCTGCCTCGCTGGCAGCCAGCGCCATGAGCGCGGTCATCGCGAAGATCGCGACCACAGGCTTGTAGGTCGTCGCCTTGGGGTCCACGACCGCCTTGCCGAGGTGGCGGCGGAGATCGTCGTAGCCGCCAATGCGGCGATCGTCGATGAAGATCTGCGGCGTGGTCTTGACGCCCTGCTCCGCCTTGAAGGATTCGGTCGCATCGCGCGTTCGCAGCGGATGATCGTCCAGCGCGAAGCCCTGACGCTTCAGCAGCGCCTTGGCCTTCAGGCCGAACGGGCACGTGTGCCCGTCCATGTCCATGCGATACAGGGCGGCTCGGCTTGCGGCGGCGGCGGTCATGGCATCCTCGGGCGTGAAACGCGTTGCCACGACGTGGGGATGCCGAGCGCCGGCCGCCACGTGTCGACGGCGCCGACGGCCCTACATCTTCTTCATGTGATGGGGCGTCTTGTGGCGCTTTGCCTTGCTCTTGCCCGTGTCGATCTTGCTTGGCGCGTCCTGCATCGGCACGGACTTGCCGTCCGGCGAGTTGGGCTGCATCTGCTCCTGCGCAAAAGCGGTACCGCCGACGGTGGCGACGAAAAGGATGGCGATGATCGCGACGCGCACAGGCTGATCTCCCTTTAAAGCAACACAAACATCGGGCTGCTCGGCGGCGTTCCGCTCCAGCCTCGCGTCGAACGGGAGAGGTTACGGGCGGCGCGCCTCGAAGACGGGCGGCCAATCCTCCGGCAGGGCGCCGGGGCAGGCGTCCAACGCGGCCGCCGTCAGCAGAGCGAAAATCTCGCCGGTCCAGACCCAGGTCCGCGAGGCGCCGCAATCGCCGAGCCCGCGCCCCTTGTCGAGGCTGGTCAGCGTCAGCGTCTTCGGGTCGAACTCATAATTGACGACCACATTCTCGGCTTCGGCATCGCCCTGACGGGGCGGCTCCTCGAGCATGGCGGGCCGCGGCTGCTCGCCCTTGGCATCGGTGGTGAAGAGCGCCACCGAGACGTTGTCGGGACTTTCGACGCAAGGCACCGCGACAAGCCGGCGATCGGAGCCGAGCGACCAGGCGGCGGTCTCGCTGTGAGCCTCGACGACCTCGGGGTCGCACGCCGGCTTGGCCATGTCGAGCAGCGCGCGGCTCGGCGTCGGGCTAGCGACGGCAGCGGCGAGGATGCCGGCCGGCTGCACAAGCGGGACCGGGACGGGGGTTCGAGGCACGAACGGCGCCGCGCCGCGCGCGACGAGAGCGCTCGCCGTTCCCACGCGCCCCTGGCGCTCGTCGACGAAACGCAGCGCGGCATTCAATCCCTTCGAGGGCAGCCGTCCCTTCAGCGTGCCGGCGGCGTAGTCGAGGGTGTCGGCGGTCGCGAACCTCGTCAGGAAACCGGCATCCGGGATGTCACCGGCGAGCGCCGCACCGTCGGGATCGTCCTTGGTCGCAGCAACGGACAAGGCGTCGCTCGTCTTGGGGGCCTTGCCGGTGACCGTCAGTTGGAACGCGCGCGGCGCACCGGCGATCGGATCGGAGGCGGCGAGGACCACCTTGATCTTGGGCGACGGGTCGGACGCACCCAGCGCGACACGCACGTAGAACAGGCCGTCGCCGTCGTCGCTGCTGCCGATGGCGACGCAGTTCAGCAGGTTGTCGCAGGTCGCGGTCCAGCCCTCGAAGGTCTTGCTGACGGAAGGCGCGGCTTTCGGGGTTGCCGCTTGGCACGGCATGGCGATCGACACGACGAAGGCGAGCGCGACGCTCGAAGCAATGCGCATCTGGACCTCACTGGAGCGGGTAGATCGCCTCGGTCACGTATGGGCCGCCGCCGACCGAGTCGCGGGACGAGAACAGGGCGAAGCGATCGCAATGGAACTCGCGCGCGGCCAGCCAGCCGCGCAACGCGAGAAAGTCCGCCACGGCGCGCGACGGCGTGTTCTTGAGACGGGCGAGCGTAACGTGCGGCACGAACTTGCGTGTCTCAGCCGGCAGGCCGATGCGTCGCATCAAGCGCTCGTGCTCGGCCTGGAGCTCGA
This sequence comes from uncultured Beijerinckiaceae bacterium, assembly GCA_964247745.1. Lineage (GTDB taxonomy): Bacteria > Pseudomonadota > Alphaproteobacteria > Rhizobiales > Beijerinckiaceae > RH-AL1. Next base: position 31,469 of record CAXTVT010000003.1, read on the forward strand.
CCAGCGGGGCCGCGGGGCGTGCCGTCGCGACCAGCGCGCGGGGCTTAGACCCGCCGAACGCGTCGAGGGCGGCGAGCGTCATCGCGAAAGCCGGACGCCGGACCAGGGAGAGTGCGTCGTGGACGTCGTTTGCCACGACGCGGTCGACGTCACCGATGAATCGGAGCGTGACGTGGTAGTTCGCGGCGTCGATCCAGCGGGCGCCGGCGAGGCCGCCGCGGATCCTGTCGAGCTCGGCGGCAAGCCGGTCCGGCAATTCGAGGCCCGTGAAGAGGCGAGGCATGGGTTCCGCCGGGATACGGCGATGCCCGGACCGTCGCCGGGCATCGGGTGGAAGCGACCGGGTGCGGCTACTTGCCCGGCGCGTCGCCGCCGGCCGGCGCTTCGTTCGCGGCTGGCGGTGCGGCGGCCGTGCGCTCGATCTTGGCGCCGTTGCGCAGTTGCAGGATCAGGTCGCTCTGCGCCTTCTGCACGGCGTAGCGCACGATCTGCTCCTTCACCTGATCGAACGGCGGGAACGACTTGGTGCGGTGTCCCTCGACCTGGATGACGTGCCAGCCGAACTGCGTCTTCACGGGATCGGAGATCTGGCCGTCCTGCAGCTTGAAGGCGGCGTCGGCGAACGCCGGCACCATGCGCTCCTTGGTGAACCAGCCGAGGTCGCCGCCCTCGGATCCCGGATCCTTCGACATCTCCTTGGCGACCTTCGCGAAATCCTCGCCGGCCTTGAGCCGCTTCAGAACGGTCTGGGCGTCGGCCTCGGTCGCCACCAGCACGTGGCGGGCGTGAATCTCGGGCTCCGGCTTCTGGGCCGCCGCCGCCTGATCGTAGATCTTGTGGAGAGTGGCGTCGTCGGTCACGGATTTGGCGATGCCGGTCAGCATCGATTCCATCAGCACCTTGTCCTTGGCGTATTCCATCTTCGCGGCGAAATCGGGCGTCTTCTCCGCACCGTCCGCCTTGGCCTTCTGCGCCACCAAGGTCGAGTCGACGAGGTAGTCGAGAACGTAGGAATCGCGCGCCCTGCCCTTGAGCTGCTGTTGAAGCTGCGGCCCGAGGTCCTCGGCGGCAAGCGTGACGTCGAGCTGCGTGATCTTCTGCCCGTTGACGGTGGCGAGCACGGTCTGGGGCGGCGGCGGCGGAACGTCTGGCGCGGCGGTCGTGGGCATCGCCGGCATCGGCGATGCCGCGGGGGTCTGGGCGAAGGCCGACGGCGCCGCGAGGGCGACTGCGGCGGCGATGACGCTCGCGCGCGTTCCCTTGGCTAACTTCATGGCGCGTCCTCCACTCGAACCGGTTTTTGTCGCGGGAGCCCTGCTAGGCCAATGCGGCTTTTATGTGCTGTACGACGATAGCGGAAGGCGCGCCGGCCCGATCGCGATCGGTCCCGAATGCGGTCGTCGGCGGCCGGCTTCTTGCCTGTGGATGGCCTGCAACGATCGCACGCGCCGACACGTTGAAGGCGCAACAGCGACGATAAGGTGGCATCGGGGTCGATGACGGAAATCGGGATCTTGAAGACCGCTGCGCAGAACGAGGGAGCCCGGGCCGTCGGCCGTCTCGTGGTCGTGTCGAACAGGGTGCCGGTTCCCACGGCCGCCGGTTCACCGCCTCCGGGCGGCCTCGCCGTCGCGCTGAGCGGCGCTCTCGAGAACCAGGGCGGTCTCTGGTTCGGCTGGTCGGGCAAGGCGGCCACGCAGGCCGAGCCGGAGCTCCACACTCAGACGGTCGGCAACGTCGATTATGCGGTGGTCGACCTCTCGCAGCGCGACATCGACGAATATTACTACGGTTTCGCCAACCGCGTGCTCTGGCCGGTCTGCCACTATAGGCTCGATCTCGCGGATCTCTCGCGGCGCGACGTCAACGCCTATTTCCGCGTCAACGAACAGTTCGCCCGGCGCCTCGCGCGTCTGTTGCGCCCGGACGACATCATCTGGGTGCAGGACTATCATTTCATCCCGATGGCCTCGTACCTGCGCGACCTCGGCTTCACCAACAAGATCGGCTTCTTCTACCACATCCCCTTTCCGCCCTCGGACATCGCCGCGGCCATTCCGGCCTACGAGCGTATCCTGCGCAGCTTCGCCGCGTACAATCTCATCGGCTTCCAGACGCCGGTCGACGCGGAGAACTTCCGCAACTGCATCATTCGCGCGAAAGCCGGGACCTCGAGCGAGGATGGTTGGCTCAGCGCCTACGGCCGCAAGTTCAAGGTCGGATCGTTCCCGATCTCGATCGAGACGGCGACGTTCGCGCAGGAAGCCCGCGTCGCCGAGAAGAACGTCGTGGTCAAGCGCACCCTGCAGAGCCTCGAGGGCCACCCGCTGGTCATCGGCGTCGACCGTCTCGACTATTCGAAGGGCATTCGCGAGCGCATCGATGCGTTCGCCACCTTCGTCGAGAAGTCGGCCGCCGCGATGAAGGCGCGTGTGACCCTGCTCCAGATCACCCCGAAGTCGCGCTCCGAGGTGCCGGAATATGCCGAGATGCAACGCGAGGTCGCCGAGCACGTCGGCCACGTCAACGGCCGCCTCGGCGATGTCGACTGGACGCCGGTGCGCTACGTGAACAAGGCGATGAGCCGGTCGGCACTCGCCGGGCTCTACCGCATTGCCCGCGTCGGCCTCGTGACGCCGTTGCGCGACGGCATGAACCTTGTCGCGAAGGAATATGTCGCCGCACAAAATCCCGAGGATCCGGGCGTGCTGGTGCTGTCGCGTTTCGCCGGTGCGGTGCACGAGTTGGACACCGCGTTGATCGTCAATCCCTACAACAACGAGGAGACGGCCTCCGCCCTCCAGCGCGCATTCGAGATGCCGTTGCGCGAACGAAAGGAACGTTGGCGCGCGATGATGAACGTCGTCGAAGCCAACGATGTCGAGCACTGGTGCGCGGTGTTCCTGGCCCAGCTGGCCGGCGAAACCGCGGGTGTGCTTCCGCGCGCCACGGACGACGTGTGGAGTCGGGACGGGTCGAAGCTCGCAACGGCGGCTGCCGGGCACTGACGTCGGCCGTGCCTCGCCTGCACGAAGGCGATCCGCAGCCCCTTGGCGCGACCTGGGACGGCGGCGGCGTGAATTTTGCGCTGTTTTCGGCGCACGCGACACGCGTGGAGCTGTGCTTCTACGATGCCAAGGGGCGCAGCGAGACGGAGCGCTTCACCCTTCCGTGCTGCACCAACCAGGTCTGGCACGGCTACGTCCGGCACGCGCGACCCGGCCAGCTGTACGGCTACCGCGTCCACGGCCCCTACGATCCGGGCTCGGGGCATCGGTTCAACCATCACAAGTTGCTGCTCGACCCTTACGCCCGCCAGGTCGCGGGGCGGGTCCGCTGGCACGACGCGCTGTTCGGCTTCAAGGCCGGCAGCCCACGCGGCGACAACACGCCCGATCGGCGCGACACCGCGCCGATGATGCCGAAGGCCGTGGTCGAGGACCCGGCCTGGAGCTGGGGGAACGACGAGCCGCCCGACGTGCCCTGGCGCGACACCATCGTCTACGAGGCGCACGTCAAGGGCTTCACCGAGCTCCATCCCGAGCTGCCGTCCCACGTGCGCGGCACCTATTCAGCCTTGGGCCATCCCGCGGTCGTCGAGCATCTCGTCAAGCTCGGCGTCACCAGCGTCGAGCTGCTGCCGATCCACGCCTTCGTCGACGATCGCTTCCTCGTCGAGAAGTCGCTTCGCAACTACTGGGGTTACCAGTCGCTGGGCTATTTCGCGCCGGAACCGCGCTACCTCGGGCCCGACGGCGCGGCGGGCCTGCGCGCGGCGATCAAGACGCTGCATTCCGCCGGCCTCGAGGTGCTGCTCGATGTCGTCTACAATCACACTTGCGAGGGCAACGACACCGGACCGACGCTGTCGTTTCGCGGAATCGACAACCGGTCCTACTACAAGCTCGTGCCCGGTGACCCGCGGCACTATTGGGATTGCACGGGATGCGGCAACACGCTCGACGTCTCGCATCCCCGCGTGCTGCAACTGGTGCTCGACAGCCTCCGGCATTGGGTCCAGAGCTACCACGTCGACGGCTTCCGCTTCGATCTGGCCTCTGCGCTGGCGCGCTCGCCGCTCGACTGGTCGGACAAGGCCGGCTTCCTCCAGGCGATCGGCCAGGATCCGGTGCTGTCGCGGGTCAAGCTCATCGCCGAGCCTTGGGACCTCGGCTCGGGCGGATACCGCGTCGGCGGGTTTCCGACCGGCTGGGGTGACTGGAACGACAAGTACCGCGACACCGTCCGCGCCTTCTGGCGCGGCGACAACGGGCAGATCCCCAACCTCGCCAGGAGCCTGACGGGCTCGAGCGACCTCTTCAATCATTCCGGGCGCAAGCCCTGGGCGTCCGTGCAGTTCATCGCCTCGCACGACGGCTTCACCACCGCCGACGTCGTCAGCTACGCCAACCGCCACAACCTGCCCAACGGCGAGGACAACAAGGACGGTCACGAGCCGAACTATTCGGCGAATTACGGGGTCGAGGGTCCAAGCAAGGACGCGGCGATCGTCGCTTTGCGCAACCGCCAGAAGCGCAATTTGCTCGCCACCGCACTGCTCTCGTTCGGCACGCCGATGTTCCTGATGGGCGACGAGTTCTCACGCAGCCAGAATGGTAACAACAACGCCTACTGCCAGGACAACGAAACCAGCTGGATGCGCTGGCGTGACGCAACCGATCCGCACCTGCTGGATTACGTCGCCAACCTGATCGCCCTGCGCAAGCGTCACGACGTCTTCCGGCGCCTCGAGTTCTTCACCGGCCGGATCGATCCGGGCTCCGCCGATGGAATTCTCAAGGACGCCTACTGGCTCGCCGCCGACGGTCGGGAGATGTGGGGTGAGGATTGGGGAAAGGTCGAGCGCCGCGTGCTCGGCATGCAGATCGGCAACCACGGTTCGCAGGAAGAGCGGCTACTGATCCTCCTCAACGCCTCCGATGAGCCGGTGGGGTTCAAGCTCGCGGCGGAGTTTCCCTGTCATGCGTTTGGCCCGGTCTTCGAGTCCACGGCCGCCGATGGGTTGAGCACCCGGCGATCGGCACGTCTCTCGCCGGGCGGCGCCATCGATCTCGAGGCACGGTCGCTCACCGTGCTGAAGCACTGTTTCGAGGAATGATGCGCTCCAAACATTCGATGCCGTTCGGCGCCGACGCCGGGCAAGAAGGCGTACGCTTCGCCCTCTGGGCGCCTTCGGCCGAGAGCTGCGCTCTCGCGATCGGTGGCCGCAAGATGGCCATGGAGGCCGCGGGACAGGGATGGTTCAAGGCCAATGTCGCCGATGCGACGGCGGGTGAGCGTTACGGCTACGCGATCGACGGCGCCGACGATCTCGTGCCCGATCCGGTCTCCCGCTTCCAGGATGACGACCTCGACCGCCGCTCGACGATCATCGATCCCTGCGCCTACCAGTGGCACGACGATGCCTGGAAGGGCCGCAGCTGGAACGAGGTGGTGCTCTGCGAGGTGCACCTCGGCGCGGCGACCCCGGAGGGCACCTACGCCGGGCTTGAGGCGAAGCTGCAGCATTTCGTCGACACCGGCATCACCGCGATCGAGCTGATGCCGATCGCCGAGACATCGGGGCGGCGCACCTGGGGCTACGACGGCGTGCTGCCGTTCTCGCCCAATAACGCCTACGGGACGCCCGACGAGCTCAAGCATCTGGTCGACACGGCCCACGGGCTCGGGCTGATGGTGTTCCTCGACGTGGTCTACAACCACTTCGGGCCGACGGGAAATTTCCTGCACGCCTACGCCAGGAGCTTCTTCACCGAGCGCCACGAGACGCCCTGGGGCGCCGGCATCAATTACGACGGCAAGAGCGAGGCGAGCGACGTGGTGCGCGAGTTCTTCGTGCAGAACGCGCTCTACTGGCTCGACGAGTACCATATCGACGGCCTGCGGTTCGACGCGGTGCACGCGATCCTCGACGACAGCCCCAAGCACTTCCTCGACGAGATGGCCGAGCGCATCCGCGAGACGTTTTCCGACCGCCACGTGCATCTCGTCCTCGAGAACGAGGCCAACGAGGCGCATCGCCTCGTGCGCGACGGCGATGGCTCGGCGGTGTCCTACGATGCGCAATGGGACGACGATATCCATCATTGCTGGCACGTTCTGCTGACCGGCGAGCACGAAGGCTATTACGGCGATTTCGGCGGCGATACGGTGGGCCGGCTCGGGCGCTGCCTCGCGGAAGGCTTCGCCTACCAGGGCGATGCTTCGGAGAACCTCGGACGCAAGCGCGGCGAGAAGAGCAAGGGGCTGCCGCCGCAGGCCTTCGTCGCCTTCCTGCAGAACCACGACCAGATCGGCAACCGTGCGCTCGGCGAGCGCCTGACCGAACTGGCGGATGCGGACAAGCTGCGGCTGGCGCGTGCGGTGCTGCTGCTGTCGCCGCAGATCCCGATGCTGTTCATGGGCGACGAATGGGGTGCGAAGACCCGTTTCCAGTTCTTCGTCAATTTCGAGCATGAGCCCGACCTCGAGGAGGCGATCCGAAAGGGCCGTGCCAAGGAATTCGAGAAGTTCGAATCGTTCGGATCCGAGGTTCCCGACCCCACCGCGGCGGAGACCTTCGAGTGCTCACGCCTCGACTGGAGCGAGGTCGCGCAGGCGGGCTTCAAGGCCATTCTCGACGAGACCCGCGCGCTGCTGGCACTGCGACAGCGCGATATCGTGCCCTTGATGGCGAGCGCCTTCATCGACGCGACATACGAGCGTCACGGCAGTGGCGGTCTCGAGGTGGCATGGCGCTTCGAAGCCGGCATCCTCCGCATGGTCGCGAATTTCGCAGACACTGCCCAGTCGTTCGACGCGGCGCCGGACGAAACGGAGATCTGGCGCAGCCACGGCCTGGCGGCCGATGCGTCGAGCCTCGGTCCGTGGCAGGCGCGCCTGACCAGAAACGACGCGCCATGAGCGACGACCTTCTCTATGACCTCGCCGCGCGGGCTGGCCTCGAGCGGGGCTTCCGGGATGCCCGCGGCTTGCGAGTCGAGACCCCCACGCACGCCATCGCCGTCGTTATGGAACGGCTCGGCTACGCGGTCTCCGACGAGTCGAGCCGCAAGCGGACGCGCGACGAGCTGCAGAAGGACGCGGATCGCCTGGTCAAGGCGACCGTGCCCATCGAGGCGGACTCGAGGGCGCTTATCGCCGTGCGTTGCGATGGGCCCGTCTCGTTCCGCATCGAGCTGGAGGATGGCTCGGTGCGCGACGGCGGGGGCGGTGTCGAGCACGGCCGACTGACCCTTGAAGCGCTCCCCGAGGGCTACCACCGGCTCCATCTCGAGGCCGACGGCCGGCGCGAGAGCGCGACACTCGTCTGCGCTCCGCCGCGCTGTTTTCTTCCGGCCGCGCTCCACGGCGATGCTCGTGGCTACGGCATCACCGCCCAGGTCTACGGGCTGCGCTCGGCCGGCAATTTCGGCATCGGCGACCTCGGCGACATCGCCGAATTGGGGGAGGGCGCCGGCCAGTTCGGCGCGGCGTTCCTCGGGCTGTCGCCGTTGCACGCGCTGTTCCCGACCGACCGCGACAAGATTTCGCCCTACTCCCCCTCGTCGCGGCTGTTCATCGATCCGATCTTCATCGACCTGAATCAGCTGCCGGATTTCGCCGGCAGCGAAGCCGCACGCTTCCTCGCCGAGCCGGCCAACGCCAAGGAGCTCGATCGCCTCCGCGACACGGACCTCGTCGACCACGCCGGCGCCTGGACGTTGAAGCGCGCCGCGCTGGGGCGCTACTGGTCCCGCGTCGCCAACGGCACCGATCCAGCCTTCGCTGCCTTTCGCGCCGAGATGGGCGAACCGCTCGAGCTGCATGCCACCTTCGAGGCCCTTTCCGAGCATTTCTCCGCCGAGGGCAAGGCCTGGGTGGGCGCTTGGCCGGACGCTTACAGGGAAGCGAGCGGCGAGGCCGTGCGGCAATGGCGCGACGCCAACCCGATGAAGGTCGCGTTCCACGCCTGGCTGCAGTGGGTGGCCGACAGCCAGCTCGCCGGCGCGCAGGAGCGAGCGCTGGCCTCCGGCATGGCGGTCGGGCTCTATCGCGATCTGGCGGTCGGCTGCGACAAGGCCGGTGGCGAGCTTTGGGCGCGGCCGGACTGGTTCGTTCCCGACGTCGCCGTCGGCGCGCCGCCGGACCTGCTCGGCCCCAACGGGCAGAACTGGGGTTTGCCGCCATTCAACCCGCGGACGCTCGAGGAGCAGCAGCTTCTCGCCTTCCGGACCCTGGTGCGCCTCAACATGCGCCACGCCGGGGCCATCCGCATCGATCACGCCTTCCAGATCCAGCGCCTCTACGTCGTGCCGGACGGTCTGGACGGGACCGAGGGCGTCTACATGAACTACCCGTTCGAGGCGATGCTCGCGGTGCTGCGCATCGAGAGCCATCGCGCCCGCGCACTGGTCATCGCCGAGGACCTCGGCACGGCGCCGGAAGGTTTCTCCGACGCGATCATGGGCTCGGACATCCTGAGCTACCGCATCATGTCGTTCGAACGCGAGGGCGCGGTCTTCAAGGCGCCGTCGGCCTATCCCCGCAAGGCGCTGGCCGCCGTCGCCACGCACGACCTGCCGACGTTCGCCGGATGGTGGAAGGGCCTCGATACGGAGCTACGCGAGACGTTCGAGATCTACACGCCGCAGCAAGCCGCCAAGGAGCGCGGGGATCGCGTCGTCGATCTCGTCGAGTTCGCCAAAGCGCTGCACCGCGCCGGCATCGACAAGTCCGACGCCGTCCCGGTCGATCCGCCGTTCGAGGCGGCCATCCGGTTCGTCGCCAAGACACCTTCGATGCTGGTCGCGCTCCAGCTTGAGGACGTGCTGGCCGAAACCGACCAAGCCAACCTGCCCGGCCCCGACCTGGGGCACCCCAACTGGAGACGTAAGCTGCGCCGCACGATCGACGGCATCCTCGCGCCCGGTGGGCCTCTGGCGCGCGCAGGCGCCGCCATCCTCGACGAGGGACGCGTCACGGGAGGCACCGCGCCGCGGGTCACCTGGCCTGTCCCCACATCCACTTACCGGCTGCAGTTCCACAAGGACTTCACCTTCGCCGATGCGCAGAAGGCGCTGCCGTTCATCAGGAGATTGGGCGTCAGCCACGTCTATTGCTCGCCGATCCTGATGGCGCGTCCCGGTTCGACCCACGGCTACGACACGGTCGATCCCACGAAGATCAATCCCGAGCTGGGCGGCCTCGAGGCCTTCGAGCGCTTCGCCGGCGCGGTGAGGGACGAGGGGATGGGGCTGCTCCTCGACATCGTCCCCAACCACATGGGTGTCGGCGGGTCCGACAATCCGTGGTGGCTGTCGGTGCTCGAATGGGGCGACCTCTCGCCCTATGCCGACACGTTCGACATCGACTGGGAGCGCCTGGGCGCCCACGGCAAGCTGGTGGCGCCCAACCTCGGCGCTCAATATGGCGAGACGCTGGAAAAGGGTGACCTCAAGCTCGGGTTCGACGGCGACACCGGCGCCTTTGCCGTCACGTTCTTCGAGCACACGTTCCCGGTCTGCCCGCTGACCTACCCCGACATCCTCGACCGCGCCGTCGCGGTCGACGCGTCGGAGGGTGGCGAGGGCATCGACGGCCTGCTGCGCGTCGCCGAGGAGCTGCGCGCGCTCGCATCCGAGCCCGAACATCGCCGAGGCGACGTCGTCGCCACCTGCGAGAAGCTCAAGCATCGGCTTGCCGTCCTGGCGAAACGCGGCACGGTCGCCGCAACGCTGGAGCAGGCCGTGGCCGTCTTCAACGGTACGCCGGGCGTCCCCGAAAGCTTCGGCGCGATGCACCGCCTGCTGGAGCGGCAGAGCTATCGGCTGTCCTACTGGCGAGTCGCGGCGAGCGACGTGAACTATCGGCGTTTCTTCGATATCGACAGCCTCGCCGGCGTGCGGATCGAGAATCCGGCCGTTTTCGAGCGCACCCACGCGCTCATCTTCGACCTGGTGCATCGCGGCCTGATCCAGGGCCTGCGCATCGACCATATCGACGGCCTCGCCGATCCGAAGGCCTACGCGAGCGCCCTGCAACGCGCGATCGGCCCGAACTTCTACGTCGTCGCCGAGAAGATCCTGGAGCCGGGCGAGGCGCTGCGGCCCTGGGCGCTGTCGGGCACCACCGGCTACGAGATGCTGAACTTCATCGACGGCGTCTTCGTCGACGGTAGCCAGGAGCGCAGCTTCGATCGGCTGTATCGCGAGACCACCGGTTTTGCCGGCACCTACGAGGACGCTCTGCTCGCCGCGAAGCGACAGGTGCTGCTGGAAAGCTTCTCGTCGGAGCTGGAAAGCCTGGTCTCCGACATGAAGCGCATCGCCGACGCCAACAGGCTGACGCGCGACTACAGCGTCAACGCGATCCGCGTCGCGCTCGGCGATTGCGTCTGCGCCTTCCCGGTCTATCGCACCTACATCACGCCGCGGACGCTGGAGAGCCAGGACCGCAGGTTGCTCGACGGGGTCCTGGCGCATGCCAAGTCCATCACCGCGTTGCCGGAGCGCAGCGTGCACGACTTCATCGGTTCGGTCCTCCTCGGCACGCTTCCGATGGGCCGACCGGGCCGCGCCTCGGCCGCGCTCATCGAGCGTTTCCGCACGCGCTTCCAGCAGCTCACCGGTCCGGTCATGGCCAAGAGCCTGGAGGACACGCTGTTCTATCGCTACGCGCGCTTCCTCGCGCTGAACGAGGTCGGTGGCGAACCGAGCCGCTTCGGCGTGCCGCTGGCGGAATTCCACGCCAACAATGCGGAGCGGGCCGAGACCTGGCCCGTGGCACTGACGACGTCCTCGACGCACGACACCAAGCGCGGCGAGGATGCGCGCGCCCGTCTCCTGGCGATGTCCGAGGCGCCCGACCTTTGGGCGCAGGCGCTGGCTGTGTGGAAGGCCGAGGTCGGGACCATCGAGGCACCCGACACCAACGACCAGTACATGTTCCTGCAGGCGCTGATCGGCGTCTGGCCGATCGAGCTGCTGGAGACAGACGATGCGGCGATCCTCTCCGATTTGCGCGAGCGCTTCGACGCCTATGTGTCGAAGGCGCTGCGTGAGGCCAAGCGACACTCCAAGTGGATCGAGCCCAACGAGGAATACGAGAAGGCCACCACCGACCTGATCGGTGGCCTTCTCGTGGAGGGCTCGCGCTTCGTCGCGCGGCTACGGCCCATTTTGCAGGAGATCGCCCGGCGCGGCATGCTGGTCTCGCTCGCCCGCACCATCCTGAAGTGCACGGTACCCGGCGTGCCGGACTTCTACCAGGGCACCGGGCTGTTCGACTTCTCGCTGGTCGATCCCGACAACCGCCGGCCGGTCGATTACGCGCAGCGCGCCTCCATTCTCAAGGATGGCGAGTCGCTGGAAGACCTCCTGCGACATTGGCAGGACGGCGCGATCAAGCTGCGGCTCGCTTCCGATCTGCTGCGTGACCGTCGCGAGCACGCGCCATTCTACGCCGACGCCGATTACGCGGCCTTGCCGGTCAGCGGTGCCAAAGCGGAGAAGCTGGTCGCGTTCGTCCGCCGCGGCCAAAGCCATCGGCTCGCGGTGGTCGTGCCGCGGCTCGCCGGCGCGGGCACGACGACGGCGGCATCACCCGTCGGCAAAGATTTCTGGGGCGAGACCACGATCGAGCTTCCTCCCGGCGAGTGGCACGACCTCTTCGAGGGGCGCGCTGTCGTCTCGAACGGCCACGTCGAGGCCGGCGCGCTGCTCGATCGCCTCCCCTTCGCGGTTCTGAGGATGCCGGGATGAGCGACAAGGACAAGAAGGCGACCAAGAAACACAAGCACGGAGACGATCACATGACCGTCGAGACCAAGACCAGAGCGCTGGCCACCGGCGCCATGGCGGATATCGAGCGCAAGCCGGCCAAGGTCGGAGCCGGGCGCGTCGTCATCGAGGACGTCACGCCCGAACTCGACGGCGGCCGCCATCCGGTCAAGGTCGTCGTCGGGGATCTCGTCACCGTCGACGCCACCGTCTTCACCGACGGTCACGAGAAGATCGCCTGCGACGTGCTGTGGCGGCCGATCGACCAGATCGACTGGAACCGCGTCCCGATGACCTTCCTCGGCAACGACAGGTACGCGGCAAGCTTCGTGCCCTCGCGCAACATCCGCCATCTCTACACCGTGGAAGGCTGGCGGGACCCGTTCGCCTCCTTGCTCGACGGCATCGTCAAGAAGCGCGCCGCCGGCCAGGAACTGTCCGTCGAGGGCAGCGAGGCCGTGACGCTGGTGGGAGAGGCTGATCCCAAAGGCGCGCAGAAGCGCCAGCACAAGACGCTCGTCACCAGGCTCGAGAGGTGCAGCGACGGTTCGCCGGAGCAGCTCGACCTCATCGCCGAAGGCGACACGCGGACGCTGATGGCCAAGGCCGGCCCGCGCCACCAGACCTCGCGCTACGATCGCGAACTGACGCTGGTCGTCGATCGCAAGGCGGCGATCTTCTCGGCGTGGTACGAGCTGTTCCCGCGCTCGATCACCGACGATTCCAAGCGCCACGGCACCTTCCGCGACGTGATCGACCACCTGCCCTACGTGCAGTCGATGGGGTTCGACGTGCTGTACTTTCCGCCGATCAGCCCGATCGGCCAGAAGAACCGCAAGGGCAAGAACAACACGCTGACGCCGACCGAGGACGACGTCGGCTCGGTCTATGGCATCGGCTCGCCCGACGGCGGACACGATGCCATCCATCCCGAGCTGGGTGCGATCGAGGATTTCCGCGCGCTCGTCACCGCGGCCAAGGACCATGGCCTCGAGATCGCGCTCGATTTCGCCATCCAGTGTTCGCAGGACCATCCCTGGATCAAGGAGCATCCGGAATGGTTCGTGTGGCGGCCCGACGGCACGATCCAATACGCCGAAAACCCGCCCAAGAAGTACCAGGACATCGTCAACGTCGACTTCTACCGCCCCGGCGCGCTGCCCGATCTGTGGGAGGAACTGCGCGACAACATGCTGTTCTGGGTGCGCGAGGGCGTCCGCATCCTGCGCATCGACAACCCGCACACCAAGCCGATCCCGTTCTGGCGTTGGGTCATCGCCGAGATCAACACCAAATATCCCGACGTGATCTTCCTCGCGGAAGCCTTCACGCGGCCGCCGATGATGAAGCAGCTCGCCAAGGTCGGCTACCAGCAGTCCTACACCTACTTCACGTGGCGCAACGAGAAGTGGGAGATCGAGCAATACATGACCGAGCTCTCCGGCGCGATGGGCGAGTACTACCGGCCCAATTTCTTCGTCAACACGCCGGACATCAACCCGGTCTTTCTTCAGGAGAGCGGACGCGCCGGGCACCTCGTGCGCGCCACCCTGGCTGCCACGCTGTCGAGCAACTGGGGGGTCTATTCCGGCTTCGAGCTATGCGAGGCTCGTCCCCTGCCCGGACGCGAGGAATATCTCGACTCGGAGAAGTACGAGATCCGCGTGTGGGACTACGATCGCCCCGGTAACATACGGGACTACATCCGCCGCCTCAACGAGATCCGCCGCGCCCATCCCGCGCTGCACGATTTCCGCAACTATCTCCGGCTCGCCGCCACCAACGACAACATCATCGCCTATGCGAAGTTTTCGCGGGACAAGAGCGACTGCATCCTCGTCCTCGTGAACCTCGATCCGCACAATCGCCAGGATTGTGCGTATGAGGTGCCGCTGTGGGAGTGGGGGCTCGGCGACGATGCCTCGGTCGACGTCGAGGACCTGCTCGGCGGCTATCGATTCACTCTCTACGGCAAGACCCATCAGATCGCGCTCGACCCGTTCGAGCGCTCCGCCGTGATCTGGCGCCTCGCGCCACCGGCGGATTGGAAAGGCGGACGATGATCGATCGCAGCGACACGCAATGGTACCGCGACGCGGTCATCTACCAGCTGCACGTCAAGAGCTTCTTCGATTCCACCAACGACGGCGTTGGCGATTTCGTCGGCGTCACGCAGAAGCTCGACTACGTCAAGGAGCTGGGCGCCACGGCGATCTGGGTGATGCCGTTCTATCCTTCGCCGCTGCGTGACGACGGCTACGACATCTCGGACTACCGCGGGATCAACCCGTCCTACGGCTCGCTCGACGACTTCAAGGCGTTCGTCGAGGCGGCGCACGAGCGCGGCATCCGCGTCATCACCGAGCTCGTCATCAACCACACCTCGGACCAGCACCCCTGGTTCCAGAAGGCGCGCCACGCCGAACCGGGTTCGGACGCGCGCGATTTCTACGTCTGGTCCGACACCGAGGACAAGTACCAAGACACGCGGATCATCTTTCTCGACACCGAGAAGTCGAACTGGACCTGGGACGAACAGGCCCAATCGTTCTACTGGCACCGCTTCTACTCGCACCAGCCCGACCTCAACTTCGACAATCCGAAGGTGCTCGAGGCGGTGCTCGACGTGATGCGCTACTGGCTCGACATGGGTGTCGACGGGCTGCGTCTCGACGCGATCCCCTACCTCGTGGAGCGCGAGGGCACGAACTGCGAGAATCTCTCCGAAACCCACGCCGTGCTGAAGGCGATCCGCGCCGCCGTCGACGCGGACTATCCCGATCGCATGCTGCTCGCCGAGGCCAACCAGTGGCCGGAGGAGACCGCGCAATATTTTGGCGACGGCGACGAATGCCACATGGCGTTCCACTTCCCGCTCATGCCGCGCATCTACATGGCGCTGGCGCAGGAGGACCGTCATCCGATCACCGACATCATGCGCCAGACCCCGGAGATACCGGAGGGCTGCCAATGGTCGATCTTCCTGCGCAATCACGACGAGATGACCCTCGAGATGGTCACCGACAAGGAGCGCGACTACCTCTGGTCGTTCTACGCCGCCGACAAGCGTGCCCGCATCAACCTCGGCATCCGCCGCCGGCTGGCGCCGCTGCTCGGCAACGACCGTCGCAAGATCGAACTCCTGAACTCGCTGCTGCTGTCGATGCCGGGGACGCCGTGCCTCTATTACGGCGACGAGATCGGCATGGGCGACAACATCTACCTCGGTGACCGCGACGGCGTGCGTACGCCGATGCAATGGTCGGTCGACCGCAACGGCGGCTTCTCGCGCACCGATCCGCAGAAGCTGTTCCTGCCGACGATCCAGGATCCGATCTACGGCTACCTCGCGGTCAACGTCGAGGCGCAACTCGCCAGCCAGACGTCGATGCTGAACTGGCTGCGGCGCATGCTGACCGTGCGCCGCGCGCACCGGGCGCTCGGCCGCGGCTCGCTCCGCTTCCTCTATCCCAAGAACCGCAAGGTGCTGGCCTATCTGCGCGAACTCGACGACGAGACGATCCTGTGCGTCGTCAACGTCTCCAATGCGCCGCAGGCGGTCGAGCTCGACATGCAGGAGTTCGACGGCAACGGCCTGACCGAGCTGACGGCCGGCACGAAGTTCCCGCGCATCGGCGAGCTGCCCTACCTGCTGACGTTGCCGGCCTACGGCTTCTACTGGTTCGGCATGGAGCGCGTGAGCGACGACGCCAAGCAGACGTCGCCCTATCTGCCGGAGCTGTTCACGCTGGTGGCGACCGGGCGGCTCGAAAATCTCTTCAGCGATCGCGAGCTGCAGGCGCTTCAGACCAGCATCGGGCCGGCGTATCTCCAGACCCGACGCTGGTTCGCCGCCAAGGGCCAGTACGTGCCCAAGATCCACGCCGAAGATTTCGCCGTGCTGCGCGAAGGCGCCCACGGGCGCTACCTGATGCCCCTGCTCTGCGTGCCGGTCGGCGAGACCGAGCAGCGCTACTTCATGCCGATCGCCGTCCTCAGCGAGGCCGACGACGACGACGAGACGCTGATGCCCTTCGCCATCGCGCGGTTGCGCCGCGGCGCCCGCATGGGCCTGCTGCTCGACGCCGATGCCTCGCCCGAATTCGCCAACGCGGTGCTGCATTCCCTGCGCCGCGGCGACGAGATCGACACGCGCAGCGGCGGCAAGATCCGTTTCACCGCCTCGCCCCTGCTGGCGGACGAAGAGCCGGTCGACACCAACGCGATCCGCCGCATGGGCGCCGAACAGTCGAACTCGTCGATCAACCTCGACGATCGCATGGCTCTCAAGATCTACCGTCGCCTTCAGCCAGGCGCCAACCCCGAGGTCGAGATCGGGCGCTTCCTGACCGACACGGCGCATTTCATGAACGCGCCCCCCACGCTCGGCGTCGTCGAGCACGTCGCGGCCGACGGCACCGTGACCGCTCTCGCCGTCCTGCAGCGTTTCGTGCGCAACCAGGGCGACGCCTGGACCTGGACCCTGAACGTGCTGACGCGCATCATGGACGCGATGGCCTTCGGCAGCGACCAGAGCCGCAGCGAGGATCTCGCCCAGGGCTTCGACGCCTACACCCCGCACATGCGGCGCCTGGGCCACCGCACGGCCGAGATGCACAAGGCGCTGGCCCATCCCACCGCCGACCCGGCTTTCGCCGCCGAGCCTCTGACGCTCGAAGACGTGCAGGAGTCGCGACGCGACGCCGTCGCGCTGGCCGACCGGGCCTTCCGTCACCTGGAAGAGATCGGGAGCTTCGCCAGCGAGAATGCGCGCGCTCTGGCGCAGCGCCTGATCGCGCGCAAGCGCGAGTGCTACGACCTGATCGACAGTTGCGCCATCGAGCCGGTCGGCGCCATCAAGACGCGCATTCACGGCGACTACCATCTCGGGCAGGTGCTGGTGGTGAAGGGCGATGTCGTGATCATCGATTTCGAGGGCGAACCGGCGCGCACGCTCGACGAGCGCCGCGCCAAAGGCACGCCGCTGCGCGACGTCGCCGGCATGCTGCGCTCCTTCGCCTACGCCGTCGCCACCGCGCGGAGACGCATCGCCGAACGTCTGCCCGAGGTCAGCTCGCGTCTCAACGACGAGCTGATGGGCTTCTCGCAGACCTTCGTCGACGCCTACATGGAGCACGTCAAGGACAGCTCGGTGTGGATCGAGGATGCCGGCACGCAGCGCCGGCTGCTGATCCTGCACACCCTGTCGAAGGCGCTCTACGAGATCGATTACGAGGCGGGCAACCGCCCGGATTGGATCGATATTCCGATCGAGGGCGTTCTGACGCTGCTCGATTACGTTCTGGAGGATGCATGACGGCTCACCACGACACGACGCACGAGGCCCCGCCGGTCGGCGAAGCCGTCGACCGCGGCGCCGTGGAGGCCATCGTGTCCGCCGCTCACGGCGATCCGTTCGCCATCCTCGGCCCGCACGAGGTCGCGCCCGGCGTGTGGGACATCCGCGCCTTCATCCCCTGGGGCGACGAGGTCGAGCTTCTCGCCTACCATTCGGACGATGTGATCGCGCCGTTCCAGAGCGTGCATCCCGCCGGCTTGCGCGTCGCCCGCATCGAGGCACCGGAGCGCCCGGGCTACCGCATCAAGATCACGAAGGACGGCTTCGGCCACGTGCTCCACGATCCCTACGCGCTCGGCTCCGCTTTGGCCGACTACGACATCGCCGCGATCACGCACTCCAACGACACGGTGTTCTACTACATCTTCGGCGCGCACCCGATCCGGCACGGCAACGTCCAAGGCATGCGCTTCGTCGTGTGGGCGCCGAGCGCCCGCAACGTCAGCGTCACCGGCGACTTCAACGACTGGGACGGGCGACGCCACCCCATGCGGGCGCATTCCGATGTCGGCGTGTGGGAGATCTTCATCCCCGGCGTCGGCGTCGGCGCGCGATACAAGTTCCAGATCAAAGGGCCGAACGGCGAGACCGTGCCGGCGAAAGCCGATCCGGTCGCCTTCCAGGCCGAGCATCCGCCGCAGACCGCCTCGGTCGCGCACGGCCTGCCACGCTACGATTGGCAGGACGGCGATTGGATGACCAAGCGCGGGGCCGTCGACGACCGCGCCAAGCCGATCTCCATCTACGAGTGCCATCTCGGTTCGTGGCGGCGCATGCCCGGTGAGGGAAACCGGCGGCTCACCTATCGCGAGTTGGCTGATACGCTGGTTCCCTACTGCAAGGACATGAGCTTCACGCACATCGAGATGCTGCCGATCACGGAATTCCCGTTCGACGGCTCCTGGGGCTATCAGCCGGTGTCGATGTTCGCGCCGACCAGCCGCTTCGGTACCCCGGAGGATTTCTCCTATTTCGTCGACAAGACGCACGAGGCCGGGCTCGGCCTGATCCTCGACTGGGTGCCGGCGCATTTCCCCAACGACGCGCACGGCCTCGCCAGCTTCGACGGCACGCATCTCTACGAGCATGCCGACCCCCGCCAGGGCTTCCACCAGGATTGGGGCACCTACATCTACAATTGCGGGCGCCGCGAGGTGCAGGCGTTCCTGATCGCCAACGCGCGCTTCTGGCTCGACCAATATCATCTGGACGGCCTGCGCGTGGACGCGGTGGCGTCGATGCTCTACCTCGACTATTCGCGCAAGGCCAACGAGTGGGTGCCCAACCAGTACGGCGGCAACGAGAACCTCGAAGCCATCGCGTTCCTGCGCAAGATGAACGAGGTGGCCTACCAGGCGGCTCCGGGCGTCATGACCATCGCCGAGGAATCGACGTCATGGCCGGGCGTCTCGCAGCCGACCTACAACGGCGGCCTCGGTTTCGGCTTCAAGTGGAACATGGGCTGGATGCACGACACGCTGCATTACATCCAGGAGGATCCGGTCAATCGTTCGTATCATCACAGCCAGATGACCTTCGGGCTGCTCTACGCCTTCTCGGAGAACTTCATCCTGCCGATCAGCCACGACGAGGTCGTGCACGGCAAGGGGTCGTTGCTCGATCGCATGCCGGGCGACGAGTGGCAGCGTTTCGCCAACCTGCGGGCGTATCTCGGCTGGATGTTCGCTCATCCCGGCAAGAAGCTCCTCTTCATGGGCTGCGAATTCGCCCAAGCCAAGGAGTGGAACCACGATGCCTCGCTCGACTGGCACCTGCTCGAGCAGCCCAACCACAAAGGCATCCAGAGCCTCGTGCGCGACCTCAACCATAAATATTGCGCGACGCCCGCGCTGCACGAGCGCGATTGCGAGGCGGAAGGCTTCAAGTGGCTGATCGGCGGCGACACAGAGAACAGCGTGTTCGCCTTCGCCCGCTTCGGGGCGCACGGCGACCTCGCCGTGGCGATCTCGAACTTCACGCCGGTCCCGCGCACGAACTACCGGGTCGGCGTGCCGAAGGCCGGCTTCTTCAAGGAATCGGTCAACACCGATGCCGCGATCTACGGCGGCAGCAATCTCGGCAACATGGGCGGCGTCCATAGCGAGGAGATCGGCGTGCACGGGGAAACCCAGTCGGTCGTGCTGACCCTGCCGCCGCTGTCGACCCTCATCCTCACATACGAGTAGGTCAGGCGGCGCGGTCGAGCCGTCGCTTCGCGGCCTCGACCGCGACCTGGGCCGCGCGCCCGACGAGGTGGGTCTCGTCGTGCGTCCTCAGCCATTCGAGGAGGCAGGCGACCGCGTCGTCCTCGTCCTGCGCAGCGAAGGAGAGGCCGATCACCGACCCGTCGGGTTCGCGCCTCTCGACGATCCAGCATTGCCGCCGCGAGGAAAACCACATGTCGATGGTGTGGACACCCTCGATGCCTTCGATGCCGACGATCTCCACGGCGTTCTCCGTCCCTTCGCGCGCCCTTGCGGCGCTCGCTTGGCACTGACCGTTCCCTCGGCGACGCTCTCGGGCAAGGCTTCGGCCGCTCTCGACGGGCTTTGCGCTGTGATTATCACAGGTGATTTCACGGACGCGGGCACGCGGCTCCTGCTGGACCGCGCGGACGACGCATGGCATGACGTCGCCCACGCGGGCGTGGTGGAATTGGTAGACGCGCCGGACTCAAAATCCGGTTCTGGTGACAGAGTGTCGGTTCGATTCCGACCGCCCGCACCATCCGGCATCCGGTGGATCGCCGCATTCGTCGCCTAGACAAGCCGGATGTCGAAGAACCGCTATCACGGCGGCGCGACGTCGGATCATTTCGACGGCACGCGCTTCTTCAACCCGGGTCATCCGAACACGGACAAGGGCTGGCGTGATCTCCTGCGCTGGCGGTTCTCGCGGCGCGGCGAACGCTGGCCGGTCGCGGCCGAAGGCCGGCAGGTCGTGCCCGACGCGCGCGTCGAGGGACTGCGCATCACGATGGTGGGCCATGCCAGCCTGCTGATCCAGATGGCCGGCCGCAACCTTCTGGTCGATCCTGTCTGGTCCCAGCGCGCCAGTCCGGTGAGTTGGGCCGGGCCGCGCCGGGTCGACGCCCCCGGGATCGCCTTCGAAGCCCTGCCGCCGATCGACGCCGTGCTGCTGACCCACAATCACTACGACCACATGGATTTCGCGACGCTGCGGCGGCTCTGGGCGCGCGACCGTCCCCACCTCGTCGCGCCGCTCGGCAACGATGCGATCGTCGCGCGCGCGGGCGCCGGGATCGTGACCGCGACGCACGACTGGGGCGACACCGTCGATCTCGGCGGCGGCATCGCCGCGCGTCTCACCCCCGCGCACCATTGGTCCGCCCGCTCGCTCCGCGACCGGCGCATGGCGCTCTGGTGCGGGTACGCGATCCTGTCGCCCGCAGGCGTCGTCTACCTCTCCGGCGACACCGGCTATGGCGACGGCGCGATCTTTCGCGAGGTGGGACGGCTCGTCCCCGCCATCGACGTCGCCGTCCTGCCGATCGGCGCCTACGAACCACGCTGGTTCATGCAGACCCAGCACGTCGATCCCGGCGAAGCCGTGCGGATCATGCTCGATTGCGGGGCGCGCCAAGGGCTCGGCGTGCACTGGGGCACGTTTCCCCTCGCCGACGAAGGGCGGTCGGCGCCCAGGACCGCGCTCGCGAAGGCGCTCAGCGAACGCGGCATCGCGGCGGATCGCTTCCTGGCGCTGGCGCCGGGCGACACCTGGTCAGGACCCGGCGGCACGACGCGACCGTGATGCCGGCCGTGGCCGGCCTCAGGCCGTGAGCCCACCGATCAGGCTCGGGATGTCCAAGGGGCGAAAGCCGTAATGTTCGAGCCAGCGCACGTCGCTCTCGAAGAAGGCGCGGAGGTCCGGCATTCCGTATTTCAGCATGGCGATGCGATCGATGCCGATGCCCCAGGCGAAGCCCTGGTACACCTGGGGATCGATCCCGCAATTGGTCAGCACGTTGGGATGCACCATCCCGCAGCCCAGGATCTCCAGCCAGTCGTCGCCCTCGCCGAAGCGGATCTCGCCATCGCCGCGGCGGCACTGGATGTCGACCTCCATCGAGGGCTCGGTGAACGGGAAGAAGCTCGGACGAAAGCGCATCTTCACCTCGTCGACCTCGAAGAAGGCGCGCAGGAACTCCTGCAGCACCCATTTGAGATGGCCGAGATTCGCGGTGCGATCGATGACCAGACCCTCGACCTGATGGAACATCGGCGTGTGGGTCTGGTCCGAGTCGCAGCGGTAGGTGCGACCGGGGCAGATCACACGGATCGGCGGCTGCCGCCCGAGCATGGTGCGCACCTGCACCGGGCTGGTGTGGGTGCGCAGCAGCCTGCGCGTGCCGTCCGAGGCGGCGGGGAAGAAAAAGGTGTCGTGCATGTCGCGCGCCGGATGGTCGGGCGGGAAGTTCAGCTTGGTGAAGTTGAAATCGTCCGTCTCGATGTCCGGTCCCTCGGCGATCGAGAAGCCCATGTCGGCGAAGATCACCGAGAGCTCGTCCATCACTTGGCTGATCGGGTGGATGCGCCCGGTCTCAAGCGGGCCGGATCGCACCGGCAGCGTGACGTCGATGGTCTCGGCGGCGAGCCGCGCCTCCAGCGCCGCCGCCTTCAGGACCTCGCGGCGCGCGTCGAACGCGCTGACGACCTTGTCCTTGAGCACGTTGATCTCGGCGCCGCGGGCGCGGCGCTCGTCCGGGGCCATCTTGCCCAGGGTGGAGAGCAGCGCCGAGATCGCGCCTTTCTTGCCGAGCGCGGCGACGCGTG
Organism: uncultured Beijerinckiaceae bacterium; assembly: GCA_964247745.1. GTDB lineage: Bacteria > Pseudomonadota > Alphaproteobacteria > Rhizobiales > Beijerinckiaceae > RH-AL1. The sequence goes on from CAXTVT010000003.1 coordinate 53,401, forward strand.
CCGACTCCAGCGCCGCCTCGTCGGCCGCAGCGGCGATGGAGGACAGCGTGTCGTGTTCGAGGTTGGCGAGATCGGTCATCGGCAGCCGCCTACCACAGCACGTTGTCGATCGGCTGGATTTTCTCCGGTGCCGGCTCGCCCATCATCTGCAGCAGATCGATCTCGACGGTGCGGCACATCGCGGTCATCGGCACGTCGTAGATCGAGTTGGCGAAGGGATCCATCAGGTCGAGCCCGATCTCGACGGCCATCAGGAACATCAGCCCGACGAGCGCCGAGCCGACCGGCGTGTAGATGCCGAGATCCTGCACCACGGCGAAGGGCAGGATGATGCAGAAGATCTTGGCGAAGAACGAAGGAAAGAAGCGGTATTGCGAGGGCAGCGGCGTGTTCTTGATGCGCTCCATCCCGCCTTGCGCGTTGGCGATGTCGACCAGCGTCGCATCGATGCGCACGCGGGCGTAGGGGTCGAGCATGCCGAGACGATGCGCCTCGGTGGCCAAGCGCCCGACGTCGGTCAGGATCGCGTTCGGCTTGTTGACCATCGCTCCGAGCGCGGCCGCCCATTCCGGCGCCAGATAGCGTGTCGCTTCCGGAGGCATCGGCTGGCCGCGCAGCGACGCCCGAAGCACGTTGACGTAGGCGATCTGGGCGCGCGCCATCTCGCGGCCGAGCCCGAGCCGGGCGTTCGGCACGGTCTCGTCGCAGAAGGTCAGCGCCTGGCGCGCGACATTGCGCGAGGCGTTGATCATCAGGCCCCAGAGGCCGCGCGCCTCCCACCAGCGGCCGTAGGCGGCATTCACCGACACGCCGACGAAAAGCGCCAGGGCCGAGCCGAACAGCGAAAACTGGAGTTCGATCGGCCGCACGTGCGGCGTCACCTTGAAGTAGAGGATCGTGACGACGACGTCCCAGAGAAACAGGAAGAACAACGGGATCGCGATCTCGCGAAATGCGTGACCGATGCGCGGGACTTTCGAGACGATCATTGCGGCTCAGGATCTCATGGCGGGATATTCCACCTAGACAGGCAGAGCGCCCGGAATGCGGTGGCTTGTTTGCATAACATTGCCAGCGACGCCTCGCTGGCACGGCCGGACCTTTCGGCGCGGCACGAGCCCACGTTGTACGTAGGCAACAGCGAAGCGCTCATGTAGAAGCGGAGAGGAACCGCGTCTCGCGACCACACGTTTCACGGTTCCAAAACCAAGCTCCAGCCGACCGAAACGGCACTTGAGGATGTTTTCGATGATTGGTCATGGTTTCCTGCTTCGGGCCGTTTTCGCCGGTGCATCGCTCGCGCTGATCGCCACCGCGTCACCGTCCTACGCCGCCGGTCCCTTCTCGTCTTTCGAGGGCAACTGGACCGGAACCGGCACTGTCTCCGCCGACAACGGAGCCAAGGAGCGGCTCCGCTGCCGGGCCCATTACGATGTCGGCGGCGGTGGCAACAGCATGGTGCAAAACCTGACCTGCGCCAGCGACAGCTACAAGTTCAACGTCGTGAGCACGGTGGCGGCCGAGGGCAACGAGATTTCCGGCGATTGGGAGGAGACCTCCCGCGGGGCCAAGGGCCACATTTCCGGCAAGGTGACGCCGACACAGATTTCCGCCTTCGTCAAGGGTTTGGGCTTTACCGCGAGCATCGGCATCGCCGCCCGCGGCGGTCGCCAGTCGGTGACGCTCAACCCGACCGGCACCGACATCAAGAACGTGTCGGTGACGATGTCCAAGTCCTGAGGTCAGTCAGGATCTTGTAAAAAGCCGGGCTCCGAGCCCGGCTTTTTCTTGCCGGCGGGGCGCTCAGTCGAGGAGCATGCGCTTCAAGAGTTCGACCTCGTCGGACAGCGAGCGATCGCTGCCGGTCAGCCCCTCGATCTTGCGCACCGCGTGCAGCACCGTCGTGTGGTCGCGCCCGCCGAAGCGGCGGCCGATCTCGGGCAGGCTGCGCAGCGTCAACACCTTGGACAGGTACATCGCGATCTGCCGCGGGCGCACGACGTTGGCCGTGCGGCGCGAAGACAGGATGTCCGCCCGACTGACGTTGTAGTGCGTCGCGACCAGCTTCTGGATATCTTCGATCTTGACACGCTTGGGCTCGCGCATCCGCACGAGGTCGCGGATGGCGACCTCGGCGGTCTCGACGGTCAGCGCCGTCTGGGTGAGCGAGGCATGCGCCATCAACCGGTTCACGGCGCCGTCGAGATCGCGCCCGTTGGTCTGGATCACAGAGGCGACGTAGGCGATCACCGCCGGCGGCACGTCGAAACCCGGCACGTTCGTCCTGACCGCCGCCACGCGCGACTCCAGCATGCGAACGCGCAACGCCTCGTCGAGGGCGCCGATTTCCACGCACAGGCCGCCCGAGAGCCTGGAGCGCACACGCTCCTCCAGGCTCTCGAGGTCCGCCGGCGGCCTGTCCGCAGCGATGATGATCTGCTTGCGCGCATCGATCAGCGCGTTGATCGTGTGGCAGAATTCCTGCTGGATCGACTTGCCCTGCAAGAACTGCACGTCGTCGATGATCAGGACGTCGATACCGCGCAGCCGCTCCTTGAAGGCGAGCGACGTCTGCGCCTTGAGCGCCAGCACGAAGCCGTACATGAACTTCTCGGCGGTGAGGTAGATCACCCGGCGACGCTGCGTCGTCACCGCATGGGCCACGGCCTGGAGGAGGTGGGTCTTGCCGAGACCGACGCAGGCGTGAATGTAAAGCGGATTGTAGATCAGGCCTTCCTCGGGGGCGGCAGTCGCGATCCGCTGGGCGGCGGCGTGCGCGAGCTGGTTCGATCGCCCGATATGGAAGGTCTCGAAGCTCATGCGCTTGTCGAGCGGGGAGCCCGTGAGGGCATCGCCGTCCGAGGAGTCTCGCGTCGCGGCAGTCGGCCGTACCGTCTCGGCGGACGGAAAGAAGGGCGTGCGCGCCGCGGCCGGCACGTCGTCGTGGCGCTCCACCGGCTCGCCGAGCGTTCCCTCGAAGGCCTGGGGCCGCTGCGGCATCAGCCGCGACGAGGAGCGGACCGCGATCGACAGGCCGAGGATCTCAGGCACTTCCGACGAAAGGACCTTGAGGATCCGCTCCTGGTAGTGGGACTGAATCCAGCTCTTCAGGAACTTGGTGGGCACGCTGAGCAGCGCGGTGCCGTCGGCGATCCCGTCGAGCTCCAGGCGCCCGAACCAGGAGGTGAACACCTCCTCGCCGAGCTCCGCACGCAGCCGGCGGGCGATCCGGCCCCAAAGTTCTCCGGACTTCTCGCTGGCTTGCATCGGCAGGCTCGACTCTCGGTGCGAAAAAGAGCGCACGTCGGCCATCGGCTTCGACATGGGACGAACTCACGACTGGAGGAGGCTTGGAGACGGAGGCGAAGGGCGCGACGAGGACGACCTAGGTCACACCCCGATCGACGAAACCCGATCGATTGGCGACACGCTCGACCGGCTCGCTGCGACCGAACACCCGCTCGAGCAACGGTACAAATCGCGATCGCCAACTCATTCTCAACCCTCCGCAACCGGCCCGTGCATCGTCGCACGAACCTTCCGTCACGATGATGTCGACAAGGCTAAGCGCCTTGCCTCTGCATCGCGTTACACGCCTTGGCCTCAACAAAACGCAAAGACGTTCCGCCACCTTCGCGGCGGATGCGCGTCCTGCATTTCGAGAGGGCGAACGGGGAAGACGCTTGCTTGGCCTCGACGGCGTCCCCGGCCATGTCGTGACCGTAGCACAGGCTTTAAGACCGGCAAGGCCCCGTTTTATCGAACCGTCAAAGAAGCTTCATGGAAGTAGGGCCGAACGACGCCGACGCGAAGCACCTTGCTTCGATTAAGCGGTTGATTCGGCATCGGACCTTTGCAGCGGGTTCGCCGCGGATCCGGACATGTTACGGCCAAGCAACATTTCGCGTCTTCGCGCGAAGAACGCGGCCGTTGCCGTTTTGCCCCATTAACCGTTCGAAGGGCGCTCGTGGCTTAGCTCGCAAGAGCCTGTTTCACCTGCGATTTAAAAGACCGGTCAGCGCTACCGCGATCACGCGCCGGTGATCCCTCGGGGCAATAAAAAACCCGGCCTGGGGCCGGGTTTCGATTTGCGCGATGTCGTGAAAGCTAACTCGCCAGCGCGCGTACCCGCTTCGACAGACGCGACACCGTCCGCGACGCGGTGTTCTTGTGAACGATGCCCTTCTGCGCGGCGCGCATCAGCAGAGGAGCCGCCGTGTCGAAAGCCGCCGCCGCCGCAGTCGCATCGCCGGTCGCGATCGCTTCTTCGACCTTGCGGAGGTAGGTCCGCATCTGCGAGCGGCGCGACTTGTTGACGGCGGTTCGCCGCGCGATCTGACGGACGGCCTTCTTGGCCGACGATGTATTCGCCATGATGGTCCACGAATTCGAGTGAGGCGCGAGCGAAGAGGCTCAACGCCTGATGGCCGGAGAACCGGCCGTGGCCCTTCGTATAGAAAGGAGCGAGGAGGCGCGTCAAGCCTTTCGAGGCCCGGCGCGCGGCTTGCCGTGCCGGAGGCAGCTGCCTATGGTCCGCCAGCATGACGAGATTGCGCCTCCACACCCCCGAGGACGTCGAGGACGCGGGCGGTGGCTACGATGCCCTCGGCGAACGGCTTCCCACGGCGCGCCGTCGACGCTTCAAGGAAATCCCGATCCGTGTCGTGCTGCCGAATCTGGTCACGCTGGCGGCGCTGAGCATGGGGCTCACCTCGATCCGTTTCGCGATCGAGGGCAAGTTCGAGACGGCGGTGCTGGCGGTCATCGTCGCGGCGATCCTCGATGGGCTCGATGGCCGGTTGGCCCGGGCGCTGCGCGGAACAAGCCGCTTCGGCGCGGAGCTCGACTCCCTGGCGGACTTCGTCGACTTCGGTGTCGCGCCGGCCCTGATCCTCTACTTTTCCTCCCTGCACCGCATCCCGAGCTTCGGCTGGTTCGCCGCGCTGGTGTTCGTCATCGCGGCGGCCCTGCGTCTCGCCCGGTTCAACACCATGCTGGAAGATCCGGATCGACCGGCCTGGCACGCCAACTTCTTCACCGGCATGCCGGCGCCCGCCGGCGCCATCGTCGGTCTGCTGCCGCTCTACGTGCAGCTGTCGTCGTTCGTCGCGCCGGGCACGCGCCTGCCGGTCGGCCTCGACATCGGCTACGTGATCCTGGTCGCCTTCCTGATGGCGAGCCGCATCCCGTTCTTTTCCGGCAAGACGATCGGCCGCATTCCGCGCGAGCGTTTCATGGCGATCCTCTTCGCCGTCGCCGCGACCCTGCTGCTTCTGGCGACGTTCCCGATGGAGATGATGATCCTCCTCGCCGTCGCCTATCTCGCCACCACGCCTTTCGCGATCCGGCGCTGGCGCCGCTACGATCGAGGAGCGGCGACGCGTCTCGTGGACGACCCCGCCTAGTCGCGACCGTTGGCGACGCCCCACTGGCGCAACTCGCGAGACGTCAGGACGTGGATGCTCGTGGACGGCGTACGCTCGGCGGACGAGATCATCGAGGGATCGACGCCCATGCGGGCGGTATAGCCCTTCAGCGTCGAGGCGGCGGCACGATGCTCGGCGCGCTCGTAGGCGCCGGTGAGGTCCTCGGTCGCGGCCTGCATGCGATGGATGCCGACCCGGCTGCGGCCCGGCACGACGCGGCGGCCGGCGCCGACCAGCGCGTAGACGCAGGCGGAATAGCAGGCGCCCGGCACGGCGACCCCCTCCTCGGTCACGCCGGCGACCACCGCCGTGATCCCACGACTCCGGAACAGCGAGCCGAGCTGAACCGCGGCACCGACGTTGCCTCCGGGCGAGTTGAGGTAGACCTGGGTTCCCGGCGCCATCGGCACCGCGGCGAATTCGGCCGGCGTGTCGAGCGTGATCTGACCGACGGCGACGATCCCGGGGCGGCCATCCACATAGGTCGGCTGGAAGGTCATGGCCGCGGCGCCGCCGGCCGCCACGGACGACAGCAGCAGCGTCACCGCAAGGCGCCTGAGGGATCGTGCGATCATCATCGAGCCTCCGCATGTTCGAGCAGGAAGCTACAAGGATTGGCGCAGGGCGATAGGGGCCAAAGGTCTGAGGCCGCCGATGATGGGTCTGGGCGGTTTCGGCCCGGGTGCCGGGTTCAGGGCCTGGCGTCATCATCCGTGAACCGCGCGATCGCCGCCGCCAGCGGCAGCGTGTCCCGCGAACCCGTCCGGCGCGACTTCAGCTCGACCTTGCCTTCCGCGAGGCTCTTGGGACCGACGATCACCTGGTGCGGCAAGCCGATGAGGTCGAGCCTCGCGAACTTGCCGCCCGGTCGGTCGTCGATGTCGTCGTAGAGCACCTCGACGCCGGCCTTGGTCAGCGCGTCGTAGATCGTCTTGCAGGCGGCGTCGGTCGCGGCATCGCCGACCTTGAGATTGGCGAGCCCCACCGCGAACGGGGCCACGGCGTCGGGCCAGACGATGCCGGCGTCGTCGTGCGAGGCCTCGATGATCGCGCCGACCAGCCGCGAGACGCCGACGCCGTAGGAGCCGCATTGCGCCGGGCGGTCGGTGCCGTCGGCGCCGGTGATCATCGCCTTCATCGGGCGAGTGTACTTGTCGCCGAAGAAGAACACCTGGCCGACCTCGATGCCGCGCGTGGCGACGCGACGCTCGGCCGGAGTCTCGGCCTCGAAGCGAGCCTGGTCGTGCACGTCCTCGGTGGCGGCGTAGAGCGTGGTCCATTGCGCGACGATCGGCGAGAGATCGCCCTCGTAGTCGAGGTCGGGCGGCGGGATCGGCAGCCCGAGCACGTCCTTGTCGACGAAGACGCCCGATTCGCCGGTGTCGGCGAGCACGATGAACTCGTGGGACAGGTCGCCGCCGATCGGGCCGGTCTCGGCGCGCATCGGAATGCCGGTCAGCCCCAAGCGCGCGAAGATGCGGAGGTAGGCGACGAACATGCGGTTGTACGAGCGCCGGCCGGCGGCCTCGTCGACGTCGAAGGAATAGGCGTCCTTCATAAGGAACTCGCGGCCGCGCATCACGCCGAAGCGCGGACGCTGCTCGTCGCGGAACTTCCATTGGAAATGGTAGAGGTTCTTCGGCAGCTCGCGGTAGGACTTCACGCCGGATCGAACGATCGCGGTGATCATCTCCTCGTTGGTCGGGCCATAGAGCATCTCGCGCTTGTGCCGATCCTGGATGCGCAGCATCTCGGGACCGTAGGCGTCGTAGCGGCCGGATTCGCGCCAGAGGTCGGCGAGCTGCAGCGTCGGCATCAGCATCTCGACGGCACCGGCGCGATCGAGCTCCTCGCGCACGATCTGCTCGATCTTGGTCAGGACGCGAAAGCCGAGCGGCAGCCAGGAGTAGATGCCGGCCGCCTCCTGCCGGATCATGCCGGCGCGCAGCATCAGCCGGTGCGACAGGATCTCGGCCTCCTTCGGATTGTCGCGAAGGATCGGCATGAAGAACTTGGAAAGGCGCATCGCGGGCTCGTCGGAACGGTGGCGCTTCGTAGCCGAAGGCGCGCCCGGCCGCCACCGGGTTACAGCGCGCGGCGCTCGCGCAGGCGCTGCCAGAAGAAGGCGATCTGCTCGAACGGCGTCGCCCACCACGCCAGCACGACGACGTAGACGCAGAGGTCAGCGAGGAAGTCGACGCGGGGGTCGGCCGCGGCGGGATAGAGGCTGCGCACGGTCTGCCCGCCCAGCGCCAACTGCCATGCCACGAACACCATGTAGACCAGCACCGCGAAGGCGCCGAGCTTGTTGGCGATCGCCACGCAGAAATCCATGAAGCGGCCGAGCCGGACGACGACGGGTTCGACGATCCTGACGGGTCCGACGATGCGATGCATGGCCGATGCCGCCGACACCATCGCCCAACGCGGCGACGGCGGCGACGTCGGCGACATCGGCGTCAGCCGACGCGGAAGGCGTCGCGCCACCTTCTCGAAATGTGCCGTGATATGGTCGGTCGGGATGTCCCAGCCCTGCGCCAGGATCAGCAGCAGCGCCACCCACAGCGTCTCGCGCAGATCGGGATCCGGTGCGCCGGGAAAGATCTGGTGCAGGCTCTGGCCGAGCGCGAGTTCGCGGAAGTAGAGCCAGCCCAGCGCGAGCAGCGCACAGAAACCCGCGACCTTGCGTGCGGTGCCGATGCCGAGATCGAGCAGCGCGAGGGACAGGCCGCCGGCACTGGTGAGCGGCCGACCCAGGCGGTCGGCGCGAAACATCAATCCGGGCGGCGCACGACGATCAGCCCGGCCACGACGTCGTGGAGGCAGCGCTTGTCGGGCATCACCAGCGAGGCGAGGAACACCGGCGGGAACAGCCAGGAGAGATAGAGCAGGACGCCGTGCACCGCGGCGGCGATGAAGCTCGGCGGCGTGCCGTCGACGGCGCGGGCCTGCAGGTCGAACAGGCGCATGCCGGGCGTCGCCATATGGCGGCCGGAGAAGGACTGGCCGTTGTAGAAGAAGGCGACGAAGGGCCAGAGCGACGGCAGGACGACGAGCGAAAGCCCGAACGTCGCCACGAAGAGCACGATCGAGAGCAGGCCGGCCACGAACGACACCAGCACGAAGTCGACGGAGAAGGCCGCGATGCGGCGCGACCGCACGCCGGCGTAGGCCGCGGCGGGCAGGGACGGGGCGGCGAAGGGGAACAGGCTGCTGTTGAGTTCCGTCATGGCGATGGACCGGATGAGGACCGGCGCGGATCGCCGATCGTCAGATGATATGGCCCGCGACCGAGGCCCCACAAGCGTCACATGCGGGGATTGAAGGATGCGGTGCGCAAGACCGGACGCCCGATCAGGGCGGTCGACGTCGTCAGCGTCGCACCGTAGCTGTCCTTGAGGTAGCCCAGCGCGGCCTCGTGGTCGACGTTCTCCATGGCGCAGACCGCATCGGTCGGCACCATGATGTCGTAGCCGGCCATGAAGGCGCCGTAAGCGGTGTGGCGGACGCAGCAATGGGTGTGTTGTCCGGCGAGGACCACGTCCTCCACCTCGAAGTCGAACAGCGTGTCCTCGAGATCGGTGCCGTCGAAGGCGCCGTAGAAGCGCTTCGGGATCACGATCTCGCGCTCGATGCCCATCGGGGCGAGCTGGTCGATCACGGCGGCACCATGCGTGCCGGCCATCGCGTGGCGACCCCACACCCCGATCTCGCGGTCGTCGGCGCGGTGCGCGTCGTTGGCGTAGACGACGACCCAATCCTCGTTGGCGCGAGCGTGGTCGATGAGGCGACGAATCGACGGCACGATCGCCATGGCCCGTGCTTCGTTGGCCAGGGTGCCGGTCACGAAGTCGTTGAGCATGTCGACGACGATGAGGGCTCTCATGAACGGGGTCTCCTCGGCCGAGCGGCGGATGGGCCTAGTCCTAAGTGCGCCTTCGCGGGCGGCGGCACAAGGCCGCGAGGGGGTCCAACGGGAGACCATCCACGCCTTGCGAGCACCGGTTCGGCGTGCCACACGCGCCCCCCAGAGCGATCCCGCGTTCGAAAAGCATGACTGGAGTCCGTCCGATGTCTCGACCCCTCGCCAGCCTGATCGCGGGCGCCGCATTCGCCTTTCCGATCGCCGCCTACGCGGCAGGACCGCTCGACGCCTACCTCCCCAAGAGTGGCACCATCTCGGGGCACGCGATGAGCTTCTCGGTGGCGCCCGAGGACCAGGCGATCTCGCGGCAGTATCGCCACGCCGTCCAGGACAACATGGACTGGTTCAAGAAGGCGGTCACCTCCAACAAGCCCGGCCAGCCCCTGCCCTACGACCGGCACATGGGCGTCACGGAGGCGCAATACGAGCACCTGCTCCACATGAAGTCCGACGCCAGGGCCGGTGCGGCGGTCAAGGTGGAGGTGAAGCGTGCCGCCGACGGCGGCGTGAGCCTCGTACCCGACGGCGAGGCCGCCGAGGTGCTGAAGGGCATCAGCTTTCCGCCAGACGAGAAAAGCGCGGTGACGCCGGTCGGCACGTTGTCGATCCTGAACGACATCCACCAGAGGGACGCCGCGGCGCCGATCGGCGTCTGGAACGGTGTCGAATGGGCGGAGGTCGCCGCCACGGATGCCAAGCCCTCGGCGAAGATCGCCTTCGGCAAGCGCGAAGCGGACGGGTCGGGTGTCATGTACTATCAAGTATCTCCCTACGGCGAATACAAGGAACTATCGATCGTCGTGTTCTACGCGCTGGACTGACCCTGACGTAACGTAAAGCTTCAGTCCGCACTCGGCCGATCGGCCGAGTTGTCGCTGCCTTAACTTCTGTCTGCTTCGGTCGGATCATGGACGAGCATGATTGCGGGCCGGTGTGAGATGCGGGAGGGCGTGATGGCATGGGTCGTCGATCGCACGATCGCTACGAAGCTGTTGGCGTGCTTCGGCTTGATCATCGCGGTCGGCCTCTGCGGTGGGTGGCTCACGTTCCAAAGCCTGATCCACATCGAGGCGTCGGATCGCAGCGCGATCCGCAGCCACGAGGTTCTGGGGACGACCAGAACCGTCTGGATCGGCATCCTGAAGCAGGAGAGCGACGTCCGCGCGTTTTTGCTCACCGGCGACCGAAGCTTCCTCGACAGGGCGCAGGCCTCCGACAAGGAGCTGAAGGTCACGCTGACGCGGATCAAGATGCTGACCGCGGCCAACCGTGAGCAGCAGGCGCGCTTCGCCGAACTCGCCGCGTCGATCGGGGTGTGGCAGCACGAGGTCTTCGATGGACTCGCCGCCGGCGCGAAGACGGTGTCGATCAGCGCGGCCTTCGGCGCCGATGGCCCGTTGAACGTCATCTTGAAGCATCTCGGCACCATCGCCTCCGAGGAAGAGAAGATTCTCGACCAGCGCGACGAGAGCCGCTCCGAGGCGTTCGCGGCGGCCTACCGCACCGGCCTCCTCCAGCCCGTCGTCGAGATGACCCTCGCCGCGCTTCTCGCCTATGCGCTGCATCGCCTGCTCGCCCGCCCCATCCGGCGGCTCACCGAGGCCACGCGGCGGCTCGCAGACGGCGACACGTCGATCGCCATTCCCAACACGCATTGGAAGGAGGAGATCGGGGCGATCAGCCGCGCGCTCGCCGGGTTCCAGAAGGCGCTGGCCGACACCGCGCAGATGCGCGGCGAGCAGCAGGTGATGCGCGAGCGCGCCGCCGACGAACGCGCCGGCCTGATGTTCTCGATGGCCGATCGTTTCGAGGAGGTCGTCGGGCGGATCGTCACGGACGTCTCGTCCTCCGCAATGGAGATGCAGAGCTCGGCCGAGTCCCTGCTCGGCTTCGCCGACTGGACGTCGCGCGAGGTGAAGACCGTCGCGGGAACCACCAAGATGGCATCCTCGACGATGCAGACGATCGCCAGCGACACCGATAGCTTGACCCGAGCCGTGGGCCAGCTGAACGAGCGGATGGCCTATTCGACCGAAGTGGCGCGCCAAGCCGTCGTCGAGGCCGATCGCACCACCGCCTCGATCAAGGACCTCGAGGTATCCGCGACCCAGGTCGGGCGCATCGTCGATCTCATCAACGGCATCGCCCGCCAGACGAACCTGCTCGCCTTGAACGCCACGATCGAGGCCGCTCGCGCCGGCGATGCCGGTCGCGGCTTCGCCGTCGTGGCGAGCGAGGTGAAGGCGCTGGCCGACCAGACGGCCCAGTCGACCGTGGAGATCCGCGGCCAGATCGAGGCGATTCGCACGGCCGCTTCGGGCGCCGGCGGGGCCATTTCCCAGATCAGTCGCACCATCGCCGAGATGGCGCAGGTCACGCGCGAGATGACGGATGCGCTCGAGAGCCAGGGCGGCGCCACCCACGACATGATGCTGGGCACCCAAGCCACCGCCGGACTCACCGCCGAGGTCTCGGCGCAGCTCGACAAGGTCAGCGAGAGCGCGGTGACCACCGGGACGGCCGCGACGCGGCTGCTCGCGTCGGCGCAGAGCCTGGCTCGGCAATCGACCGTCCTCCACGACGAGGCGCGCAGCTTCGTGACCTCCGTTCGAGCCGGATGAGGTCGCAAATAACCGAACTTTTCGGTACGGATAGCCCTTGTCGGCCGTTTGGCGACGACTAGATTCTGAAGCGTCGATGAACGCTCAGGAGGCCGACGTGCCCAAGTCGTTGATGATCGCCCTATCCGCCACCATGCTCGCCGCCTCTCCGCTGTCGGCTGTCGAGCCGCCCCACGACACCAGTGTAATCGCGTCCGGCCAGCCCGCGAGCCGCGATATGCGCGAGGCGTGGTTTCGCCAGCATGTCGGAGAGATTCTCGCCGGTCGCCCGACGATGTCGCACGGCACGGACGCGGGCCACTGATCGCCGCTCGGTGGCGGCTACGTCGCACCGCCCCCAGGTGCCGTGCGACGTCACGGTCGCCCGACCGGCTGCTCGAGAAATATCAGGGCGGCGAACGTTCGATCTTCCGCGATAAGGCGAGCCGTCCCATCCCAAATCCCGGCGCCGTTCAGCGCTGAGGCGAGCGCCGGTCCTTGTACGGGTTGTCGCTGGTCTTGCGCGAGAGCCGTAGCGGGACGCCGGGGAGCGCGAAGGTCTCGCGCAGGCCGTTCAGCAGGAAGCGCTCGTAGCTGGTCGGCAGTGCCTCGAGCTGGTTGCCGAAGATCACGAAATAGGGAGGCCGCGCCCGCAGCTGGGTCATGTAGCGGATCTTGATGCGGCGTCCGGCGACCGCCGGAGGCGGGTGCTGCTCCAGCACGGCGGAGAGCCAGCGGTTGAGCCGCGCGGTGGCTATGCGCTTGTTCCAGGTCTGCTCGGCGGCCATGACGGCCTCCATCAGGCGCTCGACGCCGTAACCGGTCTCACCGGCCAGCGGCACGACGGGCGCGCCCTTCATCTGCGGCAGCAACCGCGATGCCTCCTCGCGCAGCCGGTGCAGCTCGCCGGTCTTGTCGGCGACGAGATCCCATTTGTTCAGACCGATGACGATCGCCCGGCCCTCGCGCACGACGAGATCGGCCAGCGTGAGATCCTGCTTCTCGAAAGGCTTAGTGGCGTCGAGCAGCAGGATCACGACCTCGGCGAACTTGGCCGCGCGCAGCGCGTCGGCGCCGGCGAGCTTCTCGAGCTTGTCCTCGACCCGGGCGCGGCGGCGGAGCCCGGCGGTGTCGAACATCTTCAGCTGACGGCCGCGCCAGACGAGATCGACGCCGATGGCGTCGCGCGTCAGCCCGGCCTCCGGGCCGGTCAACAGGCGGTTCTCGCCCAGGATGTGGTTCAGCAACGTCGACTTGCCCGCGTTGGGGCGGCCGACGACGGCGATGCGCAACGGCTTGCTGGCATCGAGTTCGCTGCCGTCCTCCTCGTCGTCGAACTCTTTGGGCGCCTCGGCCTCTTGCTCCTCCGGCGCGGCGGTCTGCTCCGGCAGCGCCTCGAGCAGCGACGAGTAGAGCTCGGCCATGCCGTCGCCGTGCTCGGCTGAGAGCGCGACGGGGTCGCCGAGCCCGAGCTGATAGGCCTCCATCGCGCCGTCGCCTCCGGCGCGGCCCTCGGCCTTGTTGGCGATGAGGATCAGCGGCTTGCCCGCGCGGCGCACCAGCGCGGCGAAGGCGCGGTCGTCCGGCGTGAGGCCGACGCGGGCGTCGACGACGAAGAAGATCGCGTCGGCGGCGAGGATCGCGGCTTCCGTCTGGGCGCGGGTGCGGCCGGACAGGCTCGCGGCGTCGCCCTCCTCCAGCCCCGCCGTGTCGACTATGGTGAAGCGCAGGTCGCCAAGCCGCGCCTCGCCCTCGCGCCGGTCGCGGGTGACGCCGGGACGGTCGTCGACCAGCGCGAGCTTCTTGCCGACGAGGCGGTTGAACAGCGTCGATTTGCCGACGTTCGGCCGGCCGATGATGGCGACGGTGAACACCTAGCGCGACGCGGCGGCGGGCGGTGTCGGCGCGGGTGCCGGCGCCGGCGGTTCCGCCGTGGGCGCCGGCTGCGAGGCGGCGGCCGGTGCGCCCGTGATCGTGGCCGGGGGCGCGGCCTTGTCGCTGACGCTCGCCGCGCCTGAGCGGGCCAGCTCCAGGAAGGCCTGGGCGCGGTTGCGCAGCGGCGGCGGCGCCGTCCCGTCGATGACGATCTCCCCGAGGAAGCGCTGGGCGGCCGGGAGATCGCCGCGCTTCAGCGCGGTCAGGGCCAGCAGCTCGCGCATGCCGGCGTGGAAGGCGAACCCGTCGAGCGCGAAACGGCCGTACTGGTCCTCGAACTTCTTGGGGTCTTCGCGATCCACCCGCAGCAAGGCGCCGCGGTAGCGGGCGGCGTCGCGCATCGCCTGGCTGCCGCCCTCGCCCGAGGCGATGGTGTCGAAGCGCTTGGCCGCGCCCTCCGGATCGGCCGGGGCGAGCTCCTCCGCCTCGCGCATGCCCGCGAGCAGCGGGTACCCTGCGACACCGTCGGCGATCAGCCCCGCATAGCCCGTGCGGGCCGCCGCGGCGGCGCCGTCGGTGGCGTCCTTCTCGGCGGCGGCGAAGCGGCTGTTGTCGGCCGCCGCCGTCGCGACGCGGCGATCAATCGCGTAGCGCCACAGGCCGGCGCCGGCGACGATGGCGACGACGACCAACGCGATGAGGATCTGGTAGCGCGACAGGAACCGCATCGTGCGTTCACGACGGTATTCCTCGTCGACTTCACGCATGAAATCGGACATGGGAGCTTCGCTGGAGGTCTTGAAGGATCGGCGGAGGCGCGCTCTAGCACGAACCTTTCCGAACACCTAAAGCCGGCCGCGCGCTCAGAAGCGCTGCGCCGCCCGCGCCGCCTGCCAGGTCAGCGTGAAATAGAGCGCGATCAGCGCCACGTCGGAGGCGATCCAGGCGGTCGAGAAGCTGTGCTTGACGCCGAGGGCGACGAGGACCTGCGCCACGGCCGCGAACAGCCACAGCACGCCGCCCCATGGCGTCGCCAGCCAAAGGCCGACGGCGGCGAGGAAATCGATGACCGCGAAGAACATGACCACCGCCGTCTGGCTCTTGGTCATGTGGTCGAAAATCGCGCCGCGCGGCACCATGAACGAGGCCCATTCGCCCAGGCCCTGCAGGATCCACAAGGCCGCGAGCAGCCGCATGAAGATCACCAGGATCAGGCCCCAGCGCGTCTCGATCTGCTCGCGCGGACTCAGGCCGACGCGGATCGCCGCCTCCGGCTCGTAGGGCACGATCTCGCGCCCGCCCGTCGGCTGCAGGCTCATGACGCGGCGGCCCCGGCCACCGGGGCGAGGAGCTCGTCCTCCGGGCCGACCGGGACGATTCCGGTCGGATTGATCCAGGGGTGCGAGCGGTAATAGTGGTTCTTGATGTGGTCGGCGCGGAAGGTCGAGGCCACCGCGTCCACGCTCATCATGTCCTCGAGGTAGGCCGAGAGCGCGGGGTAATCGGCGATGCGCTTGAGGTTGCACTTGAAGTGGCCGACGTAGACGAGGTCGAAGCGCAGCAGCGTCGTCACCAGCCGGATGTCGGCCTCGGTCATCGCGTCGCCGGTCAGGAAGCGCTGCGCCGCCAGGCGATGGTCGAGCAGGTCGAGCGTCTCAAAGAGCGGGTGGACGGCAGCCTCGTAGGCGGCCTGCGTGGTGGCGAAGCCGGCCTTGTAGACGCCGTTGTTGACCCGGTCGTAGACGAGGTCGTTGACCACGTCGATCTCGTGGCGGAGGTCGCGCGGATAATAGTCCGCTCCGGTGGCGCCGCAGCCCTCGAAGGCCGCGTTCATCATGCGGATGATCTCGGCGGATTCGTTCGAGACGATGGTGCGCCGCGCCTTGTCCCACAGCACCGGCACGGTGACGCGGCCGGTATAGTCCGGCTTCGCCGCGGTGTAGACCTGGTGCAGGAACCGGGCGTGGTGGATCGGATCGGGCACGACGCCGTCGCGCTCGTGGAAGGTGATCCCGTCCGCCAGCATCAGCCAGTCGGTGATCGACAGCGAGATGACGCTTTCCAGGCCTTTCAGCTTGCGCATGATCAGGCAGCGCGTCGCCCAGGGGCAGAAGTACGAGGCGTAGAGATGGTAGCGGCCGGCCTCGGCCTTGAAGCCGCCCTCCCCGCTCGGACCGGCCGCGCCGTCGGTCGTCACCCAGTTGCGGAGCACCGACGCGTCGCGCTCGAAGCGGCCCTCGCGCGCGTCCTGCCCGTAGCCCTTGTCGTGCCAGACGCCTTCGACGAGGAGGCCCATGGTTCGAATTTCCCTGCGCTGTGCCGGCGGTCTATGCGCCAACGGCGACGCGCGGACAACGTCGCGCTTCTCAAGACGAGGCCGAACGCGGTAGGCTGTCGGCGATGATCTACGACACGCCCGGGCTCGCGTGAAGGTCGTTGGAGAGCCCATGATCTACCAGGCCTACCAGGCGCAGAAGACCGCCTTCGACCTGATGCGGCCGCTCGCATCGCTGATGGCCACCAACCTGCGGCTGCCGTGGCCGAGCCTCGCGCCGCGCACGATGGCGACGGCGGCCGCCAAGCTCGACGTCTTCGCCGCCCTCCGCATCGACGAGTCCCGGCCGGCCTTCGCGCTGGAACCGATCGACATCGGCAACCGCCGCGTCGCGGTGGAGGAGGAGGTCGTCGCCGCGACGCCCTTCGCCAGCCTGCTGCACTTCAAGAAGGACCTGGAGCAGGCGCAGCCGCGCGTGCTCGTCGTCGCACCGATGTCGGGCCATTTCGCGACGCTGCTGCGCGCCACCGTGCAGACCCTGCTGATCGACCACGACGTCTACATCACCGATTGGCACAACATCCGCGACGTGCCCCGGGCGGCCGGCCCGTTCTCGCTCTCGACCTACGTCGAGGAGGTGATGGGCATGCTGCGCACGCTCGGCGAGGGCACGCACGTGGTCGCCGTGTGCCAGCCGGTGGTGCCGGCGCTCGCCGCCGCCGCGCTGATGGCCGAGGACGACGATCCCGCCCAGCCGCGCAGCCTGACCCTGATGGGCGGCCCGGTCGACGCGCGCTGCAACCCGACCGAGGTCAACAAGCTGGCGCTGACTAAGCCGATCGAATGGTTCGAGGAAAAACTCACCGACGCCGTGCCGGCCGGCTTCAAGGGCGCGGGCCGGCGCGTCTACCCCGGCTTCCTACAGCTCACCGCCTTCCTCGCGATGAACCCGGAGCGCCACAAGAAGGCCTGGGCCGACATGGGATCGGCGCTCGTCGCCGGCGACGCCGCGGGCTACGCCTTCGGCAAGAATTTCTACGACGAATATCTCGCAGTGATGGACCTCTCGGCCGAGTTCTACCTCGAGACGGTGCGCGAGGTGTTCCAGACCTACGCCCTGGCCAAGGGCGAGCTCGTCATCTCCGGCCGCAAGGTCGATCCCGGCGCGCTGCGCCGCACCGCGCTGCTGACCGTCGAGGGCGAGCGCGACGACATCTGCGGCCTCGGCCAGACCATGGCCGCCCACGACCTCTGCCGCAACCTGCGCCCCTACCGCAAGGTGCACCACGTCCAGACCGGCGTCGGCCATTACGGCGTCTTCAGCGGCCGCCGCTGGCGGACCGAGGTGTACCCGAAGGTGCGCGACGTGATCGCGATGGCGGGGTGAGGGGGAACCTCAAGCAGCGAAGCGGTCGCCGTCTGCGGTGACGCGGCCGTAGCGCACCAGCGTACCGAGAACCTGGATCACCCGCTGCTCGACGCGCTTGCCGCCGCGGTTGAAGCCGCGCGCGATCTCGGTGGCCGTCATCGGACGCCCGGCGGCGCGCAGGGCACGCTCCACGACCAGCGGATGCTCCTGGCGGTTCGACGGGAAGGCGGGCAGACCAACCGCTGCCACGGGCGCCACCACTTCGGGCAAGTCGAGCTCGCCGGTGGTTTCCTGCGCGGCGGCGACCTGCTTGCCGAAGCGCGGGATCTGGTACTCGGGCCGTAGCCAGCGCACGAGGCCGGCGGCCTCCTCCCTGGCGCGCTCGGCGTTGAGCGCGACGAGCCGCGCGAGGATCTCGTCGTCGGAGAGGTCGACCGGCCAGCCGTAGGCCTCCGCCGTCAGCCGGTCGATCTGCTCGTGCAACTCCTTGAGGATGAGCACGAGGCCGCGATCCTTGACGTCCTCGTCCTTCGGCGTCAGCGCCGTGCCAATCTTGAGCTTTTCGAGGACGTTGTAGATTTCCGTATAACTTAGTTCGTTGTTATTTTCGAGAGCTGTTTTTCGATGATGCTCAAGGGCATAAGCGGCCGATGAAAGGGACGTTTTATTCTTGTCGGTTGTTTGCGGAAACGGGAGTGGTTCGAAACAAGTCGTATTATTATAAACAGGGTCATTTCCCTTACCCACGCGCCCGCCAATGGCAAAAGACCACGTCGTATGAAATCGCGAACTCATCACAGCTAAAAGCCAAAACTGATCCGATGCTACGACTCTGATTTTTTGATCCGGTATTATCTCATTTTTTACGAAAGTAAACCATCGATGTTTAGCAGTTTCAGCTGTTGCGATGAAAAAAGGTATGTCCTTGATCGCCTCCCTTAAACCAGGCCGCGGCTCGCCGAAGATCCACCAATTCTTTCGATGATTATCGCGGATAACCTGGTCTCGAAGAGGTTTAACCTTCTCTAGAACATGCTGGTATGCGTGAGGATAATTCTGTCGTGATTGCTCGGCCGTAAGCCCGAAAAAGTCTATGATGGGTTTGCTATTTCGATTGTAGGCAAGCGCACGACCACCCAGATAAGGTTTTATTATACTGTCTTGTTTTTGATCAAGGATCTTAATTCGCTCTGCCACGCCTTCACTTAATACGAATTCGAGAGACACAGGTATGACACCCATGAAAGATAACTTTTTATTCTGCAAAAGAGGCTTAGCGCTCGCTAGAGAGGCGCCGATTGAAAGCATAGAATTGATTGGACCGATTTTCGCGGGACCGAGGGTATCGCTATCGGCAAATCCACCTTTTCTATTTAAGACCTGTTGCAGAGAACCGGAGAAGACACCCTTTCGAGCGACCGTCATCGCAATTCTGATGGAGGCAGACTGATCGCCGATCACCCATGGATGGTCGGGTATAGCAAAAATTATTGAGACACTTTTTTTAGCGCCGAGATAAGATTGGACAACCGCCCTATTAAAAATCATTACAATCGAGTTGGTGGAAACCAACCCAAATCTGCGTATGCGCCCTTCGGCAAGTAGTTTGGCAGATTCACTCCACCAATACATTACGAAATCAGCATTTTCGGCAACATCTGTTCGGACTTTACGAAGGGCGCTACTGTATTCTGTGCCAAGCCTATCGTTCATGCGTTTGTTGCCGATAAACGGCGGATTGCCGACGATGAACTCCGCTTCTGGCCACACCGGTAGTCGCGCCCGCGGGTACGTCGCAATTTTTTTACTATCCCGCTCGACAAACGTCGGCACCGGATATCCATCCCACGTCAGCACTGCGTCGTACCCGCCGCGCAGCCCAAAGTTGATGTTTTTAAAATCCTTCAAAATCGGCTCGCTCGGGTGCCCCGTCCGGGTGAGATAATGCTGCTGCAGATAGCCGATCCAGATCACCAGTTCGGCGATGGCGGCGGCGCGCGGGTTGATCTCCAGGCCGAGGAAGCGGTGCGGGTCGACCTCCTCCAGCCCCAACGTCTCCAGCCCGAGCTTGGCCAGCACCTCCAGCACCTCGCCTTCCAGACGCTTCATCAGCTCAAGCGACACGTAGAGGAAGTTGCCGGTGCCGCAGGCCGGGTCGAGCACGCGGGTGGCGCAGAGCTGGGCGTGGAAAGCGCGGGCGGCGGCGATGGCCTTGGCATTGTCACCTTCGTCCTTAGCCTGCTCGACCCTGGTCAGCGCCGCCTGCCAGTCGGCGCGCAGCGGCTCCATGATCGTGACGTCGACGAGGCGCTGCACGTAGGCGCGTGGCGTGTAATGCGCGCCGAGCTTGCGCCGCTCGGCCTTGTCCAGCGCCTGCTCCAACAGTGTGCCGAAGATCGCCGGGTCGACCTCCTTCCAGTCGTAGCGGGAGGCGGCGAGCAGCTCGCCGATCTCCTCCTTGCCCAGCTCGAAGACGGTCGTGGTCTTGAAAAGGCCGCCGTTGAATTTGCGCACGCGCGCCTCGACGACGTGACTGAAGTCCTCGCCCTCGTCCATGTGCTTCCAGAGCGCCTTCAGGCGATGTCCGAAATGCGTGGGGTCGGCGACGCTCTTCTCCAGCAGCTTGGAGAAGCTCGCCTCCGGCAACAGGCCGATATCCTCGGCGAACATCGTGAAGAGGCAGCGCATCAGGAAATGCGCGACGTCCTCGGCATTGGCGCCCTTGGCCTCAAGCGCCTTGCTGACCGCGGCGAGGCGCTTGGCGATCTCGCGCGTGACGCGCGCCGCGTTCCTGGTGGGATCGAGCGAGAGCGGGTCCGTCCAGACGGTCTTGAGCCGCCCGCGCAGCTTTGGCTTGCGTAGGTCGTCGAGGTAGATGCGGAAGCCGTTGCGGTCGGGGAAATGCGTGTAGTCGCGGCCCGTGCCGGAGAAGTCTGCGTAGAGTTCGAGACAATGGCCGACGTCGCAGACGATCAGGAAGGGCGGCGCCGGCTGGCTCTTATCGAGCAGGAAGACGTAGCGCTCGCCCTGCTGGCGGGCGGAACGCATCATCGCGTCCCACTTGGCGCCGGTGCCGCGCTTGCCAAGCTTCTCCGGTTCGTCGAGCGGCAGACTCGTTTGTGATCCGCCTTGCTTCAGCAGGTCGTTGCGGGCGCCGGCGAGACGGGATTGCTTGGCTTCGAGAATGAAGCAGCCCTTCTTGTAGAGGTCGATACGCTTGGGGGCGTGGATGTCGGCGCTGTCGCGCGGGCGCACGGCGCGCTCGAAGACGTAGTCGTTGTAGAGGTGGGTGGCGCCGGCAGGCTGCGGCCGCGCGACCTCGAGCACGTCGCACAGCTCGGTCAGGAACAGCTGGTAGTTCGCTCGCTCGGCGCCGCCTTCGAGGTTGGTCCACCGGCTGAGGAAATCGTCGATCGTCAAATCAATCCCGTGGCGTGATGTTCGATCGCAAGATGCCTGCGCCGACGCGTGCGTCAAGCGGGGGATATCCTCACGCAGCACTCGCAGCGGTTGAACGACCCTGCCATCCTGTGTCGATGAACTCCTATCAGCCCGACCTCTTCGCCACCGCCGAGCCGGCGCAGCCCTTCGTGGGCCGGGGCGATCCCGATCGGGTGCGGGCGCGGCTAACGCGCATTATGGCCGAGGCGCGGGCGGCGCAGACGGTGCCGTGGAGCCGCAACGACGAGGGGATGTACGAGATCATCGTCCCGCAAATGACGAAGTGGCTGCCGGCCGACGAGGCGGCGCGCTGGTGCGCGGACTTCACCGCCGAGCTGGCGCGGCTGCGGCGTGGTGCCTGAAACGGCGTGACGGGGGCCATGTCGGCGAACGACCCCCCGGATTCGGGCCATGTCGCGGAACGCGGCAATGACAGGGTTCTGTGTCGCGGTACCCTGACATTGGACCGCGATTTTGTCAGGGTACCGCGACTTTGGCGGGGTGAAATGTCAGGTCTCGCGCCATCGCTCATTGCAGGTATCGCAGCCGAAACAAAGACTTGTCTTCGGCTTCCGTACCGCATAGTGTGCCGGCACGCAATCGCCGCGTTTACATCGCGCGCGGCTTCTGCCACCTGACAGCCCTCGCCAACCGGAGAGTCCGACCCGCCCATGCGCGCCGAAGCCGAAGCGCTCGCCGAGACCATCAAGCAGTCCGTAGGGCTGCTGAGGAGGCATCTTTGACGTCGAGGCTTCGACGCGCCGCCTCGCCGAGCTGAACGCCAAGGTCGAGGACCCCAAGCTCTGGGACGATGCCGACGCCGCGCAGAAGCTGATGCGCGAGCGCACCGATCTCGAGGAGCGGCTGGGCTCGCTGGCCGGGCTCGACGGTTCGCTGGAGGATGCCGTCACGCTGGTGCAGCTCGGCGAGGACGAGGCGGATGCCGACACCGAGAAGGAGGGCCTCGCCGCCCTGAAGGCCGTGCTGGCCGAGGCCGAGCGGCGCCAGGTCGAGGCGCTGCTGTCGGGCGAGGTCGACGGCAACGACACCTACATCGAGGTGCATTCCGGCGCCGGTGGCACCGAGAGCTGCGACTGGGCGCGCATGCTGTTTCGGATGTATGCGCGCTGGGCGGAGCGCCACAAGTTCAAGGTCGAGATCGTCGAGGAAACGTCGGGCGACGAGGCCGGCATCAAGTCGGCGACGCTGCTGGTCAAGGGCCACAACGCCCACGGCTGGTCCAAGGTGGAGAGCGGCGTGCACCGGCTGGTGCGCATCTCGCCGTACGATTCGGCGGCGCGGCGCCACACCAGCTTCGCCTCGGTCTGGGTCTACCCGGTGATCGACGACAAGGTAGACATCGACGTCAAGGAGAGCGACTGCCGGATCGACACCTACCGCTCGTCGGGCGCCGGCGGGCAGCACGTCAACACCACCGATTCGGCGGTGCGCATCACCCACATTCCCTCGGGGATCGTGGTGGCCTGCCAGAACGAGCGCTCGCAGCACAAGAACCGCGCGACGGCCTGGAACATGCTGCGCGCGCGGCTCTACGAGGCCGAGATGGCGCGGCGGGAGGCCGAGGCCAGCGTCACCGAAGCCTCCAAGGGCGAGATCGGCTGGGGCCACCAGATCCGCTCCTACGTGCTGCAGCCCTACCAGCTGGTGAAGGACCTGCGCACCGGCCACACGTCGGGCACGCCCGACGATGTGCTGGACGGCGAGCTCGACGACTTCATGGAGGCGGCGCTGGCCCAGCGCGTCTACGGTGGCGGGCCCGACGCCGTCGACGACGTCGACTAGGGCGTGGCGATGACCGAGGCGCTCCCGTCCGACCCGCCGCGCCCCGCCCGCCGCCGCCGGGAACCGGCCTTCAACGTGCCCGCCGTCATCGTCGTCGTCTGCGGGGTGCTGCTCGGCATCCACGGCCTGCGCGCGCTGATCAGCAACGAGGCCGACAACGGCCTCGTCGCCCAGCTCGCCTTCATCCCCGCGCGCATCACGCTGGCGCTGTTTCCGAAATCCGTGGCGCTGGTCGACAGCTACCAGGCCATCGTCGCGCAGAACCCGATCTTCGCCCAGCAGATCGGCTTCCTGTTGGGCGACGGCCAGCTGAAGCCTTGGACGCTGCTCACCTACGCGCTGCTCCACGCCAGCTGGGCCCATGTCGGCTTCAACTGCATCTGGCTCGTGGCCTTCGGCTCGGCCGTGGCGCGGCGCTTCTCGACCCCGAGCTTCCTGCTCATGCTCTGCGCCGCCGCGATCGCCGGCGCGCTGGCGCAATGGCTCGCCAACTACGCCAGCTTCGGGCTGGTGATCGGGGCCTCCGGCGCCGTCTCGGGCGCGATGGGCGCGGCGGTGCGCTTCGTGTTCCGCCCCAACGAGGAGCCGCGGCAGATCTTCGATCGGCGCGGCCTCGACGCCGCCTACCGCCTGCCGGCGCTGAGCCTGCGCGACACGCTCGCCAACCGCACCGCGCTGGTCTTCATCGTGTTCTGGTTCGCCACCGACCTGCTGTTCGGGCTGTTTCCGGCGCTCAGCGGCATCAGCGACCAGCCCGTCGCCTGGCAGGCCCACATCGGCGGCTTCCTCGTCGGCATCCTGGCCTTCCCGCTGTTCGACAGGCGGCAGCCGGCGCCGACGCCGCCCGTCGAGCGCGAGGACAGTGCCGACCTCGGGGCCGCCCTGCCCCCGGACGCCTGAACGGCACGCGCCGTGCTCGCGTTGCCTCCATGATCCTGTGCGAGGTCGTCGGCGCGACCAAGACCTTTCCCGGCGGCATCCGCGCGCTCGACCACGTGTCGCTGGCGATCGAGACGGGCGAGTTCTTCACCCTGCTCGGACCCTCGGGCTGCGGCAAGACCACGGTGCTGCGCCTGCTCGCCGGTTTCGAGCATCCCGACGCCGGCGATGTCCGGCTCGACGGTCGCTCGGTCTTGGACGAGCCGCCGAACCGCCGCCCGGTCAACATCCTGTTCCAGTCCTACGCGCTGTTCCCGCACATGAGCGTCGCCGCCAATGTCGGCTTCGGCCTGGAGAGCCGCGGCCTGCGCGGCGCCGCGGTGCGCGACCGCGTCGCCGCCATGCTGGCCCTGGTGCGGCTCGAGGCGATGGCCGCGCGGCGACCGGCGCAGCTCTCCGGCGGGCAGCAGCAGCGCGTGGCGCTGGCCCGCGCGCTGGCGCCCGCGCCCCGCCTGGTGCTGCTGGACGAGCCGCTCTCCGCGCTGGACCCGAAGCTGCGGCGCGAGATGCAGGGCGAATTGAAGCGCATCCAGCGCGAGACCGGCGTCGCCTTCCTGCTGGTCACGCACGATCAGGAGGAGGCGCTCTCGATGTCGGACCGGGTCGCGGTGATGGAGAGCGGCCGCATTCGCCAAGTCGGCACGCCCGCCGAGATCCACGCCAAGCCGAGCTGCCGGTTCGTCGCGGATTTCATGGGGGCCAACGTGCTGCCGGGCGCGCGGGCCGGCTTGAACGCCGCCTTCGCCGCGATCCGGCCCGAGCGGGTCGAACTGGTGCGGAGCCCGGAAGAGGGCGCCCTGCCCGGCGTCGTCGAGACGCTGACGTTCCTCGGCGTCCGCACCGCCTGCACCGTGGCGCTGGAAGGCGGTGGCCACCTCGTCGCCGAGCGCGACGACCTGCCGGACGGCCTCGCGCCGGGCGAGCCCGTGGCCTGCCGGTTGCCGCGCGGCGCCCTCGTGCCGCTCGAGGATTGAGATGGGTCGCCGCTCCGCCTGGCTCGCCGCCCCGGCCCTCCTGACCATCATCGCCCTGATGCTGCTGCCGATGCTGATCGCACTCGGCTATTCGCTGATGACGCCGTCGCCCTACGGCGGCGTCACCGCTCCGGCGACGCTCGCCTCCTACGTCCGGCTGGCCTGGGACCGCGATCTCGACGATCGCCTCGCGCTCGACCCGACCTACGCCTGGATCCTGGCGCGCTCGCTGGCGCAGGCGGCGGCGGCGACCCTGATCTGCGTGGCCGCCGGCCTGCCGCTCGCGTGGTGGATGGCGACGCGGCCACCGCGCGCCCGGCGCTGGCTGCTCCTCGCGGTCACCGTGCCGTTCTGGACCAACCTGCTGATCCGCACCTATTGCTGGGTGCTGATCCTGCGCGACAACGGGCTGCTCAACCAGGCGCTGCAAGGCCTGGGTCTGACGAAGGCGCCGGTGACCTTCCTCTATTCCGACGGCGCGGTGCTGCTCGGCCTCGTCTACGCCAACCTGCCGTTCATGGTGCTGCCGATCTACGCCGCGCTGGAGAAGGTCGATCCGCGCCTGATCGAGGCGGCGCACGATCTCTATGCCGGTCGCCGCCGCATTCTTTTTCGCGTGGTCTGGCCGCTCGCCAGGCCGGGGGTCGCCGCCGGTACGCTTCTGGTGTTCGTGCCGGCGCTCGGCTCGTTCCTGGCGCCGGACATCCTCGGCGGCAATCGCAGGCTGATGCTGGGGCCGCTGATCCAGCAGCAGTTCTCGAGCGCCCGCGATTGGGCGTTCGGCTCCGCGCTTTCCATCGTGCTGATGGCGCTGGTGTTGGTCGCGCTCGCGATCGGTGTGCGACGGCGCTCGAGCCTCGAGCTCGATCGATGAGGCGCGGCTTCGACTGGCGGCGGATGCCGGCGATGCGCCTCGCCGGCGTGGTCACGCTCGCCTTCCTCTACCTGCCGCTGCTGATGCTCGTCGTCCTCAGCTTCAACGCCAACCGCGTCGCGCTGGTCTGGGGCGGGTTCAGCCCGCGCTGGTTCGCCGTGGCGCTCGGCAACGAGGACCTGCGGCGCACGGCGCTGAACAGCCTCGTCGTGGCCGGCGCCGCGACGCTGGTGTCGACCATGCTGGCGCTGCCCGCGGCGCTGGCGCTGGAGCGCGGCGGCCCGATCCGCGGCCGTGCCGCCGGCGAGGCGCTGATCGCCCTGCCGCTGGTCGCGCCGGAGATCGTCACCGCGGTGGCGACGCTGGTGCTGTTCGAGGCGATCGGCCTGCACGCCGGGCTCGTCGACGTCGTGCTCGCCCATGTCGTGTTCTGCATCCCGTTCGCCCTGCTGCCGATCCGGGCGCGGCTGCGCGGGATCGGACCGGATCTCGAGGATGCGGCCCGCGATCTCTACGCCGGGCCGTGGCGCACGTTCCGACGAGTGACGCTGCCGCTGCTGGTGCCGGCGATCGTCGCCGGGGCGACGCTGGCCTTCGTCGTCTCGCTCGACGACTTCCTGATCACCCTGATGGTGGCGCCGGCCGGTGCAACGACGCTCCCGGTCTACCTCTACGGCATGCTGCGGCTCGGCGTGACGCCGGAGGCGAACGCCGCGGCGACGCTGCTGCTTCTGGTCTCGGTCGCCGCCGTGGCGATCGGACAGGGGTTCGCCTCGATCGGGCGACCACCCGACGGGCCGTGACGGGTTCTTCGAAGCTCTCGCGGACGACACGCCTTGGTGCTACCTTCGCATCATGAACGTCCTCGTGACTCCCGGTGGACACCGCGCCTTCACGATCGCCGACATGGAGCGGATGGTCACGGCCGGCATTCTCGACCCGGACGAGCGGATCGAGCTGATCGCAGGAGAGCTGGTCCCGATGTCGGCGAAGGGATCTCGCCATGAGAGCATCAAGGCGGCCATCACCCTTCGCTGGGGGCGGGGCTATCCAGAGGGATACGGCTTCGTGCCGGAAACCGGTCTGAGGCTCGACCCCCTCAATTATATCGAACCGGATTTCATTGTCTTCTCCCGAGCGAAACGCCTCGCCGAGACGCGAGGACCGGACGTCCTCCTCGCCATCGAGGTCGCGGATTATTCGCTGGACTACGATCTCCGTCGCAAGCCGCTGGTCCATGCCGCCTTCGGCGTTCGCGAACTCTGGGTGATCGACGCTGCCCGCCGAAGGGTTCATCGCCATACCGACGTGGCGTCGGACGGCTATACCGACATCACGACTTGCGACGCGTATGAACGACTCGTACCGCGCCACGCGCCGGATGCGTTCGCCTTCGCGCTCGACGATCTGGACGATCTATAGCTCTCTACGCCCCCATCAGCGTCTCGACGTGCGCGGCCACCGATTTCGACAGGCCCTCCAGGTCGTAGCCTCCCTCAAGGATCGAGACGAGCCGGCCGCCGGCGTGACGGCGGGCCAGGTTCATCAGCTGCTCGGTCACCCAGACGTAATCGTCCTCGACCAGCTCGACCGAACCGAGCGGGTCGCGCCAGTGCGCGTCGAAACCGGCGGAGACGATCACGAGGTCCGGCGCGAAGCGGTCGACCCGACCGAGGATCGTGCCCATCGCCTCGCGGAAGACGTCACCGGCGTCGCCGGCGCGTAGCGGCGCATTGACGATCTGGTCGTGGTCGCCACGCTCGCCCACCGCGCCGGTACCGGGGAACAGCGGCATCTGATGCGTCGAGCCGTACATCACGGTCGGATCGCTCCAGAAGATCGCCTGCGTCCCGTTGCCGTGATGCACGTCGAAATCGACGATGGCCACGCGCGCCGCGCTATGGATCGCCTGAGCGTGACGCGCGGCGATGGCGGCGAAATTGAACATGCAGAAGCCCATCGGCGTCTGCACCTCGGCATGATGGCCGGGCGGCCGCACCGAGAGGAAGGCGTTGGGATGGCGGCGCGTCATGACCGCGTCGACCGCGGCGGTGGCGCCGCCGGCGGCGTGCATCAGCGTCGACCAGGTCTTCGGGCTGAGCACGGTGTCGCCGTGATCGATGGCGACCTTGTCCTCGCCCTCCTGGGGGACGGCCGCCTCGACGGCGGCGACGTAGCCGGCGGGGTGGACGCGCGTCACAGCGGCTGCCGCTCCCCACGGCGCGTCCTCCCGGGTCAGGGCATCGAACCGTGGGTCTTCGAGCTCGGCGTCGATGGCGCGGATCCGATCCGCTCGCTCGGGATGATGCGGCCCGGTGTCGTGGTCGAGACTCGAGGAATGGCGAAGGAGAAGCGTGCTCAAAGGTTCTGTCTCGCGCGACGACGCAGCGTTAGCCCGAGAAGGGCGCGCGGGCGAGAAGGTTTCGCATCGCCCCGCCGTCGAGCACGTGGCGTTTACCAAACGTCAGGCGAACCCGACCCGGGCAAGGGTTTGGCAAGGCGGTCCCGGCTAGCGTCTCGCCGTTGCACCGTGACGGGAGGCGCGTGATGATTGATGGCGAAGTCGACGATGCCGGACAGACGTCCTATGCCGACGCGCTGAACGCCAAGCGCCTCAGCAAACGCATCGCGGCGGTCACCAACCGCGTGCCGAAACCGGTGCCCGTCCCGAGGGCCGACGGCACCGTGCTCCTGCGCGGCCGCCGCCGCGCCGACCGCCTGAAGACTGCAGCCGACCGACGCGGCGGCGAGCGACGGACGCAAGCGTGAGGCGAAGACACGCGACGACGGCGATCGTCGACGCAGGTCGTCGGAACCTGCCCGTTCAATCCGTCATCATCAACGCCCAGTAGGTCTTGAAGCGCGTATCGGGCGCGTCGGCGGCGGCGATGCCCATGCGGCGCATATGGCCGTCGAGCAGGTTGGCATTGTGGCCGGGCGAGCGCTGCCATCCGACCAGCGCGGCATCGGCGGTGGCGTAGCCGGCGGAGACGTTCTCGACGGCGTAGCCCTTGGCGTGGTGCGAGGCGTTCAGCCGATGGTCGAGCGAGCCGACGAGCTCGTGGCTGAGATGGTTGGCGCGCGCCATGGCGTTGGCCTGCGATTGCGCCAGCGCCATCAGCGCCGGGTCGATGGTCACGGGCGACAGGTCGTGGGCGCGGCGGTAGGCCGAGATCCGCGCCTGCAACTCGGACGGATCGAGCCGCACCACCACGCTCTGATGCAGCTCGGCGATCGCCGGCGGTTCGCTGGTCTCGGAGGCGAGGCAGCCGGCCAGCGCCAAGCCCGCGGCACCGAGCGCCGCGACACGCAAGATGATGAAGGCCTGCACTCGGATCAGCCCACCTTGCGCGCGCGCGCCGGCTCGATCTCCGCCGGGCGCGCCGCCTTGAGCAGTTGCTCGAGCCTGTCGAGATCGACGATCTTGATCGTCGTCGGATCCGGCGCGGGACCATCGAAGAAGTGGAACTGCCGGAACTGACGGCAGATCTCGAAATAGAGGTCGCTCTTGGTGCGCGCCATGCTTTCCACGTCGGAGACGTAGCAGAACAGGTCGAAGGTCATCGCCGCGCCGGTGAGGCTGGTGAAGCGCACCTGCGGCGAGGGCAACGACACCACGTCCTCGTTGTCGCGGGTGATGTCGAGCAGCACCTCGCGCACCTTTTCGGGATCGGCGCTGGCGTGCACCGTCAGCTCGATCGTGAGCCGCCCGACCCGGTCGGTCCGCATCAGGTTCTTGACCACGCCCGAGACGAGGTTGGAGTTCGGCACGATCACGGCGGCGCGATCGAAGGTCTCGATCTCGGTAGACCGCACGTTGATCTTGCGCACGTAGCCCTGGTCGGAGCCGACCACGACCCAGTCGCCGACCCGCACGGCGCGTTCCCAGAGCAGGATCAGGCCTGAGACGAAGTTGTTGACGATCGATTGCAGGCCGAAACCGATGCCGACCGACAAGGCGCCGGCGACGATGGCGAGCTTCTGGAAGTCGACGCCGAGGTTGGCGGCCGCGATCGCCACCGCGATGATGAAGCCGATGTAGCCGAGGCTGGTCTTGATCGAGTTGCGCAGGCCGGAATCGAGACGCGTCGTCGGCAGGTAGCGATCCTCGAGCCAGTTCTGGATCGCGCGCGTGGCCGCCAGGACCAGCAGGAACGTCACGATCGCCACCACGATGCCCGCGATGGAGATCGTGACGTCGCCGACCTTGAAGCCGAAGAACAGCGCGCCGAGGTTGCCGGCGAGATCGCTCGACTGCATGCCCCAGGGCGCGATCACGACGATCGCCGCGACCACGAAGAGCGCGAGCCGGGCGAAGCCGGAGATGAGCACCGGCAGCTGCTCCAGCGTCTCGCGCCGCAGGCCCACCGTGTAGATCAGGTTGCGCCCGAGCCGCGAGGTCGGCTGGAATCCGGCGGCGCTGCTCTCGTCGACGAGACGCACCAGCAGGAAGAGGATCGTGCCGACCGCGGCGACCAGCGTCAGCTGCTCGTCGAGGAAGGACGCGAAGGGGATGAAGCCGACGAGGACCGCGACCGTCATGGTGACGATGAGCGCCCACAGCAGGCCGCGCACGATGCCGAACAGTCCGTTGTGCTGGGTCGGCGCGGCACCGGCCTCGGCCTCGGGATCGTCGCGCAGGTCGAACAGCGCGAGCACGAGGGCGCCGGCGACCAGCAGCGCGCCGATGCCGCGCGCGACGACCGAGAATTCGAGCGAGGCGTAGATGATCCCGTTGACCGCCTCGATGATCTTGGCGCCGGACACGATCGCCGCCACGCCGACCACGATGCGCGTCAGCTTCTCGACGGTGTCGTCGTCGAGCGACACCATCCGCCATTTGCGCCGGCCCGGCGCCAACAGCGCCCGCGAGAGTCCGACGGCGAGCGCCAGCCGGATCACGCCCCATTGCATGGCGTCGAACAGCGGCGCCAGCCTCGGTTCCGGCGCGACGGCGAAGCTGAACACGTAGACGACGCCGTACATGATCCCGATGGCGAGGCCGGACACGCTGATCGCGGTCCACCAGGCGACCAGGATCTTCCGCCAGCGGCCCGGCTTCTCGATATGGCTCTCCTTTGCCATGACGCGGCGTGCGGCGAGGGTCAGCGGCCAATAGAGGATCACGACGCCGAGGATGACCGCCCAGAAGGCGACGAGGCGCCCCCCGGTCAGGTTCTCGTTGAACGTGTCGAGCCAGTTGTGGAAGACGCGGCCGGCGTCGGAGATGTTCCCGGGCGTCTCGCGCGCGACGGTGAACCACAGCGGCGGACTGAGGATGCTGGTGGAGCGCTGGAACAACGACGTCGTGAACAGCGCGCGCTGCCGTTTGGCGGAATAATTGGAGAGCTGCTGCGCCTTGATCAGCAGCAGCTTGGCCGATTTGAAGAGGCCGTCGTTGGTCTGGAAGGCCTTCTCCAGCTCGGTGCGCTGTTTCGCGATGTCGGCGCTCTCGCCTTTCTCCGGCTTGGCACCCAGCTCGTCGAGACGCGCCTTCATGGCCGCGACGCGCGGCGAGAGCCGATCGACCAGGGTCTGGGCCTCGCTGGTCAGCGGACCCAGCTCGGTCGAGATCTCCACGAGCTGAGCCTGCGACGGGCGCTGGACGTCGACCTTCTTCTCCGTCGCCGCGATCCGCTCCGAGAGCTTCTGGACCTCCGCGTCGAGGTGCCCCTGGGTCTCCGTCCCCTGCGCCGATTGCGCGTGAATCATCCCGGACGGCACGACCGCGAGCGCCAGCAGAACGAGGCAAAGACGGAGGAGGCGGATCATCAGGCTCGCGAAGACGGTGTCGGGAGATCGGCAAGAGGCCGTTGAAATCCGGTTTTGTTGCGGCGCCGCATCGCGATGCCATCCGGACATGGACGCCGACGCGCCGAGCCACTACGTGACGCTTACCCTGCCCCGGCGGGTGCCCCGTCCGGAGATCCCCTTGATCGATCGCTCGCACACCACCGGATTCGCGCTCAACACGCTGGATCGCATGGCCAACCAGCGGGAGGACGAGGGTTTCATCGCCGGGCTGCGCGACCATCCCGCGACCCGCTATGTCGTGCTTTCGGGCGAGATCCCGGCGCTCAAGGCCGAGGAGGCCGGCAACGATGCGCTGTTCACCTTCGCCGAAGCCAAGGCGCTCGGCAACGCCACCCACACCGTCTTCCTCGGCTGCCACGGCGATCGCGCGATCTTCGCCAAGCTGATCGAGGCCGCGAGCCACGACAATTCGCAGGAGCGCGGTGCGCTGTCGTTCATCGACCTGCGCACCATCGCCAACCAAGGGCTCGTCACGCCCGACATCGTCGGCGCGTTGAGCCAGGCCAAGAGCCTGTTGTACTGGCACAAGCACAACGCGTTCTGCGCCAATTGCGGCCAACCGACCCGCGCCTCAATCGGCGGCTCGCGGCGCGAATGCGACAATTGCGGGCGCCACCACTTCCCGCGGCTCGAACCCGTCGTCATCATGCTGGTCACCGACGGCGACCGCTGCCTTCTCGGCCGGCAGATGCGCTTCCCGCCAGGCATGTATTCCTGCCTCGCGGGCTTCGCCGAGATCGGCGAGACGCTGGAGGATGCGGTGCGGCGCGAGGTGATGGAGGAGGCGGGCCTGAAGGTCGGCCGCGTCGACTATTTCGCCTCGCAGCCCTGGCCGTTTCCGTCCTCGCTGATGATCGGCTGCACCGCCGAGGCGCTCTCGACCGACATCACGATGGATGCCGTCGAGCTCGAGGACGCGCGCTGGTTTCGCCGCGACGAGGTGCGCCACTTGCTGACGCGCACCCATCCCGAGGGCTTCGTCTGCCCACCGAAGCTCGCCATCGCCAATCTGCTGATGAGCGACTGGGCGCAGGGATGAGCGGCGCGCTCGTCCTCTTCTCCGGCGGACAGGATTCGACCACCTGCCTCGCCTGGGCTCTGGAACGCTACCTACGCGTCGAGACGGTCGGCTTCGACTACGGCCAGCGTCACCGCGTCGAGCTCGACGGACGACCGCGCCTGCGGACGGCTCTGGCGGAGCATTGGGGCGACCGGCTCGGGCCCGACCACACGATCGATATGACGGCTTTGGCCGGCATCGGCGAGACCGCGATGACGCGCGACATCGCGATCGAGACCGACGCCAAGGGTCTGCCCAACACCTTCGTGCCCGGGCGCAACCTGCTCTTCCTGACCTATGCCGGCGCGCTCGCCCATCGCCGCGGGCTCGACACTCTCGTCGCCGGCATGTGCGAGACCGACTTCTCGGGCTATCCCGATTGCCGCGACGACACGATCAAGGCGATGCAGGTGGCGTTGAACCTCGGCATGGACGCGCGCTTCCGGATCGAGACGCCGCTGATGTGGCTCGACAAGGCGGACACCTGGCGGCTCGCCGAACGCCTCGGCGGCGACGATCTCGTCGAGCTGGTCGTCGAGGCGACACACACCTGCTATCTCGGTGAGCGCGGCGCCCGTCACGATTGGGGCTATGGCTGCGGCACCTGCCCGGCCTGTGCGCTGCGCGCCGAAGGCTGGCGGCGTTACAGAGCCGCATGAACCGTCGTGAGAGTGAACGCCCGTTCACCGAGACACTGACGAGACCCGGTCCGGTGAGATAGGCGTCACTAGGATCCCGTCGGCTTCAGTGAAGCGGCTCGGCGTGCGTGTGGAACGCGCGAAGACGGTGGAATACGGTCGTGTCGTAATTGCCCGGAAGCGCGAGTTCGCCGGTCAGCCAGGAGAACACGTCGCGATCCGGGGCTTCCATGAGAAGCTCGAGCTGGTCGATCTCCGCCTCCGGCAGGGCACCCAATTCGCTGTCGGCGAAGCGCCCCATCAAAAGGTCCATCTCTCGAGTGCCGCGATGCCAAGCGCGAAACCTCAAGCGTCGGCGCCGCGTGTCGAGATCGGCTTCGTCAGTCATCGATGTCCCGAATTGGCGACGCGAACCTGGTCGCGCCGCTCCGTCCTCGCATTCAGTTCGTCGCGGCGACCATCGTCGCGTCCGCCTTGTAGGCGGTCGGAAACAGCTTCTTCAGTCCCTCGACCTTGGGGATGTCGTTGGCAGCGATATAGGGGTTGTGCGGATGCAGCGTCAGGTAGTTCTGATGATAGCCTTCCGCCGGGTAGAAGCTTTTATAATCCGACACCTTGGTCACGATCGGCCGCGAAAAAGCGTGATCCTTGCCGAGCTGCGCGATGTAGTCCTTGGCGATCTTGGCCTGCTCGGCGTTGGTTGCGAACAGGTCGGATCGATATTGCGTGCCCTCGTCCGGGCCCTGGGCATTGAGCGTCGTCGGGTCGGTCACGACCGAGAAGTAGATCTGCAGCAATCGGCCGTAGCTCACTTCCTTGGGGTCGTAGCTGACCTTCACCGACTCGGCATGTCCGGTGTCGCCACCACTGACGGTCTCGTAGTTCGCCGTGTTCTTGGCGCCGCCGGCGTAGCCGCTGACGGCCGCCGTCACGCCCTTGACGTGCTGGAAGACGCCTTGGACGCCCCAGAAGCACCCGCCGGCGAATACGGCGGTCTCGGTCTTACCGCCGGATGAAGCCGGCTGATCGACCTTCGGCGCGGGCATCGCTCTCATGTCCTCGGCGGACGCGTACGGCGGCAGGATGGTCGCGCCGGCGCCGATCGCGAGACCGGCCGCAGCCAAGGCGAAGAGGGGCATTCGGAAATTTGTCATCGCTTGTCTCCTTAGGCAGCGTGGGTCAGGCAGCGCTGGCGCCGGACTCGAAGGTCATCGCCGCACCGTTCATGCAATAGCGCAGCCCCGTCGGCCTCGGACCGTCGTCGAAGACATGGCCGAGATGGCCTCCGCAATTGGCGCAATGCACCTCCGTACGCACAAACCCGAGCGTCGAATCGCGACTTTCGCCGACGGCGCCCCTGATCGGCTCGTAGAAGCTCGGCCAGCCGGTGCCGCTATCGAATTTCGTCTCCGAGCGGAACGCTTTCTGCGAACAGCCGGCGCAGGCGAACACGCCCTTTCCGTGCTGGTCGTTCAGAGGGCTCGTATAGGCACGCTCGGTGCCCTCTTCGCGCAGGATGTAATATTGCGACGGAGTCAGCTTCTTCTTCCACTCCGGGCCGCTCAGACTCACCGGGAACTTGCCCTCGGCAGCGCGCGCCCTGCCCTTGCCGGTCAGCGCCACGGCGCCAACGCCGATCGCCCCGATGCCGTAGGCCAACGTCGTCATGAATCCGCGGCGGCTTCCCACCTGATCGTTCACGGACATGCTGTCCTCCTTGTGCGTGCTTGTCGTTGGCCGGCTCTGTCCAGCGGCCGCTCATGAAGCTATACGTAGGGATCGTGACAAAGGTTACGAGGCCGGGCGATCCGGCGGCGGCGAGGGCGCTGAGATGATACGCAATGCGATCTGGACCCTTGGACCGCTGGCTGCGGTATTGTGCGCCTCCCCATTGGCCGCCCAGGGGCCTCTGGCGACACAAGACCCCGCATCCGCCCAGCCGACGCTGCCCAAACCGATGCCGGACTTCACGATACCGGGCTCCGGTTCCGGCAGTCCCAAACCGAAGGCGTCCCACGCGCGACATGCGATGCGACATGGCGGTCATCATCGTCGCTATGCCACCGCCCGGTTCACCGAACCGCTCGATCGTCCGATTCTCGCCAACGTCGAGCTGGTGGAACCGCTTCCGCGACCGCCGCAACCGCCGCACGTTACCGTGCCGGTGCCGGCCTACCCGTTCGAGAACGTCATCACCTATCTGACCGCACCACCGCCGCCTGTGGTCTGCCGGCCGACGCCGCGCGACCGCTTCAAACCCGATCTTGGACTGGTCGACGAGACGCCGGTGCTCTGCACGGCGGACAACCCTTAGAAGCGGCGTCTACTTCTTGGAGCAATTGGCGTCGAGCAGCTTGGCGAGATCGAGCCCCATCTTCTCCTGACCCTCCTTATAGACTTCGTCCGGCGTGAAATCGATGCGGCCGTGAGGCCCGCGGATTTCGAGCGGCTGGACGACCTTCCACGAGCCGTCGGCCTGGTGCTCGAACTTGCTGCAGTCGAAGCCGGCCGCGTGAGCGCTGCCCAGCGCGGCGGTGACCATCAAGGTGGCGAAGGCGAAACGCATCGAATGTCTCCTGAAGCGGCCGCACAACCTTGGCCGAGCGTCGCGGTTTCGTCGTGCCTTGCCGCCATTCAGCCGATGCCGAGGCTCTTCGCGCTTTGCGTCGGCTCGGCGTCCGCCACCGCATCGATCAGCGCTTCCAAGGCGACCATCGCATCCGCGCGGGCGTGGTCGACTTCGAGGCTGATACCCTGCGGGTGCACACCGACGGTCTCGATGGTCGCGGCTAGCTTGTCTGCCGCCTCGACGGCACCGGCTCGCGCGACGTCGACGGCCGGCGTCGGAACCACCCAGAAGAGTGCATTCTTGAGCAGGGCGCGAAACGCCGCCGGCAAGTATCGATGATCGACGATCGAGACGGTCTCTAGGGGAGCGAGCGCTGCACGCAGTTCGCGAGCCACGGTGGCGCCGTAAGGTGTCATCAGGGTGTCTCCTTCTTCGGGCCTCTTGCACGTCGCGCCGCAGCGAAAACAGGACCACCAGCTTAGGACAGGGAATGCAGACAAGAAAAGCATCGATCAAGGAAACCGGCGAGGAACTCTCGCCCGCCGACTGGGAGCGTTTCGACGCAGCGGTCGCCGACCTCAAGGTCGAGCGGCAGCGCGACGAACCATCGGAGTCCTCCGACGAACCGGCGCAGCGTCCGGACAAGGACGCTCAGGCCGTCGCCTGAGCCGACCAGGTCGCGCTGCGGATCAGTGGAGAGCGCTCCAGCGCGGCGACTACGGCATCGAGCTCCTTGGCCTCCGCGACGATCGGCACGAGGACGGCGGCGAGTTCGACCTGATCGTCCGAATCCGAGAGGATCTCCACCTCTCGGATCGGGAGAGTCGCGTGGGTCAACTCGGCGTCGAGAAGATCGCGGACATCCGATAAGGCCTCAGGATCGCAGATGGCGTGGACGCGATAGATCGCCTCGCTGTCGTCCGAGGCGACCGGCCGGCGGTCGACCCAGCGCACGAGTGGCCGCAGCAGCGTGTTTCCCGCCAGCACGAAGAACGCCAAGGCCGCCGCCTCGGCCGGCATGCCGCTGCCGGCGAAAGCGCCGACGGCCGCCGAGCACCAGAGCGTCGCCGCCGTGTTCAGCCCGCGAATGCTGGCGCCGTCCTTCAGGATCACGCCGGCGCCGAGGAACCCGATGCCGGACACGACGTAGGCGACGATCCGGGTCGCGCCGTCCGCCTGCAACAGGCGCAGCCCCAAGTCGGCGAAGGCGGCGGCGCCGACCGCCACCAGCACGTTGGTCCGCAATCCCGCATTGCGCTGCCGCCACTGCCGCTCGAAGCCGATCATCGTGCCGAGCACGAAGGCGGTGGCGAGCGCGCCGAGCGTCTGCGCGAATGGACTTGCGAGGAGCATGGCGAGCGAACGGGACAAGGCGCAGACCGGTGATGGAACGCGCCAAGGGCCTGTTCAGGTCGACGCCGTCAAGCGTCGCTTGCGCAATCGCGGTCTCGATCCAGGCTCAGCCGCCGGTGACGCTCATGTGACGGCCGACCGCCGGGGCCGGAAGCGCGCGGTCGATGATGAAGTCATGCCCCCTGGGCTTGCGCGCGATGGCCTTCGAGATGGCGTCGCCGAGCAGATCGTCATGCGAAGAAGCGCGCAACGCCGCGCGAAGATCGGCGGCATCGTCCTGTCCGAGACACATGTAGAGCGTACCGGTACAGGTCACCCGCACGCGGTTGCAGCTCTCGCAGAAATTGTGGGTCATCGGCGTGATGAAACCGAGCTTGCCGCCGGTTTCCTCGACCTTGACGTAGCGCGCCGGACCGGCGGTCTTGTAGGCAAGATCGGTCAGGCGGTATCGTTCAGCGAGGGTAGCCCGGACCTGGGAAAGCGGCAGGTACTGGTCGATGCGGTTCTCGCCGACCTCGCCCAGCGGCATCACCTCGATCAAGGTCAGATCCATGCCGCGGCCGTGGGCCCACTCGATCATCGAGGGAAGCTCGACATCGTTGACGCCCTTCAGCGCCACGGTGTTGATCTTGACCTTCAATCCTGCGGCCTGAGCCGCATCGAGGCCGCGTAGCACGACATCCAGCTCGCCCCGACGGGTGATCGCACGGAACTTGGACGCGTCGAGGCTGTCGATGGAGACGTTCACGCGGCGTACCCCGGCATCGGCCAGTTCGTCGGCATAGCGCGCCAGCTGCGACCCGTTGCTGGTGAGCGTCAGCTCCTGCAACGCCCCGCTGACGAGGTGGCGCGACAGACCGCGGATCAAGGCAATGAGGTCGCGCCGCACCAGCGGTTCGCCCCCGGTGAGACGGATCTTGCGCGTGCCGCGCGCGACAAAGGCCGAGCAGAGCCGATCGAGCTCCTCAAGGGTCAGCAGGTCGCGGCGGGGCAGGAACTGCATGGTTTCCGCCATGCAGTAGACGCAGCGGAAATCGCATCTGTCGGTCACGGATACGCGGATGTAATCGATGTGGCGGCCGAACGGGTCGACGAGCGGAGCGCGGGCGGCGGCCTCGGTCGTGACGTCGTGGGAGGCCAAAGCGGTCGCGGGTTGCATGGGTGTCATATAGCGCCGAAGACGCGGGGCTGTAAGAGCGGAGACGAGGGATGACGGGTGTCGATGCCGCATGGCCGACCGAGATCGCGGTGCGCGACGGCGGCCGCACGCTTGCCGTCACCTTCGAGGACGGTGCCGCCTTCGAGCTGCCGGCGGAATACCTGCGGGTGATGAGCCCTTCGGCCGAGGTGCAGGGCCACAGCCGTCGCGAGCGCAAGACGGTCGGCGGCAAGCGCAACGTGGCGGTGATCGGCGCCGACCCCGTCGGCAGCTACGCGGTGCGGCTCTCGTTCGACGACATGCATTCGACCGGATTGTTCACCTGGAGCTACCTTTACGAACTCGGCCGCGACAAGGCCGAGAGGTGGCCCACCTATCTCGCCGACCTGGAATCGCAAGGGCTCAGCCGCGACCGAGCCGGCGACGCCGTCAGGGGAGACCCGTGAGAGCGCGGCTCGCCGTCGCCTGCCTCGCAGCCCTCGCGACGACGTCTGCGACCGCTCCGGCCTCGGCCCAGTCGACGACGGTGCCGCAGGCTGCGCCCTCGATTCCACCGGGCGAGGCGCCTCCCGAAGCCGCTCGCGATCCGCAGGGAACCGACGATGCCTCGGCGCCGGGACGGCCGCGACAGGACAAGCCCGCGCCGCGGCGCGATCCGCCGCGTCAAGGGGACGATTGAACCTTACGCTCCGCGTAGGCCGAGGCCTGCGGGCCCGTTCCAGTGACGTCTCGAACGGGAAATCCTACCATGAAACATGCCTTGATCGTCCTCGTGGCGCTGGCGCTCGCCGCACCGGCCTTCGCACAGACCGCGCCTGCGCCCGCGGCGGCTCCCATCGCGCCGGCGGCGTCGAACCCGGCTGCGCCGAACGCCGACGCACCGGGCTCGGAGACCGAGAGCGGCAAGGACGGCGTCAAGGCGCTGCGCGCGAGCTGCCGCGACAAAGCCAAGTCCCAGGGACTGAAGGGGTCCGCCAAGCACGAGGCCGTCTCGGCCTGCGTGGTGCGGCAGCGGCCCGATCTCGCTGGCCGCGAGCAGTGCCGGACCGAGGGCTTCGGCAAGGGATTGCGCAAGAAGGAGCTGCACGCCTTCATCAAGGATTGCGCCAAGACGAAGGGTTGAGTTCACCCCTCGCGGCCTGCCGCGGCGATGGCGGGCTCGTTCGTCGCCGCGTCCCCCTTGGCCACGGGCAGCTTCTGCTGCAGCCGGCGGCGTTCGAAGAGGATGACGACGACGATCGCGAAAGCGAGCGGGATGAGCAGGTAGAACAGCCTGAACATCAGCACGGCCGCGAGGACCTTGGCCTTGGGGATCGTCGGTAGCGCATTGATGAAGATCAGGTCGAACACGCCGGCACCCGCCGGCGCGTTCGACAGCAGCGCCGCCGAGAACGAGCCGAGGAAGATCGCCAGAATGACGAAGAAGCCAGGATTTCCGGCTTCCGGCAGCGTGAAGTAGATGATGCCGGTGGCGCCGATCAGCTCCAGCGGCGCGGCCGCGAACTGTCGCGCGGCGATCTCCGGCTTGGGATAGAAGATCTCGTATCCGGCGATGCGAAACGGCGGCAGTCGCAGCACCGAGCCGGCGACATAGGCCGCGACCACGACCAGCGAGCCGGCGCCGATGATCCGCGCGATCGTCGTGTTGTTCAGCACATGCGGCAGCATGCCGGCGACGCGGCGCAGCTCCTGCGGCTCGAACACCAGCACGGCGCCGCCGAGGAGAAGCACGCCCAACGCGAAGGTGATCGAGCACACCGCGACCAGCACGGCGACCTGCGCGGCCGTGAGCCCCTTCGAGGAATAGGCGCGGTAGCGCACCATGGCGCCGGAGAACACCGAGACGCCGATGGTGTGGGACAGTGCGTAGGTCGTGAACGAGCAGACGGCCACGAACGGCAGCGAGATCCAGTTGATGCCGAGATGCAGCAGCGCGATGCGGTCGTACCAGGCGAGCGCCGCATAGGCGAGCGCGGCGGACAGGAACGCCAGCAGGTAATCGACAACGGAGATCGAGCCGAGTTGGTGGATCACACCCGACGCCACGCTCTCGCCCTTGAACTCCTTCGACAGGAAGTAGAGCGACACGACGACCGCCACGAGGCCGAACACCGGCCAGACGTATTCGATGTAACGCTTCATCTCGCTCCGGAGGCGACGATCGCGGCTCGCTGCAGGAGCCGGCGCGCTCCTGCAAGGATCGCACCCTGCGCCGAGAGCAGGCATGTGGGCTTCGCGCTTGTCGGGAATGTGACGCGAGCGCGCGTCCCGGTCGAACGAAGCCGGCGGCCGCATGTTCTCGTCGCGCGCCGGGATGGCCGGCTGGGAAAGGTCTGCGATGCTGACGCGAACCGCGATCTACGAAGGCACGATCCACGCGGGTCAGGAGGACGAGTTCTTCCAACGGGTCCGCGACGAACTCGAGCCGATGTGGCGTCGCTTTCCCCACGTCACGGCTGTTCGGGTGCAGCGCACGATGAAGAGCGATGCGGACGCCCGCCCGATCGCCATGATCCTCGAGATGGACTTTCCCGACATGAAGGCCATCGAGGCCTGTCTGGCCTCGTCGATCCGACCGGAATCGCACGAAGCGACCGAGAAGGTGATGACGTTGTTCGATGGGCGCTTCTACCACTACGTCACGGAGGCGACGGTGTTGGCACCGGCGTCGTGAGGCCGGCATCGTGAAGACGAGACCGTTCCTTGCGGCCGCCGACGTCCGCCTTCTTCTCGAGGCCGCACGTGCGGAGGCCGAGCGGCTCGCTCTGGAGGTCTCCGTCGCGATCGTCGACGAGGCCGGCGTGCTGTTGGCGCTGGAGCGGCTCGACGGTGCTCGCCTGCACACGCCCGAGGCGGCGACGCTGAAGGCGCGCACCGCGGCCATCGTGCGTACGGCCACGGCCGATCTTCAGAAATCGATCGTCGCAGACCCCGCCCTGCTCTCATTCCCCGGCCGCATGCCGCTGGCCGGCGGCGTACCCTTGGTTCACCGGGATATCGTCGTTGGCGGGATCGGCTCCTCGGGTGGTGAGCCGCACGAGGACGAGGCGGTGTGCACCGCGGCGGTCCGGGCGCTTTCGCGACTGCAGGCGTAGACAGCCGGCATGATCGAGCTTCGTCGAGGCCTGTGCGCGAGACCTCGGGGCTTGGCATCAAACCGAGCTTCGGTCACAACGTGCGACCCATCAGGTCCGCCCCCGACCATCCCGACAAGCGGAGCCGTCCATGCCCTCGTTGAGCGTGCGGATCGATCTCGAGCCCAGCGGCCGTATCGGACCCGGCAAGATCGCACTGCTCGAAGCCATCGACGCGCATGGCTCGATCTCGGCGGCGGGGCGGGCGATGGGCATGTCCTACCGTCGCGCCTGGGAACTCGTCGAAGAGACGAACGGAATTTTCGGCGGCGCGGTCGCCGCGCGCCAAGTCGGGGGCCGCAACGGCGGCGGCGCCACCCTGACGCCGCTCGGTCACGATCTCGTCAGGCGCTTTCGCTCCGTGGAGCGGGTAGCGGCCGACGCCGCGCGGACTCATCTCGACGCTCTGCAGGCCGCGGTGAAGACCGATGTGGCGCCTGCGGTCGACGCCTAGGCCGCCGCAAGCCCTTCAATCCGGCGCCGCCCTCGGCGTTGTGGAGGCAGCCGACTGCGCCGCTGTAGCGCGCCGCGCGATCGAGTGCGGAGTGGTGCTCGCTCAGTACCCGCAATGACAGTCGCGATGGATCTGGCGATAGACGGTGGTCGGCACCTCTTCCGTGCGATGGAAGGTGCGGTAGCTCGTGACCGGAACTTGCACCTGCGTCGTCACCGGACGGTAGATGGTGACGGGCACGAGGTGGGTGCGCTGCTCGACGCGATAGCCCTGCACCGGCACGGTATAGGCACGCGTCACGGGATGGTACACGGTCTGCGGAACCACATAGGTGCGGGGAACCGGCGCCGGGCCGTATGCGTAGCCCGGCGGCAGTCCGCGGGGCTCCACGCCTTGTTCGTCACCGCCGCCATAGCCCGGCTGGTAACCGACGTCGGCACCATAGGCAGCGCCGCCGAGAAGGCCGGTTCCGAGACCGAGACCGGCCCCTAAGCCGGCGCCCAACCCGGCCCCGATCCCCTCGCCGATGCCGGTCCCGGCACCCTCCAAGCCGTAACCGCCCCCTTCACCGTATCCGCCTTCGTAGCCGTAGCCGCCCGCCGTTGCGACGGTCGGCGCGAGGAGAGCGAGCAGGCCGGCAAGCAGGCCGGCGCGATGTGTCATCTGAATACGCATGGTCACCCCTCACGACGCGTCGCGGCACCGCAATGTTCCGAGACGGAACGCGTGCTCGCGATCGGGGAGGAGGTTGCAAGCGGCGGCCCAAACGAAGAAGGCCCGCATCGCTGCGGGCCTTTTCCTTTGGTCTGAGGCCGCGCCCTACTCCGCCGCAGGCAGCGCGGGGAACTCGATGTGCGGCTGCTGGTCGGCGTTGGCGGCGATGATCATCTCGTCGCGGGTCGTGGCGATCTTGCGGAGCTTCGCCATGGCCGCGCCGGTTCCGGCCGGGATCAGCCGGCCGACGATCACGTTCTCCTTCAGGCCTTCGAGCGTGTCGGCCTTGCCGTTGACCGCCGCCTCGGTGAGGACGCGGGTGGTCTCCTGGAACGACGCCGCCGAGATGAACGAACGCGTCTGCAGCGAGGCCTTGGTGATGCCGAGAAGCACCGGCGTGCCGACCGCCGGCTTGCCACCCGCGGCCACGACCTTCTCGTTGACCTGGTCGAGCTCCATGAGGTCGACCTGCTCGTTGGCCAGATAGTCGGTATCGCCGGGATCGGTGATGTCGACCTTCTGCAGCATCTGCCGGACGATGACCTCGATGTGCTTGTCGTTGATCATCACGCCCTGCAGCCGGTAGACTTCCTGGATCTCGTTGACGAGGTAGGCGGCAAGTTCCTCCACGCCCTTGATCGCCAGGATGTCGTGCGGCGCCGGGTTGCCGTCGACGATGTAGTCGCCCTTCTCCACGACGTCGCCATCCTGCAGATGGATGTGCTTGCCCTTCGGGATCATGTACTCGACCGGCTCGGCCGTCTCGCTTCCATCCTGGCTCTCGTGCGGGATGATCGCGAGACGCGTCTTGTTCTTGTAGTCCTTGCCGAACTGGACCGTGCCGGAGGCTTCCGCGATGATCGCGTGGTCCTTCGGACGGCGTGCCTCGAACAGTTCCGCGACACGCGGCAGACCGCCCGTGATGTCGCGGGTCTTGGCCGAGTCCATCGAGATACGCGCGATGATGTCGCCCGCCTTCACCTTGCCGGTCGGCTCGATCGAGAGGATCGAATCGACGGGAAGGATGTAACGGGCCTCGCCGCCGCGCTGCACCTTGAGGATCTTGCCGTCGGTGCCCTTGATCACCATCGCCGGCTTCAACGTCGCCGAGCGCTGGTTCATGCGCCAATCGATGACGACGCGCTTGGCGATGCCCGTCGCCTCGTCGACGGTCTCGGTCATGGAGTGACCCTCGACCAGATCCTCGTAATCCACCTCGCCGTCCACCTCCGTCATGATCGGACGCGTGTAGGGGTCCCACTCGGCCATGCGCTGGCCGCGCTTGATCTGGTCGCCGTCGTCCACCTTGAGGCGGGCGCCGTATTGCACGCGGTGAACCGCACGCTCCTCGCCGCCCGAACCCTCGATGACGATGGCCACGTTGCGCGCCATGACCATGAGGTCGCCCTCGCCGTTGCGGGCGAGATGACGGTTGCGGATCTTGACCGTGCCGTCGAACGACGACTCGATGAAGGACGAATCGGCGATCTGCGCCGCGCCGCCGATGTGGAAGGTACGCATGGTGAGCTGCGTACCCGGCTCGCCGATCGACTGCGCCGCGATGACGCCGACGGCCTCGCCCATGTTGACCGGTGTGCCGCGGGCGAGATCGCGCCCGTAGCACTTGCCGCACACGCCGTTCTTGGCCTCGCAGGTCAGCACGGAGCGGATCTTCACCTCCTGGATGCCGGCGGTGTTGATGCGGTCCATGTGCCACTCTTCGATCATCGTGCCGGCCGGCACGATCAGCGTGCCGTCCGCCTGGTTGAGATCGTGCGTGGTGGTTCGGCCGAGGATGCGGGAGCCGAGCGAGGCCACGATGGTGCCGGCATCGATGATCGCGCGCATCTTGATGCCGCGCTCCGAGCCGCAGTCCGTCATCGAGATGATGGCATCCTGCGCCACGTCGACGAGGCGACGCGTCAGGTAGCCCGAGTTCGCCGTCTTCAAGGCGGTGTCGGCCAGACCCTTGCGGGCGCCGTGGGTCGAGTTGAAGTACTCGAGCACGG
The DNA here is from genome assembly GCA_964247745.1 of uncultured Beijerinckiaceae bacterium. Lineage (GTDB taxonomy): Bacteria > Pseudomonadota > Alphaproteobacteria > Rhizobiales > Beijerinckiaceae > RH-AL1. The sequence continues at coordinate 97,806 of CAXTVT010000003.1, forward strand.
TCAGGCCTTCCTTGAAGTTCGAAATGATCGGCGTCTCGATGATTTCGCCCGACGGCTTGGTCATCAGCCCGCGCATGGCGGCGAGCTGCTTCATCTGGGTCGGCGAACCACGCGCTCCCGAATGACTCATCATGTAGATCGAGTTGATCGGCTTGTCGCGGCCGACATCATCCTTCCGCGTGGTGGAGATGCGGATCATCATCTCCTCGGCGAGCTTGTCCGAGCACTTCGCCCAAGCATCGACGACCTTGTTGTACTTCTCGCCCTGCGTGATCAGGCCATCGTTATACTGCTGCTCGTATTCCTTCGCGAGCGCCGTCGTGTCGGCGATGATCTTCGGCTTGGTCTCCGGCACCACCATGTCGTCCTTGCCGAACGAGATGCCGGCCTTGAACGCCTCGCGGAACCCGAGTGCCATGATCCGGTCGCAGAAGATCACCGTCTCCTTCTGACCGCACTGGCGGTAGACGATGTCGATCATCCCCGAGATCTCTTTCTTCGTCATCAGCTTGTTGGCGACGTCGAAGGGGATCTTGGGGTGCCGGGGCAACAGCTTGCCGAGGATCATGCGACCGGGCGTGGTGTCGAAGATCTTCGCGACGCGGTTGCCGTCGGCATCGTAGGTCCAGGCGCGGCCCTTGATCTTGGTGTGCAGCGTCACGGCCTTCGCCTGGATCGCAGCCTCGATCTCGCCCATGTCGGCGAACACGCCGCCCATCGCCGGCTCGCTCTTCGTTGCGGCCTTGTATTGTCCCGGTTCGCCGTCGCGCATCAGCGAAACGTAGTACAGGCCGAGCACGATATCCTGCGACGGCACGATGATCGGCAGGCCGTTGGCCGGATGCAGGATGTTGTTCGTCGACATCATCAGGACGCGCGCTTCCAGCTGCGCCTCGAGTGACAGCGGGACGTGCACGGCCATCTGGTCGCCGTCGAAATCGGCGTTGAAGGCGGCGCAGACGAGCGGATGAAGCTGGATCGCCTTCCCCTCGATCAGCTTGGGCTCGAACGCCTGGATGCCGAGACGGTGCAGGGTCGGCGCGCGGTTCAGCATCACCGGGTGCTCGCGGATCACCTCGTCGAGGATATCCCAGACCTCCGGCTTCTCCTTCTCGACGAGCTTCTTGGCCTGCTTCACGGTGGCCGAAAAGCCCTTGGCGTCGAGGCGCGAGTAGATGAACGGCTTGAACAGCTCGAGCGCCATCTTCTTGGGCAGGCCGCATTGGTGCAGCTTCAACTCGGGCCCGACGACGATGACGGACCGGCCGGAATAGTCGACGCGCTTGCCAAGCAGGTTCTGGCGGAAACGGCCCTGCTTGCCCTTCAGCATGTCGGCCAGCGACTTCAACGGGCGCTTGTTCGCGCCGGTGATGACGCGCCCACGGCGACCGTTGTCGAACAGAGCGTCGACGGCCTCCTGCAACATCCGCTTCTCGTTGCGGATGATGATGTCGGGCGCGCGCAGGTCGATCAGCCGCTTCAGACGGTTGTTGCGGTTGATCACGCGACGATAGAGATCGTTAAGATCGGACGTGGCGAAGCGGCCGCCGTCCAGCGGGACGAGCGGGCGCAAGTCCGGCGGAATCACCGGCACCTCGGTCAGGATCATCCATTCCGGCTTGTTGCCGGAATGCATGAAGGCCTCGATGATCTTCAGGCGCTTGGCGAGCTTCTTGGGCTTCAGCT
>CAXTVT010000004.1:0-47034 GCA_964247745.1 uncultured Beijerinckiaceae bacterium
TATCCATCAGGAGCATGAGCACTTCGGTCGCGGTCCGGTGCTGCTGCGAATGGGGTCATCGTCGCAACACGCCGACTCTGATCGTCGATCCGAAGTTGCGTCTTTGCGATTTCGGGGCGCAGGGTTTGCGATCCGACAACGCCGGCGTCCTTCGAAAGCACCGTGATATCGTCGTCGAGCCCGGACGGTGATAAAGGGATCGTCGAGCGGGCCATGTCGACAACAGACCCCGAACGCCAAATCGCGTCTCTTCGAAATGATAAGGAGACACAGAATATTGCCGGACGATTTTCAGTCAGGGACAAATCGATGCAATCAAACCGATAATAATCACGTCGTCGGTTGCGTAAGACGACGCTTGATGCGGTAGCAATGCACGCTGTCTGGATCATGAGAAACCGCAACGATCGCGGCGGTCACGAGCACCCAGGCGGCGCGACGTCGGGAAAAACAAGTCGACGATCACTTATGTTATTTCTATCTTTTGTTTTCTGGCCAATGTCACTCGCCGGAAGAGACAAAGATGCCGCAATATCTTGTAAGGAAGTTCGAACGGTTCACCCGGCTCTCGCGGGACGATCGTCGTGCTCTGGAAGTCGTGAGCGGAGCGACGATCCAGTTCGAGGCGCGCGAGGACGTCATTCGAGAGGGCGACAAACCGGATCACGTCAACCTGGTCGTCGAAGGTTGGCTCTGTCGCTACAAGCAGCTGGAGGATGGACGCCGGCAGATCATCGCCCTCCTGCTGCCGGGCGATCTTTGCGACACACACATCTTCGTCCTCGACCGAATGGATCATTCGATCGGCACGCTGACCGCCGCGAAGGTCTCGACGATCTCTCGGATGCAGCTCGAGGCGATCGCGGCCGACAACCCGCGCCTCCATCAGGCGCTGCGCTGGGACATGCTGCTCACCGCCGCAATCCAGCGGGAATGGACGGTCAATCTCGGCCAGCGCACCGCCTTCGAACGTGTCGGCCACCTGTTCTGCGAGCTGTTCATGCGCCTGAAGGCGGTCGGCCTCGCCGAGGGCCCGAGCTTCGCGCTGCCGATCACCCAGGCCGACCTCGCCAACGCGCTGGGCCTCTCGGTCGTGCACATGAACCGCACGCTGCAGGATCTGCGCCGGTCCGGGCTGATCGTCCTGAAGGGCAGGGTGCTGACGATCCCCGATGTCGCCGCGCTGAAGGCCGCCTCGATGTTCGACCCGACCTACCTCCATCTCGAGCACGAGGGGCGTCGATACGACGCCGACGAGGCGGAGGCGTCCTGACCGATGTCGGGTTTGCGAGGCGCGAGGCCCATGTCGGCGTCCGACCCCGCGATGTCGGGCCGTGTCGCGGAACGCGGCATTGGCAGGGTTTTATGTCGCCGTACCCTGACACCGGCCCGCGATTTTGTCGCGGTACCCTGACTTTGGCAGGGCTCAATGTCAGGGCCCGGCCTCCGGTCGTTTCGCGATCCTCCCGCAATGTCAGGCATTTACGCGGCGGCCGAGACGGGCTATTCTACCTATATGGAAATGCGGCGGCGATCAAGTAAGCTTGGTCTTCCGGCACCCGCGCAGGATCGGCAGGCATGAACTGGATCTCCAACGTCGTCACGCCGAAGATCCGCTCCTTCATGCGGCGGGAGACGCCCGAGAACCTCTGGGTGAAATGCCCCGATTCCGGCGAGCTGGTGTTCCACAAGGACCTCGAGGCCAACCTCAACGTGGTGCCCTCCTCGGGCTACCACATGCGGATGCCGGTGAAGCAGCGGCTCGACACGCTGTTCGACGAGGGCCGCTACGAGGACATCGCCACGCCCGACGTGCCGCAGGACCCGCTGAAGTTCCGCGACACCAAGCGCTACACCGACCGGCTCAAGGAGAACCGGAGCAAGACGTCGGCGCCCGACGCGGTGCGGCTGGCCGCCGGCACGATCGAGGGCGTCGAGGTGGTGGTCGCCGTGCAGAACTTCGAGTTCATGGGCGGCTCGCTCGGCCTGGCGGCGGGCGAGGCGATCATCACCGGCATGACGGCGGCGATCGACCGCCACGTGCCCTTCATCATCTTCACCGCCTCGGGCGGCGCGCGCATGCAGGAGGGCATCTTCTCGCTGATGCAGATGCCGCGCACCACGCTGCTGGTGCAGCGCCTGCGGGCCGCCAAGCTGCCCTACATCGTGGTGCTGACCAACCCGACCACGGGCGGCGTCACGGCGTCCTACGCCATGCTGGGCGACATCCACGTGGCCGAGCCCGGCGCCGTCATCGGCTTCGCCGGCGCCCGCGTCATCAAGCAGACCATCCGCGAGAAGCTGCCCGCCGGTTTCCAGCGGGCGGAATACCTGCAGCAGCACGGCATGGTCGACATGGTGGTGGCCCGCAAGGACATGCGCGCCACGCTCGCCCGGCTGTGCGGCCTGCTGATGCACAGGCCGGTGGCGGCCTAGAAACGTCCGGTCGACGCCGGTGTCCGAACGGGCCCTAATGCCCTAGGAATTTGATCGCCACGAGCACGCCTCCGAGCGCCATGATCATGCCCCCTACGCGGATCGTGAGATCGTGTTTCAGAAGCTCGAGATCGGTCTTGGTCGTAAGCTGAGTCCGATGAGTTGGCCTGCTCGTCGGCGAGCACCTCCGCCTGGGCCTCAGGCATTCCCGCCTGAACCAGCCGCTTTATGAAGGCATGTGTGTCGAAGGCGATCGCGCTCACGACGGGACTGAGCTCCACTGCATTGCGACGCTACATCGCCGTCCACCCGCCGTCGAGGTTGAGCATCGAGCCCGTCATGCCCTTGGCGGCGTCGGAGGCGAGGTAGACCGCCAGCGCGGCCACTTCTTCGATCGTCACGAACTGCTTGGTCGGCTGCGCCTTGAGCAGCACGTCGTCGATCACCTGCTCGCGGGTCAGGCCTCGCGCGGCCATCGTGTCGGGGATCTGCGCCTCGACCAGCGGCGTCCAGACGTAGCCGGGCGAGATCGCGTTGCAGGTGATGCCGTGGGTGGCGAGCTCCAGCGCCACCGTCTTGGTCAGCCCGGCGATGCCGTGCTTGGCGGCGACGTACGCCGACTTGTAGGGCGAGGCGACGTGGGCGTGGGCCGAGGCGATGTTGACGATGCGGCCCCAGCCGCGCCGCTTCATGCCCGGCACCGCCGCACGGATCGTGTGGAACGCCGAGGACAGGTTGATCGCGAGGATCTGGTCCCATTTCTCGACCGGAAACTCCTCGATCGGCGCCACGTGTTGCACGCCGGCGTTGTTGACCAGGATGTCGACCGCGCCGAAGCGCTCCTCGGCCTCGGCGATCATCGCCGCGATGGCGGCGGGCCGGCTCATGTCGGCGTCGCTGTAGTGGCACTCGCGGCCGAACTCGCGGGCGATGCCGGCCCGCGTCGCCTCGATCTTGCCGGGGTCGCCGAACCCGTTGATCACCACCCGCGCCCCGACCTTGGCATAGGCCCGGGCGACGCCGAGCCCGATGCCGCTGGTCGAGCCAGTGACCAATGCGACCTTGCCTTCGATCATGCGACTTGCTCCCAACGGTGTTCCGGAGGCACCCGCCCCGAGCGAAACGATCCTCACGGCCTCGCCCGCGACGGTTTCGCCTCGCCGCCTCTCCAAGGCAATGCTGAAGAAATGGTTTAAGTCTTTGTCAACGTCTCGTCGGCGATGCTGCCGCTCATGGAGAATTTGATACGTTTCCTGCGCGACGAACGCGGCGATGGCGCGATCGAGTATGCGCTGCTCGCGGGCCTGATCGCGTGCTTTCTCATAAGCGGCATTCAGAAGCTCGGATCGAACCTGAACAGCAAAGTGCAGGCGATCACCAAAGCGGTGTCTTAGCCGGGATCGTCACGCGGCGCGACGCATCGGTTGCGTCGCAAACGATTCTGTCGGCACGACCGGCGCGCGCGACGCATCGAGCCTTCGGCCGCTCGAAGAGCGCCGCTTGCGTCATGAAACTGTAATGCGGCCGTCGTAAAAGCCTTGCGGCCGCGCACTACGCGTCCGACCGAAGCCGCCCTCGCAAGGCAAGGTTTCGCTCCGACGTTCCGTCCTCGACGAGGAATTTCCATGACATCGCACCTCAAACTCCGCCTGGCGCTCGCCGGCGCGGTGGCCCTGTCGGCCGCCATCCTGCCCGCCACCGCCGCCGAGATTTCCGGCGCCGGCGCCACCTTCCCCTATCCGATCTACGCGAAATGGGCCGAGGCCTACCAGAAGGTCTCCGGCGTGCAGCTGAACTACCAGGCCATCGGGTCCGGCGCCGGCATCAAGCAGATCAAGGCCCGCACGGTGACCTTCGGCGCCAGCGACATGCCGCTCAAGGAAGACGAGCTGAAGAAGGACGGCCTGGTGCAATGGCCGATGGTGATGGGCGGCATCGTGCCGGTCGTGAACATCGAGGGCTTGCAGCCCGGCCAGCTCGTGCTCGACGGGCCGACCCTCGCCAAGATCTTCCTGGGCGAGATCAAGAGCTGGGACGATGCCGCCATCGCCAAGCTCAACCCCGGCGTCAAGCTGCCGTCCGCCGGCATCGCCGTCGTGCATCGCTCCGACGGATCGGGCACCACCTTCAACTTTACCGACTACCTCTCCAAGGTCTCGGCCGACTGGAAGTCGAAGGTCGGCGAGGCCTCCGCCGTGAAATGGCCGGTCGGCCTCGGCGCCAAGGGCAACGAAGGCGTCGCCGCCAACGTCAAGCAGACCGGCAACTCGATCGGTTACGTCGAATACGCCTATGCCATGCAGAACAAGCTGACCTACGGCGACATGATCAACCACGACGGCCAGAAGATCGCCCCGGAGTCGGGCGCCTTCGCCGCCGCCGCCGCCAACGCCGATTGGAAGAACGCCGCCGGCTTCTACCTGCTGCTGACCGACCAGCCCGGCGCCAAGTCCTGGCCGATCACCGCCTCGACCTTCATCATCATGCCGACCGAGGTGAAGGACCCGGCCGCCTCGACCACGGCGCTCAAGTTCTTCGACTGGGCCTACCAGAACGGCGACGAGGCGGCCAAGCAGCTCGACTACATCCCGATGCCCAAGAACGTCGTCGAGCTGGTCAAAAAGGAATGGTCGACGGACATCAAGGGCAGCGACGGCAAGCCGCTGCAGTTCTGATCGTTCGCTTCGCCGAGGCCGGAGGATAGTCCTCCGGCCGTCGGCCCGCATGGAGCCTCACTTGGTCGATCTCGCCGCCAGCCCTGCCGCCTCGAAGGGCACGATCTTCGACCGCGCCAGCGCGCTCGCCCGCTTCAAGACCGGCGACGGCATCTTCCACGCCCTCACCCTCGGCGCGGCGCTGCTCGTCCTGCTGCTGCTCGGGGGCGTCATCGGCTCGCTGATCTGGGGCGCGCTGCCGGCCTTCCAGGCGTTCGGCTTCAACTTCCTGGTCGACACCAACTGGGATCCGGTCAACGACATCTACGGCGCCGGAACCGCAATCTACGGCACGCTGGTCACCTCGGCGATCGCGCTCGCCATCGCCATCCCGGTCGGGCTCGGCATCGCCATCTTCCTGAGCGAGCTGTGCACGCCGCGGCTGCGCCAGCCGATCGGCATCGCCATCGAGCTGCTCGCCGGCATCCCCTCGATCATCTACGGCATCTGGGGCTTCTTCATCCTGAAGCCGCTGCTGCAGACCTACGTCGAGCCGGCGATCATCAAGGTGACGGGGCCGATCCCAGCCCTCAACATCGTCTTCGCCGGCCCGGCCTACGGCACGGACGTGTTCACCGCCGGCTTCATCCTGGCGATCATGGTGCTACCCTTCATCACGTCGATCTCGCGCGACGTCTTCGCCACCGTGCCGGCGGTGCTGAAGGAGAGCGCCTACGGGCTCGGCTGCACCACCCGCGAGGTCGTGGGCAACGTGGTGATCCCCTACACCCGCGTCGGCATCATCGGCGGCGTCATGCTGGCGCTGGGCCGCGCGCTCGGCGAGACGATGGCCGTCACCTTCGTGATCGGCAACAGCCACAATTTCTCGGCCTCGCTGTTCGCCCCCGGCACCACGATCTCCGCCACCATCGCCAGCGAGTTCGCCGAGGCCAAGGGGCTGTTCAGCTCCGCGCTGATCGCGACCGGCCTCATCCTCTTCGGCATCACCTTCATCATCCTGGCGATCGCGCGCTGGATGCTGATGCGCATCGAGCGGAAGGCGCGCTGACATGGACCTTCTCGCCGCGCGCCGCGCCAAGAACGGGATCTACGTCGGGCTCTGCTACGCCGCCTCGGCCTTCGGGCTCGCGTTCCTCGCCTGGATCATGATCGTCCTGCTCTCGAAGGGGCTGGCCGGCATCAACCTGTCGCTGTTCACCAACGTGACGCGCTCGCCGGGATCCGGCGGAGGGCTCGCCAACGCCATCCTCGGATCGCTGATGATGACGGTGCTCGGCACGCTGGTAGGGACGCCGATCGGCATCCTCGCCGGGACCTACCTCGCCGAGTACGGCGCGGGCTCGAAGCTCGCCTTCGTCATCCGCTTCATCAACGACATCCTGCTCTCGGCGCCCTCGATCATCGTCGGCCTGTTCGTCTACCAGATCGCGGTCGCGCCGGTGAACCACTATTCCGGCCTGGCCGGCTCGCTGGCGCTGGCCATCATCGCGATCCCGGTCATCGTGCGCACGACCGAGGACATGCTGCGGCTGGTGCCCGTGCCGCTGCGCGAGGCCTCGGCCGCGCTCGGCATGCCGAAGGCGCTGATCGTGCAGCGCATCGCCTACCGTGCGGCCTTCGCCGGCATGACCACCGGCGTGCTGCTCGCCATCTCGCGCATCTCCGGCGAGACCGCGCCGCTGCTGTTCACCGCGCTCAACAACAACTTCACCAATTTCGACCTGCGGGCGCCGACCGCGAGCCTGCCTTACGTGATCTATCAATATGCCGGCTCGGCCTATCCCGATTGGCAGCAGCTCGCATGGTCGGCCGCGCTGCTGATCACCGTCGCCGTGCTGACGCTCTCGGTCGCCGCGCGCACGCTGGGTACGAGGATGAAACGATGACCCGTGACGAGTCCATCACGACGACCCATGCCGCCTCCATCACGCCCGCGGCGACGACCGAGCCGGACGCGGCGTCGCCGGCGGTGCGCGCCGAGAAGGACGCGCCGGTCGCGGTGCACGAGCAGGCCTACCATGCGACCGAGACCGCCGGCACGCAGGCCAGGCCGAACCTGCCGACCAAGATGGCGGTCAAAGACCTGAAGTTCTTCTACGGCGACCATCTCGCGCTGAAGAGCATCAACCTGCCGGTCTACGCCAACAAGGTCACCGCGCTGATCGGCCCGTCGGGCTGCGGGAAGTCGACCCTGCTGCGCGTGATGAACCGCATGTACGACCTCTACCCGCGCCAGCGCGCCGAGGGCGCCGTGATGCTCGACAACGAGAACATCCTCGACAAGGGCACCGACCTCAACCTGCTGCGCTCGCGCGTCGGCATGGTGTTCCAGAAGCCGACGCCGTTCCCGATGTCGATCTTCGACAACATCGCCTTCGGCATCAAGCTCTACAACCGCCTGCCGCAGAAGGAGATCGCCGAGCGCGTCGAGACGGCGCTGCGCGGCGCCGCCTTGTGGAACGAGGTCAAGGACAAGCTCAACGACAGCGGCCTGTCGCTCTCCGGCGGCCAGCAGCAGCGCCTGTGCATCGCCCGCACCGTCGCCGTGCAGCCCGAAGTGATCCTGTTCGACGAGCCCTGCTCGGCGCTCGACCCGATCTCCACCGCCAAGGTCGAGGAGCTGATGGACGAGCTCTCCGCCAAATACACGCTGGTGATCGTCACCCATTCGATGCAGCAGGCGGCCCGCGTGTCGCATTACACCGCCTTCATGTATCTCGGCGACCTCGTCGAATACGGTGACACCAAGCGCATGTTCACTTCGCCCGAGAAGCAGCAGACGCAGGACTACATCACCGGCCGCTTCGGCTGAGCGGCGTCGCCAAGACAGGAACGGGGACATCCATGTCCGATCATATCGTCAGCGCCTACGACAAGGAGCTCGGCCTGCTCGGCCGCAAGATCGCCGAGATGGGCGGCATCGCCGAGAAGATGCTGTCGGACGCGATGGACTCGCTCGCCGACCTCGACGCCGACCTCGCGCGGGCGACGGTGGCGGTCGACCCGCGCCTCGACCTGCTGCAGCGCGAGATCGAGGAGCACGCGATCCTCACCATCGCGCGGCGCCAGCCGATGGCGGTCGACCTGCGCGAGATCGTCGCCGCGATCCGCATCTCCGCCGATCTCGAGCGGGTCGGCGACCTCGCGAAGAACATCGCCAAGCGCGCCGTCGTGGTCACCACGGAGGCGCGACTGCCGCGCGCGATCATCGGGCTGAAGTCGATGCACGAGGCAGCGGCGCTGTCGCTCAAGGACGTGCTCGACGCCTACGCCCACCGCGACGTCGAGCGCGCGCGCGACGTGTGGCTGCGCGACGCCAACCTCGACGCGCTCGAGGACAGCGTGTTCCGCGATCTGCTCACCTTCATGATGGAGGATCCGCGCAACATCTCGTTCTGCACGCACCTGCTGTTCTGCTCGAAGAACATCGAGCGCATCGGCGACCATTCGACCAACATCGCCGAGACGATCGTCTATCTCGTCACCGGCGAGGCGCTGCCCGTCGACCGGCCCAAGGGCCGCATGGCGTCGTCGTTGCCGCAGTCCGCCGCGTGAGCGTGTCGGACGTGGTCGACTCCGGCGACAAGACGGCACGGGCGGCGACCACCGCCAGCGCCACGCCGCGCATCCTCGTCGTCGAGGACGAGGAGACGCTGAGCGTCCTGCTCACCTACAATCTCGAGGCGGAGGGCTTCGTGGTCGAGTGCTGCGAGCGCGGCGACGAGGCCGACATCCGCCTGCAGGAGAACCCGCCCGACCTCGTCATCCTCGACTGGATGCTGCCGGGCGTATCCGGCCTCGAGATCTGCCGCCGCATGCGCGCGCGACAGGCGACGCGCTCGCTGCCGGTCATCATGCTCACCGCCCGCGGCGAGGAGGCCGAACGCGTGCGCGGCCTCTCGACCGGCGCCGACGACTACATCGTGAAGCCGTTCTCCGTGCCCGAGCTGATCGCCCGCGTGCGCGCCCTGCTGCGCCGCGCCAGCCCCGACCGCGTCGCCTCGCGGCTCTCGGCCGGGAACCTCGAGCTCGACCGGCAGAACTGGCGCGTGCACCGCGCCGGCCGCACCATCCATCTCGGGCCGACCGAGTTCCGCCTGCTCGAGTACCTGATGGCCAAGCCCGGCCGGGTGTTCTCGCGCGCGCAGCTGCTCGACAGCGTGTGGGGCCTCACCGTCGAGATCGACGAGCGCACCGTCGACGTCCATGTCGGCCGCCTGCGCAAGGCGCTGAGCCAGGAGGGCGAGGCCGACCCCATCCGCACCGTGCGCGGCGCCGGCTACGCCTTCGACGAGACCTTCGGGCTGTAGGCTGCGGGCTGCCGTGGCGCTCGCAGGTCGAGGCGCCAGTACAGGACGTCGGGGAACGGGTTACGCCAGTAGGGCGGCGTCTCCTCGAATCCGAAGCGACGGTAGAGGCCGATCGCGCCGGTGAGCGACATCAGCGTATCCAGCACCATGGTGCGATAGCCGGCCGCCTTGGCCGCGTCGATCGCGGCTTCCAGCAGGTGCCGTCCCAATCCCGTTCCGCGTGCGTCCTCGCGCACGAAAAGCCGCTTCAGCTCGCAGAGCTCGTCTCCTTCGAAAGGGCGCAGGCCGACGCAGCCGACCGCCTCGCCCTTCGCATCGAACGCGAGCAGCAGGGCGCCGGACGGCGAGGCGTAGGCGCCGGGGAGCGCGGCGATCTCGGCCTCGAAGCCTTGCAGGGCGAGGTCGACGTCGAGGCTCGCCGCATAGTCGCGGAACAGCGTCGCGACCGCGGCCATGTCCGCCGGACCGCGCGCGATACGCACCGTTCCCTTCTCGCCGGCAACCGGGTAGCGCATCGCCACCGTCGCCCGCGTGTACTTGCCGCCGCGCACGGCGAGCAGGGCGGAATCGTGGACGAAGCCGACCTTCTCGTAGAGCCGGATCGCCGCGGCGCATTTGGGATGCGTCAGCAGGTACAGCTCCTCGACGCCGATGGCTTCGGCGCGCGCGACGAGGGCGCGCAGCAGCGCCTCGCCGGCGCCGCGACCCTGCGCCCGGGGCGCGACGCCCATCTTGGTCAGCTCGTAGACGCCGTCCGCGACCTTCATCAGCGCCCCGGCGCCGACGATCCCGAGGTCCGGCGCCTCGACGAACAGGACGACGCCGCCGGGCTCGACGATGACGCCGCGCGGATCCGACAGGATGCGGCGATCCTCGTCCTCCAGCCGGAACATCGCCTCGATCCATTCGGCGTTGATCGCGTAGAAGGCGGGGGCGAGCGCGTCGGTGAAGTCGCGGATCGCGAGCGGCGGCGCCGACCCGGCCAGTCGCGCGGCGGCATCCGCGATGCGCGCCGCGAGCGGGCGCCGTTCCAGCCGCTCCTCGAGCCCGGCGATCTGTTCGAGGAAGGGGCCCGACAAGCCATCGCAGAGCGCGTCGGCCGCCGAGCGGACCTGCGGCCACAGGCCGATCCTGATGCGCTCCACCAGAGCGCGACCGGCGGCCGTCAGCACCAGGCATTTCTGCCGCCCGTCCGAGGCCGGCCGCGAGGATTCGATCAGGCCGAGCTCGGCCAGGAAGCCGGAGATGCGGGTCACCGCCGGCTGGCTGATGCCGAGCGCCTCCACCGCGTCCGATATCGTGAGCATGCCATGGCGATCGAGCGCGGCGAGAAGCGGGATGTGCGACGGCTGCACCGGAAGATCGAGATCCTCCAGCACGAGTGTGGCGTCGGCCTGCATCCGGTCGGCCAGGCGCTTGATCCGGCTGCCGAGGAAGAGACTGCCCGACGCTGCGAGGACATCATCGACCATCGCCGACCTCCAACTTGATAACGCGTTATGTATTGACGTGAAGAGCGAGGTCAAGGGTTTGCCGAGCGGTTGCCGGAAAGATCCGGGGCTCAGCCTTCGTAGCGGTTGCTCAGCCGGCCGATGCCCTCGATCTCGACGGACACCTCGTTGACCGGGCCCTTCATGCTGCCGACGCCGACGGAGGTGCCGCAGGAAACGACGTCGCCCGGCAGCAGCGGCATGTCGCGCGACAGGCGGGCGACGAGCTCGGCGGCGGGGAACACCATATCGGCGATCGGGTAGCTCTGGCGTTCGACGCCGTCGAGAAGCGTGCGCACCACCAGCGTCGCCGGATCGAGCCCGGAGGCGATGGCCGGTCCGAACGGGCCGAAGCCCGCGTAGCCCTTGGCCCGAGTCCATTGCGCGAAGCTCGGATCGCGGTTCAGCACGTCGGCCGCCGTCACGTCGTTGACGCAGGTGAAGCCGAAGATCGCGGCTTCGGCCTCCGCGTCGGTGGCGTCGTGGACCGGCCGACCGATGACGATGCCCATCTCGCCCTCGTAGACCACCTTGCCGGCGAAGCTCGCGGGTCGGCGGATGGTGGCGCCGGGGTCCGAGAACGAGGCCGGGTTCTTCAGGAAATACAGCGGCTCGGGCGGCACCGGCTGCTTCAGCTTGGCGGCGAGCGCGTGGAAGTTGTTCCACAGCGCGACCATCTTGCTGGGCTGGCAGGGCCGCCGCAGAACCACCTCGGCGAGGTCGAGCGTGGCGCCGGTGGGTCGGGGATCGGCGAAGAGCGAGCCGTCGTGGACGGCGATCGCGGTGCCCTCCAGGGTCCCGAAGCCGGGGCGGCCGGCGTGATCGTAGCGGATCCAGAGTGTCATGGCGCTCTGGAAGCACCGCCGCGGGCCAAGCGCAAGCCGCCCGTCAGTGCGTCGCCGCACCGCCGATCGTGTCGAGCTTGGCGAGCACGTCGGCGGACAGCACGATCTCCGCCGCCGCCAGGTTCTCGCGCAGGTGCTCCACCGAGGAGGTGCCGGGGATCAGCAGGATGTTGGGCGCGCGATGCAGCAGCCAGGCCAGCGCCACCTGCAACGGCGTCGCGCCGGCTTCCGCCGCCACCTCCGAGAGGGTCGAGGATTGCAGCGGCGTGAAGCCGCCGAGCGGGAAGAACGGCACGTAGGCGATGCCCGCTCCGACAAGGTCGTCGATCAGCGCGTCGTCCCCGCGGTTGGCGAGGTTGTAGAGGTTCTGCACGCAGACGACCTCCGCGATGGTCCGCGCCTCGGCGACCTGCGCGGCATCGGCGTTGCTGACGCCGAGGTGACGGATCAGGCCGCGCCGCTGCAACTCGGCCAGCGCCGTGAACGGCGCCTCGAGAGAGCCCACCGCCGGCCCGTGGTTCTCTCCCATCAGCCGCAGGTTGACGACGTCGAGCGCGTCGAGGCCGAGGTTGCGCAGATTGTCGTGGACCGCGCTTTCGAGCTGCGCCGGCGCCATCGCCGGGTTCCACGAGGCATCTGCGCCGCGCACCGCCCCGACCTTGGTGACGATCACGAGATCGTCGGGGTAGGGGTGCAGCGCCTCGCGGATCAGCTCGTTGGTGACGTGCGGGCCGTAGAAGTCGCTGGTGTCGATGTGATCGATCCCGCTCTCGCTCGCCGCGCGCAGCACGGCCAGCGCCGCGCCGCGATCGCGCGGCGGCCCGAACACGCCCTTGCCGGCCAATTGCATCGCGCCGTAGCCCATGCGGCGTACCGCACGGTCGCCGAGCTGGAAGGTGACGGGATCGGTCATGACGTGCTCCTCGTTCGAGAACGAGCCTATAGCCCAGGAGCCGGCCCTCGGTCATCCGCTCGGCTCCTTCGACGAGCGCCTCCAAACCGATCGACGACGCTCCGCGCCGTCCAGCACGGATGACGATGGGCGCTCGATTGGGCGGACCGCCGATCCGTTAACGTCTTCACTTTATCGAGGATTGAAACACGTCGTCCTGCGGAGTTGTAAGTGACGAATTTCGTTCTGCCGCAAGCACACGCGAACACTTACGTTCGACGCCATCTCGATTCAGCCCGCCTCCTCTGCGTGCTCTTCTTCTTCTCCGGCTTTCCGGCGCTAGTCTATCAGCTCACGTGGCAGCGCGCCCTGTTCCGCATCTTCGGCGTCAACTCGGAATCCGTGACCATCGTCGTCACCGCCTTCATGCTGGGCCTCGGCTGCGGCAGCGTCGCCGGCGGCTGGGTTTCGCGCCGCAGCGCCACGCCCGTGCTGCTCTTGCTCGCCGCGATCGAAGCCGCGACGGGCGTCTTCGGCGTGGTCTCGCTGAGGATCTTCGATGCCGTCGGTCTGCTCACCGCCGGAGCGCCCCTCCCCGCCATCGCGGCGATCAACCTCCTGCTCGTCGCGGTCCCGACGCTCCTCATGGGCGCAACCTTGCCGCTGCTCGTCGCGCATCTCGTCCGCGTGTCCGGCAAGGTCGGCGAATCCGTCGGGCAACTCTACTACGCCAACACGCTGGGTGCGGCCTGCGCGTGCCTGGTCTCGGCGCTGTTGCTGTTTCCCTTCCTCGGCATGCAGGGCGCCATCCTCACCGCCGCCGCGATGAACGGGTTGGTGGCGCTCGGCGCCTTGCTCGCGCATGTCCGTGGCGGGGCTGCCGCTCCGGTCGTGCCCGAGGCGTCCGCCACGGCGAAGTCCCCCGTGCGGATGGCCTTTCCCGTCGTCATGATCCTGGCCGCCGTCGGCGGATACATCTCACTTTCGTTCGAGGTGTTCTTCTTCCGGGTGATGTCCTTCGCGACGGGATCGAGCGCCACCGCCTTCGCCGTGACCCTCGGGATCTTCCTCGCCGGGCTTGCCACGGGAGCGCGCTCCGTCACCGTCGACAGCGCGCAGAAGGGCTTGCGGCGCTTCGTATCGGGGCTGTTCATCGCGAGCGCGGCCGCCGCCGTCCTGCTTCCGGCGATGGGCCTGCAAGCCTTGCACGCCGGCGTGCTGGGCGTGGCGCTGCTCGTCGTCTACGCCGTAGCGCGCGCCTGGGGCGGTCTGTTGCCTTTGCTGTCCGAGATCGCCGTGGCTGCGGATGATCGCGCGGGGATGCGCGCGTCCCTGATCTATCTCGCCAACATCATCGGTGCGGCATCCGGAGCCATCCTGACCGGCTTCGTCCTGGTGGATCGGCTCGGCCTGGTCGCGATCGCCGTTTTTCTCACCTGCGCCAGTCTCGCCGCGATCGCGGCCCTTTCGGTCGCCTTACCCTTGGGGCGGCGCGACAAGGCGACCTGCGGCGGCCTTGCCTTCGCCGGTGGCCTCGCGGCCGTTCTGCTGGTGCCGATCGCGTCCGCCCACACGATCGAGACCTTGCAGCAATTCCTCGCTCCCCATTTCAAGGCCTTGGCGGAGACGGTCGAAACCCGCGCCGGCCTCATCACCGTCGACGACAGCGGCAGCGTCTACGGGAACGGCCTCTACGACGGCCGCTTCAACACCGACATCCTGCACGACAGCAACGCCGTCGTGCGACCCTATGCGCTGAACCTCATCCACCCGGCGCCGCGCGACGTCCTCATGATCGGGCTGTCCTCGGGCTCCTGGGCGCAGGTGCTGGCGAACAATCCCGACGTGGCGTCGCTGACGATCGTCGAGATCAATCCGGGCTACGTGCAGCTGATCGCCCGTCATGCGGAAACCGCGTCGATCCTGCACAACCCGAAGGTCACGATCGTCGCCGACGACGGACGCCGCTGGCTGCGGCTTCATCCCGATCGCCTTTTCGACGCGATCGTGTCGAACACGACGTGGCATTTCAGGGCCAACGTGACCAACCTGCTGTCGACCGAGTTCCTCGAACTCGCCAAGGCTCGTCTCGCGCCCGGCGGCGTGATGTTCTACAACACGACGGGGTCCGAGAGGGTGCAGCGCACCGCCTGCGTGGCCTTCCCGTACGGCGCCCGCTTCTCGAACCACATGGTCGTGTCGTCGTCGCCGATCGCCTGGGACTTCCCGCGTTGGAAACGGAGCCTGGCGTCCTACACGATCGACGGCAAGCCGGTGCTCGACCTGTCCCGCGCGCCGGACAAAGCCAAGCTCGACTCGCTCATGGCGTTCGAGACCGGTCTCCACGCGAATGCATACACCGAGCACGCGATGATCGAGCCCTGCTCGTCCATTCTTGCTCGGACGGCCGATCGCGAGATGGTGACCGACGACAACATGGGCGACGAGTGGCGCGTGATCCTCGGCCTGGACTGAAGCCGAAGCGGCAGGGGGCACGATGACGGGACGATCCCGCCCGTGCCGGGAGGCGCGGCACGGGGTCGTGTGATAGACCCCGGCGCCATGAGACCGCCCGCGTGACCGCCTCGCCGCTCGATCCCGTCCCGCCCGACGCGCTCGACACGCTGCATCGCGTCTTCGGCTTCACGGCGCTGCGGCCGGGGCAGGACGAGGTGGTGGCGGCGGTGCTCGGCGGGGAGGACGTGCTCGCCGTCATGCCGACCGGCGCCGGCAAGTCGCTGTGCTACCAGTTGCCGGCGCTTTGCTCGGGCCGGCTCACGGTCGTCGTCTCGCCGCTGATCGCGCTGATGCGCGACCAGGTGAACCGCCTCGTCTCGCACGGCGTGGCGGCCGGCGGCCTGCACTCCGGCAACAGCGGCGCCGAGGCGCACGACATCGAGACCGCGCTGCGCGCGCGCCGGCTCAAGCTGCTCTACGTTTCGCCCGAGCGGCTGCTGCGGCCGGGCACGCTCGACGCGCTGCGCGCCGCCGGCTGCGACCGGCTCGCCATCGACGAGGCGCATTGCGTCTCGCAATGGGGCCACGACTTCCGCCCGGAATACATGGAGCTGCGCGCCGCCGCCGACGCGCTCGGCGACCCGCAGGTGATCGCCGTGACGGCTTCGGCCGATCCGGCGACGCGAGAGGAGATCGTCGGGAAACTCTTCCGAAGAGCGCCGCGGCGCTTCGTGCGCTCGTTCGACCGGCCCAACCTGCATCTCGCGGTGGCGAAGAAGGCCGACGTCACCAAGCAGATCAAGGCCGTGGTGCGGGCGCGCCGGGGTCAGGCCGGCATCGTCTACGCCGCCTCGCGCAAGGGCGTGGAGAAGCTCGCCGACATCCTCTCCGCCGACGGCACCCACGCGCTGCCCTACCATGCCGGGATGGACGGCCACCTGCGCCACGCCAACCAGGATGCCTTCCTCAAGCAGCCCGGCGTGGTGGTGGTGGCGACCATCGCGTTCGGCATGGGCATCGACAAGCCCGACGTGCGCTTCGTCTGCCACGCCGACCTGCCGGGCTCGGTCGAGGGCTATTACCAGGAGATCGGCCGCGCCGGCCGCGACGGCGCGCGGGCCGACGCGCTGATGCTGTGGGGCGAGGGCGACATCCGGCTGCGCGAGCGACAGATCATGCTGTCGGATTCCTCGCCCGCCCGCAAGGCGATGGAGCGCCGCCGCCTCTCGGCGCTGCTGGCGCTCTGCGAGAGCCCGCGCTGCCGCCGCCAGACGCTGCTCGCCGCCTTCGGCGAGGACGGACCGGCCTGCGGGTTCTGCGACATCTGCGAGGGCACCCACCAATTGATCGACGGCGTCGTGCAGGCGCAGAAGGCGATGTCGGCGATGCTGCGCACGTCGGGCCGCTTCTTTCCCGGCCACCTCGCCAACCTGCTCGTCGGCAAGGTCACCGAGGCGATCTCCCGCCACAACCACGACGACCTGCCGACCTTCGGGATCGGCACCGAGCACGATGCCGCCGGCTGGCGCTCGGTGTTCCGGCAGATCCAGGCCGCCGGGCTCATCGCGCAGGACGTCGAGGACGGCGAGCGCTGGCTGGTGACGGACAAGGGCCGCACCGTGCTCAAGGGCGAGGCGCCGCTCGAGTTGCTGGCGAGCGAGGACGCGCCGCGGCGCGACCGCAAGGCGCGGCGCATGCTCGGCGGGTTTGCCGCCGACGGCGAGCCGCATCCGCGCTCGGCGGACGCCGCTTCGGGCGCCGACGGCGAAGCGCTCAGCGTCGCCGACGAACGGCTGTTCGTGGCGCTCAAGGCGCACCGGCTCGAGGTGGCGCGGGCGAAGAAGTTGCCGCCCTACGTGATCTTCCACGACAAGACGCTGCGCGACATCGCCCGGGGACGTCCACGCGACCGCATCGACCTCGGCCGCCTGCCGGGCATCGGGCCGGCCAAGGTCGGCCAGTACGGCGACGACGTCCTGGCGGTGGTCGCGCGGTTCGAAGGGTAACATGTCGTCAACCTTCACCCGGATGTAATCCGCCTGTCATCTCGTGGCCCTACGTGACGCTGGCACCGCTCGGGGCGGCGCTCTCGTGTGGAGTAGCGTGATGGCGAATACGAATGGCACGACCGTCACCAGCGGCACGACCGACGAGGTCACATCCGGGAATTCCGCAAGCAACACGATTGTTCAGAACGGCGGCACGCTTCAGGTCGACAACGGCGCCACCGAGACCGGCGCCTCGATCCAGGCTGGCGGCGTGGAAGTCCTGCTGGGCAACGCGACCTCGACGGGCGACGATGTCTTCGGGACCATCGACGTCGGCAACGTCCCTCCCGCACAGAACACGTCGACCGCCGTCGTCAACAACGTCACGATCGAGAACGGCGGCGTGGTCGCCCTGACCATCAAGGGCACGTCGGTCAACGGGGTGACGGTGCTGACCGGCGGCTCCCTGACGATCAACGGCAATGCCGCCGCGAACACCGTGACGCTCTCGGGCGGCCTGCTCGATCTGCAATCGCCCAAGGCCGACAGCACGAACACGAGCGGCGCGTCGGCCGGCGGCACGCTGACCTTCGCATCGGGCGTCAACAGCCGCCTTCAGCTCGACGTGGCGCAGACGGGCACCAACGGCACCACGTTCGCCCAGACCATCACCGGCTACGCGCCCGGCGACGTCATCGAACTCAAGACGCTGACCGTCGCCAATCCGATGGTAACGACGACGACGAGCAACGGCAATACGACCGTCACGGTCGGCGGCACGAATACCGGCGCCGAGACCTTCACGTTCGCCAACACGCCGGCGACGACGCTCTTCGCCACGCAAACCGATGCCAATGGCGGGACCGACCTGATCGAGACGCCGTGCTTCGCGACCGGCACCCGGATCCGCGTCCTGCGCGCCGGCACGCCGACGAACGTGGCGGTGGAGGATCTGATTGTCGGAGACACGGTCGTCACGGCGGCCGGCGCCGCCCGCCCGATCCGCTGGATGTCCCATCGCACGGTGGATTGCCGCCGGCACCCGCGGCCGCTGGAGGCGCTGCCGATCCGGATCGCGGCTCACGCTTTCGCACCGGCGCGACCTTCGCGCGACCTCGTCCTGTCCCCGGGCCATTCCATCTGCGTGGACGTCCACGGCGAGGTCCTGATCCCGGTGGGAGCGTTTATCAACGGCACGTCGGTCGTCCAGGACCAGGTCGACAGCGTCACCTACTGGCACGTCGAGCTCGACAGCCACGATATCCTGCTGGCGGAGGATATGCCGGCCGAGAGCTACCTCGACATGGGCAATCGCGGCTTCTTCGAAGGGAGCGGCGTCGTCGCGCTGCACGCCTCGCCGGACGCCCCGGCGAGAACCCACGCCAATTTCTGCCGCCCGTTCCACGCCTTCGGCGAAGTCGTCGAACGCGTGCGCGAGCAGATGCGATGCCAAGCCGAAACGCTCGGCTGGCAGCGGCAAACGTCTGGGTTCGACCTTCACCTGGACGTCGATGGCGTCCGCATCGAGCCGACGCGTCGTGGCGCGACGGCGGTGTTCGCTCTTCCGGCATCTTCGCGCCGCGTCTGGCTCGTCTCGGACGCGAGCCGCCCGACCGATGTCGGCCCCTCGCCGGATGGACGCACACTGGGCGTCTGCGTCGGCACGCTCACGATCGTCGACGGTTTCGAGACCCGGGAGATCGAGGCATGGGACGAACGCCTCGATCTCGGCTTTCATTCTCCCGAAGCCGAAGGGCTTTGGCGCTGGACCAACGGCCGAGCGCTTCTGCCGTACGGTCTTTGGGAAGGCTGCGAAGGCACGATCAATCTTCGCGTCGACTTCCGGCACGGTCCGCTGGCGTGCTGGCGACGATCCCCCGCGGGCGACCGGGAGCCGACGCGCCGCCTGGCCTGACGGACGTCAGGCCGCGCGCATCGCGGCGGCGAAGGCGCCGACGGCCGAGGTCATGCCGGCGGCGATCTCGTCGATCTCGCGGGCGAGGCTCGACACCGAAGTGGCCGAACTCGCGGTGTCGCCGATCGAGCGCACCACGTTCTCGATGTGCCCGCTCATCGACGCCGTGCCGGCCGCGGCCGAGCGCACGTTGCGGGCGATCTCCTGCGTCGCCGCGCCCTGTTCGTGCACCGCGGAGGCGATGATGGTCGAGATGTGCTCGACCTCGGAGATCTTCTTCTGGATCTTGTCGATCGCCTCGACCGAGAGTTCGGTGGCTTCCTGCATCTCGGCGATCTGGCCGGAGATGTCCGCCGTCGCCTTCGCGGTCTGGGTGGCGAGCGTCTTCACTTCCTGC
Source organism: uncultured Beijerinckiaceae bacterium (assembly GCA_964247745.1). Taxonomy (GTDB): domain Bacteria; phylum Pseudomonadota; class Alphaproteobacteria; order Rhizobiales; family Beijerinckiaceae; genus RH-AL1. The sequence continues at coordinate 19,406 of CAXTVT010000004.1, forward strand.
GCCACGACGGCGAAGCCGCGGCCGGCATCGCCGGCGCGGGCCGCCTCGATCGTGGCATTGAGGGCCAGCAGGTTGGTCTGCGCGGCGATGCGCGAGATCAGGCTGACGACGTCGCCGACCTTCTGCGCGGCGGTGGAAAGCCGACCCATGCCGGCGTTGGTCTCGACGGCGCGCTCCACGGCGGTACGCACGACGTTCGTCGACTGCACGACCTGGCGGCTGATCTCCTCGATCGAGTCGAGCAGCTGCTCGGAGGCGGTGGCCACGGAGGACACGTCGCCGGCGGCGTCGTTCGAGGCGCTGGTGGCCTTGTCCGAGCCGTCGTGGGCGTGGCGGGCGGAGGTCGTCATGGTCTCGCCCGTTTCGGCGAGGCGGCGCGTCATCGTCTCGACACGGCGCAGGCTGGCGGTGAGGCTTGTGGCGAAGCGCTCGATCTTGTCGCGCATGTCGCGGAGGCGGGCATCCGGCAGGGCGGCCGCGTCCGGCACGGGAGCCGCGCGGCGGTCGGCGGCTTCGCGCAGCGCGACGAAGGCGCGGGCGAGGCGGCCGATCTCGTCGTCGCGACCTTCGCCCTCCATCGTCGGCGGCGCCTTGCCGGCGGCGAGCTGTTCGGCGGCATCGGCCAGCGCGGCCAGCGGGCGGCCGACGGACGTGCGAATGACGGGGACGGACACGCCGGCCATGATCGCCGCGGCGAGCACCGAGGCCAGCGCGAGGCTCCACTGACCGGTGCGGACCGCGCCGACGATGCCTGCGCCGACGTCTCCGGGCACCAACGCGGCCTCGCCCTCGACGTTCGAGAGCAAGGTCCAACCGTAGGCGCCCAAGGCGAGGACCAGGCCGATCAGCAGCCACTGCCGCACGATCAGGCTGCCTCCGACCGATACCCTGCCCATCGCCACGTCCCGCGCTTCACGTGGCGTAAACCTAAGGGCATTGCGTTCACAGCCGGTAAATGCTTCCGGGTTCCGGCAAGCTTTTGTTGGATATGCCATGCCGCTGAACGTCGCCGTGCAGATGGATCCGATCGAGCGCATCTCGATCGCGGGGGACACGACCTTCGCGCTCATGCTCGAGGCGACCCGCCGCGGGCACGCGCTGACCTACTACCAGCCCGATCAGCTGAGCCTGCGCGGCGGCAAGGCGGTGGCGCGCGCCGCGGCGCTCGCCGTACGCGACATCGTCGGCGACCACTTCACCCTCGGCGCCGAGGCGAGCCTCGATCTCGCGACGATGGACGTCGTGCTGCTGCGGCAGGACCCGCCTTTCGATCTCGCCTACATCACGTCGACCCACATCCTCGAGCGGCTGCCGCCGACGACGCTGGTGGTCAACGAGCCCGCCAGCGTCCGCAACGCGCCCGAAAAACTCTTCGTGATGGACTATCCCGACCTGATGCCGCCGACGCTGATCACCCGTGACAAGGCGGAGATCCTGGCGTTCCGCCGCGAGCACGGCACCGTGGTGATGAAGCCGCTGCATGGCCACGGCGGCGCCTCGGTGTTCAAGGTCGACGAGAAAGACGGCAATTTCGGCTCGCTGTTCGACCTTTTCTCAACGCTTCTGCGCGAACAATGGGTGGTGCAGGGTTTCATCGCCAACATCGTGAAGGGTGACAAGCGCATCATCCTGGTCGATGGCGAGCCGCTCGGCGCGGTGAACCGGGTGCCGGCGGAGAACGACATCCGCTCCAACATGGTGCGCGGCGGCGCCGCGGCGGCCACCCAGTTCACCGATCGCGAGCTCGAGATCTGCGCCCGCATCGCGCCGGAGCTGAAGCGGCGCGGGCTGTTGCTGGTGGGGATCGACGTCATCGATGGCTATCTCACGGAGATCAACGTCACCTCGCCGACCGGAATTCGCGCCATTTCCCGAACAGGCGGCCCCGACCTCGCCGTCCCGGTCTGGGACGCGATCGAGCGCAGGCTCGCCGAGCGCCGCGGTGCCGCAGGCGCCGCCCTGTGAGGCACGCTCCATGACGGTCGTCCTCGAACGCGTCGCCTCGCACCGCCGCCGCCGCGCCCCGCGCGACGGCTTCGACGTCGCGGATTATTTCGACGGTCCCGCACTGCTCGCCGCATTGGGGGCCCTGCACCTCGGCGCCGGGATCGACGGCATCGCGCATTTCGACGTCGTCACGCTGTTTCGCGACGCGCTGGGCGCGGCGCGCGAGGCGGTGCGCCGCGACCTCGACGCGGAAGGCGACGGGCTGCGCTGCGCGACCCACCTCTCGGCGATCGAGGACGAGCTGATCGCCACGCTGTTCACCTACGTCGCGACCCACGTCCACCCTGCCGCGCCGGAGGTCCAGCGGCGGCTCGTGGTGGCGGCGGTCGGCGGCTACGGCCGCGGCACGCTGGCGCCGGGCTCCGACATCGACCTGCTGTTCCTGCTGCCCGCCAAGGACGATGCCTGGGCGCTGAAGGCGGTCGAGGCCATGCTCTACACGCTGTGGGACCTGCGCCAGAAGGTCGGGCACGCCACGCGCTCGATCGAGGATTGCCTGAAATACGCGCGCGAGGACATGACGGTGCGCACCGCCCTGCTCGAGGCGCGCTTCATCCTCGGCGACCGCGACCTCTTCGAGACCATGCGCGAGCGCTTCGACCGCGAGGTGGTGCGCGACACGCCGGCCGAGTTCGTCGCCGCCAAGCTCGCCGAGCGCGACGCGCGCGTGCGCAAGGCCGGCCGCAGCCGCTATCTCGTCGAGCCCAACGTCAAGGATTCGAAGGGCGGCCTGCGCGATCTCAACACGCTGTTCTGGATCGCGAAATACGTCTACCGCGTGCGCGACGCCTCCGAGCTCGTCCAGGCCGGGCTGTTCTCGCGCAAGGAATACCGTCTGTTCCTGCGTTGCGAGGAGTTCCTGTGGCGGGTGCGTTGTCACCTGCATTTCGAGACGGGCCGCGCCGAGGAGCGCCTGTCCTTCGATCTCCAGCGCATCCTCGCCGACAAGCTCGGCTACAGCGCCCGCGCCGGACTCCACGGCGTCGAGCGCTTCATGAAGCATTATTTCCTGATCGCGAAGGAGGTCGGCGACCTCACCGCGATCGTCTGCGCCGCGCTCGAGGAGCGCCAGGCCAAGCCCTCGCCGATGCTCGACCGCTTCTTCGGCCGGATGTGGCGGCGCAAGGACGTGCTCTCCTCCAAGGACTTCGTCGTCGAGAACGCGCGGGTCACCTTCGCCGATTCGGCGATCTTCGCCCGCGATCCGGTCAACCTCATCCGGCTGTTCGCCACGGCCGACGAGAGCGGACTCGCGATCCATCCCGACGCGATGCGGCTCGTCTCGATGAGCCTGACCCGGATCGATGCCGCCATGCGCCTCGATCCCGAGGCCAACCGGCTGTTCCTCGCGATCCTGACGTCGCACGGCGCGCCGGCCGTGGTGCTGCGGCTGATGAACCAGGCGGGCGTGCTCGGCCGTTTCATCCCCGAGTTCGGCCGCGTCGTCGCGCTGATGCAGTTCAACATGTACCATTCGTACACGGTGGACGAGCACCTGATCCGCTCCGTCGGCATTCTCGCCGACATCGAGAGCGGGCGCAGCGCCATCGAGCACCCGCTGGCGTTGGAGGTCCTGCCGGCGATCGCCGACCGCACGGTGCTTTACGTCGCGATGTTCCTGCACGACATCGCCAAGGGCCGCATGGAGGACCATTCGCTGGCCGGGGTCGCCGTGGCGAAGAAGCTCTGCCCGCGCCTGGGGCTCGACCCGCGGCAGACTGCCGACGTCGCCTGGCTGATCGAGCAGCATCTCGTGATGTCGGACACCGCCCAGCGCCGCGATCTGTCGGACCGCCGCACTATCGAGACCTTCGCCGCGCTGGTCGGCACGCTCGATCGGCTGAACATGTTGTTCGTGCTCACCATCTGCGACATCCGCGCGGTCGGCCCGGGCGTGTGGAACAGCTGGAAGGGCGAGCTGCTGCGCACGCTGTACTGGGAGACCGAGCACGTGATCTCGGGCGAGCATTCGACCGTGGCGCGCGAGCGGCGCGTCGCGGCGGCGCGCGAGGAGCTGCGCGCGGCGCTGCCGAAATGGACCGACCACGACTTCGACGCCTACGCCGGGCGCCACCAGGCGCCGTACTGGCTCAAGGTCGACCTCGCCCACAAGGTGCGGCACGCCGCCGTGCTCAACATGTCCGAGGTCGAATCGCCGGGCCCGATCGTCGACACCACGACCACGGCCGGGCGCGGCATCACCGAGCTGACCGTGATCGCACCCGACCATCCGCGCCTGCTCTCGATCATCGCCGGCGCCTGCGCCGCGGCCGGCGCCGACATCGTCGACGCGCAGGTGTTCACCACGACGGACGGGCTGGCGCTCGACATGATCCACGTCACGCGGGCGCTCGACCAGGACGAGGACGAGCTGCGCCGCGCCGGCCGCATCGCCACGGCGATCGAGCGCGCGCTCACCGGCGAGATCCGGCTCGGCGAGATCGTCGCCGCCCGCCGCCGCGCCGAGCCGCAGCCGGCCGAGGTGTTCGACGTCGAGCCCGAGGTGAAGATCGACAATGCGCTGTCGAACCGGTTCTCGCTGATCGAGATCGCCGGGCTCGACCGGCGCGGCCTGCTCTTCAACATCACCGCCGTACTGTCGCAGCTCGATCTCAACATCGGCTCGGCGCATATCGCGACCTTCGGCGAGCGCGCCTCGGACACCTTCTACGTCACCGACTTCTCCGGCGCGAAGATCACCGAGGCCGGCCGCAAGGCCGAGATCCGCGACGCGTTGCTCGGCGTCTTCGACGGCAACCCGGCGCGCCAGCTGGAGACGCTGGATCTGTAAGGCCTAGCGCGCCTGCAGCACCGGTCGCACGTCGGGCGTGATCGGGTTCTGGAACAATCCGAAATCCGTGGCGCGTTCCGTGAGCGAGCGCTCGTGCAGCTTCTGCTCGCGGCAGATCGCGTAATCCTTCGTGCCGGGCGTGAGGCCGTAGCTGCGGCAGACCGCGTCGTCCTGCGGGAACATCGCCACCGGCGAACCGACCGGGGCGCAGTCCCGGTTGGCGATGCCGAGCATGCAGTCGCGCGGATCGCAGCCGCCCAACCCGATCAGGGCCAGCAGCGCGGCGGCGGCGGTGAGGCCTCGTGACTGGGGCATGGCTCGATCTACCATGCGGCCCGCGGCGCGCAAAGCCGTCGCGGCGCCGGTTCAGAACACGGGCTCGCCGCGTGTCTCCAGCGCCGCGGCGATAGCCGTCAGCGCGCGGGTCTTGCGGTTGTGGAAGGTCTGCGGCGTCCAGCCGCGTTCGCGGCATAGCGCGCGCAGCGAACGCCCCCGGGCCGAGCGGTGCGCCCACAAGGTGGCGACCAAAGCCAGATCGGGGCTGGTCGCGCGCAGCAGGCGCAGCCATTCGAGTGCGCGGTCCATCCGGTCGATGGCGAGGCCGCTGGGCCGCAACGCGAGCTCCGAGAGGCGGGCGCCGGCCCGCTCGCGGCGCTCCGCCTCGGGCAGCTCGGACTGGGCGAGCTGGTCGGCCCATTCGAGCCGGTGCTGCGGCCAATGGTTGCCGGGCGCGCGCGGTCCGCGCGGTCGCGGCAGCCGGTCGAGCGTGCGCATCGCCTCGACGAGGCGGCGGCCGACGTGGCCGGGCGTCCAGGCCGAAGGCGGCGCGACGTCCTCTTGGTCGAGCGACGGGTCGGAAGGCGCGAGCGCGTCAAGCATCGTCGTCCAGGATGTTGTCGAGGAGGGTGGGGTCGGAGCCGGCGACGAGCAGCAGCATGCGGATCAGGCGTTCGCGGCTGAGCCCGCGCCGCCGCGCGGCGGCGTCGAGGCCGTCGCGGACCTCCGTCGGCAGGCGGCGGTCGGCGACGTCCCGGAGCGCGAGGCCGAAGCGATTGGCCTGGCGGCGTACGTTGCCCGGCGTGGAGTCGACGGCGGGGTCGTGGGCGATTCCCGCGACGTCGAGGCCGCGGCCGACGAGGAAGCCGAGCCGCGCGACGCGGTCGTGGGTCCAGGGGCGCCGCGACAGAGAGGGGTGATGGCCTTGCATCACCGCTGTATCGGTAATTTAACTCATCATGTCAAGGCCATCTTACCGAATGCAAATTGCGATAAATCGGCTATTGTACCGTTATGCAGTTGAAAGATGTCCTCGAACGGGTCGAGAGCCGGCTCAAGGCGCTGAACATGTCGGCGCATGCCGCCTCGATGGCGGCCAAGAAGCCCGATGCGGTGCGCAACCTGCGCCGCGCCGTGCAGAACGGCGAACGCCGCGGCATCACCACCGACACGCTGTCGGCGCTGGCCCCCGTGCTTCAGACCACCGCCTCGTGGCTGATGGAGGGCGCGGCGGAGGTGCCGGCGACCTCGACGAGCCTGCGCGTCGTCGGCCGCATCGGCGCCGGCGCCGAGATCCTGCCGGAATACGAGCAGCTTCCGCCGGAGGGCCTCTACGATATCGATGTCGCGCTGCCGCTGTCGCCCGACACCATCGCCTTCGTCGTCGAAGGCGACAGCATGTGGCCGCGCTACAATGCGGGCGACATCGTGGTGTGCTCCGACGCCGAACACGACCCGGCGCTCATCACCGGGCGCGAGGCGGCGGTGCGCACCGCCGACGGCAAGCGCTTCCTCAAGACGATCCGCCGGGGATCGGCGCAGAACAGCTACGATCTCGAGAGCCACAACGCGCCGCCGATCCGTGGTGTGGCGATCGCCTGGGCGTCGCCGATCCTGATGATGCTGCCGAACCCGAAGCTGGCCGGCGTCCGCAGCCTTCTTAGGTAAATTGACCTTGAAATAGGCTTTAATACCTGTAGGTTTGTGGCCTTCCTCGGAGGCTTTCATGACCGCAGGCACGCCTACCTTCGACCCCGATCGCGATCTCGGCGCCGCCGCGCGGCGGTGCGTCGCCCATACGATCAAGGCGCGTGCCCGACGCTACGGCCGCCAGCCGCAGGCGCTCGACGCGCTGTTCCCCGGGCTGGGCCACGCGCCACCCGACACGCTGGTCGCCATCGCCACGCACCTCTTCGAGCGTGAGGCCGGTTCGCCGCGCCGCTGGTTCGGCTTCGGCGGCGAGGTGACCCTGATCAACGTGCGCGCCGCCCTGCTGCTGGGCCGCGCCTTGCGGCGCGCCGGGCGGGTCACGACATGATCGTTCCGCGCGTGGCGCCATCCGGAGAACGGCACCTTCGTTCGCCGGAACCAACGCGAACACTTTCTGTTCTGCGGCGATCCTTCGGGAGAGGATGTTCATGACAGCTGGCCTTCGCCCCTGGAACGAGGACGCGGCGCATCTCGGCACCCTGCCGGCGCGATTGCGCGCCACGCGTCGCCATTCGCTCGATCTCGCCGCGCCGCTGTCGCCCGAGGATCAGGTCGTCCAGGCCAGCGACGATGCCAGCCCCACCAAGTGGCACCTCGCCCACGTCACCTGGTTCTTCGAGACGTTCCTGCTGAAGGCCTACCTGCCGTCCTACCGGCTCTTCGACGACCGCTTTCCCTACTGCTTCAACTCCTATTACGAGGCCGAGGGCGCCCGCCATCCGCGCGGCGCGCGCGGGCTGCTGACGCGACCGCGCCACGACGAAGTGATGGCTTACCGAGCCCACGTCGATGCCGGCCTCGACGCGCTGCTCGCCGACGAGGACGCGATGGGCGACCCGCAGGTGGCCGAGCTGGTCGAGATCGGCATCCATCACGAGCAGCAGCACCAGGAGCTGCTGCTGACCGACATCCTCAGCCTGTTCGCCAGCCAGCCGCTGTTGCCGGCCTATGCCGCGGCGCCCGCACGGGACGACGCCGCCCCGCCGCAGCTGACCTTCACCGCCTATGACGGCGGCATCCACGAGGTCGGGCACGGCGGGGAGGGCTTCTCCTTCGACAACGAGGGGCCGCGCCACCGCGCGCTGCTGCAGCCGTTCGCGCTGGCCGACCGGCTCGTGACCAACGGCGAGTGGCTCGCCTTCATGCGCGACGGCGGCTATCGCGACGCCGCATTGTGGCTGGCCGACGGCTGGAGCACGGTGAAGGCGCAGGGCTGGGACGCGCCGCTGTATTGGGAGCAGCGCGACGGCCGTTGGCGGCAGATGAGCCTGCACGGGTCGAACGCGCTCGACCTCGGCGCTCCGGTCGACCACGTCAGCTTCTACGAGGCGGATGCCTATGCGCGTTGGGCTGGGCACCGCCTGCCGACGGAGTTCGAGTGGGAGCACGCCGCGATCGTCGACGCCGACCCGACCGAGCGTCCGCGGAGGCTGGCGCCGGAGGCGGCGCAGCCGGGCGACCGCCAGATGTTCGGCGATGTCTGGCAATGGACGCAATCGGCCTACCTGCCGTATCCCGGCTACAAGGCCGCGCCCGGCGCGCTCGGCGAGTACAACGGCAAGTTCATGTGCTCGCAGCAGGTGCTGCGCGGCTCCTCCTGCGCCACGGCGCCCGGCCATGCGCGGGCGACCTATCGCAACTTCTTCTATCCCCATCAGCGCTGGCAGTTCACCGGCCTGCGTCTCGCCAGCGACCGGTAGCATCATGACCCACACGAACCTCGAGGAGGACGCGGCCGCCTCCGGTTTCGCCGCGGACGCCCTGAGCGGGCTCGGCGCGCCGCAGAAGACGCTGCCTTGCCAATATCTCTACGACGCGCGCGGCAGCGAGCTGTTCGAGGCGATCACCGACGTGCCGGAATATTACCCGACGCGTACCGAGATCGGCATCCTCGAGGCCAGCGTCGTCGATATCGTCGCCGAGACGCCGCCGGGCTCGGTGCTCGTCGAGTTCGGCTCGGGCTCGTCGCGCAAGACCGAGATCCTGCTCGGTGCGTTCGACAAGCTCGCCGCCTACGTGCCGATCGACGTGTCGGCGAGCGCGCTGGCCGAGGCCCGCGACCGGCTGGCCGCGCGCTTTCCCCGCCTGCGGGTCGAGCCGATCGTCGGCGACTTCCGCGACCCGCTGCTGCTGCCGCCGGATCTCGCGGCACGCCCGCGCATGGGCTTCTTTCCCGGCTCGACGATCGGCAATTTCCGCCCGAGCGAGGCCGCGGCGCTGTTGCGCGGGATGGCCGACGCGCTCGGCACGGGCGGCCGCCTGATCATCGGCGTCGACCTCCGCAAGGCCACGGCCCGGTTGCTGCCGGCCTACGACGATGCCGCCGGCGTGACCGCCGCCTTCAACAAGAACCTGCTGGAGCGCGCCAATCGCGAGCTCGGCGCCGACTTCGACCTCGACGGCTTCCGTCACGAGGCCCGCTTCAACACGCTCGAGAGCCGCGTCGAGATGCATCTGGTGAGCGAGCGCGCCCAGATTGTCCGTCTGCTTGGTCGCAGCTTCGCCTTCCGGCCGGGCGAGTCGATCCACACCGAGAACTCGCACAAGTACACGGTGGAGGCGTTCCAGGCACTGGCGCGTGAGGCTGGCTGGGCGCCACGCCGCGTGTGGACGGATGCCGACGGCCTGTTCAGCGTGCATGAAATCGTGGTGGCGGAGTAACCAGCGTCTGGCGCGTGTTGGCGCTAATCGTAGCGCCGCACTTGCGGCGGTGTGCCCGTAGCATCAGTCGAGCAGACGACGCCCGTGACACGGCGCCCCGTCACCGTCGCTTCGAACGGCGTCGTGAAACGATAACGTTTTTGATCGCATCCGGCGAAGATGCTGAAGAATCCGGGTCGGTTCGCGACGACGATGTTCGTGTAGCCGTCGTCCGCTAAAACGCGACGCGCCACGTTGCGATCCGGATCTGCGTGTCCGGCAAGATATGCCGCGGCAACGGTAAGACACGCCGCCGTCGCCGAACCGAGCATGACCTTTTTCACGGCGAACCCTCCCGCGCCTCGTTGACTGGCCTAGTATCGGCTTTCGCGAGCAGGGCCCTCCCGGTGCAACAGCCTTCCTCTTTCTGTCGGATAAACCGCATTCTGCCGAACGACCGCTTGCCCGCAATCGGTCGGCTTGCTTGAAGCAACGCTCGCCTAGGTGGCAGCGGGAACAGACGGTACGATGTTGTGGCAACAGACCTATAACCCGCTCGGGAGCGCGGTGCTCTCGACGCTGGTGGCGGCGATCCCGATCGTCGTGCTGCTCGGCCTGATCGCCGCCGGCAAGATCCAGGCCCACATCGCCGCGATCCTGGCGCTCGTCGCGGCCTTCGCCGTCGTCGTGCTGGTGTTCGGCATGCCGGTCGACAAGGCGGCCAAGGCGACCGGCCTCGGCATCATGACCGGCCTGTTCCCGATCGGCTGGATCATCCTCAACGTCATCTTCCTCTATCGGCTGACGGTGGAGAACGGCTCCTTCTCGGTCCTGCAGACGTCCATCGGCGGCATCACGGCGGATCGCCGTCTCCAGGTGCTGATGGTGGCCTTCGCCTTCGGTGCCTTCTTCGAGGGCGCGGCCGGCTTCGGTACGCCGGTCGCCGTCACCGGCGCCATCCTCATCGGACTCGGCTTCTCGCCGCTCGCCGCCTCCGGCCTGTCGCTCATCGCCAACACGGCGCCGGTCGCCTACGGCGCGCTCGGCACGCCCATCGTGGTGCTGGGCAAGACCACGGGCATCGATGCCTCGGTGCTCGGCGCCATGGTCGGGCGGCAGCTGCCGTTCTTCTCGCTTCTGGTGCCGTTCTGGGTCATCTGGGCCTTCGTCGGCTTTCGCCCGATGCTGCAGATATGGCCGGCGATCCTCGTCACCGGCGTCAGCTTCGCCGTGTCGCAGTTCCTGGTCTCGAACTACCACGGCCCGTGGCTCGTCGACGTCGTCGCCGCGCTGGTCTCGATGGCGAGCCTCTACCTCTTCCTCAAGGTCTGGCAGCCCAAGGAGATCTGGACGTCGGCGGCGCTGGGGGCGCACCACAACGACACCAGCGCCTCGAACTACACCGGCGCCGCCGGCACGCGCCGCGGACCGCCGGGCCACGAAGTGCCGAGCGAGGCCGACATCCTCGCCGTGAAGCCGACACGCGCTATCAGCGTGACCCAGGCTTGGCTGCCCTGGATCATCCTGTGCGTCACCGTCTTCGTCTGGGGCACGGACACGTTCAAGAAGGTCGTCAACGGCCTCTGGCTGCCGAGCTATCACGTGCCGGGGCTCGACGACCTCGTGCAGAAGATGCCGCCGGCCGTGCCCAAGCCGACGCTCGAACACGCGGTGTTCCAGTTCAACATCCTCACGATGACCGGCACCGGCATCCTCGTGGCCGCGATCATCGCCGGCTTCGCCATCGGCTACAATCCGGCGCAGATGGTACGCGCCTACGGCCGCACGCTGCGACTCGTGTCCAAGTCGCTGATCACCATCGCCGCCATGCTCGGCCTCGGCACGCTGACGCGTTATTCCGGCCTCGACGCGACGCTGGGGCTCGCTTTCGCGCAGACCGGGTTCATCTATCCCTTCTTCGCCGCGCTGCTCGGCTGGCTGGGCGTGGCGCTGACCGGTTCGGACACCGCCTCCAACGTACTGTTCGGAGGGCTGCAGACGGTGACGGCCGGCCGGCTCGGGCTGTCGCCGATCCTGATGGCAGCCTCGAACTCGTCCGGCGGCGTGATGGGCAAGATGATCGACGCGCAATCGATCGTCGTGGCCTCCACCGCCACCAACTGGTTCGGCCACGAGGGCACGATCCTGCGCTTCGTGTTCAAGCACTCGATCGCGCTGGCCTGCCTCGTCGGCGTGCTCGTCATGCTGCAGGCCTACGTCGCGCCGTTCACCCACATGGTGATCGCGAAGTAAGGAGCGACCGAACAAAGGCGCGCCGCGCCATCAGCGCGGTTCTCGGCGTATCCGGCTTTCGGAAGGACTGACAGCGTTGTCAAATCGCGGACGCTGGCAGGCGCAAGGAGCGAACGTTCAGGAATCTCGGCCTTGGAACCAACCTGTCGCCTTGACGGCAAACGAGGGGCGGGTTTTGTTGGACCAGCTACAAGCCGACCTGAGTGCGGCGATGCGAAGGGACGACGCGTCGATCTGGAGGTGCATGCCGGAAGCGCGTTCGTGCCATGAGCAACGTCGCTTTTCCTTACAGTCGCTTCGCCGAAGACACGCGCGCTTACCGGAAATCGCGAGAATTCTGGAGCCAAGCCTTTTCGGAAAGCCTCGGTTCGTCACGCGCCGATCAATGGCTGGATTGGATCGACGATATTTTCCAAGATGGAAATCCGATCTTCAGCAAAATCAACCGTTCTCTCGGCCGAGGCATTCTAGTGCAACAGACGCCGGTCGGGCGCGATCGCTATTGGTTTAAATGCTGGATTTCACATGCGGAGGAAAACGATCACGTCGTGCCGTACCTCTTCGTCGAGACATTCATTGCCGGGGAAACCAAGACGTATTTCGACGAGCTGATCAAGGCGTGGTGTGTCGACGGGTTCGGCGAAGACGACATGGCAAACCTCACGGAGAAAACCCGTCTGACGGCGAGCGAGCGGTTCGACGGTATCGATTTCGCCACACCGGCGTGAGCCGATCCATCGAGGTGGTTTCCAACCTCCGTTCGCAGCATTCCATTAGTACCTCGAGGGCCTTCGCAATAATTCCATGATGATGTTCCACTGGCTCTTCGCCGACCGCCGCAACGGGCGTATCGTGATCGGGCAATCGCCCAATTGGCTGATGCTCGTGTTCCTCGCCGCCACCGCCTCGCGGCTGGTCGAGGCCCGACGCGGGCCGGCCGGCGGGGCGATCCGCCTCGTGCAGGCCGGCAGCCTCGGCCTCTGGGCGCTCGACGAGGCGTTGCGAGGCGTCAATCCGGCCCGCCGCATCGGCGGCGCGGCGCTGGTCGCCGCCGTGCCGTTCCGCCGGATGCTGAAGTGACCGGCGTCGCGCTGCAGCACGGCTGCCGCATCACCCACGGCCGCGGAGCCGCCGTGAAGACGCCGTTCCCCGACATGCCGCTGACCATGCACGAGCTCTCGGCCGGCGGCGGTACCGCGTTCTCCGGTCAATACGGCTTCATCCCGTTCACCACCGCGATCCGCCTGCCGCGTCACGTCCACATCGGTGCGCCGGATGCCGCCGGCACGCGCCGGCTGCTCGCCGAGCGTATCCTGGTCCTGAACGGCTGCGGCCTGGCCGAGCTGGCCGGCGCGCTGCATGTCGTGGCCCCGGGCTCGCTGGTCGACATTGGCCCCGGCGTCCCGCACACCTGGACCGCCTGCCCGCCGGGCGTGCGCCTGCCCGACGGCAGCCGGTCCGACGGCACGTTTCTCATGGTCTACGACTACGAGGCGCCGACGGGTTTCTTCCCGACGGCATCGACGGTGCCGTTGGCCGACGCGGCCGCCTACGAGGGCTACGACGGGCAGGACTACGAGCCGATCCGGATCCCGTCCATCACCGCGGACGAGTTGGCCGCGCGGGCGACGCTGGTCTGGGACGATCGGGTCGTGAAGCCCGAGACCTGACCCCGGGTCGGCCGCCCCGGCGCGCCTACTTCACCGTGGCGGCCGCCGCCTTGCAGATCGTGGCATCCTGATCGCCGGAGCCGCCGGAGCAGCCGAGCGCGCCGATCAGCTTGCCGTCGGCCACCAGCGGCACGCCGCCGGGCGAGGCGACGAGGCCCGGATCGAGCGACGTGACGTAGGGGTGACCGGTGTCGGCGGCGTTGTAGAACACCCGGGTCTCGCGGCGAAAGCGGGCCGAGGTGCGCGCCTTGTTCTGCGCGATGGTGGTCGAGGCGAGCATCGCGCCGTCCATCCGGGCGAAGGCGACGAGGTCGCCATGGGTGTCGACGACCGCGATCACCAACGGCCAACTTCGTTTGTTGGCCTCGCCGAGGGCGGCGTCGACGAGCGCGCGTGCCCGATCCAGGCCGATCGGAGCGCCGTAGGGAATCGCGAACGGCACCTTCTCCGGCGTGCCGCCCGCCGGCGGTGTCGCGGCCGGTTGCTCCGCCGCGGCGGGCAGGACGGTTGCGGCCGCCAGAACGAAGGCGGTGGCGAGGATGGGCAGGCGCATCGGCGACGCTCCGGGAAGGTGACACGCCGCGCGCCATACGCCATGGGGGACCGGGTCCGCCACCTGCCCGAACGTCAGGCCCCAAGGAGCGTCCATGCCCCCGTCCTCGGCCGCCCTGCCGCTTCGCGTGATTTATGAGGGCTGGACCACCTTCGGCGTCGCCACCGTGACCCAGCCCGATGGCACCGCGGTGAACCGCTGCGTGGAGCATCATGGCGCGGCGGCGGTGGTGCTGCCCTACGATCCCGTGCGGCGCACGGCGCTGCTGGTGCGCCAGGTCCGCGTCGGCCCGGCCTGGTGGGGCGGCGACGGCCAACTCGACGAGGCGCCGGCCGGCGGCCTCGACGGCGGCGCGCCGGACGAGACGGCGCGGCGCGAGGCGCTGGAGGAGGCCGGCGTGCGGCTCGGCGCCTTGGAACCGGTCGGCGCGCTCTACCCCATGCCGAGCGTCTCGACCGAGCGGCTGCATCTCTTCCTCGCGGCCTATGCGGCCGGCGACCGCATCGCCGAGGGCGGCGGCCTTGCCGAGGAGGACGAGCAGGTCGCCGTGCTCGAGGTCGCCCTGGCCGAACTCGTCGCCGCCGCGGCCGCCGGCAGCCTCTCCGACATGAAGACGATCGTGCTGTTGCAGGCCCTCCAGCTGCGCCGGCCGGAGCTTTTCGCCTGAGCCGTTGAAGCCGACATTCGGGCGAGGAGACGCGCCATGGAGATCAGGCGGGCGGGCACGCAGTCCTCGGCCAAGGGGCCTGCGGATTGGTTCACCCGCACGGTGCGCATCGATCCGCTGTTCGGGCCCGATCCGGCCCGCGTCGGCGGTGCCTTGGTGACCTTCGAGCCGGGCGCGCGCACGGCGTGGCACACCCACCCGCTCGGTCAGACCCTCGTGGTCACGGCCGGCTGCGGTCTGGCTCAGCGCGAGGGCCATCGCGTGGAGACGATCCGTCCCGGCGACGTGGTCTGGTTCCCGCCGGGCGAGAAGCACTGGCACGGCGCCGCACCGACCACGGCGATGAGCCATATCGCGGTGCAGGAGAAGCAGGACGGCGAGGTGGTCGTTTGGATGGAGCACGTCAGCGAGGCGCAGTACGCAGGCTAGCGAGCACACCGCCATCCGCCGGCTTGCGAAACATCGCGCGCTGGTCTCTTGTGCGCGACGGAGGAGATGCGTTCCCCGGTGGGGCGTCCGGACTTCAAATCCGGGAGGGGCCGCCAGGCGGTCTTTGGTGGGTTCGACTCCCACTCTCTTCCGCCAGGCTGCCGCCGCCGGGGGGTCGAAAAAGGTTGGCATGACCCGCGACACGACAGATCATGGGCATCAGCCTTTCGAGCGTGGCCGGCCGCCCTCGGTCGACCGGCTGCTCGGGCGCGACGATGCCGCCGACCTCGTGGCGCGCTTCGGCCGCCAGCCGACGCTGGAGGCGCTGCGTGGCGCCCTTGCCGCCGTCCGCGCCGTCCGCGCCGTGCTCGCCGACGGTGGATCGGTGTTGGGCGAGGCGGATCTCGTGGCCGCAGCGGCGCAGAGTCTGGAGCGCCTGTTCGCCCCCTCGCTGCGCCCGGTGTTCAACCTCACCGGCACGGTGCTGCACACCAATCTCGGCCGGGCCCTTCTCCCACCCGAGGCGGCGGCGTCGGTCGCGCGCGTGCTCAGCCAGGCCTCCAACCTCGAATACGACGTCGCCGCCGGCCGGCGCGGCGAGCGCGACGACCATCTCGAGCCGCTGATCTGCAAGCTGACCGGCGCCGAGGCGGCGACGATCGTCAACAACAACGCCGCCGCCGTGCTGCTGGTGCTGGCGGCGCTGGCGCCGAAGAAGGAGGTGCTGGTGTCGCGCGGCGAGCTCGTCGAGATCGGCGGCGCCTTCCGCGTGCCCGACGTGATGGCGCGGGCCGGCTGTCGGATGGTCGAGGTCGGCACCACCAACCGCACCCATCTGCGCGACTACGCCGACGCGATCGGTCCGCGCACCGTGGCGGCGATGAAGGTCCACCAGTCGAACTACGAGATCAAGGGTTTCACCGCCGAGGTTTCGGATGCCGATCTCGGCCGGCTCTGCCGCGAGCGCGGCCTCGTCATGCTCGACGATCTCGGCAGCGGCAATCTCGTCGATTTCTCCGCTTACGGCCTGCCGCGAGAGCCGACCGTGATGGACGCGGTCAAGCACGCCGACATCGTCACCTTCTCGGGCGACAAGCTGCTCGGTGGCGTGCAATGCGGCCTCATCGCCGGGCGCCGCGACCTCGTCGCGAAGATCCGCAAGCACCCGCTGAAGCGCGCGCTGCGCGTCGGCAAGGAGGTGTTCGCCGCGATGGAGGCGGTGCTGCGCCTCTACCTCGATCCCGACCGCCTCGCCGCGCGACTGCCGACGCTGCGGCTGCTGACCCGCCGCCAAGCCGACATCCGCGCCCAGGCCGAACGTCTCGCGCCGCTTCTGGCGTCCGCGCTGGGCGGCGCCGCCCGCGTCACCGTGATCGATTGCGCGAGCCAGATCGGCAGCGGCGCGCTGCCGGTCGAGACGCTGCCCTCGGCCGCTCTGGCGCTGACCTCGCCGATGCCCGGCAAGGGCGACGGCCGCTGGCTCAAGGCTATCGCCGAGCGCTTCCGCGCGCTGCCCATGCCGGTGATCGGCCGCGTCGCCGACAACGCATTCCTGCTCGACCTGCGCACCTTGGAGGACGAGGCGGGCTTTTTGGCGCAGTTCGACAGGTCATCGCCGGCGTATCACTAGACCGCGATCAGCACACCGAATTGTCGACCGGGAACTCCAAGATGGTTGTTGTTCCCATCTTAAACAGAACCCGTATCCGTACGCCTTGATGGATGGCGTCGTCATAACTTGTGAACAACGTACCCTGTGTCTTACCGCGTATCTCGAACGATCTGTACTTGAAAAAGTCGACGAAGGCCGGTGCAACGATGTCATAGGACAATTGTATGTTACCCTCGTGCGGGTCGGCACCAGCAAACCGAGACCCGGGAAAGGCAGCTTGACCCGGGAGGGCTTTCGAGATTTCGCTGGCCATCTTCGTCAAGGTCGCCATGTCGGCGATCGCGGGAGTTTGAAGTGAAGCGCAAGCGCGCTCGTCGATATCATAGGAAAAGATATCCGATGGATCGGGCCCGCGAAAAACATTTCGAAACACGACGCCTTTTTTGATGACCGGCAAACGCTCCGCTTTGCACATATATCGAGTCGTGCCGATTTGCAGTCTTTGTTTCTGGGCAGCCGCATTGAAAAATGCCTTCGCATCCTTGAAGGTCATGCGACTTTCTACAATATTTCCCTGCGAGATAGTCTCTTGCGTGATCAAAGAATTGATCGAAGTGGCGGGTTTGTGGATATTCATCGTATGCGCTATTGTTGCAGCCAGTTGCGCAGGGGTTGCCGAAGGCGGGATATCTTGTGCGGTCGCCCACGTCACGCATGAAGCTGTCGCTAAGCTCACGGTCGCAGCCTTCATCGCTAATGTGCATAAAGCGAGTGGACGCATGGCTCGTTTCCTTTGAAGCTTGGCGCTCTGAAACTTGCTTAAAACATGCGGGATTGAAAGTCGCGCAATGATCGCGCGTAAGTTGAGAACAGAACGTTAGGTGGGGGCAGGCCCATGAGAGAATCGACGGCGGTCTTCCTCGGGTTCGGCGCGGTCGCATTCGGCATCGTGGCCGTGCCGGTCGCGTTCTTCTTCTACGGCGCGCATGCGATGGACCGGCAGCAGACGAACGTCGACGGGCCTATCAGCCGGGCATTCCTCGCCGTCGACGTCGACGCCAACGGATCGGCGGAGCCGGTGCCGGCGATCGACGGCCTGCTGCCGCTCGGCGCGACGAGCGACGCCGCCTTGCGCGACCTGCGCCAGGACGGGTTCAGCTGCTCGGCCAAGGACGGCGGCGCGGTCTGCCTGCGTACGCTGCAGCACGGCTCGTCGAGCGAGAGCTGGACCGTCACCCTGACCTTCGATGCGGCCGGCCGCCTGGCGTCGCGCTCCGGCAGCAACCGGGCGAAGAGCCTGTGAGCGAGGCGCGCGCGATGCTGCTCGGCCTCGGCGCAATCGCGCTGATAACGTTCGCGCTGGCCGCCTCGCTCGTCTACAACAGCGTGGTCCTGCGCCGGCGGCCGGAGGCACCGCGGGGCATGATCGGCACGGCCTTCCTGGCCGCGAAGGCCGATGCGTCGCAGACCGTGGCCGGCCTCGACCGCCTGCTCCCTGCCGGGATGTCGGAGACGGCGGCGCTCCAACGCCTCGCCGCCGACGGCTTCGCCTGCACCTTCGAACCCCACGCCGCGACCTGCTTCCGCTCCGCCGGGGTAGGGCGCGCCACAGACATCTGGACCATATGGCTGACCTTCGATCCCTCAGAGAACCTTACGTCGAGCCAGGGCGAGCGCCGGAGCGCGACGCTTTGAGCGAGGGAAAACAGCACCGCAACAAGCGTGTCGACGTCAACGGCTGGGTCGTGCTCGACAAGCCGGTCGGCATCACCTCGACCCGTGCCGTGGCGCGGCTGAAGCGCATCTACAACGGCAAGAAGGCCGGCCACGCCGGCACGCTCGATCCGCTGGCCTCCGGCATCCTTCCGATCGCCTTCGGCGAGGCCACCAAGACCGTCCCCTACGTGCAGGACGGCGAGAAGGGCTATCGCTTCACCGTGACGTGGGGCGTCGAGACCAACACCGACGATGCCGACGGCACCGCCGTCGCCACCTCGGAGCTCCGGCCGGACCGCGCCGCCATCGAGGCGCTGCTGCCACGCTTCATCGGCACGATCGAGCAGCGGCCACCGGCCTTCTCCGCGATCAAGATCGCCGGCGAGCGGGCCTACGATCTGGCGCGGGAGGGCGAGCTCGTCGACATCCCGCCGCGCGCCGTGACGATCCACGCGCTGACGATCAGCGCACACGAGGGCCCCGCGACCACCTTCGAGACGCGCTGCGGCAAGGGCACCTACGTCCGCGCCATCGCCCGCGACCTCGGCCGCGCGCTGGGCTGCTACGGCCACGTCACCGCGCTGCGG
Organism: uncultured Beijerinckiaceae bacterium; assembly: GCA_964247745.1. GTDB lineage: Bacteria > Pseudomonadota > Alphaproteobacteria > Rhizobiales > Beijerinckiaceae > RH-AL1. Next base: position 38,317 of record CAXTVT010000004.1, read on the forward strand.
CGCACCCGCGTCGGCCCCTTCGTCGAGGCCGACAGCGTCGCGCTCGAAGCGCTGGAGGAGGCCGAAACGGCGACCGCCGCGCTGCGCCGCGTCGAGGCCGGCTTGGGCGAGCTGACCCGCATCCTGGTCGACCGCACCGATGCCGCCCGCCTGCGCCGCGGCCAGTCCATGCTGCTGCGCGGCGCCGACGCCCCACCCGAAGGCGAGGCCTACGCCGCCTGCTCCGGCGTGGTCATCGCCATCGGCGCGATCGAGAACGGCGAGCTGGTGCCCGCGCGCGTCTTCAACCTGCCGTTCTGAAGGATCTCCTCATGGTGAGGAGCGCCGCAGGCGCGTCTCGAACCACGTAAGGCTTTGCAGTGCAGCCGGTGCGCGGAGAGAGCGTACGTGGTTCGAGACGGCGCCTTGCGCCTCCTCACCATGAGGAGCGTTGAAGCGAGGCGCGGCCGTTCGCGTCACGCCACCCCGAAACGGTACAGGATCGTCGCGCGAAAGGTCTCGCCCGGCCGCAGCACGGTCGAGGGGAACGTCGGCTGGTTCGGCGCGTCCGGAAAATGCTGCGCCTCGAGCGCCAGGCCGGCGGTCTGGCGGTAGGTGCCGCCGTGGCCGATCAGCGAGCCGTTCAGGCTGTTGCCGGTGTAGACCTGCAGGCCGGGCAGGTCGGTCTCGACCTCCAGCACGCGGCCGGAGCCGGGATGCGTCACCCGCGCCGCGCGCCGCATCGCGCCGGCGGCGCCGTCGAGCACGAAGCAATGGTCGAAGCCGCGCGCCGGCATCATCTGCGGATCGTCGTCGCGGATGCGGTCTCCGATCCGCACCGGATGGCGGAAGTCGAACGGCGTGCCCGCCACCGGCGCCAGCGCGCCGGTCGGAATCTGGGTCGCGTCGGTCGGCAGGAAGCGCTCGGCGAACACCTCGACCTCGTGGTCGTGGCATTCGAGCGCGTGTTGCCCGGCGAGGTTAAAATAGGGATGCGCGCTGAGGTTCACCGGGCACGGCTTGTCGACGCTCGCCTCCAGCACGAGGCGCAGCGCCGTGCCCTCCAGCGTGTAGGTGGCCTTGGCGAGCAGCGCGCCGGGAAAGCCCTGGTCGCCGTCGGGACTCTCCAGCGTCCAGGTGGCCGAGGCCGGCGTGCGCTCGGCCAGCGTCCAGAACTTCTTCGAGAAGGCCTGCTTGCCGCCGTGCAGCGTGTTGGGCGGGTCGTTGACCGAGAGCTGGTAGTCGTGGCCGTCCAGTGTGAAACGCCCGCCGGCGATGCGGTTGGCGTAGCGCCCGAGCACCGCGCCGAACGAGCCGGCCTTGAGGATCTGGTCGGCGCGGTCGAAGCCGAGCAGCACGTGCTCCATCCCGCCGTGCCGGTCCGGCGCCTCGATCGCCAGCATGCGCGCGCCGAAGTTCGTCAGCGCCAACCGCAGCGTACCGTTGCCGAGCCGCACCACGCCGACGTCCTCCCCGTCCGGGGCCTGGCCGAGGATGGTGTCGAAGGTCGTCATCGGACGGAAAGCCTCACGCGAGGGGCATCGCGCGCCGGCGCCGGCGCTCGACCAGGAGGAGAGTGCCGACGCCGGCGACGATCAGCGCGATCGTCGCCGCGGCGGCGATGGCCATGACGCGCTCGATGCGCAGCGTGTAGATCCCGGCGGCGGGATTGAAGCCGTAGCACAGCAGCAGCAGGTGGCTGGTCAGCGATGCCGGCGCGGCGCCCGATTCCGTCAGCGCCAGCTTGAGGTCGAGCGGGTCCATCGCGAACGGGCTGAGGATGCGCTGCACCCGCCCCGCGGCATCGACCAGCATCAGCCCGGCGGGATGGGCGAACTGCTTGTGCTCCGCGTCGAACGGCGCCACCAGGCCGACGCTGGCCTTCATCGCCTCCAGCGCCGGGGGATTCTCGGTGAGGAACAGGGCGGCGTCGTGCAGCGCGCTGCCGTCGGTATGCGCGTCGCGGAAGCTGGCGGCATCGGCCTGGGTCTGGCTGCCGCTGAGCGCCACCGAGATCACGTTGAAGTCGCGGCCCATCGTCAGCGGCACCCTCGGCAGCGTGCCGGCGAGCTGGTCGAGGATCACGCCGCAGAGCGACTCGCAGCGATAGTCGGTGAAGGTCACCAGCGCCGGCCTGCCGTCGAGCGCCTGGCCCAGCGTCAGGTCGCCGTGCGGGCCGTGCAGCACCGCCGCCTTGGGCAGCAGGGCGCCGGGCTGGAAATGGAAGCCGACGTCCTTGAGCGCCGCACGCTCGAGCCCCGCGGCCGCCGGCGCGGCGGCGAGCAGGGTCGCGGCAAGCACGGCGAGGGTGAGGAGCTGTCGCAAGGGCGGGTCCGGTGGCGACCTTTCCTACGCCGGGCGTGGGCCGGGAGCAACGCGACCAACCCGGCATGAACCATCGCGGACACAAAGCGGGTGCGCGAGAGGAACCGCACCTCTCGCCCGCTCGTTTGACATGCGAGCGTCACAATTGCCCGCGTGTCGGGAGGGGAAACATCATGGCCACCATAGGATCGCGCGTTCGGCTGGCAGCCGCCGTCGTCGGCGTCGCAGGCTTCGCGCTGGCCGGGCCCGCCTGGGCGGCGACGCATCACCGCGCGCGCCATGCCGCCGCGGCCGGCGTCAGCTACACCCACAGTGGCCAGGCCCAGAACAGCGGCTACCACACGCTGGTGAGCGACGGGCCCGGCACCGGCTTCGGCTTCCATCGTCTGCCGGGGGGCTACCGCGTCGCCGCCGCGGCCGCCCGCGGCCAGCATGCCGACGCCCAGCGTGCCGCCATCCACTCCGCCATCGCCGACGATGCGGTGGAGTCCTATGGCCCGTTCGGCGACGGCCTGGCCGGCGAGGGTGGCTTCGGTGCCGGCGGCTACGGCAACGGCCGCGGCGTCTTCAGCTATCCCGACGGCTACGGCTCGCCCTATTTCGCCGGCTATTACGGCCCGGGCGATGGCGCCGACTACGGGCCGCTCGGCCACGGCTACACGAACTGAGACATCACGAACGCCTCCGCCCGCTCCGGATCGAGCGGGCGGAAGCCTGCGAGTTGGTGGCGGGCGAACGTGTCCTGACGCTTGAGATAGCGCCGGCTGTCGCATTGGCCCTGCGCTACCGCCTCCGCCAGGGTCATGTGGCCCGCGAGATGCTTGAGCAGCGGCGGAACGCCGAGGGCGCGCATCACCGGCAGCTCCGGCGAAAGCCGTCGCGACGCCAGGGCTTCGACCTCGACCAGGGCGCCTTCCGCCATCATCGCTTCGAACCGCGTGTCGACACGGCGACGTAGCGCGTTGCGATCCAGCGCCAGCGTGATCGCCACGCTGGCATCGAGGTCGAGGATCGCCGGTTGCCGCGTCGCCTGGAACGAGGCCAGGCTTCGGCCGGTGGCGCGGTGCACCTCGAGGGCGCGCACGAGCCGCTGCGGGTCTGTCGCGCGCAGCCGCGCCGCCGTCGCCGGATCGTGCATGGCGAGCAGGGCGTGCAACTCGGCCGGCGCTCGCTCCGCCGCCCAGCCCCGGACCTCGGCGCGGACCGCGTCGGGCACGGGTGGGATTGCCGAGAGACCTTGGGTCAGCGCCTTGAAGTAGAGCCCGGTGCCGCCGACGACGATCGGCACGCGCCCTGCGGCGCGCGACGCCGCGAGGGCGGCGGCGATGTCGACGAGCCAGCGGCTCACGGAAGAGGCGCCAGCCCCGTCCACCGTCCCGTAGAGCCGGTGCGGCACCTGCGCCTCGTCGTTCGGGCTAGGCCGCGCCGTCAGCACGCGCAGGTCACGGTAGACCTGCATGGAATCGGCGTTCACGATGGTGCCGCCGAGCCGCTGCGCGAGGCGCAGCGCCAGGGCCGACTTGCCGCTGGCGGTGGGCCCTGCGATGAGGATCGCCTGGAACCGGCGCCCTCCATGATCCCCGACGCTCACTGGGTCGCGACCCTCGTCTCCGCGCCGGGCGCGCTCACGGCCGATGGCCTCGCTCGCGCCGCCGCGGCGCTGCCGGGCGCCGGCCCGCCGCATTGGCTCGGCGCCGCCGTCGCTGCCGATATCTTCTTCGCACCTCCGGGCGGCGACGACAATGCGCGCTGGTGCGAGGCGGCACGGGCGGCGCTCGGCGTCGCTCCGATCGACGTGGTGGTGCAGCCGGCAGTGGGGCGCCGCAAGCGCCTCCTCGTCGCCGACATGGACTCGACGCTGATCGACGGCGAGTGCATCGACGAGATGGCCGCCGCGATGGGCCGCCGCGCCGATGTCGCGGCGATCACCGCGCGCTCGACCGGCGGCGACATTGATTTCACCAGCTCGCTCGTCGCGCGCGTCGCGCTGCTGCGCGGGCTCGAGGTCGCGGCGGTGGCGGCGATCGCAGCGCGCGCGACACCGACGCCCGGCGCCCGCGTGCTCGCGGCGACGATGCGGTCCCACGGCGCCACCACGGTCATCGCGTCCGGCGCCTTCACCCTCGTCACGGGGCCGGTTGCCGCCCGCCTCGGCTTCGACCGGCATTATGCCAACACGCTCGACATCGTCGACGGTCGCTTGACCGGCACGATGCGGCCGCCGCACTTCGTGCCGGGTTCGAAGCGCGACACGCTCATCGCGCTGTGCGCCGAACTCGGCCTGGCACCGGCCGAGACGCTCGCCGTCGGCGACGGCGCCAACGACATCCCGATGCTGCGCGAGGCCGGTCTCGGGGTGGCGTTCCGGGCCAAGCCGATGGTCGTCGCCGCAATCCCCGCGCGCGTCGACCACGCCGACCTCACCGCGCTGCTCTATATCCAGGGCTTCTCGCGCGAGGAGTTTCGCGCGTGAATCGCAACGCCCTCACCGATGTCGCCGGCCTTCGCGTCGGCCACGCCGGCGACGCCCGCATCGCGTCCGGCGTCACCGTGGTGATCTTCGACGAGCCGGCGATGGCCTCGATCGCCGTCGCCGGAGGCGCGCCGGGGCTGCGCGACACCGCGCTGCTGGCACCGGGCATGAGCGTCGAGCGGATCGACGCCCTGGTGCTGTCGGGTGGATCGGCCTTCGGGCTCGACGCGCCCGGCGGCGTACAGGCCATGCTGCGGGCGCGAGGTCGAGGCCTGCGCGTGCGGGACGCCGCCGTTCCGATCGTGCCCGGCGCCATCCTGTTCGACCTGCTCAACGGCGGCGACAAGGCCTGGGGCGAGCAACCGGTGTACTGGCACCTCGGCCGTGCCGCAGCGGAGGCCGCCGGTCCGGAGGTGGCGCTGGGCAGCGTCGGCGCGGGGCTCGGCGCCACCACGGCCACAGGCAAGGGCGGCATCGGCACGGCGAGCGCCGTGACGCGGGCCGGCTTCGTCGTCGGCGCACTGGTGGCGGTCAACGCGCTGGGGTCCGCCACGATCGGCGACGGGCCGCATTTCTGGGCGGCGCCCTACGAACGTGACGGCGAGTTCGGCAATCTCGGCTGGCCGAGCCCGTGGCCGGTGGACGCACTCGCCCTCCACGTCAAGGGGGCCACCGATCCGGCGACCACGATCGGCCTCGTCGCCACCGACGCCGCGCTGACCAAGGCGGAATGCCGGCGCCTGGCGCTCATGGCGCAGGACGGCCTCGCCCGCGCGCTGCGGCCGGTCCATGCCGCGATGGACGGCGACACGCTGTTCGCCACCGCCACCGCGCGGGCCGAGTGCACACCGGATGCCGCGGACCTGGTCGAACTCGGCACGATCGCCGCCGATTGCGTCGCCCGCGCCATCGCCCGCGGGGTGTACGCGGCGACGGCGCTGCCCTTCGCCGGCGCGCAGCGTAGCTGGCGGGACATGTGGCGGTGATGTGCGGCTGCCGGCAGACTCCGAGGCCGTTCGGCTCTATATGCCGTGCCATCCGCAGCAACCCTCCGCATGACGTCCTCCGCTCCTCCTGCCACACGCACCACCGCCCGCGCGCTGCTCCTCGGCGATCGCATCGACGCGTCGGGATTGGAGCGGGCCGACATGATCTCCGTCAATCCGCTCGCCTTTCAGGCCGGCGCGTCGGGCTTCGTGGTGCTGTACCGCTTCGGTGTGGCTGTCGCCGTCGGCCTCTCGCCGCTGGAGGAGGAGGACGTGCTGAAGCAGCTGCGTGCCCGCCTCACCGGCCCGCACGCCCACGTCGACGACGAGACCGCCGTGCTGGAGGTGGCGCCCGAGGGCGAGGACCGCATCCCGCCCGGCGGCGCGATCGCGCTGCGCGACCTCACGCCGCCGCGGCTCCTGGTGGTGGCCGATGCCCTCGCCAAGAGCGTGTCCCTCGGCCGCGACGAGCGCGAGGTCAACGCCGTGTTCGACGTGATCGAGCCCTTCGCGGCACGGCTTTTCGAGCGGGGACGCACGCCGCGCAGCCGCCGCTCGATGCTGAAGCTGATCGGGCAGACCCTGCTGGTGCAGCACCGCGTCTCGGGCCGCGTCGCGGTCGAGGAGAAGCCCGACGTGCTGTGGGACCGCCCCGACCTCGAGCGGCTCTACGCCCGGCTCGAGGACGAGTACGAGCTGAAGGAGCGCGCCGGCACGCTGAAGCGCAAGCTTGACGTCATCGCCGAGACGGCGCGGGCCATGACCGACATCATCGACGCCGACCGCGCCCACCGGCTCGAGATCCTGGTGGTGGTGCTGATCACGGCGGAGATCCTGCTGACCATCGGCCAGATCGTGCTGTGGCGGCACTGAGCGGCGCCGGTCGAGCTACGTTTCCAGGATCCATTCCGCCGCCGCAGCGAGGTCGTCGAATACCGCCGTCGGCGCCGGCTCGATCTTCGTCTCGTCGCCCGCCTTGAACTTGCCCGTGCGTACCAGCACGCCGGCCATCCCGGCGTCGAGCGCGCCGCCGACATCGCCTTCGACGTCGTCGCCGATCATCATCGTTTCGCCCGGCTCGGTGCCGAGGCTGGCGCGCGCGGCCTCGAAGAAGGCACGCGCGGGCTTGCCGATCACCTCGGCCTCTCGACCGCCGGCGTATTCCAGCGCGGCGACGAAGGGGCCGGCATCGAGGCTGGGCCGGCCGTCGCCATCCTGGAACACGCGGTTTTTCGCCAGCGCCATCAGCGTGGCGCCGTTCTCCAGCGCCCGCAGCGCGGCGTTGAGCGCCGCGTAGGTGAAAGCCTCTCCGGCGTCGCCGACCAGGACGACGTCGGCGCGCCCGCTCTCGTCGTGGGCAGGGAAATCCTCGACGAGACTGGGGTGCACCAGAAGGTGCGGCACGCGGCGGTCCAGCACGTGACGCGCGGCGAAGGCGGGGGTGAAGATGTCGTCGGGCCCGGCCGCGATGCCGAGACGTTTCAGCTTCTCGACCAGGGCGCGGCGCGGGCTGCGGGTGGTGTTGGTGAGGAAGCGCACGGCGACGCCGGCCTCGCGCAGGCGACCCAGCGCTTCGACCGAACCGGCGATGGCCTCATCGCCGGTGAAGACCACGCCGCCGAGGTCCAGCAGAACACCCGCGTATCGCGCCATGCCGTCTCCTTCCGTGGCTCCGCCGCCTTCACCCGTCGCCATCGGGCGCGCGATCGGCCAGGAGCCGCTCGCGCAGGACGTGCTTGAAGATCTTGCCGGTGTCCGCGCGGGGCAGCGCGGCGAGGATGGCGATGCGTTCCGGCACGCGCTGCGAGCGCAGCGCGTCGCGGATCGCCTCCGGCGTCAACCCGGCGCCGGGCAGCGGCTCGACGCAGGCGCAGACGATGGCGCCGCCGTCCGCGGGCAGGCCGAGGACGGCGCAGTCGGCGACGCCGGGCAGCCCGAGGATGGCCGCCTCGATCTCCGCCGGCACCACCGTCTCGTCCCCGACCCGGATCAGGTCGCGGCCGCGGTCGTGCAGGAAGAGGTACCCGTCGGCATCGAGGTGGCCGATGTCGCCCGCGGTGACGAGGTCGCCGCGGCCGATGGCGGCGCGATCGGCGTCACGCCCCTGGTAGGTGAAGCGGTGCAGGCTGTCCGAGCCGGCGTAGATCGTGCCGGACTCGCCCGCCGGCAGCGGCTGGCCTGCGTCGTCGAGCACGGCGAGGCTGACGCCCGGCAGCGCGCGGCCGACGCTGCCGGGATGGCTCGCGGCGTCGGCGCTGTCGGCCAGCGTCAGCAGCCCGGTCTCGGTCGACCCGTAATATTCGTGGACGATCGGCCCCCAGGTCGCGATGGCCTCGGCCTTGAGCGCCGGCGGGCAGGGCGCCGCGCCGTGGACGACGTGGCGCAGCGAGCCGACATCGTGATGCCGCGCCCCGGGCAGGCGCAGCATCCGCACCATCATCGCCGGCGAGAGGTGGACGTGGGTGACGCCGTGGCGCGCGATCAGCGCCAGCGCCGCTTCCGCCTCGAAGCGCGGCATCAGCACGATGTCGGCATCGGTGCCGTGCGCCAGCTTGGCGAAGGCGCGCGGCACGGAATGGGACATCGGGCCGGTGACCAGCGCCACGGCGCGGCCGGGCTTGTCGAAGCCGTAGACGCGGGCTGCCTTGGCCGACGCACCCGGGCGCGAGCCGGCCCGGCGCACGCCCTTGGGCCGGCCGGTCGAACCCGAAGTGTAGCCGAGCGAGGACGCCGCCTCTGCCGCCTCACCGTCGAGAGGTGGATGCCCGGCGAGCCAAGAGTCCCACGTGGGTTCGTCGCCCTCCGGCTTCTCGCCTGCGACGTAGGCCGGCGTCGCGGCGGCGATCACGCGAAGGCCGGGCGGCAGGCTGCCGCGCAGCGGCGCCAGCAGGTCGAGGTGAGCCACCAGCGCCCGCGCCGACGCATCCTGCAGGACGAAGCGCAGGTCGTCCGCCG
>CAXTVT010000004.1:47134-89722 GCA_964247745.1 uncultured Beijerinckiaceae bacterium
GCCACCAGCGCCCGCGCCGACGCATCCTGCAGGACGAAGCGCAGGTCGTCCGCCGCCATCTGCCGGTCGAGCGCCACCGCCGTGGCGCCGAGCAGCGCCGCCGCGCGCTGCGCCTCGAAGGCCACGATGTCGTTGTGCAGCAGCAGGGCCACCACGTCCCCGGCACGAATCCCAAGAACGGCCAAACCAGAGGCGGCGCGGCGCGCGCGCGCCTCCACGGCGGCGTGCGACCACGAAGCCGCGCCGGCGACGATCTTGGGCTCGCGGAGGGTCTCGCTCACCATGCGGCGCGCGTTGCAAGGGCCGCGCCCCTCCAACGCACGCCGCGCACGGCCAAGCTCTGCTATGGTCGCGCCGGAGACGGAGGGAGAACGGCCTTGGACAACGATGCGGAGGCGAGCCCGCTGGCGCTGCTGCGCCCGCATGCCAAGCTGGTCGTCGCCTGCTTCCTCGGCTGGTTCCTCGACGCGTTCGATCAGGTCGCGCTGCTTTTGGTGCTGCCCGAGGTCGGCAAGCATTTCGGCGTGTCGTTCGCGGCGATGGGCCTGGTGCTGACGGCGCAGAGCGTCGGGCGCATCGCCGGCAACATCGGGTGGGGCTGGCTCGCCGACCGCTACGGTCGCAAGCTCACCTTCATGATCGGCGTGGTGTGGTTCGCCGCCTTCTCCGGCATGACGGGCTTCGCCTGGTCCTACGCCGCGCTGATGGTGATCCAGTTCTTCTTCGGCATCGGCTTCGGCGGCGAGTGGACGGCTTCGGCCTCGCTGCTGATGGAGAGCGTGCCCGAGCGGGCCCGCAAGGTCGCCTCCTCGCTGATGATGGCCGGCTACGAGTTCGGCTTCTTCGCCGCGTCCGCCGCCAACGCGGTGCTGGTACCGCATTTCGGCTGGCGCGCGCTGTTCTTCGTCGGCATGGCGCCGGCGCTGCTCGCCATCTTCATCCGTCGCGGCATCGGCGAGAGTCCGGTGTGGCTGCGCGACCAGGAGCGTCGAACGCGCGAGACCCCCGGGTCGATGCCGGCCGCGCCGCGCTTCCGCCTGGATGCCGCCGGCTGGCAGGCCTGCCTGTTCATGGCGGCGCTGCAATTCCAGACCGCGGCGCTGTACTCGTTCTACCCCACACTGTTGAAGACGGTGCACAAGTTCGACGCGACCGGCATCTTCTACGCCGTCGCCGTCTATTCCTTGGGCTCGATCATCGGCAAGCTGACGATCGGCCAGATCGCGACGCGGATCGGCGAGCGCGCCACCATCTACGGCTGCCTCGCCGTCACGCTCGCCGGCATCGTGCCCTTCGCCGCCGCCTCCGGGCTGCCGGCGGTGCTCGCCACCGCCTTCGTCGTCGGCGGCTCGTCGTCCGGCGTGTTCGCCCTGGTGCCGGCCTACCTCTCGCCGCGCTTCGCCGACGCCGTGCGTTCGTTCGGCATGGGGTTGGCCTACGCGGTCGCCGCCGGCTGCCAGGCCGTCGCCGTCTACGTCGTGCCCAGGAGCGCCGACGCCGGCCTCGGCCTTCCCACCGCCATCGAGATCTTCGTCGCGATCAGCAGCGTCGCCGTCGCCGCCGCCATCCTGCGCCAGCCGCGTCACCTGCCCGGACGTGTCGAGGCGGGCGTCTGAGCCCGAGAGCCGCGCGTGGGCGCGGAGCAGGGTGAGATAGCGTGCGACGAGCTCGCCGCCGAGCGGCTGGCGCGCCGCTACGGCGAAGATGGGTCGTAGGCCGGCGTGCGGCACGGGCGAGGCAGGCATGGCGTGCTCTAAACGAGGCTCCGGCCGTCGCGACGCACGCGTTCGCGCGATCCCGCCTGAAGGCGACGGCGCGGTCGGCGTGGTGGCCGTTTCGCATCGGACATGGCCCACGAGGGTCGCCCGTCTTAGTCGGGCGATCGCAATCGACCTGCGCACTTGATCAGGCCTGATCGGCGTGCCGCCTATTCAGCGGCGGCCCAAGCCGGCTTCATACGGTCCCGCGAACTGCTACAGCACGGCCATGGATGATCTCGCCGGCCGTCTCGACGCTCTCGAAGAGCGCATCGCCCATCAGGACGCGACCATCGAGGACCTCAACGCGACGATCACCGCGCAATGGCGCGTGATCGACGGCTTGGCGCGCGAGATGGCGATGCTGACCGATCGCCTGCAGGATCTCGGCCCGCGCGAACCCGGCGCGCCGGAGCCGCCGCCGCCGCATTACTAGCTCACGACAACGACATGCGATGTCCCTTTATCTTGGTGCCCGAAGGGTGAATGAGGGTTTAGGGAAACCTGTCCACCTTTGCTGACGGGCTTTGCATTCCAGCAGCGAGCAACTCCTCATCCAACGCGTCGCGCCACCTTCCCCGGCAAGAGGAGAAGGAGCCCGCTTACTTCGGCCGCATTGTTCAAATATCGATCGCGCCGGGTCCGGGCGGTGGGGTCGGGGCGGCTCCAAGCTTGCGCTCCAGATCGAGGAGGCGGCGCTCCAGCCGCTCGTTCTCGTCACGCGCCAGGGCGGCCATGCTCTTCACCGCCTCGAACTCGTCGCGCGAGACCACGTCCATCGCCGACAGCAGGCGCTCGACCTGGCCGCGCACCAGCGTCTCGACCTCGCGGCGCACACCGGACGCGAGCCCCGACGCATCGGTCATCAGGCGGGAGAAATCGTCGAATATGCGGCCGCCGGGCTGGGGCATGGGAACGCTCCTGAGGGCCGAGGCTCGGCCTGACGAGGATGTGGCGGCTTTGCGGCGTCCGCGCAAGCGAGAGCGCCGACGCGTGTCGAATGGCGTCGCCTCATGCGCGGCATCTCTGCAACAAGGGACGACTAAGCTCCTGCGATGACGGCATTTTAGGCTGCGATGCCCGTTTCCGCCGCAGTTCCAACCGGCGCGAAGCAACCTGCCCACGAAATGCCGTTGTTGGAATCGCGCGATCGATGACAGCGTCGTGACAGCCTCACGGAGCCCGTCATGAAACGATCGCTTCTCGCCACGACCGCGCTGCTGACGGCCTTGGCGTCCGGCGCCCATGCGGCGAGCGTGCTCCAGCCGGGCGGCACGCTCGGCGTCGCGGCCGGCGCGCCGCTGCCCGAAGGCGTGTTCTTCAACAACATCTCCTCGCTCGGCAATCGCGACGGCACCGTGGCCAAGACCGAGATCAACCTGACCGCCGTCGTCTGGTCGACGCCCTTTTTCTTCTACCGGACGCGTCTCGAGTTTCTCTACCTGGCTCCGACCGTCGCGACGACGAACACCGCGCAGGATCGCTTCTTCGTCAATCCGCAGCTCCTCGGCGCCTATCTCGCCCATGATTTCGGCGCCGGCTTCAACGCCAGCTATTTCGCCGGCGTGCGCGCCGCCGAAACCTCGTCGCCGCTGTTCAAGCAGAGCTCGTTCGAGCAGCGCGGGGCGGCGAGCTACACCGGCAACGGCTTCGACATCACGGTCGACGTGATCAACGGCCTCTACACGTCGCGGACCATCTACGCCAACTGGATCAACGTCGACATCACCGCGACCAAGAAGTTCAACAAGTTCGAGATCGGCGGCGTCGCCTTCGGCTCGTCCGACCTGAACTCGCCGACGGGGTTCGCCTACAAGCGCGTCGGCCAGATCGCGGCCGGCGGTCTCGTCGGCTACAATTTCGGCGCCTTCACGCTGCAGGCCATGGTGACCCGCGACGTCACCACCCACAATTACACCGGCAAGGAGACGCGCGGCTGGATGCGCGTCATCGTCCCGCTCTACGTCGCGCCGCAGGCGCCGCAAGCTCCGATCGAGCCGATCCGCGCCCGCTACTGAGCCGCCTCGACGCGGAAGCTCTCGAGCCGGCCGGTCTCGGACACCTGCGCGCGGGCTGCGTCGAAGCCGCCGTACTGGAAGCCGAGCTGGCTGCGGTACGCCGCCACGGCGTCGAGCTTGGCGTCGAGCTCGGCATCGTCGAGCGCGACCGTTTCGGCCGCGAGCGACTCGAGCCGGGATAAGAACGGGCTCGGCAGTGGCGAGGGCCGTGCCGCGTAGGGATGATCGAGCCACCAGCGGATCGGCCTGTCACAGCCCGCCAGCGCGATGACGACGGCACCGTGATCGACGTGCGCGCCGACCGCCTGGGGCGCGAGCACGAGGTCGGGCTCGATCTCGGCGATCAGCGCGCGCAGGGCGGGTGCGAGGCGCGCGACGATATCATCCTCCGGGCTCGGATCGGCGAACAGCGCCGTGGCCGAGCGATAGCCGCGATGCGGCGCCTCGACGAACGGCAGCCACCGGGTCTCCGCGCCGAGGCATGCGCAGGCCGCCGCATCCTCGTCGCGGCGCAGCGCCATGTAGTCGATGTCGGCGGCGAGCCCCTTGTCGAGCTGGCAGGCGAGCGCGAAGCCCTGCGGGTCGGGCACGCTCGCGGTGAACGTCGTCGCCACGATCACCCGCCACTCCGCCCGCGCCAGCCGCGCCAGCGTGCCGCCGGCCGAGAACACGGCATCGTCGAGATGCGGCGAGATCGCCAGCGCGGTCGGCATCTCAGAGCAGATGCGGCTGGATGCGGAAGCGGCATGGGCTCGCCACGAGGGCACGTCGGAAGCCCGCGGAGGGCATCGTGCCGCGCAGCTCCTCGTAGACCTCGACCACGCGCTTTCCGACCACAGACCAGGAGTAATTGGTGCGGCAATCCTCGAGCCCTCGGGCGGCGATGCGGCGGCGCAGCGGCGCGTCCTCGATGAGCCGGCGCAGCATCTGCGCATGGGCGGGGACGTCGCCGGCCTGTGTGAGCAGGCCGTTGTCGTCGTGGCGCAGGCAGTCGGTGACGCCGACGACCTCGCAGCTGGCGACGGGCAGTCCGCAGGCCATCGCTTCGAGAATGGTGTTGGAGAAGCCTTCCGAGTAGGTCGGCGAGGCGAAGATGTCGGTGGCGGCGTAGATCGCGGGCGTGGCGGCATAATCCGCCCCGCCGGTGAAACGCAGCATCTCCGGCGCGAAACGCATCTCGCGGGCGAGCGCCTGCGCCGGCTCGACGTCCGGGCCGATGCCGGAGACGATCGCCTCGCAGGCGACCCCCCATTCGCGCAGCAGGCCGACCGCCTGGATGAAGTCGAGCACGCCTTTGCGGCGGTCGACGCGGCCGTGATACAGCAGCCGCGGCGGCGCGCCGACCGTGCCGACCTCGTGGCCCGGCTTGAAGCTCGCCGTGTCGACGGCGCCCGGCACGCGGGTGAAGCGGGCGCGCGGCACGCTCATCCGCTCGGACACCTCCGAGATGAAGCTCTCGCCGCCGATGAGCAGCGCGCCGGCGTGGTCGAGCACCCGGCCGAACGCCTGGTAGTGCGTCTCGCAGCACGAGCCGACCCAATGGCCGTCTCCGCCCTGGATGGAGACGACGCAGGGCACGCCGGTCTCGGCGGCGGCGAGCAGCACCGCCCAGCCCGTGGGATAGCCGTATTGCGCGTGCAGGATGTCGAACGGCGCCGCGGCATGCTCGCGCTTCACCGCGGCGACCATCGTCTCGATGTCGCGCTCGAAGTCGCCGTGGTCCTGCTCGCCCAGCGCCGGCAGGCCGATGACCTTGACGCCCGCGACGGCGGGCGGCGGGCCGCCGCCGTACACGGTGGCGTGGTCGCCGTCGTAGTACTGGCTGATCATCGTGACGTCGTGGCCGTCGGCGACGAGCTCGCGTAGCAGGTTCGAGGCATAGATGCTCATCCCGCTGATCGCGGGAAAGAAGCGTCGGGAGACGAAGCAGATCCTCATGCCGCCGCCCTCGTGGCGCGGCAGGCCCGCAGCCATTCGATCGATCGAGGAATCGCCTTGTCGGCCTGCGGGCTCTCGCGCGACAGCTCCACGCAGACGAGCTTGGTGAAGCCGACCTCGTCGAGCGCGTCGAGCACGCCGGGCACGTCCATGTCGCCCTCGCCGAAGGGCAGGTGCAGGTGCACGCCGCGCTTCATGTCTTCGAGCGACACGGTGCCGAGATGCCTGGCCCAGCGCCGCACGGCGGCGGCGGGATCGATATCCTGCGTGACGAGGCAATGCCCGGTGTCGAGCGCCAACGCGAGGCCCGGCACGCCCAGCGCCTCCCACTCGGCCGCCGTCTCGATCAGCATGCCGGGCTCCGGCTCGAAGGCGGCGACGACGCCGCGGCGCTCGGCGTAGGCGGCAACGGCGGCGAGGCCGTCGCGCAGCCAGGCGCCGGCCTCGTCCCGGTCCACGCCCGGCTTGGGCACGCCGGCCCAGAAGGAGACGGCCTCGGAGCCGAGCACGGCCGCGACGTCGATCGCGCGCCGCAGGAAATCGATACGCTTGGCGCGACCCGCCGCATCGGCGGTGACGAGCGTCGGTTCGTGCTTGGCGCGGGGATCGAGCAGGAAGCGCGCGCCCGTCTCGATCACCGAGCCGAAGCCGAGCGCGTCGAGGCGGCGGCGCAGCGCGCGCGCGTCGCTGTCCCATGTCGCGGCGAACGGATCGAAATGGTGGTGGTCGAGCGTCAGCGCGACGCCGGAATAGCCGGCCGCCGCCATCAGGTCGAGCGCGTCGGCGAGACGATGGCTGCCGCAGCCGTTGGTGTTGTAGGCGAAACGCAGGCTCATTCGGCGGCCATCGCCTGCGCCGCGGCGACGTGGTGGGCCTCCGGCTCGCGATACAGCGGGTAGAGCGGCCCGACGATGCGCTCGGCCAGCGCCGTGTCGAACAGCGGCTGGCCGCCGAACCGCGCCAGCGCCTCGGGCGTCAGCCGAACCGGCTTCAGCGTCGCCGACGGCGTGCCGAACCGGATCAGCGGGTCGCCGCGCTCGACGAGCTTGCGGGTGTTGCGCTCGCCGATGCGGCCGTAGCTCATCGTCTCGACCTCGAGGCCCGGCGCGATGACCTTGACGCAGCGGACGGGCGAGCCCGGCGGGGTGAAATCGACGGCGAGTACGTCGAGGCCGGCCGCCTCGACCCTTTGCCGCGCGATCCGCCCCGCGTCGCGCGAGCCGTCGGCCGGCGTCGTCGGCAGCGTGTCGAAGGTCTTGCGGCCGCGCACCGCGTGCACGGTGTCGGCAAGCCATCCGCGGATCTCCGCGGGGCGTCGCCTGGACCAGTCCCGCATCGTGTCGAAGGCGCGGCCCTCCTGCGCCCCCACGCCCGACCCGGACTGGCGCATGAACCGCTCGACGTAGCCGCGCGGGGCGGCGCCGCTCACAAAGCCCTGCGGCCCGTGCGCGAAGGCCTTGCGAGCGCGCGACGCCGCGAACTCGCACATCGCCTTGGCGAGCGCCCGTTCGCGATCGGGGTGGCAGGCCTCGCCGCAGGCCGTGACCATGATCGGCAGCGGCGGCTCGCGGCCGTCCGTCTCCAGCCCGACACAATACACGTTGCAGAGGCCGAACTCGTCGGTCGCGAACTTCGGGATCGGTCGAATTCCAGCCTCCTCGAAACGCGCGAGGATCGCGGCGACGGCGGGCGGCGGCGGCTCCGGCAGGTCGAGTGCGATCCCGCGGTCGAGCGCCTTGAACAGCAGGCCGTTGCCGTCGCGCTGCAGCAGCTCCATCAGGCCGTGGCCGACCGCCCAGTCGAGGTCCGGCCCGGCACCCATGCCGTTGGTGATCAGGGTCGTGAACGGCATGTAGCCCTCGGCCAGCTCCTTCTGGTTGAGGGCGACCACGTCGATCGGCACCAGCACGGTGGCGCCGTCGCGCAGGCGGCGGCTCTCGATCCAGTCCAGAACCGTGTCGCGTCCGACCGGCGAGCCGGCCGGCAGGCCGAGCGTCAGCGGATCGGCCAAGGCGTCGGCGCCGAGCGCGGCGGCGAGATCGGTCCAGCTCGCCCGCGTTCGCTTGGCGTGCGGCAGCGTCAGCACGGAGGCGATCATCTCCATGCATTCGCCGAGGCCGCCGAGCACCGCCTGCTCGTCGTCGATGCCGTAGCCGACGCCGTAGGGCATGATGTCGGCGAGACGCGGATCCTCGGGGAACAGCGCGACGATCCAAACGGGAAGGCCGATCGTATCGAGGCCGGTGATCGGGAAGGCGACGATTTCGCCCTTCGGCATGGCCTCGACATAGGCGCGCGCCGCGTCGCCGAGATGGTCTGGAAGGCCGGTCAATTCGCAATCCTCTTCAAGGGCAGGCCTATCAGGCGGCAGGCATCAGCGCGCGAGGCGCATCGGCCTCGAGCGACAGGAGCAGCCGCAACGCCGCGAGATCGCGGGCGGTATCGTAATCGTGCGGGCCGCCTCGCACGGCGGCGGCGAAGGCACGGGCCTGTTGCGTGAAGGGCGACGTCGCGGCATCGAAGGCGATCGGGCGCGTATCGCCGCCGGCCGCATCGGTGAAGACGATCGTACCGCCGGGCTCCTGGCCCATCGTGTCGGTGGCGACGATCTGGCCGCGCGTGCCGACGATCTCGAGACGGCGCCGCGGCAGCGTCTCGGGCGTGTTGTAGCTGTTGTGCAGGCTCAGCAGCACGCCGCCGGCGGTGCGGCCGACCAGCATGCCGCCGTCGTCGACGGAATAGCCCTGCACGCGTCGCTGCAGCAGCCCGGTCAGCGCGACGACCGGCTCGCCGAGCAGCATGGCGGCGAGGTCGAGGCCGTGCGGCGCCAGGTCGATCACGGCGCCGCCGCCGGCCCGCGCGGCATCGATGCGCCAATTGTCGTCCTGGCCGTCGATTTTGTTCGAGCTGCCAGAGCGCCAGCCGCGATCGAGCCAGCAGCCGTAGACGATGCGGATCGCCGTCGGCGTCCCGACAAGGCCGGCCGCGATGGCGTCGCGGATGGCGACATGGGCCGGATGGCGCCTCTGGTCGAACGCCAGACCCAGAAGGGTGCCGGTGTTTCGCGCGGTCGCGACCATGGCCGTCGCATCGGCGAGCGTCGCCGCCATCGGCTTCTCGCACAGCACCGGCGTTCCGGCGGCGAGGCAGGCCTCGACGGCGCGGCGGTGCAGGTGGTTGGGTGTCGCCACGTAGATGGCGTCGAGCCGCTCGGCGAGGAGGCCGTCGAGATCGGCATGGGCGGTGGCGCCGAGGCGCGCGCCGGCCTCGCGTGCGGCGGGATCGCGGTCGCACACCGACGCGACGCGGTCGCCGGCGGCGGCGATGCCCGGTGCCATGAAGTCGCGCGCGACCCAGCCGAAGCCGACGATGCCCCAACGCAGCATCACCAGCGCTCCGGCAGGTCGACCAGCTCGCGCGAACGCGCACCCGTCTCCGTGGCCGGCACGCGGCGCGTGGTGCGCGGCGCCTGCGAATGCTCGGGGTAGGTGGCGCGGGGCGCGTATTCCTCGCGGTAGCGCTCGGACGGCCAGGCGATCCGGTCGTCGTCGCCGTAGAGCGGGTTCTTGCGCAGCGCCGCGCCGGGCGGCGGCAGGGCGAGCCCGGCGACGACCGCGCGCGGCGGCACCGCGTCGCCGACCGTCAGCGAGAAGGCCTCCACCGCATCCAGCGTCGCGGGCGGCTGCGGCCGCGGCGCTCGCGTCTCGACCAGCGCGCGCGTCAGCTCGCCATCATCGTAGAACGTGCCGTCCGGAAACAGGGCACCCAGCGCCTCGATCGACATCGCGGCGCCCGACGAGAGATTGGCGAAGCCGCTGTTGTGGACATGGGCCACGGCGAGCAACCCGTCCGCCGCCGTCACGGCACGCAGGCGATCGGCGATCACCTGCTTCGGCTCGAGAAAATAGAAGGCGTCGTGGCAGAGCACGAGGCCGTGCCGGCGTCCCGCGACCGGCCAAAGCGAGCCGGCATCGAAGCAGATCAGCTCGACCTCGGGGCCAACGACCCAATGGCGCGCCAGCCAGAGCTTGGCGAACACCACGTCGCCACCGGTGCAGGGCACGCCGCGGCGCGCCAGCTCGCGAAGATAGGGACCGGTGCCGCAGGCCAGCTCGAAGACGCGGTCGGGTTCGGCCCAATGCGCCTCGAGCAGCGCCAGGCCGGCGAGATAGGTCGGATCGCTCCAACGATGGGCGAGGTAGTCGCCGACGCGGCCGAAGCCGAGATGGTCCATCGCCGCGCGGAACGTCAGCGTCGTGCGTTCGCGCACCAGGGTGGCCAAGCGTGCCGGATCGGCCGCCGGTCCGTTCCACCAATCGTCCTGCTCGCCGAGCAACCGCACGAGCGCGGCGTCGGGCTCGCCGTCGTCGAGGTCGGCGAGCACGTCGGCGACGAGACGCGCGCGCTCGGTCCGCAGAAAGGCAATACCGTCGACGACCGGCCAGCGCTCTCCGTCCGCGGCGATCGAATGAGGCGTGTCCGGCATCAGCGTACGGCCGGACGAGGGTGAGCGCAGCGCCTCGCTCACGGCAGCGCCATCTCCGCCAGTACGCGCACGTGGAACGGCTTGACCGGGCCGTCGTGAACCAGCGCCCATTCGTCGAGCAGCATGGGCATGGTGATCGTGGCGACGCGCAGGTGCTGCGCCAGCTGCGTGACCCGGTCGATCACGTCGGCGGCGTGGAAGGCGCGGCCTTCGGGCGTGTCCGCGTCCGGCAGGATGCGCCGCGCGTCGACGATTTCCGCGCGGAGTTCGGGCGGCAGTTCGTCGAGCGCCCGCCCGGTGGCGGCAGCGCAGACCGGCGCGAGCTGATCCTCCAGCAGCATCTCGCCGGTGAAGCCGCTGTCGGGCATCGCGGCGTTGTGGAGATGGTGAGCCAGGCCGGCGAGAAACACGGTCGTCGCGTCGGCACCGTAGCGCGGCGACAGCAGGGCGCCGAAGACCGCGACCGCCCAGCAATGTTCGGCGTGATTCTCCGGCGGCTCCAGCAGGATGCGCGGCTTGCCGGGGCAGGTCGCGCCGGCGCGCGGCTGCTCGACGAGGGCGTCGACGAACGGCGCCACCAAGCCCGCCGGCAGATCCTGGCCGAGCGCGGCGCGCAGCGTCGTGGCCTGGTCGGGATCGAGCGCTCCAGCGACGGCATCGAAGGCACGTCCCAGCACGGCGAGGCGTGCCGCTTCGTCGAGCCCGAGTTCGCGCAGCTTGTCGCCGTCGAGGTCGCCGAGGCGGGCGGCGGCAAGGGCTGCCGCGACGCTCGTCTCCATGACGACCTCAGCATCCTCGCCGGCGCAGAGCGCCGCCCACGCCGCGACGAAGCCTCGTTCCGCGATGGACCCGGCGCGCCCGGCCGAGCGTGTTCGCTTGAGGTCGCCGAGCTCGCCGATAAGGTCTCGCAAGCGGGTCGGCGCGGCGCCGTCGGGCACCGCGAGCGATCCACTCACGCGGCGTTGTCCGCCAGATCGCCGACGCCGAGCCAGTCGAACAGCGCATCCTGCTGGGCATGGAAGGCATGTTCGGGGAGGTGGCCGTTGCCGGTCATCGGCGCCTTGAAGAACACGCCGAGCTGTTCCTGCACGCCGCCCTGGCCGCGCCGATCGGCGAGGCCGAGACATCGGGCGATCTCAATGGCGAGGGGCGCCGCCAGGATCGAGTCCTTGCAGAGGAAGTTGACCTTCAGCTGCATGCGCTGGCCCATGAAGCCGGAGATGTCGATGTTGTCCCAGGCCTCCTTGTCGTCGCCGCGCGGGCGGTAGTAGCGGATGTCGATGATGTGGTCCTCGACCGGATAGCCGAGCATCTGGTCGAGCACGCTCTTCTTGGTGCCGAGCTTGGACTTGAGGGAGTCCGGATCGTCGAGCGCCAAGCCGTCGCGGTTGCCGAGGATGTTGGTCGAGAACCAGCCGTCGACGTGCAATGCGCGCTGCCGCAACGCCGGGGCGATCACCGTCTTCAGGAAGGTCTGGCCGGTCTTGCCGTCCTTGCCGGCGACGGCGACGTTTCGCTCGCGCGCGAGCTGGACCAGCGGCTTGGCGTCGGCGGCGACCGACGGCGTGAAGTTGGCGTAGGGGTTGCCGCTGTGGATCGCCGCGTAGGCGTAGAGCATCGCCGGCCCGATCGTCGGGTCTGATTCGTCCAGCGCCTTCTCGAAGGCGGACAGGTCCTGCAAAGCGGGTGCTTCGAGATCGGGATAGCGCTCGGTCGAGGCCAGGTTGACCATGATCACGCGATCGACGCCGCTCTCGCGCTTGAAGCGCGCCATGTCGTCACTGATGCGTGCCACCGCCTCGCGATGCGACTTGACGATGATCTTGTTCTCGCCGTCGATGTTCTTGCAGAAGGCCGCGGAGCCGACGGCGGCCATCGGGCGAATGCCGTTGAGCGCCGCTGCGGCGCTGCGCGACTGTTCCGCGTTGAGGACACCGTGTTTTTCGGCCGCAGCGCCGAGGTCGTCGCCATTGACGTCCCATCCGGTGAAGACGATGTCCCGGTAGTCGGCGAGACCGGACACGGCGAGGTCCGCGAGCGGCAACCCGGCGCGATCGTTGCGCCCCGCCTTGATCAGCTCGATGCCGGCGATCGCGGTGGTCGCCACCGCACCACCCAACCCGACTACGGCGACGCCGAGCTTCTCGCGGCGATCTCCCATAGTCGTTCGCGTGTCTGCAGATGCTCGCATGAACCTCGTCCTCCAAAAGCGGCGGATCGTCTAACACCGCATGCCCGCAAGCGGGGCTGCGGCAAAAGACGCCTGCGGCAAAATTGATCGAGACGACCTGCCCGATTCGCGCGGCGCGTCCGCCCGTGTCGAAAAGAATAGTGTTGCCGTCGCCGAAACCAATGTTTGCGCTGAAGCTGTCGTTTGGAGATAAGCGGCGATCAACCTGCAGACGGACGAAGATGACCAGGACGACGCCTCAAAAGATAAGATTGGCGATCGTCGGCGTCGGCAATTGCGCCTCGTCCCTCGTCCAAGGCTTGAACTTCTACGCCGATGCCGATCCTTCCGTGTCCGTGCCCGGGCTGATGCATCCGGTGCTGGGCGATTACGCGATCCGCGATATCGAGATCGTCGCGGCGTTCGACGTCAGTGCCGCCAAGGTCGGTCGCGACGTCGCCGACGCCGTCTTCGCCGAACCCAACAACACGACCCGGTTCTCGAAGGTCGCTCGGACCGGGGTCAAGGTCGCGCGCGGCCCGACGCTCGATGGTCTCGGCCGGTATCTTCGTGACGAGATCGTCGAGGCCGAGGCGGCGCCCTGCGACGTGGCGGCCGAGTTGCGCCAGACCGGCGCCGAGGTTGTCGTCTCCTTCCTGCCGGTAGGCTCGCAGGCGGCCGCGGAATTCTATGCCGAAGCGGCGATGGCCGCCGGTTGCGGTGTCGTCAATTGCATGCCGGTGTTCCTCGCCTCGCGGTCCGAATGGGACGCGCGATTTCGCGCCGCCGGCGTGCCGATCGTCGGCGACGACATCAAGAGCCAGGTCGGCGCCACCATCGTCCATCGCGCGCTCGCCAACCTGTTCGAGGAACGCGGCGTGCGGCTCGACCGCACCTTCCAGCTCAATTTCGGCGGCAACACCGACTTCAAGAACATGCTGGAGCGCGAGCGCCTGACCTCGAAGAAGATCTCCAAGACGCAATCGGTGATGAGCCAGCTCGCCACGCCGCTCGCGCCCGCCGACGTCCACGTCGGGCCGAGCGACTACGTCGAATGGCTGAGCGACCGCAAATGGGCCTACATCCGGCTCGAGGGCACCGGCTTCGGCGACACGCCGCTGGCGATCGAGATGAAGCTGGAGGTATGGGATTCACCCAATTCCGCCGGCGTCGTCATCGACGCGATCCGCTGCGTGAAGCTCGGGCTCGACCGCGGATTGTCGGGCGCACTGGTGGAACCCTCGAGCTATTTCATGAAGTCGCCGCCGCGCCAGTTCACGGATGCCGAGGCTCGCGTGCTGGTGGAGCGCTTCATCGCCGGCGAGGCGGTCGTCGATCCGGCACCGGTGGTCCGGGTCGCACCGTGACGCGGGACGAGGTTCGTCGTCGGGTCGAGGCGCTCGGTCCGTGGTTCCACAACATGGACGTCGGTGGCGTGCGAACGGCGCCCGACCATTTCCTGTTCGATTACCCCAACGTCAAGTTCCAGCGCTTCGCCGCCGCCCTGCCGGCCGATCTCGCCGGCAAGAGCGTGCTCGACATCGGCTGCAACGGCGGCTTCTATTCCATGGAGATGAAGCGGCGCGGCGCCGCCCGCGTGCTCGGCGTGGATTCCGACGAGCGCTACCTGGCTCAGGCGCGCTTCGCCGCCGAGGTCGCGGGGCTCGACATCGAGTTCGCCCGGCTCGACGTCTACGACGTCGGCGCGCTTGCCGAGCGCTTCGACCTCGTGATCTTCATGGGCGTGTTCTACCACCTGCGCCATCCGCTGCTCGCGCTCGACCTGATCCGCGAGCACGTCGCCGGCGATCTCCTGCTGTTCCAGTCGATGCTGCGCGGCTCCCAGGCGGTGTCGCCGCTGGAGGACGACTACGACATCAAGCGCCGCGCGCCGTTCGCGCGCGCCGGCTTCCCGCGCATGCACTTCATCGAGAAGCGCTACTCGAACGATCCCACCAACTGGTGGATCCCCAACCGTGCCGGTATCGAAGCAATGCTGCGCTCCGCCGGTTTCGCCATCCTCGATCGTCCCGAGGCCGAGGTCTACCTGTGTCGCGTCGCCGAGGCTCCGTCCGCGGCCGCCGTCTATCCGAGAGAGGCCACGGCGCGATGATCGAAGCGGCGATGATCTGGAACGAGCCGAACAACAAGTCGCATTGGGATCCCGAGATCGACCCGGACTGGACCAAGTTCGGCGCCATGGCGATCGCCGCCGCCGACGCGATCGCCGCGGTCGATCCGACGTTGCCCAAGGTGCTCGGCGGCATGTCGCCGATCGATCCGTTCTTCGTGCGACGCCTCGCCGGCTACGGCGTGCTCGACCACATCGACGCCATCGCGGTGCACGGCTTCCCGCTCGACTGGAACCTGTGGGCGATCGACGAATGGCCGGCCAAGATCGACGGGATCAAGGCGGTGACGTCGCTGCCGGTCTGGGTCAGCGAGGTCGGCGTCTCGACCTTCGGCGCCGACGAGGTCCAGGTGTTCGGCTTCGACCGCACGGCGGAGCTGCTCGTCGGCAAGACGCCGCGCATCCACTGGTACTCGCTCTACGACCTGCCGCGGGAGTGGGAGGCGACGACCCGCCACAAGGAGGCCGAGGGGTCGTCGTACTACCGGCATTTCGCGATGGGCCTGCTGCGGCAGGACGGGACGCCGAAACCCTCGGCGGAGCGCTTTGCCCGGCATACGCCGGCGATGGGCATCTGCCAGTGGTTCCATTACCACGACCATCGGCTCGACGACGCCGTGGCCTGGCTGAAGCGGCTCGGCGTCACCTACCTGCGGACGGGATTGTCGTGGGCCGATTCGTTCCGTCCCGACGCGCTCGGCTGGTTCGACCGCCAGATGGAGGCACTGGCCGACTTCGACGTCACCGTGACCTTCTGCTTCACGCCCGAGCACAGAGGTCTGGCGCCCCACCATTCCAGCGCGCCGATCGATCCCGCCGAGTTCGCAGACTTCTGCGCGAGCATGATCGAGCGCTATCCCCGCCGCGCGCCGGCGGCGCCGCTCACGCGTGGCGCGGTCGCAGCACCTGTGGCCTGACCGGCAGTCCGGCCTCGGCCGGCAGCGGCGCCGGTGTCGCGCCCGGTTCCAGGCTCAGACCCGCGCGGAGGCGATCCTCGGTGCGCGCGCGGGCGTCGCGGAGCGGGTGGGGATGCGTATCGTCCGGCGTCCGCAGCAGCGCCGACGTCCCGATGCGCCGGCTCGTCAGGACGGCGAGCGGCACCGCCGCGAGCAGGCCCGGCGCCAGCAGCGCCGTCGGCCAGGGGGCGAACGGGGCCAGGACCGCGAGGGCGAGCAGCGCCAGCCCGAGCGGCGCGGCGAGCCGCTTCGCCGTGTCGCCCCAGAGCAGACCGCGGTCGTCGCGGGCCTGAGCGTCCCACCGCGTCGTGCCGCCGGACAGCGTGCCGGCGAGAAAGACGAGGTGGAACACCAGCGTGACGGGATAGCTCAACGCGACGACGGTCTGATCGAGCAGCGCGCTCGCGACGAAGCGGGCGCGTCCGCCGAAGCCGCGCGCCTGTTCCGCGTCGCCGAGCGTCGCTAGGATGCAGACCACCCTCGGCATAACGATCAGCGTCGCCACCAGCCACGGCAGGGCGCCCGACGGCCCGTGCCGGTCGACCATCGCGTAGAGGACCAGCCAGGCCAGCACGAGCGGCGCGTAGAGGTAGTGCAGCAGCCCGCGCCCGAGATGGTACAGCGAGGCGAGCTTGAGGCCGCGCGCACGCAGCACCAGTGCGTGCTGGAGATTACCGCGGCACCAGCGCCGGTCGCGCTCGAGATGGTCGAGGAGATTGGTGGGGGTCTCCTCCCAGGAGCCGTCGTGGCGGCCGTCCGGCCCGTCGGGCAGCATCCACACGTCATGGCCGGCGCGCAGCATCAGCGCCGCCTCGACCGTGTCGTGAGAGAGGATCTCGCCGCCGAACGGCGCTCGGCCCGGCAGCAGCGGCAGGCCGCAGGCGGCGGCGAACGGGGCGACGCGCACGATGGCGTTGTGCCCCCAGAAATTGCCGCGCGGACCCTGCCAGAACGCCACCCCGCGCTGGAACAGCGGCCCGTAGAGGCGTGCGTTGAATTGCTGGAGGCGCGCGAACAGGCTGTTGCGGCCGACGGGGTAGCACATCGCCTGGATCAGCCCGGCGCGCGGGTTGGCCTCCATGGCGCCGATCAGGCGGGCGACAGCCTCGCCGGTCATCAGGCTGTCGGCGTCGAGTACCACCATGAAGTCGTAGGCGGCGCCCCAGCGCTCGCAGAACTCGGCGATGTTGCCGGCCTTGCGCCCGGCGTTGCCGGCGCGCCGGCGATAGAACAGCGGCGGCCGGTCGCTGCGGGCGGCGAGCGCCAGCATCGCCTCCTCGGCCGCGATCGCACCGGCCGAACGCGAGTCGCTGAGCACGAAGACGTCGATCTCGCCGGCACGCTCGGCCGCCAGCGAGCCGGCCATGGCGTCGGCCGTGGCGAGAACACGGGCGGCATCCTCCTCGTAGACGGGAAGCAGGATCGCGGTGCGGGCGCGGCCGGTCGGCGGCGCCAGCCTCGGTCCGCCGAGCGAGCGGCCGGCGCGGGCGAACGGGGCCACGACGGCGCCGAGAAGCGTGCTCCACGCCGACATCGTCAAGGCGGCCACGTTGAGCCCGACGACGAGCCCGTAGAGCAGCGCCAGCCCCGGCTGGGTGCCGGGTGCGGTGCGGATCGTCGCCAGCACGAAGGCCGCGAGCGTGAGCAGCAGCAGCGGCGCGAAATGCGCGAGGTGTCGCAGGATGGGCGTCGGCGTGGCGTGGTGCCGCGACGAGGCGGACGACACGAACGCATCCATGCGGCTGATTCTCCCCGTTGCGGAGGCTCGGATAACACGGCGTCGTCCGGCGAGAGGCGGCTCCAAATGCCGCGGCGTACCGGCCGGTCGACGGGGGATGGCAGCCGACTTCAGGCCTTGACGCGCTGCCCAATCTTCGCCCGCCGTGCCGCCAGCAGATCGCGTTCCAGCCCTTCCGCCCGGTGCGCGGCGGTGTGCTCGGACAGCACCCGTGCGCGGGCGCGCGCGGCGATGTCCTGCCGCCGCGTCTCCGGCAGGGCGCAGAGCAGCGCAACGACCGCGTCGGCGTTGTCGGCCAGCACGATCTCCTCGCCGGCTTCCAGCAGCGTGTCGAGGCCGGCCCAGCGGTCCGACACGATCGGCGTGCCGCATGCCGCCGCCTCGAACAGCCGTACCGAGGGCGACCAGCCCGCCACGATCATGTCGGCGCGCGTCACGTTCAGCGTCCAGCGGCAGCTGTCGTAGAAGGCGGGATGGTCCTGCGGCGGCACGTGGTCGAGCCGGGTGACGTTGGCGGGCCAGGCGATCTCCGCCGGATACATCGGGCCGGCGACGGCGAAGCGCAGCTGCGGCAGCTGCCGCGCCGGCTCGATCAGCAGCCGTTCCAGCGTCGGCTGGCGGTCGTCGCTGTAGGTGCCGAGATAGCCGAGATCGAAGCGCTTGGCGCCCCCGAGCGGATGGTAGCGCGCGGGATCGACCGAGCAGTACAGCGCGCGCGCCGCGGGCGAGCCGTAATCGCGCTCCAGCAGGTCGAGCGTGGGGCCTCCGGTGAAGGAGAAGTAGACGTCGTAGCCGGGGATCAGCGCGGGCGAGAGGTATTCGTGGTCGCCGCGGCGCAGTTTGGCCAGCGTGACCGGCGTGTCGATGTCGTAGAACACGCGCAGGCCCGAGGCATCGCGCTGGACGTGGGCGCCGACGGCGACGCCGTCCGGCACGTAGGAGCCGACCATCACGGCGTCGGCGCCGGCGATCAGCGCGTGATGCGTCGTCTCCAGCTGCTCCACGGAATCGTAGAAGACCAGCTCGGCGAAGGGCACCGACGCGAAATCGCGATGCTCCCGGTACCAGGGCTTGTCGCGCTCGAGGAAGGTGACGCGATGCCCTCGTGCCGCGAACGCCTCGAGCAGCGCGCGGAACGTCGTGGCGTGGCCGTTGCCCCACGACGAGGACAGCGACAGGCCGAGGACGACGAGGTGCATCATGCCGCGGCGGCGCGGCGGCGGCTCGTGTCACGCAGCAGCATGTCGACCTCGACGGCACGGCGCGCGTAGGTGTGCTCGGCCAGCACCCGGCTGCGCGCCGCCTCGCCGATGGCGCGGGCGCGCTCGGGCGTGAGCGCGCGGAGATGCTCGGCGACGTCGCGGCCGTCGCGCGCCACCAGAACCTCGACGTCTGGCTGGAGGAACAGCTCGACGCCGATCCAGGCATCGGTGACGAGGCAGGCGCCGGCGCCGGCCGCCTCGAACACGCGGGTGGCGGGCGAGTAGCCCATCGCGGCCATGGAGTCGCGGGAGATGTTGAGCACGGCGTGGGCCGAGGAGTTCAGCGCATTGTGGTCGCGCGTCGGCACGTGGCCGAGCTGCCGCACGTTGGCCGGCATCGGCTTGTCGTCCCAGCCCAGGCCGCCCAGCAGGAACGCCCGCTCCGGCGTGGCCGCGGCCGGCTCCAGGAAGAACTGCTCGACCCGGGCCTCGCGGTCGGGCAGGCGGTTGCCGAGAAAGGCGAGATCGGCGGCGAAGGCCGGGTTCGGCGCGGTGCGGAAATGCGTTGCCGGGTCGAGCGCGTTGTAGACCGGCACGCAGCGTCGGGCGCCGAGCGCCTCGTAGGCGGCGATGACCGGGGGACCGCCGCCGTAGGTCAGCACGAGATCAAGCCCGGGCAGGACGCGGCGGATCGGATGGTCCGGCCGCGGCCGCATCTCCGCCAGGGTCGCCGGCGCATCGACGTCCCAGAAGAGGGTGATGGCGCCGTGGCGCGCCGCGCGCGGCAGTTCGGTCACGAGCAGGTCGTCGAAGACCCCGACGCCGCTCGCCTTGACGACGACGTCGGCCGTCGCGGCCTCGGCGATCACGTGGCGCACGGCGTCTTCGGTGGCGGCGTAGACGACGCTGCGCGCGTAGTCCGGCGGCTCGATGTCGCGATGGCTTTGCCGGTCGTAGGCGTCGGGCTCGTAGAAGGTGATGGCGTGGCCGTGCTTCGCCAGCTCGCTCAGCATGCCGCGATAGTAGGTGGCCGCCCCGTTCCAGTACGACGACAGCAGCGAGGAGCCGTAGAACGCGATTTTCATGCGGCGACCTTGTCATCCACGCCGAGACCGCCGGCGATGGCAAGGAGTTCGCGGGCGCGATGCGCGCAGGTGTGGCGCGCGTGGATGGTGGCGAGACCGTGCGCGACCAGCGCGGCGCGCAGGGTCGGCTCGGCGGCGAGCGCGCGCAGGTGGGTCGTCATCGCGGCGCCGTCCGCCGCCACGAGGTAGTCGGCCCCCGGCGTGAACAGGTGCTCGTCGTCGCGCCACGGCGCGCAGACCAGCGGGATGCCGCAGGCCAACGCCTCGAACACGCGGATCGTCGGGATGCCCGGCAGCTGCTCGGTGTAGAAGCGGCGCGGCACGTGGACGGTGGCAAGATGGCGGGCGAAGACCTCGGGCGCCGAGGCGTTGGCGAGCCAGCCGCGGTAGCGCGCGCCGCACCGTTCCAGCAGCGCAAGCGCCTCCGCCGGATAGCGCACGCCGTAGACATCGAGCGGCAGGCGGGCCTCGCGCGCGGCGCCGAGCAGGAAAGTCTCCAGCTCGCGCGTGCGCTCGCCGTCGCCCCAATTGCCGATCCAGACGAGCCCCTGTCGCTCGCCCTCGATCGTGGGCGGCTTGAACAGCGCGACGTCGGCGGCCTCGTGCCAGACGTGGACGCGGCCGTTCCAGCCGCGCTTCGCGTAGGCGTCGGCGAGCGTGCGGCCGAACGCCAGCACGCCGTCGTAATGGCGCAGATCGAAGCGATCGATCTCGTCGGGCGCGCTGACGGCGCGATGGTGGGTGTCGTGGAACAGGATGCGGGCCGGGTGGCCGCGACCGCGCCAGGCGCCGATGGCGGCGACGAGCGCCGGCTCGTTCCACTCGTGGACCAGCACGAGGTCGGCGCCGTCGACGAGGGCGGCGACATCGACGCCTTCGGCGTAGGTGCGTGGCGTCAGCTCGGGATAGCTCCGTCGGAACGGCTCGAGACCGGCATCGCCACCGTCGCGCAGCAGATTGTCGAGGCTCCACGATCGTTCCGGTTCGAACGACACGATGTCGTGGCCGAGAGCCTGCAGCTCGCGCAGCACGCCGCGCAGGAAATGCGCGTTGCCGTGGTTCCAGCAGGACCGCAGCGAGTGCGTGAAGGCGACGATCCTCACGCGCCGACCGTCGCCATCACGTCGGCGTAGGCCGCGGCCATGCCCGCCGCCATCGCGCCGACGGAATAGACGCGCGCGCGCTCCTGCGCGGCCAGCCCCGCCGACCGGCGCTGCGGCGGGTCGTCGATCAGCCGTTGGAGGCCGCCGGCGAGATCGGCCGGGTCGTCGACGTCGACGAAGAGCGCCGCCCCGTCCCACAATTCGCGCAGGCTCGGAATGTCGTTGAGCACGAGGGCGCAGCCGGCCTGCGCCGCTTCCAGAATGGCGAGGCCGAACGGCTCGTAGCGCGCCGGCGACACGAAGATCGGCCGTAGGGCGAGATGGCGCCGGACACGCTCGCCCGGCCAATGCCCGGTCGCCCGCAACGCCGGGAAGCGCACGCGGCCGCCTTCCGGCTTGGCCGTGTCGCCCGCAGCCCGCACCGGCCAGGCGACGCGGGCGGCGGCGCGGTTCAGCGCCTGGACGTTCTTGCCCTCGTCCCAGAGACGGCCGGCGGCGAAGACCTCGTCGATCGGATCACCGCCCGAAACGGCGGCGGCTCCGCGACCGTTGTGCACGGTGCGCGGCAGATTGCGGAGCGCGTGGACCTCGCGCGTGACGGAAGCGAAGGCGGCCGTCGGCGCCACGGCGACATCGGCGGCGGCGAGACCGTCGCCGGTCATCGCGGCGCACCAGGCGAAGCGCTCCGGCAGCGCGGACCCGTGCACCGCCGCCCACCATGTCCCGATGCAGGAATGGTTGACCGCGACGGCGCGGCCGGGGAAGCGGGCGTCGGCGGCGAGCGCGGGCGTGTTGAGCTGCACGATGTCGGCCCCGAACTGCCGGGCGAGGCGCGCCATCGCCTTGCCGGCGAGGCGCACCGCGTTGCGCCCGGAGGCCATCCACTCCAGCGGATGCCCGGTCTCGATCAGGTCGATTCGGCGTCGCATCGCCTCGACGCGCTGCTCGCTGCCCGGCCGTGGCCCGAGGGTCACGATCCGGACGACGGCGCCGGTCTCGACCAGTGCACCGGCGAGGTCCATCGTGTAGGTCCAGACCCCACCGACCGCGTCGGTGGTGATCAGGATGCGCGCGCCTTCGAGGCTCACGCGCAGCAGGCTTCGAGCTGGTGCAGCGGCAGCGGCCGCCCGTCCTGGATGTCGCTGAAGCCGGCGAACTGCGCCAGGTAATAATCATGCGCTCGCTCCCACGCCCGCTCGTCGGGCATGCCCCACAGGCGCCGGTAGTCCGGCGAGCTGGGATAGGGATAGAGCGGCACGGGGTCGTTGGCCCACACACCGTGCGCATGCAGCCGGGCGCGCCAGGCCGCGACCATCTCGGCCTCGTCCGCGTGCGTCTCAATCAAGTTGGCCTGCACGAACGGCACCGACCGTTTGGCGTGGATCAGCCGCTCGGCCAGCTCGTCGGTGGTCATGCGGCAGCGCTTGTCGAGCGCGGCGCGACCGGCCTCGGTCAGGCTCTCGACGCCAGCCTCGATGGAGACGCAGCCGGCGCGCCCGAGCAGGTCGAGCATGTCGGGCTTCCACAGGTCGATGCGCGTCTGGATGCCGAAGCGCAGATCGCGCTCGCACAGGGCCTCCAACAACGGCGCGTTGGGCAGGAAGATCTCGTCGATGAAATAGACGTAGGTGACGCCCTGCGCGATCAGCGCGTCGACCTCCTGCAGCAGCGGCGCCAGCGCGCGGCGGCGATAGCCATCGCGGAAGTCGATCTTCGCGCAGAAGGTGCAGTGATAGGGGCATCCGCGCGACGCCTCGACCTCGGCGCCCGGCCCGTCCGGCTCGCTGTCGAAGCGATGGTGATGGTGATGGTGGCGCGCGATCCAATCCGCCGGCCACGTGAGCGCCGGCTCGTCGACGAATGCTGTCGCGTGGGGCGCGCCCGTCACGACGATCTCGTCGCCGGACAGGAAGGCCAACGCCGGGATCGTCGCGAGCGTTTCGCCCGAGGCGAGGCGCGGAAGCAGCTCTTCCGGCTCGCCCCGGACGACGACGTCGCAGCCGAGCTTGCGCAGCGTGGTCTCCGGCGTCGCCGATCCGTGCGGCCCGATCGCCACGGTGCGGCCGCCGCGCCGGCCGAGAGCGTCGAGGAAACCGCGCGGCACGCGCAGCTCCGGCGGGGCGCAGCGCCAGAACAGGTAGGAGGGCGCGGTGGTCACCACGCTCATGTCGGCGGAAAACGCGGCGACCGCGTCGGCCAGCTCCTCGTTCGAGCGGCCGCAAAGGTGACCGTCGAGCAGCAGCACCTCGTGCTCCGCGCGCTCCAGCCAGCTCTTGCCGTAGCCGAGCTCGAGCGGCAGGTGCGGAGCGCGGCAGCCGAAGTAGATGCTGCCCTCGAAGCTCCAGCTCGGGTTGACGAGCGCGACGCGCATCACAGCGCCTCGGCGGCCACGCGAGCCGGCTGCGCGTGGCGGACCCAGGCGACGAGATCGGCGACGCCGTCGCGCCATGCCCGGGGCACCGGCAGCGCGAGCCGCTCGTCGATCCGGCGGCGATCGGAGACGTACCAGCGCTGGTCGCCGGCACGCCAATCCTCGAACACGACGCGGGCCTTGGTGCCGAGCATCGTCTCGATATGGCGGATCAGCGCGATCAGGCTGACGGCGTTGCCGGGGCCGCCGCCGAGGTTGAAGGCCTCGCCCGAGACGCGGTCCAGCGTCGCCCACGCGGCCAGGTAGGCGTCGACGGCATCGTCGACGTGGAGGATGTCGCGCACCTGATGGCCGTCGCCGAACAGCGTGATCGTCTCGTCGGCGAGCACGCGGCGGACGAAATGCGCCACCCAGCCCTGATCCTCGGTGCCCATCTGGTGCGGCCCGTAGATGCAGCTCATCCGCATGACGCAGGTGCGCAGCCCGAAGCTGTGGGCGTAGTCGAGCACGTACTGGTCGGCGGCGCCCTTGGAGCAGCCGTAGGGTGTGTGGAACGACAGGCCGGCAGCCTCGCTGACGCCCGCCTGACGCAGCGCGGCGTCGCGCGGGAGGTAGGCGTCGTCGTCGTGCGTCAAGGCGACGTCGGCAAGGTCGCCATAGACCTTGTTGGTCGAGGCGAAGACGAGCGGCGCGTCGCGGTTGCCGCGTCGGAGCGCTTCGAGCAGGTCGATCGTGGCGGCGATGTTGATCGCGAAATCCTCCGCCGGATCGAGGAGGCTGGTGGTGACCGCCACCTGCGCGGCGAAATGGAAGACCGCCTTGGCCGAGCAGGCGGCGGCGGCGAGCCTGGCACGGTCGCGGATGTCGGCGACGTCGCAGGTCACCAGCGCGCCGTGCGCGTCGCGCAGCCATTCGAGATTGGCCGCGACGCCGGGCCGGGCGAGCGAATCGTAGACGTGCACGCGATGACCCTCGCGGCAGAGCCGGTCGACGAGATTGCAGCCGACGAAGCCTGCGCCGCCGGTGACGAGGATGGAACGGGCGTCGTGCGCGCCGCCGCTCATGCCACCAGCCCCCGGGACTCGAGTTCGCGGCGCGCCTCGGCGACGTGATCGTGCGCCTGCGCGTCGGCGACGAAGGCGGCGAGCTCGGCGAGGCCCGCGGCGAAGTCCTTCCTCGGCGAGAAGCCCAGCGTCTGCCGCGCCTTCGTGATGTCGGCGAAGCAGTGCCGAATGTCGCCGATGCGCGCCTTGTTGAGGATGTCGGGCTGCAGGTCGGGGCGGCCCATCGCCTGCGCGAAGGTCGTCGCGATGTCGAGGATCGAGCGCTCCTCGCCGCTGCCGATGTTGAACACGCCGCCCCTGGCGCGCGGCTCCTCCAGCGCGAGCATGAAGGCCTCCGCCACGTCCTCGACATGGACGAAGTCGCGGCGCTGGCGCCCATCCTCGAACAGCATCGTGGCGCTGCCGTTCAGCAGGCGCGAGGCGAAGATCGCCAGCACCCCGGTGTAGGGGTTCGAGAGAGCCTGGCCGGGTCCGTAGACGTTGAACAGCCGCAGCGCGACTCCCTCCATCCCGTAGGCCGCCGTCACGTTGAGGGTGAGACGCTCCTGCACGAACTTGGTGAGCGCGTAGACCGACGCGAGATTGGTGCGTTTCCACTCCGGCGTCGCGACCGGAACGAGGTCGCGGCCCTGCGCGTCGCGCGGATCCCACGACCCCTCGCCGAGGCCACTCGGGTCGACGACGCGCTCGACGCCGTCCTCGATGCCGCCGTCGACGTTGCGATAGAGGCCTTCGCCATAGACGCTCATCGACGACGCGGTGACCAGCCGCTCGATCGGTTTCTCGACCAGGCACTGCATGAGCGCGGCGGTGCCGACGTCGTTGACCGAGACGTAGCGCTCCACCGCGTACATGCTCTGGCCGACGCCGACCTCGGCCGCGAGGTGGACCACCTTGTCGATCCCGGCGAGCGCCGTCCTGAGGCGATCGGTGTCGCGCACGTCGGCGCGGACCAGCTCGACCTCCCGGGGCAGGTTGGCCGGCCGATCGGCACCCCCGTGGACCTGTTCGATCAGCGAGTCGAGAACGCGCACCTCGCGACCGGCCGCGAGCAGGCGGCGCGCGACGTGGCAGCCGATGAACCCCGCTCCGCCGGTGATCAGAACCTTCACGCCGCCTCCGTCTCGAACCCACGCAGGCGCATCCTGCTTCATCTAAGAAGATGAAGCTCTACCATAAGTTTGTTCGATGGGTCGCCGCGCGGGTGTCGCGTCGGCCGCGGTGACGCGTCGCAGCCCGCCCGGCAAGCCGACCGCGCCGGCTGCACCACGTTTCGAATGATCGAGACGAAAACTGGCGCGCCCGAAGAGATTCGAACTCCTGACCCCCAGATTCGTAGTCTGGTGCTCTATCCAGCTGAGCTACGGGCGCCTGATCGGAAAGCGTGTCCACCCGTATCCGGGCGCGGTCGTTCCGACGGCGCAGCCATATCGGGTCGCCTGACGGGATACAAGGTCTTCGTTCGCGACGCGCCCTCCTGCCGACGACGCGCCCTGCGGTCGACATCGTCCATCGCCGTGAATCTTCCTGTTTGCATCCGCGGGCGCGATGGGGCATAGACCGCTCCCGGCGGCGACGCCGTTCATGGATGCGGGTGTAGCTCAGGGGTAGAGCACAACCTTGCCAAGGTTGGGGTCGAGGGTTCGAATCCCTTCGCCCGCTCCATAACCTCTTATGAAAGACTGTAAATCCCGGAAGTCGTTGCGCGGAATGCGCAGCGGTACGTCCCGGGGCACCGTCTATCGATCGTCCCAGGTCCGCCGCCGACACCTCCGCGACGGTCGTCCGCCGCCTGGAATGGTGTCCAGCGACCTCCACGACGAGAGTTCTCGCACCAGCACGCCCGCGGATCGCCACGGTCGCGTACCGCCCGGCGAACAGGGACCGACCACCAGGGCGGATCGCGCCAGGTCGGACGGAAGCTTGACCAGGGCTGGGAACGTCAGTCGCTCCGCCCGGACGGTCGCCGGTCCTCCGCCAAGCTCGAATGCCCGGATCGAAAGAGGCGGCCCGCCGCCCCGTGATTCGAGGCAACGAGACGATCCCATGGCGTGGCCGGAGGCGTCATCAAAGGTAAGCGCAACGCGCCTACAGCGGTCTGTCGCTGGAGGAATGACAAATGAAACGCACGTCCGTAGCAGCTGCTCTCGTCTTCGCGATCGCGCCTTTGGGCGGCGCCCTCGGTCAGACGACAGAGGGGGCGCAGCAGTCCTCGTCATCGAAGGGCGCGCCGATGTCGACCCCATCGACGACGCAAGCTCCGGTCGCCGCTGGCTCTACGCAAATGCACAGCGTCGCCACGCCGACGGAGCCGGCGAGAACTACGAAGACGGGCGGAAACACCAACGGCGGTGCCAACTAAGGCCTAGACGCGCTGCGGCGGCGCGATGAACGGTATCGGTCCGCCGTCATCGGCTAGTCGGCGGAAGCACGCTGGCGTCGCTGCTGGTCTTCCGGCAAGAAAGTCGGGTCACAGCCCACGAGATCTCCCATGCGCACCGCTCTGACCTCGAGACGGGGGAGGCTGGCGCCGCTCCTTCTCGCCGCGGCAGCCGCTTCCTCGCTCGTCATCGGCACGGCTCGAGGAGCAATGCCGGTATATGTCGTCATCAACGTCGACGTAGCGCCAGACCACGCGGCGGAAGGGAGAGCCGTGCTCGTCGAGGAAGGTCGGCTCAGCCGAGACGATGCAGGCTTTCTCTCGTGGAAGCTGCTTCAGCGTCGCGACCGAGACAACCATCTTACCATCGTCGAAGCGTGGTCGAGCGATGCCGACTTCGATCGGCACGTCGTGACGGATCATGCACGTTCGGCACGACAGAAACTCCAGCCGATCCTGGCCTCGCCATTCGATGAGCGCACCTTCACGGCGGTCGACTGACGATCTCGTCCTGCTTGAAGACTACGGACAAACCCGCAACCGTCAGCTCCTCGCTTCGATACGCGCGACAGCCGCTTCGAGCAGCATCATGAAATTGTCGATATCCGTGGAGTTCGTGCGGTGGTTGACGATAGCAGCTCTTATCGCAGTGACGCCTTCGAGCTTTGTCAGGGAGGGAGCTGCCTCTCCACGTTCCTGAAGATCCATGACGATGTCTTCGGCAAGCCGCAGGTGCTTGTTTTCACGAGGCGCGAAACAGACGATGTTGAGCTCGACCTCCGCGCAAAGGACGAACGAGGACGAGCGCTCGAGGAGATCGGCGAGGTAGCGAGCCATGCGACACGTTTGATCGATGCTCTCACCGAGGCGATCCATGCCGAAATGCTGGATGGACATCCAGACCTTCAGTGCTCGGAAGCTGCGCGACAAGTCCATACCGAGGTCGCAAGGCCAGACCTCGCCGGCTGCGAGTCCCCGCGGCGTACGAGACAAGTACGCCGCGTCGGCGGCAAAGGCGCGCCGGTGCGCTTCGGGGTCGCGCACCAGGAAGAAGCCGGCGTCGTAGGGCACGTGAAGCCATTTGTGGAAATCGAAAGCGACGGAGTCGGCGAGTTCGAGACCAGCGAGCTTCGATCGTTGCCGTGGCGCCAGCGCGGCGAGCGCGCCGAAGGCACCGTCGACATGGAACCACAGGCGCTCCGCTTCGGCGAGGGCGCCAAGCGAGGAAAGATCGTCGATCGCCCCGGTGTTCACCGTCCCGGCGGTCCCGATCACGAGGAAGGGGGTCAGACCGGCGCGCTTGTCGCGCGCGATGACGTCGCGCAGGGCATCGACCCGGATGCGCCGGTCGGCGCCGGTGGCGACGAGGCGAAGATTGTTCGATCCGAGCCCTGCGAGTTCCATCGCGCGACGCACGCAATCGTGCGCTTCGACCGACGCATAGGCGATGAGCGAACCGCCCGCGACACCGATTTCCCGCGCGCGAGTCAGCGCTTGGTTGCGCGCGATGATCAGGCATAGGAAGTTAGCGGCCGACGTCCCGGTAACGAAGAGACCGCTGGCGTCCAGCGGGAAGCCGAAAGCGCCCGCCATCCATCGAGCAATTTGACGCTCGACGTCGTGCGCGATCTGGTTGCGTCCACCACAATTCGCGTTGAGGCCGGCGGCGATCATCTCACCGACCATCCCGACGGGTGTGCCCGCTCCATGGACCCATCCCATGAAGAGCGGGTGCGTGTTGCCGACGACGTAGGGCTTGACGTGACGATGGACGTCTTCGAGCACGCTTGTCAGCGGCCGACCCGCGCGCGGTGCATCTCGCAGGAAAAGCGCCTTCGCCTCCTCCGACGCCGGCTGCCAAACGGCTTGTTCGCGGAGTTCGGCGAGATGGTCGATTATGCTGTCGAGCGCACCGTGAGCGGCTGAACGAAAAGCCGCCCAGTCGTCCGGATCGAGGCTCCGTTCCGTTGACGGTGTGCCGCGATCTTCAGGGCGCGACGAGGTCAAGCGATCATCCTCGATCGCTCAAAGCTTGGCGAGCGATCGGTTGAAGCCCTTGATATGGGCCGATTGGCCTTTTTTCTGGCGAGCGACAAGCTCCATGAACCGAGGATCGAGAATACCTTCCCGAGTTGCGATCTGCACCAGCATCATGTCGGGCATGACGTTGGCCTCGACGATCACGGGACCCTTATCCGTGATGCCCATGTCCCAACCGACAAGGCCGAGGTTGCGAAGCAACTTCGCTCCTTCGATCGCGACCGCTTTCAACTCGGCCCAGAATGGGACCTGTAGGCCGATCAAGTCGGAGCCGTTGTCGACATGTCGGATGTCGTCGTGGAGATCCAGCCCGGCGCCGTGAGCGACTTTGGTGATGCGGCCGCCCTCGAGGTCGATGCCCGCCACCATGTTGCCGGGGCGCCAGAAATTGTCGGCGACGTTGCCTTGTCCAACGAGCTTCCACGCCGCCTTGAAGACGACCGGCCCCGCTTCGGTCGCCATCGTGATGATCCGAACGGTGCCGAGACGCTTGCCGATGGCGGGCGCCAGACTGGAATGCGCTTGCACGAGCTCCTGGAAGACGTAGCCGGCGCTGTAGTGTCGAACGATCGCATCGACTACCACGTCGATGCCGAAGCTGCCGTTGCTGGCTTTGATCCATCCGGTCCTGCAATCGACGCTGTGCATTGCCATCGAACCGAGGCTCTGCAGGCTGATCGCGGGCTTGCCGAACATCGGATAATGACTCGGATCGAGGAGAAAAGCTCGCAGAGCCGCGCGCGTATGCATGAGATGGGGCGCACCGGTCTGCAAGCTGCTCGCGAATATAGCTTTGGTGGGGATGACTGGAAGTCCGTAGGCGCTGAAGTAGCTGGCGGCCGCAATCTTATCCTCGGCCAGGCATATCCACTCGTGGCGATAATTGATGGCGTGGATCAGGTGGATGTACTTCCTTGCGCCGACGAACTGCTTCTTGTCTGCCGAACCGACAAACGCATCGTCGTAAAGCCTCAAGCGTACATAATCGTCGAAGGAGAGACGTCCCGGCCCGAAGGCGAGCGCGGCGTATTCCTTCGCGATCGAAGCCGGTGTTCGTCCGGTCGAAACGACCATCTTTCGAAAAGCGCCAACCGGATCGACCGCCTGACTATCGTGCGCGACGTCAAAAACGGTCGATATCTCGGTCGAGATGGGGCTGTCGCCCTGGACTATCGGCGCAGTGCGGCTCGCGCAGGCATGGTTGATGACCAACGCTTCGCGAGGCTCGTCACCACGAAGTGCGTTATCCGAAACGTTTGGCGTCATCAGTCGACACTCCGCTCGAGCGCATCCCACTTGGCCATGAGGACATCGAGATCGGCGGCAACAGGCGCGAGAGCATCCTGCACCGTCGCCGTGGCCTTCCAGCGTTTGTCGATGTCGCTTATCATAGGCATGCTCAGGCAGAGCCGAAGGGCTGCGCGTCCGGCGATCAGAACGGGTTGACCAAGGTGGCACGGCTTCGATGCATTGATGCTGCCTGCGGCCAAGCAGAGGTCGAACGTCCCTTGTCCGATCGTCTCTTTCAGTCCTTGATGGACCGCCGCCGCACGGATCGCATCACCGGAGCCAGACACGATCGGGAAGATCGTCGGCGCGCGAGTTGCCGCCTGCATCATCTCGGGATCGAGAAAGCTGAGATGGGGCCGGTCGGCGACACGCGCGGCGACAAGAGCGCCGAATGCCAGCGCGATGCGATGCCGCCGATCGGTCGGAATGGCTGCGAATGCTTCGAGCTCGGCGAGCGCGGCTTCCCAGCGAAGACCGAGGCCGATGTTCACGGCGGCGAATTCGCCCCCGAGCGTCGGGCGCAAGCTCTCCGGCCAGTCATGTCGTGCACTATAGGCCGAAAGGCCCGCGGGGACCTTCATTTCGCTTAAGCGTCCCACAAGCGATGGTGGGATGAGCAGCGCACCGCAGAAGGGCGGTCCGGACGCGAACTTGGAGCCGGTGATCATGACGAGAAAGCCGGCCTTCAGGTCTTCGCGTATCTCCTCGAAGGAACAACGCAGCTGACATGTGTCGACGACGACGACGACGCGACCGGCGAGCTCGGCCATGACACGACGCGCCATTTCGCGGCTCGGTCCGGCGCAACCGACCTTCGACGTGTCGAGCACGTGCAATTGCACATCCCGGTCTTCGCGGATCGCTTCATCGACGATGCGCCTCGCTTCGCCATCGACGTCCTCGGGGCGGCGGAGGCCGCCACTCTCGTCGCGGATCTCGATCGTCGCAGTCTCGATCAGCTCATCTTCCCAGCCCGCGAGCCTGTCACCCACCGCGACCTTCGGCAACAGCGCGGCGCTTGTCTCATAATGCGTGCCCGCCGCCGCCTGCATCACTCGTGCGCCGGTTTCGGCATGCGCCATGACGACGTTCAACAGTGGCCTCGACGATAGATGGCGGGAGATCGAAAGCGAAAGGATCTCCGTCTCGGTGCCGGACGCGCAAAGGATGGCTTCCGCTCCCGCACAACCGCATAAGGCCATGATGCGCGTTCGCAGACTCTCGAACCAGCGCGCAGGAGAGGCCACCTCATGGTCATAGGCACGGCAGGCGGCCGCGAAGCCACGCTCTGATATCGCGGTTGCGGTCGACGATGAGAACCAGATGTCCTCGCGAGCCGGGCGCGGAGGCACGAAATAGCGATTTCGCCCTGTCAGAGGATCGACGGCGATGCGATCACCGCCACCGCTCGCAAGAAGTAGACTGACGATCTTGGCAGATGATGCTTCGCCAGCATTCGATTGCAGAAGCCATTGCCGCATCAGAACCTCCGAGATAGTCCGGATTCGCAGAATGTGGTTTACAACTTCTAAAGAACACGAAAGCTTTCCTGCAGCCTCGCGTTCACCTTCGTTTCGCTTCGCGATCCTCAACGGGACATCGTCGTGGACGCCGCAACCGCCGGACGCCGCTTACGAAAAGGACACTCGGCACGACATTGTCGCGTCGCGCCACCTCGGCGCTCGGCTCGAGGTGCTTGGTCAGGCTTTCCTCTTCTCATTGCGCGACCAGGCCCCGCGCTCGGTACCGCCCAAGACGTCGACCCGCGTCGAAGCGACTTCGAGCCGACCGGGCGCGGCAAACCGGTCTCACGCCTGTCATGCTGACGATGCCGATCCGGCTCTATAGAGGCCGGCTGGAAAGGATCAGGGCTGCGGCGGCCGTCCGGTTCTCCACGGCCAGTTTCCCGAAGATGACCTCGATGTGCTTGTCGATCGTGCGAGGGCTGAGCGCGAGGATCGAGGCGATATCGCGATTGGATTTGCCCTGAGCGATCCAGGACAGCACCTCGGTCTCGCGACGCGTCAGATTGTATCTTGCGCAAACGGCCGCGAGATTGTTCTGCGGCGCGGCATCGGAGATGCGGAACAGGATCTCGCCGCGGTCGGCCTGCCCGACGAAGCTGATCCGCGTTTCGAGTCCGGCGCGCGTGTAGACCATTTCGATCGCACGGCTGCCGATCGATCCCGGCTGCGCCGCGCTGCGCCGCAACCAGGCCGTCAGCTCCGCCGGCAGCCGCACCCTGTCCGACCCTGATACAACGCAGCCGACCCTCTCCTCGAGCATGCGGAAGGCCTGGGGGGTGAACCACATGACATCGCCGTCGCTGTCGATGGCGACGAGGAACTGGTCGGCGGCATCGAGCGCGGTGCGCGCGCTGCGGAGCTTGCGGGCATTGCCGAGATGCACGGCGATGCGCGCCAGCACGCTGTCGATGTCCATGGGCTTGGTGACGTAGTCGACGCCACCCGCCGCAAAGCCGCGCACCGTGTCCTCCGGTTCGCTCAGTCCGGTCATGAAGATCAC
The DNA here is from genome assembly GCA_964247745.1 of uncultured Beijerinckiaceae bacterium. GTDB lineage: Bacteria > Pseudomonadota > Alphaproteobacteria > Rhizobiales > Beijerinckiaceae > RH-AL1. Next base: position 79,390 of record CAXTVT010000004.1, read on the forward strand.
CGGGACGTCCTGGAAGCCGGAGAGGCGCTTCATCTGGCGGCAGGTCTCGAACCCGTCCAGGCCGGGCATGACGGCATCCATGAGCACGATGTCCGGTGTCAGGCGACCGGCGATCTTCAATGCCGCTTGTCCGTCGAGTGCGACCATCACCGTCATGCCGGCGCCGTCGAGCACATCGGTGAGAAGGCGCATGGTGTCGGGAGAATCGTCGACCACGAGCACGACGTCCGATCGCGATGGGCCGATCATGCCGCGAGCTCGTGCATGCGTTCGAGCGCCGCCATGAGGCCGCGCATGTCCATCGCCTCCACGAAACCGGCGAGATATTCGATCGCGGAGAGCTTGGCTGGATCGTCCGTCTCCATTGCCGCGAGCGTGTCGCGCAACCCGCGGACGTAGCCGATCTCGCAGTGCTGGATGAGGCGTTGGATCGCGGCCGGCTCGAGCTGCGCGATCGCCGCAGGATCGAGGGTCGAGACTTTTCGAGCCACCGGCCGTCGCTCGACCTTAGCTTCGAGGCCCAGCAGGGCCACGATCGTTTGCAGCAGGCGAGCGATATCGACCGGCTTCATCAGGAAGGCGTCGTGGAACGGCGTCGCGATGGCGCTGCGATGCTCCTCCATGGCACTGGCGGAGACCATGACGATCTTGGCCGAGGCGTGGCCGCGCAGGCGGAGCTGTTCCGCGAGCTTCCATCCGTCGAGCCCCGGCAAGCCGATATCGAGCAGGAACAGGTCCGGCCGGATTTCGTCCGCGACCGCCAGCCCCTCCACGCCGTCGCTTGCGGCGGCCACCGTCACGGCCATCGGCGCGAGGGCTTCGGTGATCATGTCGCGATGGGTCGCGTCGTCGTCGATGATTAGAACGGTGCGCCCGCGGCCGATTGGGCCGGCGGCGATCGCGGCATGCGGTGCCGGGGCGCGAGCGGCGTTGATGCGGGGGAGAAAGAGCCGGAAGCGGACCGTGGTGCCCGTGCCGACTTGGCTCGACACCGAGATGTCGCCGCCCATGACGTTGGACAGGAGACGACAGATCGTGAGGCCGAGGCCCGTCCCTGGCTCGGCACCGCTCGCCTGCAGCCGCTCGAAGGGATCGAAGATCCGCTCCAGGTCCTCGGAGGCGATGCCCGGTCCCGTGTCGTCGACGAGGAATTCGGCGACCTGGTTGCGGTAGCCGATGGCGAGCGTGACGCGCCCCCTGCGCGTGAACTTGATGGCATTCGACAGCAGGTTGATGATGATCTGGCGCAGCCGCTTTTCGTCGGTCGCGGCGATCTCCGGCAGGTCGGGCGAGATCGTGCAGACGAAATCGATCTCCTTGGCTCGCGCCTGAACCGAGAACATGTCGCAGATCTGCGCGAAGAAGGCCGCGGTCGCGATCTTGTCGCGGCTCAAGTCCAGTTTGCCGGCCTCGATCTTTGAGATGTCGAGGAGCCCGTCGATCAGTCCGGAGAGGTGATTGGCGCTGCGGCGCATCACGGCGATCTGGCCACGCGGCTTGGAGGCGACCTCGTCGCTGCGCTCGAGCAGCTGCGCGTAGCCCATGATTGTATTCAGCGGCGTCCGGAGCTCGTGGCTCAGGCCGACGACGTAGCGGCTCTTGGCGAAGTTGGCGGCTTCCGCCACCTCTTTCGCTCGCTTCAGCGCGACATCGGTCCGCTCGTGCGCCTCGATCTCCTCCATGAGCAGGTCGGTTTGCCGCAGCATCTCGTTCTGTGCGGCGCGGCGGCTGATCTGCACCAGGACGAAGAGCCAGCTGACGATGCCGACGACGATGGTGAGGGAGACGAAGACCTTCCAGAGCATCGCCGACAGAGCGGCGGGTTCGATGCGCGGGTCCGACGCGATCTGCAGCCCGATGACGCCCAGCATGACCACGACGAGGACCAGCGACAGGCCGAAGACGATCGCGAACTCGACGACTTGTGGGCTCAGATAGCGCCGGATGGATCGGGGCAGCGCCTCGTTCAGCCCGGCGGCGAGCTGGTCGTGCATGCGGCCGTGCGGGCGGCAGAGATCGTGACAGCGCGCGTCGAGGGAACAGCACAGCGAGCAGATCGGCCCGGCATAGGCCGGGCATGCCGCCATGTCCTCGGGTTCGAAGGCGTTCTCGCAGATGCAGCAGGTGACGGCCTGCTGGTCCGACCAGTCGTCGGCCGGAATCCTCGCGAGGTAGAAGCGGCTGCCGGTCGCCCAGGCGATCAGCGGAGCGCAGACGAGGGACGCGCCGAGCGCGAGGAACGGCGCCATGGCCTTCGCCATCGGTCCGAACACGCCGAGCTGCGCGACCGTCGCGATGACCGTCGCGATCGTCATCGCGCCGACCCCGACCGGATTGATATCGTAGAGGTGCGCGCGCTTGAATTCGATACCGGGAGGGCTGAGCCCGAGCGGCTTGTTGATCACGAGGTCGGCGACCAGCGCCCCGACCCAGGCGACGGCCACGCTGGAATAGAACGCCAGCGTCTGCTCGAGCGCGCGGTAGACGCCGAGCTCCATGACCAGGAGCGCGACGGCGACGTTGAAGACCAGCCACACCACGCGACCGGGATGCGAATGGGTGAGCCGCGAGAAGAAGTTCGACCAGGCGATCGACCCGGCATAGGCGTTCGTCACGTTGATCTTCAGCTGGCAGACCAACACGAGCATGCAGGTGAGACCGAGCGCCACGGGGCGCGATCCGACCAGCCGCTCGAATGCGACCGCATACATCTGCGGAGGATCGGCGGCCGTTTGTCGGGCGACACCGTGGCGGAACAGGTAGACCGCGAGGAACGAGCCGAGCAGCAGCTTCATCACGCCGATGATGATCCAGCCGGGGCCGGCGGACACGAGCGCCAGCCACCAGGCGACGGGCTTCTCGCTCCGTTCCGGCAGAAAGCGGAGGTAGTCGACCTGCTCGCCGACCTGCACGATGAGCGCCACCGCGACGGACGCGGCGGACCCGCAGTACAGGAGCTGAAATCCGCCGCCCGCCGGCCCGGCGTAGTCATGCCACGTCACGATCGCCTGCGGCTCGTGCATGACGATCGCCACGACAGGTGCGAGGTTGAGGAGGACGAAGATCGGCTGGGTCCAGACCTGGAACCGGCTGATCGCCGATATGCCGTAGGTGACCAGCGGGATCACGGCGAGCGCGCTGACGATGTAGCCGACCGGCATCGGGACGCCGAGACAGAGCTCGAGCGCCATCGCGAGGATCACCGACTCGATGGCGAAGAAAAGGAAGGTGAACGACGCGTAGATCAGCGACGTGATCGTGGAGCCGATGTAGCCGAAGCCGGCACCGCGCGTGAGCAGGTCTATGTCGACGCCGAATTTCGCCGCGTAGAAGCAGATCGGCAGGGCCGTCGTGAAGATGACGCAGCTGACGACGAGGATCGCGACCACGGCATTGCTGAAGCCGTAGTTCAGCGTGATGGAACCGCCGATCGCCTCGAGTGCGAGAAACGACACGGCGCCGAGCGCCGTGTTCCCGACTTTTGCCGCCGACCACTTGCGCGCGCGCTTCGCCGTGAAACGGAGCGCGAAGTCCTCGAGCGTCTGATCGGCGACCCACTGGTTGTATTCGCGTCTGACGCGATCGATCCGCTGACGTCCAGCCATGGCCCTCTGCCCGCGCGATGCCTGGGCGCCTGCAACCCGCGCATTCCGGCTCGCCACCACCACTTGCATGACCCGTCGTCACACCGACGAAGTTGCAGGCTCTGCAATACCTTAGCAGTGCCGGAGCGCCGAAGCATACGTGGTCCTACGTATTTTCCAGCGGCGCCAGCGTCGCCATGGTGGCGCGTCGTCGGCTGAACGCCATGAACGCGGCCGGATCGTCATCAGAGGGGATACCATGTCAGACAACGACGACCGCGCCGGATTGACGATGTTGAGACGCGACGTGCTGAGGGGCATGGTCGTGCTGTCGGCCTCGACGCTCGCGGCCAATCGCGGTTTCGCCGCCCCCGCCACCTCGGCCGTCGACGCGACCGGCCTCGCCGTCACGGACGACTCGGTGACGGTCGGCATCCTGCACTCGGCGACTGGCACCATGGCGATCTCCGAGACCGGCTCGATCGAGGCCGAGAAGCTCGCCATCTCGCAGATCAACGCCGCGGGCGGCGTGCTCGGACGGCAGATCAAGATCATCCAGGAGGACGGCGCCAGCGACTGGCCGACCTTCGCCGAGAAGGCCAAGAAGCTGCTGGTCAACGACAAATGCGCGGCGGTGTTCGGTTGCTGGACCTCGGCCTCGCGCAAGGCCGTGCTGCCGGTTTTCGAGCAGTACAACGGGATGCTCTACTACCCGACCTTCTACGAGGGCCTCGAGCAGTCCAAGAACGTGATCTACACGGGGCAGGAAGCCACCCAGCAGATCCTCGCCGGCCTCAACTGGGTCGAGAAGGAGAAGAAGCCCAAAAGCTTCTATCTCATCGGCTCGGACTACATCTGGCCGCGCACTTCCAACAAGATCGCGCGCAAGCACATCGAAAATGTGCTCAAGCAGAAAGTGGTGGGCGAGGATTATTTCCCGCTCGGCCACACGCAATTCAATTCCGTCATCAACAAGATCAAGCTGAAGAAACCCGACGTGATCTTCACCACGGTCGTCGGCGGCTCCAACGTGGCGTTCTACAAACAGCTGAAGGCAGCCGGCGTCGACCTGTCGAAGCAGGTCCTGATGACGATCTCGGTGACGGAAGACGAGATCGAAGGCATCGGCGGCGACAACATCGCCGGCGCCTACGCCTGCATGAAGTATTTCCAGTCGATCGACAGCAAGCCCAATCACGAGTTCGTCGCGGCGTTCAAGAAGATGTGGGGCGAGAAGACGGTGATCGGCGATGTGAGCCAGGCGGCCTACCTCGGGCCCTGGCTCTGGAAGTTCACCGCGGAGAAGGCGGGCAGCTTCGACATCGACAAGATCGCGGCGGCCTCGCCGGGGATCGAGTTCAAGGACGCGCCGGAAGGCTACGTCAAGATCCATCCCAACCACCATCTTTGGTCGCAGACCCGCGTCGGTCGCGCCAAGCTCGATGGCCAGTTCGACATCGTCTACACGTCCGATCTGATCGAGCCCAACCCTTTCCCCAAGGGCTATCAGTAGTCGGGCCTGAGCCGGCGGCGCGAGCCCCCTCGCTCCGCCGGCGCGCCGTGTGTCACGTCTCTGGGACCATCGCCTCATGACCCAAGGCATAGACGTGGTCGATCTCGCGATCGAGATGAGCATCGCCGACGCGCAGGCCGCGTTTGCGCGCGGCATGTCCGCGGAGACGCTGACACGGGCCTTCCTAGACCGTATCGCCGCCCTCAACGCACGCTACACCGCCATCATCACGATGAACGACGCGGCGCTCGACGAGGCGCGCGGGATCGATCGCCGTCGCGCGGCCGGCAATCCGCTCGGCGTGCTCGCCGGCATAACGATCGTGGTGAAGGACACCATGGACATGGCCGGTCTGCCGAGCACCGGCGGCTGGCATTTTCTGTCGGCGCGGGCCGGCGGGACCGACCTGATCCCGGCAATTGATTCCCCCGTCGTCGCCCGGATGCGTGCTGCCGGCGCCGTCATCCTCGGCAAGACCAACGTCCCCGTCCTGAGCGCAACCGGAAGCCACGCCAGCGACAGCTGGGCCGGCCCGACGCGCAATGTCGTCATGCCCGATCGCAAGCCGGGCGGCAGCACCGCGGGCACGGCGGCGGCGGTGGCGGCGAGCCTCTGCGTGTTCGGCCTCGCCGAAGAGACCGGCGGGTCCATCCAGAACCCGGCCTCGGCCCAGGACCTCGTCGGGCTGAAGCCGACCTTCGCCCTCGTCCCGAACACCGGCGTCATGCCGCTCGCTGGCAGCACGCGCGACGTCGTCGGGCCGATCGCGCGATGCGTCCACGACGCGGCGCTGGCGCTCGATGCCCTGGCGGGTTTCACCGCCGCCGATCCCAAGACGGTCGCGGCGATCGGCAAGGTGCCCCCCGGCGGTTACGCGAGCCGGCTCTCGACGGGAGCGCTGAGGGGGAAGCGCATTGGTCTCTACGGGCCGGGCTGGCGCGCCATGCCGCTCTCGGCCGAGGCCGAGCGCCTCTACGAGCGCGCGCAGGCCGAATTGCGCGATGCGGGGGCCGAGCTTGTCGAAGATCCCTTCGCAGGCTCCGGCTTCGCGGCCTTGGGCCGCCCCGCGCCGGGCCTCGAATCCTTCGATGCGCGCGGCATGGAATCCCTTCCCCACGACTTGGAGCATTATCTTCGACGCATGGGGCCGAAGGCTTGGTTGCGATCCTACGAGAGCTTCGCCGAGGCCACCGCGCCGGAAGACCCGTTCGCGCCCGGAGGCGTGCTGTCCTACATGGCGGCGCTCGACGGCTTCGAGGCGTGCCGTCGCGATCCCCTGACGCCCCCCGACCTGTCCGGTTTCCTCGCGCTGCGCGAGCGATACCTCGCCCTGTTCGCCGACGTCATGGCGCGGCATCGGCTCGACGCCCTCGTCTATCCGCAGATGCGCGAGGAGTTGCCGCCGCTGCACGGGCCTGGCTCCCTGCGAGAGACCGCGGTTTGCGAGATCAACATCGCCGGATTGCCCGGCGTCACGGTGCCTGCCGGCACTTACGCCTCGGGGTCACCGTTCGGCCTGCTGTTCATCGGCGGCGAGTGGCGCGAAGCGGATCTCCTGTCGTTCGCCTTCGCCTACGAGCAGGCGACGCGACATCGCAAGGCGCCAGTCCTGTGAGCCGTCCAGCCGCGCGCTCCGCCTACGCGATCCTACGTATGTCGCGCATCCGCCAAGTCCGCCATGCTCGCTCGATGGAGGCGTGCCGACGAGCGTGCCAGGGGGCGGCCAGACCGTGGAATTCGACCCGAAGCGCATGATGATCGGCCTCGATCGGCGCAGGGCGTTGCTGGGTGGCCTTGCCGCGACCTCGGCGCTGGTACTCGGCGGCGGACGCCGGGCATCGGCGGCCCCGGCGGCTGCGGCGAATACGACGGGCCTGGCCGTGACCGACGACAGCGTCACGGTGGGTATCCTGCATTCGATCACCGGGACGATGGCGATCTCCGAAACCGGCGCGGTGGAGGCGGAAAAGCTCGCCATCTCGCAGATCAACGCCGCGGGCGGCGTGCTGGGTCGAAAGATCAAGATCATCCAGGAGGACGGCGCCAGCGATTGGCCGACCTTCGCGGAGAAGGCGCGCAAGCTGCTCGTCAGCGACAAGTGCGCCAGCGTCTACGGCTGCTTCACGTCCGCCTCGCGCAAGGCCGTCCTGCCGGTCTTCGAGCAATACGATGGCCTGCTCTACTACCCCACCTTCTACGAAGGCCTCGAGCAGTCGAAGAACGTCATCTACACCGGCCAGGAGGCCACGCAGCAGACCCTGGCCGTGCTGAACTGGCTCGGCAGCGCCAAAAAGGCCAAGACGTTCTACTTCATCGGGTCGGACTACATCTGGCCGCGCACCTCCAACAAGATCGCCGGCAAGCACATCGCCAACGTGCTGAAGGGCAAGGTCGTCGGCGAGGACTACTTCCCGCTCGGCTCGACGCAATTCGGCTCGGTCATCAACAAAATCAAGCTGAAGAAGCCGGACGTCATCTTCTCGACCGTGGTCGGGGGATCGAACGTCTCGCTCTACAAGCAGCTGAAGTCGGCCGGCATCGACTTCGATAAGCAGCTCCTCGTGGGCCTGGCCGTGACGGAGGACGAGATCCACGGGATCGGCGGCGAGAACTACGCCGGTGCCTACAGCTGCATGAAGTACTTCCAATCGATCGACAATCCCGCGAACAAGGCCTTCGTCGCGGCCTACAAGGGGATGTGGGGACCGAACGCGGTCATCGGGGACCCACAGCAGGCCGCCTATCTCGCGCCGTTCCTGTGGAAGATGGCGGTCGAGAAGGCCGGCAGTTTCGATGTCGACAAGGTCGTCGCGGCCTCGCCCGGCATCGAGATGAAGAACGCGCCCGAAGGATACGTGAAGATCCACCCCAACCATCACCTGTGGTCGCGCTCTCGCGTCGCCCGGGCGAAGCCCGACGGGCAGTTCGACATCGTCTACACCTCCGATCTCATCGAGCCCAATCCGTTCCCCAAGGGTTATCAGTAGATCGTCCGTGATCAAACGAAGAGGCGTATCATGCTAGGCGGATATTCGATCGGCGATCTCGGCTCCATCTTCGTGATGCAGGGGTTCGCCGGCCTCATCCTCTTCTCGGTGTTCGTGCTGATGGCGTTGGGGCTCGCCATCATCTTCGGGCAGATGGGCGTCATCAACATGGCGCATGGGGAGTTCATGATCCTGGGCGCCTACGTGACCTATCTCACCTCGCAGCTGTTCCAGACCTATCTGCCGAGCCTCTTCTCGATCTACTTCTTCGTGGCCATCGTCTTCGCCTTCGTCGCTGCCGGCGCGCTCGGACTGTTGGTCGAGTGGACCCTGATCAGGCGGCTTTACCACCGCCCGCTCGACACGCTGCTCGCCACCTGGGGGCTCAGCCTCATCCTGCAGCAGGTGTACCGCTCGGTCTTCGGCGCCCGCGAGGTCGGCGTCGAGCTTCCGCCCTGGATGCTCGGCTCCTGGCAGGCGACCGACTCGATCCAGATCCCCATCAACGGCATGATCATCATGGGTCTGACGATCCTCATCACCATCGGGGTCGGCTATCTGATGTACCGTTCGCGCTGGGGCCGCTCGGTGCGTGCGGTGGTGCAGAATCGGCCGATCGCCGGTGCCGTCGGCATCAACACCGAGCGCGTCGATCGCTACACCTTCGCGATCGGCTGCGGCATCGCCGGGATCGCGGGCGCGGCCTTCACCATGATCGGCTCGACCGGGCCGACGTCGGGTCAGCTGTATATCGTCAACGCCTTCCTCATCGTGGTCTTCGGCGGCGCGCAGAGCCTCGTCGGCACCATCGCCTCGGCCTTCACGATCTCCCAGACGCAGTCGACGCTCGAGTTCTTCCTGTCGGGCTCGATGGCCGCGGTCATCACGCTGCTGCTCGTCGTCGGGCTGCTCATGCTGCGGCCCCAGGGGCTGTTCGTTCTCAAAGTCCGTCGCTGAGGAGGGCCGCATGCCCAATGGTACAAGCTTCTTCGGACGAGCGGGCTGGCTCAACTTCGCCGTGCTGGCCTTCATCCTCGTGGTCGTCTTTCCGTCGCTTCTCGATCCGTTCCGGCTGAACCTCGTCGGCAAGTACCTGACCTACGCCTTCGTCGCGGTCGGCCTCGTCATCTGCTGGGGCTACGGCGGCATCCTCAGCCTGGGCCAGGGCGTGTTCTTCGGCCTCGGCGGCTACGGCATGGCCATGTACCTGAAGCTCGAGGCGTCGAGCGTCGCCAACACCAAGATCCAGACGACGCCCGGCATTCCCGATTTCATGGACTGGAACCAGATCACCGCGCTGCCCGCGATGTGGGTGCCGTTCCGGAGCTTTCCCCTGACGGTGATCCTCGCTCTCGCGGTGCCGACGCTGCTGGCCGCGGTGCTCAGCTGGGCGATGTTCAAGCGCCGCGTCGGCGGCGTCTATTTCGCCATCATCACCCAGGCCGTCGCCTCGATCCTGACGATCCTCATCATCGGTCAGCAGGGCTACACCGGCGGCGTCAACGGCATCACGGACCTCCGAACGCTGCACGGCTGGGATATCCGGACCGATCACGCCCATCAGATCCTCTACTTCGTCAACGTCGGGCTTCTGCTCGGCACGCTGCTCGTCGGTCAGTACATCACGCGATCCAAGCTCGGTCGCATCCTCGTTGCCATGCGCTCGAAGGTCGATCGCGTGCGCTTCTCCGGCTATTCGGTCGCCGGGTTCCAGGTCTTCGCCTTCTCCGTGGCCGCGCTGTTCGCGGCGATCGGCGGCGCCATGTTCACGCTGCAGGTCGGCTTCATGTCGCCGACCTTCGTCGGCATCACGCCGTCGATCGAGATGGTGATCTACGCGGCTGTCGGTGGGCGCTACTCGCTGTTCGGCGCGATCTACGGCACGTTGCTGGTGAATTTCGCGAAGACGAGTTTCTCGGAGAGCTTCCCGCAGCTCTGGCTTTTCGGCCTCGGCGCCCTGTTCATCGGCGTCGTGCTGCTGTTCCCCAACGGCCTCGCCGGCATCTACCGCAGCACGATCGAGGGACGCGTGAAGGCGCTGCTCGGCGCCCGGGCCGTCCGCGACGACCCGGCCGACGCCCTGCAGCAGCCGGCGGAGTAGGCGCATGACGATCGGCAGCAACACCGACTACCTGCTCGCCGTGGAGGCGCTGACCGTGTCGTTCGACGGCTTCAAGGCCGTCAACGACCTGTCCCTCTACGTCGACGAGAAGGACATCCGCGTCATCATCGGACCCAACGGCGCCGGC
>CAXTVT010000005.1:0-85175 GCA_964247745.1 uncultured Beijerinckiaceae bacterium
CCGCCTCCGGCATCGGCGACTTCCGCTACATCCTCAAGTGGAACGAGTACAACGCCCCGCTGCGGCGCACCGTGACCACCGACGAGGTCGGCGAGACGGCGGCGTTCCTTCTGTCCGACTTCTCCCGGGGCATCACCGGCGAGGTGCTCCACGTCGATGCCGGCTACCACATCGTCGGCATGAAGAACCCGGCCGCGCCCGATATCGGCGCGTTGGTCAGGGAGTAGGATCTCCGCAAGGGTGCTCTCCTTTCTCCTTTTGCGGGAGAGGGTCGCGCGAAGCGCCGGATGAGGGGTCGGGCGATCTAGAGCGTTCCCCCGGGCCAATCGGATGGGTGTTCCGACCCCTCATCCGCCCTTCGGGCACCTTCTCCCGCGAGGGGAGAAGGGGAGGACCACGACATGTCCCACAACACCTTCGGCCATCTGTTCCGCGTCACCACGTTCGGCGAGAGCCACGGGCGCGCGATCGGGTGCGTGGTCGACGGCTGCCCGCCGCTGATCCCGCTGGAGGAGGCCGACATCCAGGTGTTCCTCGACCAGCGCAAGCCGGGACAGTCGCGCTTCACCACGCAGCGCCGCGAGAGCGACACGGTCCGTATCCTGTCGGGCGTGGTGCCCGACCGCGACGGACGCCAAGTCACCACGGGCACGCCGATCGCGCTGGCGATCGAGAACGAGGACCAGCGCTCCAAGGACTACGACGCGCTGCGCGACACGTTTCGGCCGGGCCACGCCGACTTCACCTACGAGGCCAAGTACGGCATCCGCGACCATCGCGGCGGTGGGCGTTCGTCGGCGCGCGAGACGGCGTGCCGGGTGGCCGCCGGCGCCATCGCGCGCAAGGTGATCCCCGGCGTCACGATCCGCGGCGCGCTGGTGCGGATGGGCGAGATGGCGGTCGACCGCGCGCGCTGGGACTGGGCCGAGGTTGCCAACAACCCGTTCTTCTGCCCCGACGCCGAGGCGGCGAAGGGCTTCGCGACCTATCTCGACGGCATCCGCAAGGCCGGCTCCTCGGTCGGCGCGGTGCTGGAGGTCATGGCCGAGAACGTGCCGGCGGGCTGGGGCGCGCCGCTCTACGCCAAGCTCGACGCCGACCTCGCCGGCGCCTTCATGTCGATCAACGCGGTCAAGGGCGTCGAGATCGGCGACGGCTTCGCCGCCGCGGCGTTGCGCGGCGAGGACAATGCCGACGAGATGGCGCCGGGGCCGGACGGGCGCCCGGTGTTCTCCGCGAATCACGCCGGCGGCATCCTCGGCGGTCTCTCGACGGGTCAGCCGATCGTGCTGCGCTTCGCGGTCAAGCCGACCTCGTCCATCCTCACGCCGCGCCGGAGCGTCACGCGCGACGGCGCCGCCACGGAGGTGGTGACCAAGGGCCGCCACGACCCCTGCGTCGGCATCCGCGCCGTACCGGTCGGCGAGGCCACCATGGCCTGCGTGCTGGCCGACCATTTCCTGCGCCATCGCGGGCAGGTCGGCTGAAGGACGCGCGGCCGTTGTGGCGGCGGTCTCGAGAGCGTCCGGCAGACATGCCGAGTCGTCTTGACGATTTCCGCCTTAGGGGTATTTGTACCCTAACCTTTGCGTGCTGACGCGGAGCGGACGACACCATCGAGCGAAGCCGAAGGGGTGGCGGTCTCACAACGCGACCGCCAACCCGAGACGAACGCCGACGCCATCGGGCGCCAGCGAGCTGTTTGACATCGTGAAAAGCTTGGGTCGCGGCGGCTTCCGGCTGCCCTGCGAGCCTCGCGGCGGCCAACTCGCGAGGTGTTGCGACACCTCATCAATATCGGGCACCTTCTCCCCCAAAGAGAGAAGGCTCGCGGGATCCCGCGCGGAGCGCCGGATGAGGGGTTGGACGCTCTGTTCGACCCGTCTGAAAACGAGCTAGCCCCCGCAAGAGCGGGAGGACCAGCGTTCTATTCCGCCGCGATCTTGAAGTCGGGGAAGGAGCAGGCGGCGTCGGCGGCGACCTTGGGCTCCGCGACCTTGGACTTGGAGCGGAACGCCACGATCTTGGGCTCCTCGAACGTCAACCCGAGTGTCTTCCACACATCCACGAGCGCATCGACCAGTTCGGCGACGTGGGCGTCGGAATGGAACGGCGTCGGCGTGATGCGCAGGCGCTCGGTGCCCTTGGCGACCGTCGGATAGTTGATCGGCTGGATGTAGACGTTGTGGCGCTCCAGCAGCATGTCGGACGCCGCCTTGCAGAGTTCGGCATCGCCGACGAACACCGGCACGATATGCGAGGGGTTGGCCATGACCGGCAGGCCGGCGGCCGACAGGGCATGCTTGACCAGCAGCGCCTGGCGCTGATGACGGGCGCGCAACGCGTTGCCGCTCTTGAGGATCTCGACCGCCTTGTTGGCCGCGGCGGCGATCGCCGGCGGCAGCGCCGTGGTGAAGATGAAGGAGCCGGCGTAGGAGCGCACCGCGTCGACGATCGCCTTGTCGGCGGCGATGTAGCCGCCCAGCGTGCCGAAGCCCTTGGCAAGCGTTCCCTCGATCACGTCGACCCGGTGCATCAGGCCCTCGCGGTCGGCAATGCCGCCGCCGCGGTTGCCGTAGAGGCCGACGGCATGGACTTCGTCCATGTAGGTCATCGCATTGTACTTCTCGGCGAGGTCGCAGATCGCCGCAATCGGCGCGATATCGCCGTCCATCGAATACAGGCTCTCGAAGACGATGAGCTTGTTGCGCTCGGGACCGGCGGCGCGCAGCAGCTCTTCGAGATGCGCCACGTCGTTGTGGCGAAAGATCATCCGCTGGGCCGAGGAGCGGCGCACGCCCTCGATCATCGAATTGTGGTTGAGCGCATCCGAGAGAATCAGGCAGTCGGGGATCAGGTCGGCGATCGTCGCGATCGACGCGAGGTTCGAGATCCAGCCGGAGGTGAACACCAGCGCGCCGTCCTTGCCGTGCAGGTCGGCCAGCTCGGCCTCGAGCTTCACCAGCGGATGGCTGGTGCCGGCGATGTTGCGGGTGCCGCCGGCGCCGACGCCATGCTTGGCGGCGGTCTCGGTCATGGCCGAGATCACTTCGGGATGACGGCCCATGCCGAGATAGTCGTTCGAGCACCAGATGGTGACGTCCTCGGCCTGGCCACCGGCGCGGTGCCAGAGGGCGGTCGGGAAATGCTCCGCGCTGCGCTCGAGATCGGCGAACACCCGATAGCGGCGTTCCGCTTCCAGCTTGCCGATGGCGTTGGCGAAGTGATGGCGATAGCTCATCCTGAACCCTATGCGCTGCGACCTCGGATCGACCTCCGCCGCAAAGTGTCAACCGCGGCGACTGTCAACCTGAGCTGACACCCTATCCTTACTCCGGTTTGGAGCTATAGCAATTCCAAAATGACCTGCCGAGAGGCAGATGGTCCCATCGGAGCGGTTTCAAACCCCTAAGGTGTAGAATCGGCCAACGACCGCGGTCAGTCGCGGATCGGCTCGTGGCGCAGCGCGACCCGCATGAAGAGAAAGAGCAGCGCAAAGCCCGACAGGCCGAAGATCACCTCGAGGCTGCGGCTGATCAGCGGCGGCAGCGCGAGCATGCCGCCGAGCGCCCAACCGGCTGCCCAGGACGCGCCGACCACCTCGGTGCCGACCAGGACCGCCACGGCGACCAGCGTCGACAGCTTCAAAGGGTTGATCGCGCCGCGTTGCGCCAAGGTCTGTCCTTCCGATTTGCGAGTGGCCGTGGTGCGGAGCCGCCGACGGCGTGCTTTGAACTCATCCTGGAACGATGTCAAAAAGCGCCGAACCCGTCGCCAGCGTGGATGGCAGCAGGAAACTGCCAAAGTCGGGATGGGCCCGGCTTCGGCCCGCGGCGACAAGCCCGCCACACCCGTGAGGACCAAGATGAGCCGCCGCACCGCCGTTCTGCTCGCCGCCAGCATCCTCTCCTTGGCAGGCGCCGCTCGGGCCGCCGAGATCACCGACCAGCGCCTGCTCGCCGCCGGCTCGGACAAGGACGAATGGCTGATGAATGGCCGCACCTACGCGGCCGATCGCTTCTCGCCGCTCGACCAGATCGACACCGGCAACGTGCAGAAGCTCGCACCGGCCTGGATCTACCAGACCGGCAAGCCGGCGACCTTCCAGGCGACGCCGCTGGTCGCCGACGGCGTGCTCTACCTGTCCGAGCCGATGTCCTCGGTCACCGCGCTCGATGCCCGCACCGGCGCCAAGCTGTGGCACTACGAGTACAAGGTGACGACCAAGAAGCTGTGCTGCGGGCCGGCCAACCGCGGCGTCGGGCTCGGTTATGGCCGCGTCTACATCGCCACCGTCGACGCCCATCTCGTGGCGCTCGACGCCAAGACCGGCAAGCTCGCCTGGGACGTGGTGCTGGCGACGCCCCAGGCCGACACGGCCGAGAGCAACGCGATGATGAAGGGCATCGGCAACGATTCCGCGCGCCAGGCCTCGGGGCAGAGCGGCTACGGCGCCAATTCCGCGCCGCTGGTCTACGACGGCAAGGTGTTCGCCGGCGTCGTCGGCGTCGGCTACGGCCTGCACCTCGAGGCCGAGCGGCCCGGCGCGCCGCTCGGCACGGTCGTCGGCATCGCCGGCAAGTACGGCGCCTCCGGCTTCCTCGCCGCCTTCGACGCCGCCACCGGCCAACGCGTCTGGCAGTGGGACACGACGCAGCCGGGCTGGGAGGGCGATTACGTCGAGAAGACCAGCTACGGCGTGGTCCTGCCGCGCGACATCGCGCACGAGAAGGCCGAGGACGCGCAGGACAAGGACGCCTGGAAATACGGCGGCGGCTCGATGTGGAACACGCCGGCGGTCGATCCCAAGCTCGGGCTGCTGTACTTCGGCACCGGCAACCCCTCGCCGCAGGCGACCGGGACGGGACGGCCCGGCGACAATCTCTGGTCCGTCTCGCTGGTGGCGCTGGACGTCAAGACCGGCCGGCTGAAATGGGGCTTCCAACAGGTGCCGCACGATCTCTGGGGCTACGACGTGGCGAGCCCGGCGTCGCTGTTCGACGTCACGGTCGACGGCAAGAGCATCCCCGCTGTGGGCGAGGCCTCCAAGATCGGCTGGTACTTCGTCAACGACCGCCGCGACGGCAGGCTGCTGTTCAAGTCCGAGCCCTTCGTGCCGCAGGAGAACCTCTTCGCCAAGCCCTCGCCCGAGGGCGTCACCACCTCGCCCGGCGTCGGCGGCGGCGCCTCCTGGTCACCGGTCTCGGTCGACGCCAGGAAGGGTGTCGCCTACGTCGCGGCGATGCACCTGCCGACGACCTTCAAGACGGCGACGCTGCCCGCCGCCGACGGCAAGCCGCCGGTCGACTACACCACCGCGGAGCCGGCCGACGTGCCGCGCTTCGGCACGCTGACCGCGCTCGACCTCGCGCATGGCGGCAAGATCCTGTGGCAGGCGAAGACCCCGCAGCCGCTGGTCGGCGGCGTGGTCGCGACGGCCGGCGGCCTGGTGTTCACCGGCGAGGGTGGAGGCGATTTCGACGCCTACGATTCCGCCAACGGCAACAAGCTGTGGCGCTTCGCCTGCGGCGCAGGCGTCAACGCGCCGCCGATCACCTACGCCATCGACGGCCGGCAATACGTGGCGGTGGCGGCCGGCGGCAGCGCCATCTGGGGCTATCCGCAGGGCGACGCGCTGATGGTGTTCGCGCTGCCGCGATAGATCGAGTGGGCGGTTGGATACCGATTTCCACGATCCTCGGCCTCGACGCCGGCACCTCGGGCTCCGCCGATCGTCCGGCGGCGGCTCAGAGGTGACGGTGGAGGAAGCGCCCGACGGCCGTGCTCTTGTGGCCGCCGACGTAATGGCTGCCCCTGCCGCTGGGCCCGTGACCGCCGACGCGGTGGGAGCCAGGCCGTGCAGCCTGCGCCGCCGGCGCGCAGAGGCAGGCGGCGACGGCGATGGCGCCGAGTGTCGCGAAGGTCCGCTTCATTGTCAGTGTTCCTCGACGTTGGGCGGCGAGACAGCCTCGCCGCCGGAAAGAGGTGTCAGGCGTCGGCCGTCTCGCCGGACACTTCGCGCCACAGCAGGATCAGAGCGGCCATGACGGCGGGGCCGACGAAGAGACCGAGCAGGCCGAAGCTCTCGACGCCGCCGAGGATGCCGAGCAGCACCCACAGGAACGGCAGCTTGGTGGCGCCGCCGATCAGCTGCGGCCGCACGAAATGGTCGGCCAGGAAGGTCGTGAGGAAGCCGCCGCCGATCACGACGGCCGCCATCGCCGTCTTGCCCGCGGCAAGCAGCACCAGCGCGGCGATGACGATGACGATGCCGGCGGCAAAGGGCACCATCGCGGCCACGGCGCTCACCGCGCCGAGCAGGATGGCGTGCGGCACGCCGGTGAAGAAATAGAGCAGGCCGAGCACCACGCCTTCCCCGAGCCCGACCAGCACGAGCCCGTTCACCGTGCCGTGGATCGAGGCCACCACCTGCCGCCCGATCTTCTCGCCGCGTGGGCCGAAGATTCGGTGCGAGGCCGTCAGGCACTGCCGCTTGACCGTGTCGCCCTCGCTGAACAGGAAATACATCGCGAGCAGGGCGAAGCCGAACAGGACGATGCTGTGCAGCGTCTCCTTGCCGAGGTCGCGCCCCTTCTCCCGGTTCTCGTCCGAGTCGAGCTTCTTGGCCCATTCCTTCGCGACTCCGGAATGCGAAAGATTGTCCGTCCACCATTTCGAGACCGGCCCCGAGATCTTCGGCGGCAGCTTGCCGACCGCCTCCGGCACCGGGATGCCGCCCTGTTCGGCCTGCTTGGCGTAGTCCGTGACCACGTGCGACTCGCGGATGGCTTCGAAGCCGAGCAGCACGAAGGGCACCAGCACGACGAGGAGGATGAGGATGGACACCAGCGCCGGCAGCACCTCCTTGCGCAGCTTGGCCGGCACGCGCGCGGCGGCGCGCTCGTAGAGCGGCCACAGCGCGATCGCCAGCACCAGCGCCCAGACCAGCGCGCGCATGTAGTTGCCCAGCATGTAGATGCCGGTGCCGAGCAGCGCGGCGGTCAGCGCGAGCCGCGCGGCGAAATGCCATTGCCCCGCGGCGCCGCCCTCCGGCTCGCCTAGCGGCACCGGCCGGGGCGCCGGAGTGGAAGGCGACGACGTCTCGCCTTGCGGCTCGTGCTTGGATCCCAGCCAACTGGTCAGCTTGTTCATCCATGTCCCCGCGGCCAAAGGCGCATGGCGCCCGCCGAACCGATTCCTCGTCGAACCGAGCTTGAGCCGCAACCGTCACGCATTCAAGGGCCGCGGAGGAGGGTGCGGCGCAACAAGGTCGGCGGTCTACGCCGGTGCCAGGGCGAGCGCCGCGCGGCCGAGCACGTCGGGCATGTACTCGCCGGCATGCGCCGTGGTGAAGTCCCAGATCGCCTCGCCGACCGGCGTCGGGTTCCAGTTGGCGCGGCGCACCAGGAACCAGTGCCGGATGATCGGCAGGCCGACCACGTCGAGCACCGCGACGCGTTCGGAGGCGACCTCCGCCTCGATCGTGTGGGCTGAGATCAGCGACAGGCCGAGGCCGGCCATGACCGCCTGCTTGATCGTCTCGTTCGAGCCGATCTCGAATTTTATGCGCGGCCGGCCTGTCGGCACGTCGCCGAAGAAATAATCGAACACGCCGCGCGTGCCCGAGCCCTCCTCGCGCAGGATGAAGATCTCCTTGGCGAGATCGGCCTTTGTCAGCCCCTGGCGCCCGACCATCGGATGGTCGAGCGGCGCGATCACCACCTGCGGGTGCTCGCCGATCTCCTGGCTGATGACCGGAAAGTCGACCGGCGGCTGGCCCATCAGCGCGATGTCGATGGCGTAGTCGCGCAGCTGCTTCACCGTCTCCTGACGGTTGCCGATGGCGAGCGAGATGTCGATCTTCGGGTTCAGCTTGGCGAAGCCGGCGATCAGCCGCGGCGCGAAATATTTCGCCGTCGACACCACGCCGACCGAGACGTGGCCGGCGTGCTTGCCCTTCAGCGCGCCCAGCGTGTTGCCGAGTTCGACGAGCAGCATCTCCATGCGGATTGTCGTGTTGACCACCTCCTGGCCGGCGTCCGTCAGGCGCAGCCGCCCGGCGGCGCGGTCGAAGAAGGCGAGGCCGACGTCGCTTTCGAGCAACTTGATGCGCGCGGTCAGCGCCGCCGGCGTGACCTTCAGGATGTCGGCCGCGGTGGCGATCGTACCGCTCTGCGCCACGGCGCGGACGGTCTGCAACTGCTTGAGGGTGAGGCGACGCATGGCTTCGTCTTAAAAAACTTTGAGGACGGCCTCAATGCTCTTCATTTTTTCTTGGCTCTTCATTTTTCACGAGCTTTGCGCCATGGGAGGAACGGCAACAGGCGGGACGTGGGCATGCTGGATCTGAAGGGAATGGCATCGGCGGACGGGCTCGGCGGCTTCCTCGATGCTGCCGTCGCGACCGATCCGACGCTGGCGCCGGTGGCCGCGGTGGTCCGCGCCGTGGCGCGCGCCGCCATCGAGACCGCCGGGCAGATCGCGCTCGGGCCGCTGGGTGGCGCGATGCCGGAGGGCGGTCACCAGAACGCCGGCGGCGATGTGCAGAAGGCGCTCGACCTCTTGACCGACCGGCTCTTCACCGAGGCGCTGCAGGGCGCGCCGGTGGCCGTGCTGGTGTCGGAGGAGCTCGACGCGCCCAAGGCGCTGAACGAGGGCGCGCCGCTGGTCGTGGCGATCGACCCGCTCGACGGTTCGTCCAACATCGAGACCAACGTCTCCGTCGGCACCATCTTCTCGATCCTGCCGGCGCTCGCCGGCGCGAGCGACCCCGCGGCGCATTTCAAGCAGCCGGGCGCCAACCAGGTCGGGGCCGGCTTCGTGGTCTACGGGCCGCAGACGCTGATCGTGCTCTCGGTCGGCGGTCCGACCGCCTGCTTCATCCTCGACCCGCGCGCCGGCACCTTCGCGACGCTGAACCCGGCCATGACGATCAAGCCCGACAGCCACGAATACGCGATCAACGCCTCGAATTACCGGCATTGGGACTCGGCCGTGCGCGCGTACATCGACGATACGCACCTGGGGGAGGACGGCCGGCTCTCGCGCAACCACAACATGCGCTGGATCGCCTCGATGGTGGCCGACGCCTACCGCATCTTCACGCGCGGCGGCGTGTTCCTGTATCCGGGCGACGCCCGCAAGGGCTACAGCCTCGGGCGCCTGCGGCTGCTCTACGAGGTCAGCCCGATCGCCTTCCTCGTCGAGCACGCCGGCGGCAAGGCCACCGACGGCTCCCGCCGCATCCTCGACATCGTCGCCGACGACGTCCACCAGCGCTCGCCGCTGGTGTTCGGATCGGCGCAGGTCGTCGACACGATCGCCGAATACCACACCGACCCCAAGCTCGTGCAGAACCGCTCGCCGCTGTTCGGGTCGCGCGGGCTCATGATGGGCTGATGAGGACGCCCGTCCTTCCGGGGCGCCGCAGGCGAACCCGGAACCCATTGCTCTCCCCGAAGAGTGCCCACACGGGAACGGCAATGGGTCCCGGATCTCCGCTGCGCTCCGTCCGGGATGACAGGCGCGCCCGATGAGCGCCAAGCACCCGATCATCTCGGTCACCGGCTCGTCGGGCTCCGGCACGACCTCGGTGCGCAACACGTTCGAGCAGATCTTCCGGCGCGAGGAGGTCAAGGCGCTCTATATCGAGGGCGACGCCTTCCATCGCTACGATCGCGTCGAGATGCGCGACGAGATGAAGGCGCAGGCCGAGCGCGGCAACCACGGCTACAGCCATTTCGGGCCCGAGGCCAACCTGCTCGACAAGCTCGTGCAGGTCTTCCAGGCCTACGGCGAACGCGGCGAGGTGACGACCCGCCACTACGTCCACGACATCGTCGAGGCCGAGCGATACCGCATCGCGCCGGGCCATTTCACCAGTTGGGAGACGACGTCCGATCCCTCCGACCTGCTGCTCTACGAGGGGCTGCACGGCGCCGTCGTCACCGACACGGTCAACACCGCGCGCTGCGCCGACCTCAAGGTGGGCGTGGTGCCGGTGATCAACCTCGAATGGATCCAAAAAATCCATCGCGACCGCGCCATCCGCGGCTATTCCACCGAGGCGGTGATCGACGTCATCCTCGGGCGCATGCCGGACTACACCCGCTACATCTGCCCGCAATTCACCGAGACCGACATCAACTTCCAGCGCGTGCCGACCGTCGATACGTCCAACCCGTTCGCGGCGCGCTGGGTGCCGACGGCGGACGAGAGCATGGTCATCATCCGCTTCGCCAATCCGCACGGGATCGATTTCCGCTACCTTCTCAACATGGTACACGACAGCTTCATGTCCCGGGCGAACTCGATCGTGATCCCCGGCGCCAAGCTCGATCTGGCGATGCAGCTGATCCTTACGCCCTTCATCATGAAGCTCGTCGAGCGTCGCCGGAGGCTCGTGTCGTGAAGCTCGAGGCGCTCATCTTCGACGTCGACGGCACCTTGGCCGAGACCGAGGAGCTGCACCGCCAGTCGTTCAACCTGACCTTCCAGCAGTTCAAGCTCGGCTGGCACTGGGAGCCCGAACTCTACAGCGAGCTGCTGCAGACGACAGGCGGCAAGGAGCGGATGATCCGCTACGTCGAGCATTATCGTCCGCACGAGCGGCGCGTGCTCGAGCAACTGCCGGCGCTGCACCGCACCAAGACGCGGTCCTATCTCGATCTGCTCGGCAAGGGCGCGCTCAAGCTGCGCCCCGGCATCGAGCGGCTGATCGACGAGGCGCAGGAGCGCGGCGTCAAGCTCGCCATCGCCACGACGTCGACGCCCCTCAACGTCAAGGCGCTGCTGCGCTCGACACTGGGCGAGGATTCGCCGAACTGGTTCGCCATCGCCGCCGGCGACGTGGTCGACCGCAAGAAGCCGGACCCGGCGGTCTATTTCGAGGCGCTCGAAGCGCTCGGCGTCGGGCCGGCCCACGCGATCGCCTTCGAGGATTCCGCCAACGGTCTCCGGGCGGCGCGTCGCGCCGGCATCGCCGTGGTGGCGACGCCGAGCCTCTATCTGACCCGCGAGGACTTTTCCGGGGCGGCGGCGGTCATCTCGAACCTGGGCGAGCCCGACCGCCCGTTCGAGCACCGCGCTGGCGCCACGTTTCCGCAGGCCTGGGTCACGATCGACGGGCTTCAGGCCCTCCTGGACTGCAACACGACCGGCTGATCGTTCGCGCACGGCAATGTGATCGCCGGCACGACGGTCCGCGCCCGGTCGGACCGGGCGATGGCCTTCGCGACGCAGCGAGACGATTTTTGAACATTGTTCGTAACTGACGCGCCTGCTTCGTCGAAACCCTGGCGAGACCGCGATCGGCGGTCTCGCATCCCGCCACGAGAGCGGGGTGCCTCACGAAGGACAGGAGCATACACCATGAAAAATCTCGTCGTCTTCGCCTCGCTCGCGGGGCTCGTCGGGGCCGGCGCCAGCGCGATGGCCGGCACCTACGAGGCGTGGGGCCACACCTTCACCTACGACAGCTTCCAGCCGCGGACGGTGGACGTGACCGTCGGCACCGAGAAGGCCACGGGGCACAAGATGAACCTCGTCCGCTTGAAGAACGGGCACATGATGGCGCTGGTCCCGGCCGACCGCTACATGGCTCTCATGACGGGCAGTGACGCGGACGACATGCTGCACTAGCCCGCCACCCGCCGCCGCGACGACGCGGCCGCAACGATGAGTCGCTCCCGCGGTGGGCCCCCGTGGGCGTGACACGTTGCTGCCCGGTTCTGTCGGTAGTGGACGATCGAACCATCTCCAGTCTCGGAACCCATGACCGGCATCGTCCGTCTCGCTCTCGTTCGCCCCTACACCTTCGTGGTCATGGCGATCCTGATCCTGATCCTCGGCATCATGTCGATCGTTCGCACGCCGACCGACATCTTTCCCGAGATCGGCATTCCGGTCATCAGCGTGATCTGGTCCTACACCGGGTTGCCGCCAGCCGACATGTCGGGGCGCATCGTCTCGGTCTACGAGCGCGTGCTGACGAGCACCGTCAACGACATCGAGCACATCGAGTCGCAATCGGTCCCGGGCTACGGCATCGTCAAGATCTACTTCCAACCTTCGGTCAACATCGCCGCCGCCCAGTCCCAGGTCGTCTCGATCTCGCAGACCATCCTGAAGCAGATGCCGGCGGGCATCACGCCGCCGCAGATGGTGGTCTACAACGCCTCCAGCGTGCCGATCATCCAGCTCGCCATGTCGAGCACGACGCTGTCGGAGACGGCGCTGCAGGACCTCGCCCAGAACTTCGTGCGGCCGGCGCTCGCCACGATCCCCGGCGCCCAGCTGCCCTATCCCTACGGCGGCAAGGTCAAGCAGGTGCAGATCGATCTCGATCAGAGCGCGCTGCGCGCCCACGGCATCTCCGCCGCCGACGTCGGCGCGGCGCTCGCCAAGCAGAACCTGATCACGCCCGTCGGCACGCAGAAGATCGGCGCCTACGAGTGGACGATCGACCTCAACGATTCCCCCAAGGTGATCGCCGACTTCAACAACCTGCCGGTCAAGGTGGTCGACGGCGTCGTGGTCTTCATGCGAGACCTCGCCCACGTCCACAACGGCTCGCCGCCGCAGACCAACCTCGTCCAGCTCGACGGCCGCAAGGGCGTGCTGATGTCGATCCTCAAGAACGGATCGAACTCGACGCTCGACATCATCGCCGCGGTCAAGGCGCGCCTGCCGGCGATCCGCGACACGCTGCCGCCGGGCGTCGACCTGAAATACGTCGCCGACCAGTCCGGTTTCGTGCGCTCCTCGATTGGCGCCGTCGTGCGCGAGGGCGTCATCGCAGCGGCGCTCACCGCCATGATGATCCTGCTGTTCCTCGGCAGCTGGCGCTCGACGCTGATCATCACGGTGTCGATCCCGCTCGCCATCCTCGTGTCGATCACGATGCTCTCGGTCCTGGGCCAGACCATCAATGTGATGACCTTGGGCGGGCTGGCGCTCGCCGTCGGCATCCTGGTCGACGACGCGACCGTCACGATCGAGAACATCAACCGGCACATGGAGGAGCTCGACGAGGACATCCTCACCGCCATTACGCTCGGCGCCAAGGAGATCATGCCGCCGGCGACGATCGCGCTGTTCTGCATCTGCATCGCCTTCGTGCCGCTGCTGGCGCTCGGCGGCGTCGCCGGCTTCCTGTTCCGGCCGCTGGCGGAGGCGGTGGTGTTCGCGATGATCGCGTCCTACGCCCTGACCTACACGCTGGTGCCGACGATGGCCCATGCCCTGCTGCGCAACCAGGGGCATCATCACCACGTCGAGGGTGACGCGCCGGCGCGGCGGCCCGGCGTCTTCAAGCGATTCCAGCTCGGCTTCGAGCGCCGCTTCGAGGCGCTGCGGCAGGGCTATCTGGGCCTGCTCGGCAAGGCGCTGGCCCGGCCCAAGCCGTTCGCCGCCGCCTTCCTCGGCGCGGCGTTGCTGTCGCTGCTGCTGGTGCCGTTCCTCGGCCGCGACTTCTTCCCGGCGGTGGAATCGCCGTCGATGCGGATCCACCTGCGTGCGCCGACCGGCACCCGCGTCGAGGACACCAGCCGGATCACGGCCGAGGTCGAGCGCGAGGTACGCCGGCTGCTGCCGCGGTCGCGCGTCGCCAGCATCGTCAACAACATCGGCCTGCCGGGCAGCGGCATCAACATCACCTACGGCAATACCGGCACCATCGGCGTCTTCGACGACGACATGCTGGTCTCGCTGAACGAAGGCCCCGAGAGCCCCGACAGCTTCGTCAAGATGCTGCGCGAGCGGCTGCCGGCGGACTTCCCCGGCACGACCTTCTCGTTCCTGCCGGCCGACATGGTCAGCCAGATCCTCAACTTCGGCTCGCCGGCGCCGCTCGACGTCCAGGTCATCGGCGCCGACGTCGCCGGCAACCGCGAGTGGGCCGACGCGCTGCTGACCAAGATGCGCCACGTGCCCGGCATCGCCGATCCGCGCATCCAGGAGCGCTTCGGCAACCCGGCGGTGAAGGTCGACTTCAACCGCGAACTCGCCGGCCTCGTCGGCCTGACCGAGTCGGACGCCGCCGCGAGCCTGCAAGCGACCCTGTCGGGCTCGACGCAGACGGCGCCGACCTACTGGCTCGACCCCAAGAGCGGCGTCTCCTATCCGGTCTCGGTGCAGACGCCGCAATACGCCATCGACACGATGGGCGACCTCAAGACGGTGCCGATGACGGCGGCGCGCTCGACCCAGCTGCTCGGCGCGCTGGCCAAGTTCTCGCCGGAATCGCTACCGGCGCTGGTCTCGCACTACGACGTCAAGAACACGATCAACATCTACGCCACGTCGCAGGAGCGCGACCTCGGCGGCGTGATCGGCGACGTCGACAAACTCATCGCCGCGGCCAAGCCGAGCCTGCCGAGGGGCTCGACCGTGGAGGTCCGCGGCCAGGCCGTCACCATGAGCAGCGCCTACAGCCAACTCGTCATCGGCCTCGCCTTCTCGATCGTGCTCATCTACCTGCTCATCGTCGTCAATTTCCAATCCTGGCTCGACCCGTTCGTCATCGTCATGGCACTGCCGGCGGCGTTGGCCGGTATCGCCTGGATGCTGTTCCTCACCCACACGCGGCTGTCGGTGCCGGCGCTGACCGGTGCGATCATGTGCATGGGCGTGGCCACCGCGAACTCGATCCTGGTCATCGCCTTCGCCCGCGAGCAGCTGGCCGAGGGCAAGGACGCGCTCGCCGCCGCGCTGGCGGCCGGCGCGGCGCGGCTGCGCCCGGTGACGATGACGGCGCTCGCGATGATCATCGGCATGGCCCCGATGGCGATCGAGCCGGGCCAGAACGCGCCTCTCGGCCGCGCCGTGATCGGCGGCCTGCTGTTCGCCACATTGGCCACGCTGATCTTCGTGCCGGTTGTTTTCAGCATTGTTCACGGTGGCCGTGATAGTCTGTCGCGCCGGGCGCATAAGCCTGTGGCGCTTCCCGCCCACTAGAAGGGGATGAAGACCTTGCCCGATGCCACCAGCAGTCGGACGAAACGGCGCCGTGGCCCGATCGCGGCCATCGCCATCGCGGTGATCACGATCGCCGTCGTGGCCGTCGGGGTCGACGATCGCGCCAAGAGCATGCAGGAGGCCGGCCGCTGGTCCGACACGCAGGCCGTGCAGGCGGTGCGTCTCGTCACGCCAAGGCAGGGGCCGACGACGGACGATCTCGAGCTGCCCGGCACGGTGCGCGCCTTCACCGCCGGCGCGCTCTACGCCCGCGCCAGCGGCTACGTCACGGCCTGGCACAAGGACATCGGCGCCCGCGTGGACAAGGGCGACATCCTCGCCGACATTTCCGCGCCCGATCTCGATCAGCAACTCGCCCAGGGCAAGGCGGAGCTGATCCAGCTGCAGGCCGCCGTCGAGCAGGCCCAGGCCAACGCCGACCTCGGCAAGGCGGTCAACCTGCGCACCACGCAGCTCGTCAAGCAGGGCTGGTCGAGCGAGCTCAAGGGCGACACCGATCGTTACGGCGCGGCCTCGACGCTCGCCGCCGTCGCGGTGGCGAAGGCCAACCTGACGGCCCAGCAGGCGGCCGTACAGCGTCTCGAGGAGCTGGCTTCGTTCGAGAAGATCGTCGCGCCGTTCGACGGCGTCGTCACCCAGCGCAACGTCGATGTCGGCGATCTCGTCACCGCCAACGGCACCTCCGGCAAGCCGCTGTTCCAGGTGTCCGACATCCATCGCGTGCGCATCTACGTCGACGTGCCGCAGGCCTTTCTCGGCGGGATGAAGACCGGCGTGAAGGCGACGCTGACGCTGCCCGGCAAGACCGACACGTTCGGCGCCGTCGTGTCCTCGACCTCGAACGCGCTGGGCGAGAGCTCGCGCACCGCCCTGGTCGAGCTGCAGGCCGACAATGCCGACGACAAGCTGTGGCCCGGCGCCTTCGCCGAGGTGTCGTTCCACATCCCCACGCAGCCCGGCACGCTGGTGGTGCCGGCCACCGCTCTGATGTTCGGCCGCTCGGGCATGCAGGTGGCGGCCGTCGGCAAGGACCGCGTCGTCACGCTGCGCCCGGTCATCGTCGGTCGCAACCTCGGCACCGACATCGAGGTCGTGAAGGGCCTTCGCAGCGACGACGAGCTGATCGACAATCCGCTGGAGACCACGGTCTCGGGCGAGACGGTGCGGATGGCCGGCAAGGATTGATCCCGGTGCCTCGACCGGACCGCGGCCGGCGCCGGGGTCACGCTGCCGCGGCGAGCTCCTCGACGGTCGCCATCACTTTCCGGCCGGCCGCCCGCAGGGTTGCCGTCAGCCGTGCCGTCTCGTGTCGGCCCTGCGTGGTCTCCGCCTCGCGGCATAGCGCCGCGAAGCCGTCGAACCCGAGCATGCTCGCGGCCGACACCAGCGCGTGGGCATGGCGCCCGAGCGCCGTCGCGTCCGGCTCGCCGCCGAAGCGGGTTTTCAGCTCGCGCGCGAAGGCACCCAGCAGGCGTCGCGTCGCCGCCGGTCCCATCGGTCCGGCGAGCGCCTCGAACGTGGCGCGGTCGCAGTGGCCCGGATCCCCGGCGACGCCGGCCTCACCGAACTCGGCGTGCCCCGCCCCTCCCGGAGCCGGGAGGGCCCATCGCTCGATCATCGCGAGCAGGTCCTCGCGCTTGAACGGCTTGCCGACGTGGTCCTGCATGCCGGCCTCGCGACAGAGCGCGACCTGGTGCGGCAGCACGTTGGCCGACATCGCGACGATCGGCAATTTCGCGGCGGGATGGTCGAGCGCGCGGATCAGGCGCGTCGCCTGAAGGCCGTCGATGATCGGCATCTGCACGTCCATGAGAACGAGATCGAAGCCGGCCTTCTGCACGGCGGCGACGGCCTCGGCTCCGCCGGACGCGATCTGGACCTGATGGCCGGCGCGCTCGAGGATGGCGCGGGCGAGCTCCTGGTTCACGACCACGTCCTCGACCACGAGCAGCCGGCGACCGGGGACCGCCGCCGGAGCCGCGGCATCGGCCGGACGCGGGATCGCCGCGGCGACGGGAAGCGCGAGCTCGAACCAGAACACCGAGCCGCGGCCGGGTTCGCTGTCGCAGCCGATGGTGCCGCCCATCAGCTCGACGAGGCTCTTGCAGATGGCGAGGCCGAGGCCCGTCCCGCTGAACTCGCGCTGGCTGGAACCGTCGACCTGGCTGAAGCGCTCGAACAGCAGGTGCCGCTTGGCGGCCGCGATCCCGATGCCGGTGTCCTCCACATCGAAGCGCAGGCCGGCGACGCCCCCTTCGCGATCGAGCGGACGGACGGCGAGCCTCACCGTGCAGCACCTGGCGCAGGCGTCGGGGTCGCCGACGACGCTTGAGGGAAGGTCGCCGGCGAGCTGGACATCGACCAGCAGGCCCTTGCGCGCGGCGCTCTCGCGGACGATCCCGACCGCCTCGTCGACGAGCCGGGGCAGATCGAACGGCGCGGAGGCCAGTTCGAGCCGTCCGGCCTCCACCTTGGCGAAATCGAGGATGTCGTTGACGATCGTGAGCAGCGCGGCGCCCGCGGACCGGATGCGCTCGCCCGATCGCCGGACCGCGGACAGCTCGGTCTCCTCGAGCAGCAGGTCGGTGTAGCCGAGGATGCCGCTCAGCGGCGTGCGGATCTCGTGGCTCATCGCGGCCAGGAAGTCGGTCTTCGCCCGGCTCGCGGCCTCGGCGACCTCGCGCGCGGCCTCGGCCTCGCGCGTCCGCTCGGCGACGCGGTCCGTCAGCGTGGCGGCGAGCTTGCGCAAGGCGCGTTCGGCCGCGTCGCGCGCGGTGTCGTCGCGCAACGTGAGCACGGCGCCGATCTGGCGACCGCCGCGGCCGAGCAGCGGGCGGGCGCTGCCGATCGCCAGGATGACGCTGCCGTCGGGGCGCAGGATGCGCCAGCGCTCGTCGCGCACGATCTGGCCGCGCACGGCGCGCGCGAGGGGCAAATCGAACGTCGGGTAGGGGCGGCCGCCCTCGTTGAAGAGACGATAGGTGTCGCTGTAGGCGTCGAGTTCGACGTCGAGCCGCGCCACGCCGTGCATCGTTTCGGCGGCCTGGTTGACGAAGGTGATGCGCCCTGCGGCGTCGGTGACGATCACGCCTTCGGCGAGCTGGCCGAGGATGGCGGCATGCGCCAGGCGTTCGGTCTCGTCGCTCGACAACTCGGTCATGATCCCGTCCGTCCGTCCCGTCGCCGTGAGCGGACACGCTATCGGGGGGCGATTAACGTGACGTAAGAGGGTCGGCCGGGAAGGCCGATCCCCGTCCCAACGACCGCCTCGCCGCGCTGTCTCGCGTGCAGGGTCTGCTGTCGCGCTCGGACGAGGCGCCCATCACCATCGAGGCGCTGATCGCATCGGAACTCGATGCGCTCGGAGCGGAGCTCATGTCCGATCGGGTGAAGGTCGACGGGCCGGAGGTGCGCCTGCGCAAGGGCGTGGTGCAGACCTTCGCGCTGGCGCTGCACGAGCTGGCGACGAACGCGACCAAGTACGGCGCGCTGGCCTATGGGACGGGGCGGCTGCTCGTGACATGGCGGACCTACGTCGAAGGAAAGGGCGAGCGCCTCGCGCTGGAGTGGCGGGAGATCGGGCTCGACCGTTCACGCGAGGCGCAGAGCCCGGTAACGAAGCAGGGCGGCTACGAACGCGAGCTGATCGAGCGGGCGCTGCCTTACGTGCTGCAGGCGCGTACGACCTACAAGCTCGGCGAGACCGACCTGCTTTGCACCATCGACCTGCCGCTCGCGGAGCACGCCGAGCCGAAGGAGCCGTAACGCCGCCGCCATGTCGTCTGGATGGCTCGTGCTCCTCGCGGACGACGATGTCGTCCCGGACGAGTTGCGCCGCGGCTTCGAAGACGCCGGGTCAAAGATCTCGGCCGACGCCGCCCCCGTCGAAGAAGGCGATCAAGCCGAACGGGGCTCGCTCCCCCAGCATGAGATCGAGCATCGCGTGGGTATCGGGCGCGACCGCGGCGCTGCGCGGGAACAAGGCCCGCTCGTAGGTGGCGAGCGCGGCTTCGATGTCGTCGGGGTAGGCGATGATCGCCTGCGCGAGCTCGGCGCCATCGAGCATGGCGAGGTTCGCGCCCTCGCCGTTCGGCGGCAGCAGATGCGCGGCATCGCCGAGAAGCGTCACGCCGGGCACACGGGTCCAGCGGTGGTCGTCCGGCAGGGTGTGGATCAGCCGTGCCACCGGCGGCGTGTCGCTCTCGGTGATCAGCGCGGTCAGCGGAGGGGCCCATGCCGTGAACTCCGCCGCGACTCGGGCCTTCGCCGTTTCGGCGTCGCCGAAGTCGATGCCGGCGGTCCAAGCCGCTGGGCAGATCATCTGCGTGTAGGCATGGATGACATGGCCGGCTTCGCGATGAGCGATGAACCCACGCCCCGGGGAAAGCGCGAACATGGCGCCGGCACCGACCATGGCAGCCGTCGAGGCATGGCGGGCGTCGACATCGTAGAGGTAGGTCTCGATGGACGTCCAACCGACGTAGACGGGTCTGGCGGCCGACACCAATGGTCTGACCCGCGACCATGCCCCGTCCGCTCCCACCAGGATATCGGCGTGCGCGGTCGAGCCGTCTGCGAAGGACATGCGGTGCCGGCCCTCGCCGAGCGCCACGACGCCGGCGAGCTTCTTGCCCCATCGGATCGTTCCGGGCGGCAAGGAGCCGATGAGGATGTGCCGCAGATCGCCGCGCAGGACCTCGGGGCGCTCGCGGGCGCCGTCGTCGGGCGTGTCGACGAGCACCTTGCCGCTCCGGTCGATCACCCGCATGGCTTCGGCACCTTGATGGATGATCGCGCGGAAGGCGTCCGTCAGGCCGGCGGCCGCAAGCGCGCGCTGGCCGGTGTTGGGATGGATGTCGAGCTGGCCGCCCTGGGATCGGATTCCAGCCGACGCGTCGGCCTCGTAGATCGTCGCGCGGATGCCGTGGACGTGGAGGACGCGCGCGAGGACGAGGCCACCCAGACCTGCGCCGATGATCGTGACAGCTGCCGTCATGGGGCCTATGCCTCCGGTGATCTGGAACAACGTTCTAGGAGGCGAGCTCTCTGGAACGTCGTTCCACTGCTGTCAAGACGGTGACATGGCGATCAAACCTCGGCGAACCGATCGACGCACGGAGGCGCTCTCGAAGGAGCGGATCGTCGCGACCGCGATCGAGATCCTCGACGCGGACGGCGAGGCTGCCTTGACCTTCCGCGCGCTGGGCGCCCGTCTGGCGACCGGGAGCGGGGCGATCTACTGGCATGTCGCCGACAAGGACGAGCTTCTGTCGGCGTCGGCCGAGTGCGTGATCGTGCAGGCGATGACCGGGCTGGACGACGAGGTCGAGCCGCGGGCGGCGATCCGCGCCATCGCGCTCGGCGTGTTCGATGCGGTCGAGGCGCATCCCTGGGTCGGAGCGCAGCTCAATCACGAGCCGTGCGGCCGAGGTGCGCTGCAGGTCTTCGAAGGTCTCGGCCGCAATCTTTTGGAACTCGGCGTACCCGAGGCGGTGCAATTCGACGCCTGGTCCGCGCTGCTGAACTACATCCTGGGCATCGCCGGGCAGAACGCCTCCAACGCCCGCCTCCTGGGCAAGATGGATCGAACGGCCTTCATGGAAGCTGTCGCCGCCCGATGGGAGCGGCTCGATCGCCGCGAGCACCCCTTCCTGACCCGGTTGGCGGACAAGTTGCGTGTGCACGACGATCGCGAGCAGTTCCTCGCAGGCCTCGACCTCATCCTGGCGGGCATCGAGACCAAACTGTAGCTGGACGCGGGCGATCGAGGGCCAGTGCCCGACCGGCACGATGGTTTGCGCGCTTCATCCCGCCGGCCGCCCCGATCGCCGAGCGGACCGAGGTCAGGCCCTGGCGACGAGAACACCGTCCCGGGAGAAGACGGCGACCTCGAGCGTGACGCCGGGATCGCCGAGAGCCGCAGCCGCCGTGTGCCGCGCCGCCGCGGCCACCGCGGCGCCGAGCGCGATGCCATCGCCCTCCGCCAAGGCCAAGGCCTCGGCGGCGGTGTTGGCGGTCGCGATGCGTCCGGCGACGTCCTCGGAGGCGCCGGCGTCGCGTGCGCGCTCCGCCAGCCAAGCGTGGTCGACCGAGCCGCGCTTGGAATGGAGGTCGAGCAGGCCCTGGCCGAGCTTGGTCATCTTGGCGAAGCCGCCAGCGATCGTGACCCGCGCCACGGAGTGGCGGCGCAGGTATTTCAGGAAGCCTCCGGCGAAGTCGCCCATCTCGATCATCGCCGTTTCCGGCAGGTCGAACATCCGCTGCGCCGCCTGTTCCGAGGTCGTGCCGGTGGCGCCGACGACGTGCGGCAGGCCGCAGGCGCGCGCGACGTCGATGCCGCGGTGGATCGTGTCGATCCAGGCGGCGCAGGAAAACGGGATCACCACGCCGGTCGTGCCGAGGATCGACAGGCCGCCGAGGATGCCGAGCCGGCCGTTCAGCGTCCGCTCGGCGAGGCGGGCGCCGCCGGGGATCGAGACGGTCACCACGAGATCGGGCGCCACGCCGGCTTCGGCGATCGCGGCGGCGATCATGGCGCGCGGGCCGGGATTGATCGCGGGCTCGCCGGGCGCGATCGGCAGGCCCGGTCGCGTCGCCGTGCCGACGCCGTCGCCGGCGACGAAGGCCAGGCCGGAGCCGGGCGCGCCGCGCTCGAGGCGCACCACCACCGTGGCGCCGTGCGTCACGTCGGGGTCGTCGCCGGCGTCCTTGACCACCGCCGCCTCCGCCCAGCCGGAGCCGCCGGCCTCGCGCGCGATCGCGAACAGTGGCCGCTGCCCGCCCGGCAGCGGGATCTCCACGGCCGAGGGTGCGTCGCCGCCGGCGAGCGTCAGCGCGGCCGCCTTCGCCGCCGCCGCGGCGCAGGCTCCCGTGGTCCAGCCACGTCGCAGCGGCGCGACGGCCGTCATCGTGGACCGGCTCCCGTCAAGGTCGATGGGACCCAAACGCGGGCCGCGAACCCGCCGTCTTGGAACCAACGAGCATGGGCGATCCCTCACGATCGGGAGAATGTTCCCGTGAAAATAGAGCGGCTTTGTGCTTCGGTGCGAACCCGAAGTCTCCGTCGCGTCCCGCCCCCTTGTCCATCCAGCGCCGCCTAGCGATCTCCATCACGCTCGTCCTGCTGTTCAGCCTCGCCATCGGTTCGGGACTGACCTACCAGCACGTGCTGGTGAAGGTCCGCACCGAGATGCAGGCGGCGTTGGCCGTCGGCGCCTATACGGCGCTGAACTCGATCGACGACAAGGCGAGCGCCTCCGATCCGCTTGGCAAGCTGCGGGCCGTGGTGCACGATTTCGACGGCGACCGCCACCTTCGCGCCAGGGTCGCGACCCTCGATGGCCGCGTGCTGGCGCAATCGCGCCTGCTCAGGCCCGACGACGCGGCGCCGTACTGGTTCTATCGTCTCGTCGTCGCCGCGCCGCCGGAGAAGAGCCTGGCGCTGCCACCGGCCTTCGCCGCCATCGGGACCCTGACGCTGGAGGCCGATCCGCACAACGAGGTCGCGGAGGCATGGAGCGACATGCGGCTCACGCTGGTCATCATGGCGATGTTCTTCGCCGCGGTGCTGACGCTGGCCTTCGTCACGATCCGCGCCGCGCTGGCGCCGCTGCGCGACGTGCGCGAGGCCTTGCTGCGGATCGGCGCCGGCGACCTCTCCACCCGCATCGCGCCGAGCGTCGCCCACGAGCTGGCGCCGCTGCGCGACGGCGTCAACGCCATGGCCGAGCGGCTCAGCGCGACCGTCGAGCAGAACCGCGCCTTGAACGAGCAGATCATCAACCTGCAGGAGGAGGAGCGGGCCGAGCTGGCGCGCGATCTCCACGACGAGGTCGCGCCCTTCGTGTTCGCGGTCGGCGCCGACGCGGCGATGATCCGGCAGTATCTCGCCAAGAATGCCGTCGCCGAGATCGGGTCGCGCGCCGACGCCATCTCGGAGGCGGTCCGGCACATGCAGCGTCATCTCAAGGGCGTGCTGCGCCGGCTGGCGCCGGGCGCGTTGCTCGATCTCGGGCTCGGCGGCGCCATCGACGACCTGATCGCGTTCTGGGCGACGCGCCGGCCGACGGTGACCTTCAGCCTCGAGGTCACCGGCGAGCCGCTCGATCCGCCGCTCGACGCCATCGCCTTTCGCGTCGTGCAGGAGAGCGTCTCCAACGCCATCCGCCACGGCGACCCCTCGACCATCGCCATCCTGATCGACGTCGACGACGAGGCCGCCGTCGTCGTCGTCGAGGACGACGGCCGCGGCCTGCCGGTGGACGGGCGCTTCGGCTTCGGCCTCGCCGGCATGCGCGAGCGCGTGCGCGCCGCCGGCGGCACGATCGCCATCCGCAATCGGACCACCGGCTCGGGCGTGCTCGTCGAGGCGCGGCTGCCGGTCGCGGCGCGCGCGGCGACGCCGGAACGCATGGAAGCCCTCGCATGAAGCTGCTGCTCGTCGACGATCACACCGTGGTGCGCGAGGGCGTGCGGCGGCTGCTGTCGGTGTCCGTCGAGGTCACGGTGATCGAGGCCACCACCGGCCGCGAGGCGCTGACCGTCTTCCGCCAGGAGAAGCCGGAGGTCGTGATCCTCGACCTCAACCTGCCGGGTTCGGGCGGCCTCGACCTGCTGCGGCGCCTGCTGATCGAGGACCCCAAGACCCGCGTGCTGATCTTCTCGATGCACACCACGCCGCTCTACGTCGCCCGCGCGCTTCAGGCCGGCGCCAAGGGCTACATCTCGAAGGGCGCCGGCGCCGACGAGCTGGTCGATGCCATCAAGCAGGTCATGGCCGGCGGCCGCTACGTCGAGCGTGACCTCGCCGCCGATCTCGCCGTCAACGTGCTCGGCTCCGGCGAGTCCGGCAAGGCGCTGTCGGCGCGGGAGCTCGACATCATGCGGCTGCTCGCCAAGGGCAAGGGTCTCTCCGACATCGCGGATGCGCTCGGCATCTCCTACAAGACGGTGGCCAACACCTGCACCGCGATCAAGCACAAGCTGCTGGTCGAGCGCACCAGCGACCTGATCCGCGTGGCGGTGGAGATGCACGCGGCTTGAACGCGGTCCGGCCCCGCCGCATCTTCATGCTGGGGGCGACCGGCACGATCGGCCGCGCCACCGTGCGCGCGCTGGTCGGGCGCGGCTACGAGGTGGTGTGCCTGATACGGCCGCGCGCCGGCGTCGGCGGCACGCTGGCGCCCGACGACAGCGGCCGGCTGCTGGCCGGCGTCACGCTGCGCTTCGGCGACGTCGCCGATGAGACATCCGTCGCGCGCGACGGACTGCGCGGCGAGCGCTTCGACGTGCTGGTCTCCTGCCTGGCGTCGCGGACCGGCGCGCCGCAGGACGCCTGGGCGATCGACCACGCCGCCCACGTCGCGGCGCTGGCGGCGACGCGGGCTGCCGGGGTCACCCACATGGTCCTGCTGTCGGCGATCTGCGTGCAGAAGCCGCGGCTGGCGTTCCAGCATGCCAAGCTGGCGTTCGAGGAGGTGCTGGTCCGCTCCGGCGTGACCTACTCGATCGTGCGGCCGACCGCCTTCTTCAAGTCGTTGTCGGGGCAGGTCGAGCGTGTCCGGCGCGGCAAGCCCTTCCTGGTGTTCGGCGACGGCAGGCTCACCGCCTGCAAACCGATCGGCGACGACGACCTCGGCCGCTACCTCGCGGAATGCCTCGACGACCCCAGTCGCCACGATCGCATCCTGCCGATCGGCGGGCCCGGCGATGCCGTCACGCCACGGCAGCAGGGCGAGGCGCTGTTCGCGCTGCTGGGCCGCCCGCCGCGCTTCCGGCAGGTGCCGGTGGCGCTGCTCGATGGCATCGTGGCCGGGCTCGCCACGGCCGGGCGCCTGCTGCCCGCGCTGGCTCGAAAGGCCGAGCTGGCCCGTATCGGGCGCTACTACGCCATTGAATCGATGCTGGTGCTCGATCCCGCCAGCGGGCGATACGACGCGGCGGCGACGCCCTCCACCGGCACGGAGACGCTGTTGGACCATTACGGGCGGTTGGTGCGGGGAGAGACGGTGTCGGAGCGGGGCGACCACGCCGTGTTCTGATCGAGCCTGCGCCGTGACGATGGCTGGCTCAGACCTTCAGCAGGGCGATGAGCGCCCGCAGCCCGCCGGCAAGATGTCGGCGGCTTGGATAGTAGAGAAAGAGGTCGTCGGCGTCGGGACACCAAGGATCGAGGCAGCGGACCAGGCGCCCGTCTTCGAGGTGAGGCTCCGCCCGGTCTTCCCACACGTAGGCGAGGCCGCAATCCTGCAGGGCCGCCTCGACCATCAACTCCTGGCTGTCCAGCGTGATCGGTCCGGCGACCTCGACCGATAGGCTTTCTCCGTCACGTTCGAACTCCCAGTCGAACAGCTTGCCGCTCGGGAAGCGATAGCGGATGCAGCGGTGGTGCTGGAGGTCGCGCGGATCGCGTGGGGGAGGACGATCCCGGAAGTAGCCGGGCGAGCCGACGACCGTGAAGCGCTGGGCATGGCGGATGCGCACCGCCTGGGACAGCAGTTCGCCGAAGCGGATGCCGGCGTCGAATCCCTCCTCGACGATGTCCACCATTCGATCGGTCGCGACGACGTCGAGGCCGAGACCGGGGTTGCGGCGCGTCAGCGGGCCGAGGACCTCGCGCAGCACGTAGGGCGCGATCGAGGCCGGGAGGTTGATCCGCACCGAGCCGAACGGACTTTCGCGGAAGCTGTTCAGCGTGTCGTGCGCCCGCCCGATCAGCTCGAAGGCCGGCAGCAGATGCTCCAGGAAGCACTCTCCGGCCTCGGTCAGCGACACGCTGCGCGTCGTGCGTTGGATCAGGCGAACGCCGACGCGTTCCTCCAGGCTGCGGATTCCGTGGCTGACAGCGGAGGGCGCGATCTCGCGCTCCACGGCGGCTTTGCGAAAGCTGCGGTGCCGCGCGACGGCGACGAACAGCGCGAGGTTGGCCAGTTCGCTGCCGCGCATTGTTCTCTCTCGATCATCACCGCATGCAGATTACAGCGGATTATCGCAGCAGTACGAGCGTTCTAGCTAGGGAGCATCGATCGGCACGATTCTACATGATGGGAGATCAGCATGCCCGGTACGCCCCGCACCCTGGATGGGAAAGTCGCGCTCGTGACCGGCGCGAGTTCCGGCATCGGCCGTGCCAGCGCCCTCGAACTCGCCCGGCGCGGTGCCAAGGTCGTCGTCGGCGCGCGCCGGCTCGGTCCGTTGGACGAGCTCGTCCGGCAACTCGAGGACGAAGGCTGTACCGCCAAGGCCATCCAGGCCGACATCAACGTCGAGGACGACGTGCGGCGGTTGGTGAGCGAGGCGACCGAGACGTTCGGCAGCCTCGACATCGCCTTCAACAACGCCGGCACCGAGGGCGCTTTCACGCCCTTCGTCGACCAGAGCAACGAGACCTACGAGGAGGTTTTCAACGCCAACGTGCGCGGCGTGTTCTGGTCGATGAAGCATGAAGCCGAGGTGATGCTGCGCCTGGGCACGGGCACCATCATCAACAACGCGTCGATGGGCGGCCTGATCGGCTTCGCCAACGCCGCGCTCTACATCGCCAGCAAGCACGCGGTGCTCGGCTTGACGAAGACCGCTTCGCTGGAGTGGTTCAAGCAAGGCGTGCGCGTCAACGCGATCTGCCCCGGCCTGATCGACACGCCGTTCCAGGACCGTGTCTGGACCACCGAGCAGGCCAAGCGCGATGTCGGAGCCGCCTCGGTGCCCGGTCGGATGGGCACGCCGGAGGAGATGGCACGCGTGTTGGCGTTCCTCGCCTCCGACGACGCCTCCTTCGTGTCGGGCCACAGCCTGCTCGCCGACGGCGGCTACACCGCGACCTGAGCCGCCCTCTCGCACCGTCCCCGCATCGACAGGAGCAGACCCATGACCAGCCTTCCCACGACCATGCGCGTCATCGAAGCGCGATCGGCCGACCTTCGCGACATGCATCTGGCGGAACGGCCGGTGCCGCAGCCCGGCCCGGGCGATATCCTGGTGCGGGTCAAAGCCGCCAGCGTCAATTATCGCGACGTCGTGCTGGTGAAGGGCCTCTACAAACCGGACATCCGATACCCGATCGTGCCGCTCTCCGATGCGAGCGGCGAGGTCGTCGCGACCGGACCCGGCGTGACGCGTTTCGAGGTCGGCGACGATGTGGTGCCGACCTTCATCCAGGGCTGGCCGTCCGGCATGCCGATCCCGGAGCGGCGTGCCGACTGGACGCTGGGCTATCCGCGGACGGGCGTCCTTCAGGAGTACATCGTCGTTCCCGCCGACGACGCCATCGCCAAGCCGGCGACCTTGAGCCACGTCGAGGCGGCCACGCTGCCGATCGCGGGTCTCACCGCCTGGTCGGCTTTGACCCAGGGCGCCCTCAAGGCGGGCGACTGGGTGCTCGTCGAGGGGACGGGCGGTGTCTCGATCTTCGCCCTGCAATTCGCCAAGGCGATGGGGGCGCGGGTGGTCGCGATCACGTCCAGCGCCGACAAGATCGCGCGAGTGCGCGAACTCGGCGCCGATCATGCCATCAACTATCGCGAGATCCCGGAATGGTCCGACGCGGTGCGGGGCGCGACCGGCGGTCGGGGCGTGGACATCGTGGTGGAGACGGTCGGCTCGACTCTGCCGCAAGCGCTGAAGAGCCTGAAGCTCGGCGGCTTCGTCGGGGTGGTCGGCTTCCTCGGCGGTATGGAGACGCCCTTGCCGATCGTGCCGCTGATCGAGCAGATCCTCCGCATCCAGGGCATCGCGGTGGGATCGCGCGCGCAATTCGAGGACATGGCGCGGGCGATCGACGCCACCGGCCTCAAGCCGGTCGTCGATCGGACGCTGGCGTTCGAGGATGCCGCCGAGGGTCTGCTGCTGTTGGAACGCGGCGGCCATTTCGGCAAGGTCTGCATTTCGCTCGTTTGATGAGACTCGCCTCTCTTGAATGGGGCCGATGAGGTCGACATCGGGCATGACGCGCAGATACCGACCGGAAAAGGTCCGGCTGTGGGTCGCAGCGGTCGAAGAGCGCGATCGGCGACAAGTCGATGGCCGCCGTGATCCGCTCTCGCGCGAGACCTCGCGACGGCGTATCGTCGCCCCATGACCATCCGCGTCACACCCAACGGTCATCGCGCCTTCACCATCGCCGACATGGTCGAGGCCGGCATCCTCGACCACGACGAGCGCATCGAGCTGGTCGCAGGAGACCTCGTCCCGATGGGCCCAAGGGCTCCCGCCACGAGACGCTGAAGATCGCGCTGAACTTCCTATGGGGCCGCGCCTGTCCCGAGGGCTTCATGTTCGCGCCGGAGCCGGGCTTCCGGCTCGATCCGCACAATTACTTCGAGCCGGACTTCTTCGTGTTCGCCCGCACGAAGCGCTTCGTCGACGTCCGGGGAACGGACGTGCTGCTCGTCGTCGAGATCGCGGATTCCTCGCTGGACTACGACCTGCGGCGCAAATCGCTGGTCTACGCCGCCTTCGGCGTGCGCGAGCTCTGGGTCGTCGATGCCGCGCGCCGCGTGATCCACCGCCACGATGGTGCGACGCCGGACGGCTACACCACCATCGACGAGCACGGCTCCGCCGTGCGCCTCGTGCCCCGGCACGCACCGGACGCCTTCGCCTTCGCGCTCGATGCGCTGGAAGCTTTGTAGGCCAGCTCCGACGCGGAACGAGCAACGACGTGGTGTTTCGAGCCGCGGGACGGTCCGCGTAGGCGCAGCTGCTGCCGTCTACTCCGTGGGACCGGAGACATGGGGTGTCCGGGACGCCGGTCCGTCTTCGGCTTGATCCGTCAGCCATTGCGTGAAGGCGCTGACGATCGGGCGGTGGGCCGCCGCCCGGCTCGAGACGGCGGCATAGGTCGCGCCCGTCGCCCAAGGGGCGAAAGGCGCGACCAGCCGCTGCGCCGCGATGTCTCCGGTCACGAAGGCTTCGGGGATCAGAGCCACGCCGAGGCCGGAGCGGGCGGCTTCGAGGATCAGGAAGAAATGCTCGAAGGCGACGACCGGCGTCGCGCCGGGCCGGGGGATCGGCGCGCCAAGATGCTTGGCGTAGCCCGCCCACGGGTCGGATCTGGTCTCGTGCGCGAGGCGAGGCATCCGCCAGAGGTCGCCCGGGCTTCGCAGGTCGTGACGGCGGGCGCATTCGGGTGTGCACACGGCCACCATCGTCTCGCGGAAGAGGGGTCGGACGGCCAGCGACCGCCAACCGCCCCGCCCGAGCGTCAGCACGACGTCGAGCTTGGACGGGTCCCAGTCCACCGGATCCTTGTGCTCGCCGGAAAAATCCGCCGCGATCGTCGTCACGGAGAGCGCCGCGTCGGGATAGCGTGACGTAAAGTCCATGAGACGAGGCGCCAACCACAGCGATCCGAACGACGGCAGCGTCCCGATCCTGATCGGTCCCGCAAGCGACCCGCCCAGAGCGAGCCGGGTCTCCTCGACGAGGTGCAACGCCTCGGCCGCCGCCGCGGCAAGCTGGCGTCCGTTTTCGGTGATGGCGACCGCGCGACCGCGCCGCGAGAACAGCGCTACGCCGAGGCCATCCTCGAGGCTTTGGACACGTCGCGACAGCGCGCTCTGGGTCAGGCCCAGCTCCTTGGCCGCCTTCGTGAAGCTGCCGAGGCGCGCGGCCGCCTCGAAGGCGGGGAGCGCCGAGAGGATCTGCGCGTCGCGCATCTCCACCGCTTTGCTTCGATGCGTTTTTATCATGAGAGGTTGCGTTCTATTGGCGTTTTCGTCCGAGGCGATCGGCCTTAGATCTCGTCCTAACAACGGAGGACGAAACATGGCTAGGTTCATCGAGACGATCGCGAAGACATCGGTCAGCCGCCTGCGGCTGGTCGGGGCGGGAATCATCGCCGGCCTCGACGCGCTGTCTCACGCGCAATACGAGCGGCCATGGCAGCGCGATCGCGGCTCGTCGAACCGTCGGGCGTGATCAATGCGAGGCGAGGGTGGCAGCCGGCGAAGTCTCGACGGTCGGGCGCCGGACCGGTCCGTAGCATGAGAACGTCCTCGCGATGAGGACCGTCGCACCGGGGCGCTGCAACATCGCCTTCTTCGGCTTCGGCGCCGTCGGCCAAGCCGTCGCGGCGCTCTGCGCGCACCGCCGGTGCCGGTATCGGGAGCTCTACGGCGTGGACGTTCGCGTCGTCGGCATCCTTCGCTCTCGCGTCCAGATGCTCGATCGCGACGGCATCGAAATCGGCTCGCTGACGCCGTCCGACGGACGCTGGCAACCCGCCGGAGAAAGCTTCGTCGAGACCCCTTACATCGATGTCCTCATCGACGCGGGTCCCTCGGACGTCAGGACCGGCGGCCGGGGATTGCTCATGGTCGAGAGCGTGCTGGCGCGCGGATGCCACGTCATCGCGGTGTCGAAAGGCGCCGTCGCCAAATGCGGACCTGCCCTCTGCGCCCTTGCCGCGCGTACCGGGGCCATGCTCGAGGTGAGCGCCGCCGCCGGCGCCGCGCTGCCGGCGTTGGACCTGCTGCGCCACGCGGTGCGCGGCTGCGACGTCCTGACGATCGAAGGGATCTTCAACGCGACGACGAACCATTTGCTGGATGCGATGAGCGAGGGAGGTCTGAGCCTGGAGCAGGCCCTCGAAAGGGCACGCCAGGACGGGATCGTCGGATCCGACCCGCGCATGGACATCGAGGGATGGGACACGGCCGCCAAGCTGGTGCTGCTCGCCGTCTTCGGTCTCGGCGCAAGCCTGACGATCGACGATGTCGCGCTCGGTGGCATCCAGAACCTGACCGCCTCCGAATGTCGGGACATGAAGGCGCGCGGTCACACGCCCAAGCTGGTCGGCGCGTTGCACCGCTCCGGCGACGTCTTCACGGCATCCGTGGCGCTCCGTGCGCTGCCGGCGAGCGACCCGTTGGCCCGCATCGGCGGGAGCGACAAGGCGATGCGGATCACGACCGACGCGATGGGGGACATCTTCGCCTCCGTCAGTGGCGCCGAGCCGCTCGCGACCGCCGCCGCGGCGCTGAAGGATTTCGAGACAATGCTGACGGCGACGGGATGAGGAGGACGCGTCCCGATTTGACCACCCCCGCACGAGCTTCTATCTGTACCGCGCGACTTCACGGCCTCTCGTGCCGCCCCCATAGGGCGGCATTTTGCATTGGTGGGCTTCGATGGCGCCTTGGAACGAGACGGGAGCGGGACCTTTGACCTCCTCTTTGCTGCCGACCTACGCGCGTTACCCTCTTGCCTTCGCCAAGGGCGAGGGCTGCTGGCTGGAGACGGCGGACGGCGCGCGCTACCTCGATCTCGGCGGCGGCATCGCCGTGGCCTCGCTCGGCTACACCCACCCGCACCTCGTCGCGGCGTTGACCGAGCAGGCCGGCAAGCTGTGGCATACCTCGAACCTGTTCCAGATCCCCGAGGCCGAGCGGCTCGGCGCGCGGCTCTGCGCCGCCTCCTTCGCGGACTACGCCTTCTTCGCCAATTCCGGCGCCGAGGCGCTCGAGGGCGCGATCAAGACGGCGCGCAAGTACCACGCGTCTCAGGGCCATCCCGAGCGCTTCCACGTCGTCACCTTCACCGGAGCGTTCCACGGCCGGACCTACGCGACCATCGCGGCCGGCGGCAACGACAAGTACATCGAAGGCTTCGGGCCCAAGGCGCCGGGCTTCGACCGCGTCGCCTGGGGCGACATCGCGGCGGTACGGCAGGCGATCGGGCCGCAGACCGCCGCCATCCTGGTCGAGCCGATCCAGGGGGAGGGCGGCATCCGCGTGCCGCCGCCGGGATTTCTGCGGGCGCTGCGGGAGATCTGCGACACGCACGGCCTGCTGCTGATCGCCGACGAGGTGCAATGCGGCGTCGGGCGCACCGGCAAGCTCTTTGCCTACGAGTGGAGTGGCATCGAGCCGGACATCATGGCGATCGCCAAGGGCATCGGCGGCGGCTTCCCGCTCGGCGCCTTCCTGACCACGAAGGAGGCGGGCAAGGGCATGGTCGTCGGGACGCACGGCACGACCTACGGCGGCAACCCGCTGGCGATGGCGGTCGGCAACGCCGTGCTCGACGTCGTGCTCGCCGACGGCTTTTTGGCCGACGTGGTCCGTCGCGGTGCCGACCTCGCACGCCGGCTCGAGGCCATCGTCGCGCGCCACCACAACGGAGCGATCGCCGGCGTGCGCG
Organism: uncultured Beijerinckiaceae bacterium; assembly: GCA_964247745.1. Lineage (GTDB taxonomy): Bacteria > Pseudomonadota > Alphaproteobacteria > Rhizobiales > Beijerinckiaceae > RH-AL1. The sequence goes on from CAXTVT010000005.1 coordinate 32,116, forward strand.
GCATGGGGCTGATGCTGGGCTTGGAGGTGCGGGTGCCGCCGGCGGAGTTCTGCGCCGCCGCGCGCGCGGAGCACGTGTTGACGATCCCCGCCGGCGACGGCGTGGTGCGCCTGCTGCCGCCGCTCATCCTCTCGGACGAGGAGATCGCCGAGGCCGAGCGTCGGATCGAGGCGACCTGCCTGCGCATCGCCGCCGACGAGCCGCAGCGCGGAGCTGCGGAATGACGCGGAGCGCTCCCGTCGAGGCTCAAGGCGAGGTCGGCCACGAGCCCGGCCTCGTCCGGCATTTCCTCGACCTGGCCGACATCCCCGCGCCCGAGCTGCGCCGCATCCTCGACCACGCCGCCGCGCTCAAGGGGCGCTGGCGGCGCGGCATGCCCTCGCGCGACAAGCCGCTCGCCGGCAAGACGCTGGCGATGATCTTCGACAAGCCCTCGACCCGCACCCGCGTCTCGTTCGATGTCGGCATGCGCCAGCTCGGCGGCGACGCCATCATGCTGACCGGCAAGGAGATGCAGCTCGGCCGTGGCGAGAGCATCGCCGACACGGCGCGCGTGCTGTCGCGCTTCGTCGATGCCGTCGTGATCCGCATCCTCGACCATTCCGCGATGCGCGAGCTGGCCCGACACGCCAGCGTGCCGATCATCAACGGCCTGACCAAGCGCACGCACCCGTGCCAGATCATGGCCGACCTGCTGACCTACGAGGAGCGGCGCGGGCCGATCGCCGGGCGCACCGTGGCCTGGTGCGGCGACGGCAACAACGTGCTCGCTTCCTGGGTGCAGGCGGCGCAGCGCTTCGCCTTCACGCTGAAGATCGCCACGCCGAAAGGACTGGGGCTGCCGGCGGAGGTGGTCGACTGGACGGCGGCGTCGGGTGCCGACGTGCGCTTCACCGACGATCCCTTCGCCGCGGTGGAGGGGGCGGATTGCGTCGTCACCGACTGCTGGCTGTCGATGGGCGACGAGGAGAAGACCTCGCGTCACCAGATGCTGAAGCCCTACCAGGTCGACGAGCGGCTGATGGCAGCGGCGGCGCCGGAGGCTCTGTTCATGCACTGCCTGCCGGCGCACCGTGGCGAGGAGGTCACCGACGCGGTGATCGACGGCCCGCAATCCGTGGTGTTCGACGAGGCCGAGAACCGGCTCCATGCGCAGAAGGGCATCCTGGCGTGGTGCCTGGGGGCGATGGATTGATGCCTGTCATTCCGGACGGAGCGCAGCGGAGTTCCGGAACCCATTGCGCTCTCCGGGTGGGCTCCTCCCGCGAAGCGCAATGGGTTTCGGGTTCGCCTGCGGCGCCCCGGAACGACAGAGATGGGAGCCGGGCGAGACATCGATGACGGACGAACAGGAGCCGATCGGTCTCGACATGAGCCGCCCCGTGTCCGACCTCGGGCACGACGATCTCGTGCTGCCCTTCGCCGTCGAGCCGCTCGACGTGCGCGGCCGCGTGGTGCGGCTGGGACCGGCGGTCGATCACATCCTCGCGCAGCACAAGTACCCGCCGCCTGTGGCGCGCCTCGTCGGCGAGGCGGCGGCGCTGACCGTGCTGTTGGGATCGTCGCTGCGCATGGAGGGTCGCTTCCAGCTGCAGACCAAGAGCGACGGCTCGATCGACATGCTGGTCGTCGATTTCGACGCGCCGGATCGGCTGCGCGCCTTCGCGCGGTTCGACGCCGCCAAGCTCGCCGCGACGCCGCCGAACGGCGGTGACCTGCTCGGCCACGGCCATCTCGCCTTCACCATCGAGCGCGGCGGCGAGACCTCGCGCTACCAGGGTGTCGTCGCGCTGGAAGGGCAGGGCCTCGAGGCCGCCGCGCACCAATATTTCCGCCAGTCCGAGCAGATCCCGACGCTGGTGCGGCTCGCCGTCGCGGAGAACGTCACCGGGGCGGGAGCGGCCTGGCGCGCCGGCGGCCTGATGGTGCAGTTCCTGCCGGATTCGCCCGAGCGCCGGCGCCAAGCCGACCTCGACCCCGGCGACGCGCCGGCCGATTACCGCGCGCCCGACATCGACCTCGACGACGCCTGGACCGAGGCCGTGGCGCTCGCCGAGACCATCGAGGACCACGAGCTGGTCGATCCCACCTTGTCCTCGGAGCGGCTGCTCTATCGCCTGTTCCACGAGCGCGGCGTCAAGGTGTTCGAGCCGACCGCGGTGCACGACGCCTGCCGCTGCTCGCGCGAGCGCATCGATTCGATGCTGCGCTCCTTCACGCCGCAGGAGCGTGCCGACATGATCGGCGAAGACGGCAAGATCGGCGTGACCTGCGAGTTCTGCTCGACCCACCGCAGCTTCGACCCGAAGGATTTCGACAAGGGCGCGTGAGCCGAGGGTGGGCCATTTAGGATCTGCCGGTCATGCCGCATCTCTCGCCGTGGCCTCGCGTTGGTTCGTTTTCACACGATCGTCCCCGGCGAAAAGGTGGTCGAGCCGCGCCTGCTCGTGGGGGCTGCGCGGCACCGCGAGCGCCACGGCGACGTAGACCGCGAGGTTGAGGACGAGGGCGACGGCGCCCGAGGTGAGGCCGTAGGCCCACGGGATGCCCAGCGGCCATTCGACCTGGAGCAGGCAGACGCAGGCCACCCCGACGCCAATCGCGGCCAGCGCGGATGGCCGGTCGCCGAACTTCGAGAAGATGCCGACATACAGCGGCACCGCGAGTTGGACCATGAGCTGAAAGGCGAGAAGCGCGACACTGAACAGGCTCGGCAGCGGAAGGCAGGCGATCGCCGCGGCGGCGAGGGTGAGAAGCGCCATCGCGAGCTGGGCGATCCCCATGAGGGCGCGATCGCCGGTGGGACGCCCGCGCAGCGCGGCGAGGATGTCGTTGGCGGCCAGCGCGCCGCAGGATTGGACCGTCGCGTCGATGTTGCCCATCGAGGCGGCGAAGACCACGGTGCCCGCCAGGGCCAGCAGCGGCGCGCCGCCGGCCTCCTGGCTCAGCAGGAACCAGGCGCTCTCGGGAGCCGCGGCAAGCTCCGGGCGGGTCGAGGCCAGCAGTGCGAGGAGACCGAGACCGGAGACGAAGACGAGCGCGAGCGGCGCGCAAAAGGCCGACGCGCGCCTGACGCTGTCGACGCCCGACCCCGTGTAGAGCCGCACGAAGAGGTCGGGCCAGCACAGGCTGCTGAGCAGGGGCAGCAGGGTCAGGGAGAAGAACAGCAGCGGTGTGTCGCTGCCTGGGCCGGGCAGGGCGAGGCGGGCGGCCGGCAGCGCGTCGAGCCGCGCGCCGTGGACGAACAGCCACGCGATGAGGCCGAGGATGAGCCCGCTGCCGGCGATGTAGGCGACGACGCCCTGCAGCACGTCCGACACGATGATGCCGCGCATGCCCATCCGGATGGTCCAGACCTGGCGCACGCTCATGACCATTACGCCGAGCACGACGGCCGCGGTGAAGCCAAGCTTGCCGAACGAGAGCGCGAAGAACACGGCGCCGAGCGACTGCATGCCGAGCACCATCCAGGGAAACAGGCCGGCGATGCCGAGGAGAGCGGCGGCGACGCGCACGGCGCGCGAGTCGAAGCGCAGCGCCAGCAGGTCGGGCTGGGTCTTGAGGTCGTGCCGCGCGCCCCAGGTCCAGACCCGCTCGGCCATCAGGAACATGACGGCCGGCGCGAGCAGCGCCGACAACCCCATGCCCACCACCCCGCTGCTGACGATGAACCCGAAGGCACCGAGGAAGACGGTGCCGGGCTGGTAGGTGTTGAAGAAGGCCATGGCCTGAGCGAAACCGCCGAAGGAGCGGCCGGCGACGGTGAAGTCGGCGAAGTCGCGATCGACGACGCGCGAGCGCTGGAGCAGCGCGACGACGGCGGCGAAGAACAGCGCCAGCGAGCCGAGCGTGAGGACGATCGCCATTCAGCCGCGTCTCGCCGGGGGCGTCCGGCCGAGGGTGTAGGCGCACACGATGCTGGCGGCGATGAAGGCGCTGGTTCCGAAGAGGTAGGCGACGGCCACCGGAACGCCCGCGAGCCGTGACCCGGGCGCGAATGGCCAGTCCAGCGGAGGCAACAGCACGAGCGCGCAATCGGCCGCGAACCAGATCCTGATCATCATGCTGCTGGCGTCATGGCGTGGCACTCCGGACGGTCGTATCGGCCGTGCATCGAAGCCCCGAGCCAGGATGTGGGCCAGGGCATGCGGCCCGCCAAGCCCCGGGAGATCTGCCCGACCTGCCGCCCGGAGGCTTGCCAGCTGCCGAGCACCTCGGGCTACATCGCGATCCATCGCACCGGACGGGACGCATGCAGCTCCTCACCCATCTCCTCGCGCGCATCGTGCTCGTCGGCGCTCTCTGCCTGGCGGCGGCGACCGGCCTGCTGCTGGTCGAGACCCACCGCGACATGGATCGCGCCACGCGGACCAGCGCCGACCGGGCGGTCGTTCGGCTCCAGGCGCTCTACTGGCAGGATCTGGTGTGGCGCGACGGCTTGAGCCGGTCCGCCTTGCTGCCCCGGCCGGACTGGCGCACGCTCGATACGGCAGCGGCGGTCGCGCCCGGGCTCTGCCTGAGCTTCGCCGTTCCGGGCGAGGAGACCCAGCGCCTGTGCAACCAGGCGGTCGGCGCGCTGCCATCCGCGCCGGCCTGGTTCGTCGCGCTGGATCGCCGCTTGTTCGGCGCCTTCGCGGCCGTCCGGCGTCCGCTCGACGTGCGCTCGCGCCATGCCGGAGACGTCGAGGTGTCGGCCGATCCCGCCGCGGCGCTGGACCTCGCCTTCGCGCGGATCGCCTCGGCCGCCTGGATCGCGGCGGCCATGACCGGGGGACTGCTGCTGGCGATCGGCCTGGTGGTCGTCCGGACGCTGCGGCCGCTCGGCGCCGTCACCACTCGACTCCGGCTGATGCAGGAGGCCGATTACGCGCCGGTCGGCGGGTGCCGCCCGCCGTTCGAATTCGGTCGCATCGCCGATGCCGTCGATGCGCTGGCGTCACGGCTGACGCAGACCGAGGCGGCGCGCGCGGCGCTCACGCGACGGCTGTTCCAAGTGCAGGAAGAGGAGCGCCGCGCGCTGGCCCGCGACCTCCACGACGAATTCGGTCAATGCCTGTTCGCCGTCGGCACCTGCGCCGCTTCGATCGAGGCCGGCGCCGGCGATCGCCCGGACCTCGCGGCGGATGCCCGCGCGGTGTCCGGCCTGGCGCGGCGCATGATGACCACGTTGCGCGAAGCGCTGGTGCGGCTGCGCTCGCAGGACGTGGACGAACTGGGGCTCGAGGCCGCGCTGCGAGACATGGTGTCCCGCTCGCACGGTCGCGCCGGCACCCTGGTCAGCCTCGACGTCGAGGGCGACCTCGCGGCGGTGCCGCGGCGGGTCGCGATCGACCTGTTCCGCGTGGCGCAGGAGTGCCTCACCAACGCCGCGCGCCACGCCGCGGCGCGCCACATCCGCCTTGCCGTGACGACCGCCGCGACGGCGGTGTCGCTGGACGTCGAGGACGACGGCGGCGGCGACCTCGCCGCCGTCCGCGCCGGCGCCGGCCAAGGCCTGCTCGGCATCCGCGAGCGTATCGCCGCGCTCGGCGGCGACCTGGTGGTCGCCCGGGCCCAGGCCGGCCTGCGGATCGCCGCGACCATCCCCTACGCCGCGCCCGCGGTGGTGCCGGTCGCGGCGTGACGACCATCCTGCTCGTCGACGACCATCCCGTGGTCCGCGACGGCTACCGGCGGCTGTTCGAACGACGGCCCGGCTGGCACGTGGTCGGCGAGGCCGGGGATGCCGCCGCCGCCTACAAGGCCTATCGCGACACCAGGCCCGATGTGGTGGTGATGGACCTGTCCCTGCCGGGACCGGGCGGCCTCGAAGCTGTGCGCCACATCCGGCAATGGGACCGCCGCGCCCGCGTTCTCGTACTCACCATGCATGCCAACCCAGCCTTCGCCACCAAGGCCTTCGAGGCCGGCGCCACCGGCTACGCCACCAAGAGCGGCGATCCCGCCGACCTCGTGCTGCATTTGGAGCGCGTGTCGCGTGGCGAGCAGACGATCGCGGCCGAGGTCGCCGGGCCGCTGGCGCTCGCGGCCTGCGAGGGATCCCCGCTCGGGCCGTTGAGCCCGCGCGAGACCGAGATCCTGCGCCTCGTCGCGTCGGGCTGGACGACGGCGGAGATCGCCGACGCCATGAGCCTCAGTCCCAAGACGATTCATAATTATCACTACGAGGTGAAGGCCAAGCTCGGTGCGCGTACCGACGCCGAACTCGTCCACCTCGCGATGCGCGCCGGCCTGGTCCCCTGTCCGATCGACTGAGTGCCGACCCGCGGCATCGGCACGCCGCCCGCGAGTGGCGAACCGCCGCCGGGGCGCCGCTCGCATTGCAACACCGGCTTGCATCTTCTAAGCCGCATCGCGAAAGGGCGTCCCGGGGCGCTTGCGGAGCAGGACGATGCAGACGCCAGCCGACACCGCCGCACCCCTCGAGGACGACGGCGCCAATACGGTCATCCCGGAAGCGGTCCGCGAGTCGCTCGCCGCGAAGGTCGGCAGCCGGCGCGTCCTCGTCACCGGCGGGGCCGGATTCCTCGGCTCGCATCTCTGCGCCAGCCTGCTGAAGGATGGGCACGAGGTGCTCTGCGTCGACAATTTCTTTACCGGGCGCCGCCGCAACATCGCGCATCTGCTCGACCATTCCGGCTTCGAGCTGATGCGCCACGACGTCTGCTTCCCGCTGTACGTGGAGGTCGACGAGATCTACAACCTGGCCTGCCCGGCCTCGCCGATCCACTACCAGTTCGATCCGGTGCAGACGACCAAGACCAGCGTGCTCGGCGCCATCAACATGCTCGGCCTCGCCAAGCGCACGCGGGCCAAGATCTTCCAGGCCTCGACCAGCGAGGTCTACGGCGACCCGAGCGTGCATCCTCAGCCCGAGGCCTATTGGGGCAACGTCAACACGCTCGGCCCGCGCGCCTGCTACGACGAGGGCAAGCGCTGCGCCGAAACGCTGTTCTTCGACTATCTCCGTCAGCACAAGACGCGCATCAAGGTGGTGCGCATCTTCAACACCTACGGGCCGCACATGCACCCGCAGGACGGGCGGGTCGTCTCGAACTTCATCGTCCAGGCGTTGCAGGGCCGGCCGATCACGATCTACGGCGACGGCTCGCAGACCCGCTCGTTCTGCTACGTCGACGATCTCATCGCCGGTTTCCGCAAGCTGATGGACAGCGCCGACGCGATCACCGGGCCGGTCAACATCGGCAATCCCGGCGAGTTCACGATGATCGAGCTGGCCGAGATGGTGCTGAAGCTCACCGGCTCGAAGTCGCAGCTCGTCCGCGAGCCGCTGCCGGCCGACGATCCCAAGCAGCGCCAGCCGGACATCTCGCTCGCGCGCGAGAAACTCGGTTGGGAGCCGACGGTGCCGCTGAAGGCCGGCCTCGCCCGTACCATCGATTACTTCGAGACGCTGCTCGCCGAAGGCTGAGCCCTACGACCCACAGGAGAGTCCAGCTTTGCGCATCGCCATGATCGGATCGGGCTACGTCGGCCTCGTATCGGGAGCCTGCTTCTCGGATTTCGGGCACGTCGTCACCTGCGTCGACCTCGACGAGAAGAAGATCGCCGCGCTGCACCAGGGCGTGATGCCGATCTACGAGCCCGGCCTGAAGGAGCTCGTCGCCCGCAACGTGCGCGAGGGTCGTCTGTCCTTCTCGACCGATCTCGCGGGATCGATCGCCGACGTCGAGGCCGTGTTCATCGCGGTGGGAACGCCGTCGCGCCACGGCGACGGCCACGCCGACCTCTCCTACGTCTACGCCGCCGCCGCCGACGTGGCGCTCGCCGCCAAGGGCCCGCTGGTGATCATCACCAAGTCGACCGTGCCGGTCGGCACCGGCGACGAGGTCGAGCGCATCTGCCGCAACAAGCGGCCGGATCTCGCCATCGACATCGTCTCCAACCCCGAGTTCCTGCGCGAGGGCGCCGCGATCGAGGATTTCAAGCGGCCGGACCGCGTCGTCGTGGGATGCCAGAGCGCCCGCGCCCGCGAGGTTATGGCGGCGATCTACCGGCCGCTCTCGCTCAATCAGATGCCGCTCGTGTACGTCGACCGCCGCACCTCGGAACTCATCAAATACGCCTCCAACGCCTTCCTCGCGGTGAAGATCACCTTCATCAACGAGATGGCCGACCTCTGCGAGAAGACCGGCGCCAACGTCCAGGACGTCGCCCGCGGCATGGGGCTCGACGGTCGCATCGGCGGCAAGTTCCTCCACGCCGGCCCCGGCTACGGCGGCTCCTGCTTCCCCAAGGACACGCTCGCGCTGGTCAAGACGGGGCAGGACTACGAGGCGCCGATCCGCATCGTCGAGACGGTGGTGGCGGTGAACGACCAGCGCAAGCGCGCGATGGGCCGCAAGATCATCGCGGCCTGCGGCGGCAACGTGCGCGGCAAGACGATCGCGATCCTGGGCCTGGCCTTCAAGCCCAACACCGACGACATGCGCGAGGCGCCGGCGCTGTCGATCATCGCCACGCTTCAGGACGCCGGCGCCACGGTGCGCGGCTACGATCCCGAGAGCATCGAGCAGGCGCGTCCGCTGTTGCGCGGCGTCGAGTTCGCGGCCAACGCCTACGATTGCGTGGCGGACGCCGACGCCGTCGCCATCCTCACCGAGTGGGACGAGTTCCGCGCCCTCGACCTCGGCCGCCTCAAGGCCGCGCTGAAGGCCCCGATACTGGTCGACCTCCGCAACATCTACCCGCCGGAGGACGCGCGCCGCGAGGGGTTCCAGTACACGAGCGTGGGGCGGCCCGGATGACGTTCGAGCACGCTGGGCGTAACCATCGATCAACACGGACCTTACGTGTCCGATCGCATGATGCGCCGCAGATAGTGCCTCGAACGCGGTAGATGCCAAGGATCGCGAGCGGACAAGTCGGCGGCGGACGTCGCGCTGGCCGCCGTCTCAGCTTTGACCGGCGTGCAGCTTGTAGAAGACGTGATGGCCGATGACGTCCATCTTCACCAGCCGTCTCGCCCACCCCGGCCTCACGTAGTTGGCATGGTAGTGCGTCGCGCCGCCGACGTCGGAGAGGTAGGTCTGGCCGCCGATCACCGCGTCGGCGATGCGTGTGGCCGTGTGCCACGAGTCCATCTCGGTCACCCGCAGCGACTTGCCTTCGCAGGCGAAGGAGAATTGGCAGGCCTTGTAGTGCGTGCGGTTCTGATAGACGACGCCGCAGATCGAGGCCGGGTAGAGGCCCGAGGTGGCGCGGTTCAGCACCACCTGCGCCACGGCGGCCTGGCCCTCCTCGGGCTCCGAGCGGGATTCGAAATAGACCGCCTCCGCCAGGCACTTTCGCTCGCGCGCGCCGCGGTCGCCGACGAGCAGGGCGGCATAGTTCGGGCGGCCGGCGATGCGCGGGACGACGGTGGCGTCGGGCAGCCGTAGGCTCATCGCGATCGGTGCGCCGTCTGCCGGCGTCGGCGTGGTCGAGGACAACGCATCGGCGCGCGCCACCTTCGGCGTCGCCCCTTGCTCCAGCCGCTCCTTCAGCGCCGCGGGGCGCATCGCGATGGCCGCGGACGCGTCGCGCGCCTCGTCGCTGGCGTCCTGCATATCCTCTCCGGCGGCCCATGGCGCGAAGGCCGCGGTGCCGTCGAGCGGGTCGGCGCCGGTGTCACCGAGCGAGAAGCCCGCCGCCGGCATGGCATCGTCGTGCGGCGCCAGCATCTCGCTCTGCCGCGCGCTCACCATGCCGCCGGGACGGCGCAAGCGCGTGTCGAAGGTGGGACGCAATCCCACCACCGGTGCACCCTTGTGGCTGCGGTCGATCACGGGAAGCGCCGAAGGGGTCGCGGTAGCGGATTGGCGCTTGAGCTCGCGGCGAGGCTCGATCTCGTCGGTGATCGTGCGGAATTCGGCGTTGCGGCCCGTCTCGTAGCGCGCCGGCGAGAGCGTCGCCGCGGGGCGACCCAGGCCGAAGTGCCCGAAATCGCCGGTCAGAGCCGCCGAACCGAGCGGCACGAGATCGTCGGGCTGCTGCACGGCTTCGGCCGAGAGCGCGGCCAGCGAGCCGCCGATTGTGGCGGTCTGGCCGGCATCGGCCGTGAACGACACGAGCAGCCCCACGGCCAGGCACCAGGGCGCGACGACTCCCACCGCCCATCTGGTGCCCGAACGCTTCATACGGCCCTCCGACGCCCGCAGCCGCCTGCGCGACACGGTTCCGCTTTATCGCCGAATGGGCTTAGGGGAGGGTTACGCCGAGGCGGCCGCCGGCTGTGCCATCGCGGGACATCGTGGCCTGTACGCGGCCCGCTTGACGGCGCCGGCCGTCGCCGTCATCGATAAGGCTCAGCTTCGCAGGAGATCGCCATGAGCGAGAGCCGCCCGCCGTTTCCCCCATTCGACAAGGAGGCAGCGGCCAAGAAGGCGCGCGGCGCGGAGGATGCCTGGAACGGGCGCGATCCCCACAAGGTCGCACTGGCCTACACCGAGGATTCGGAATGGCGGAACCGCTCGGAGTTCTTCGTCGGCCGCGCCGCGATCGTCGATTTCCTCACCCGCAAGTGGGCGAAGGAACTCGACTACAAGCTGATCAAGGAGGTCTGGGCCTTCGATCACGCCCATATCGCGGCGCGCTTCGCCTACGAGTGGCATGATGCCGAGGGACACTGGTTCCGCTCCTACGGCAACGAGCAGTGGGAGTTCGCGGAGAACGGCCTGATGCGCAAGCGGCAGGCCTCGATCAACGACGTGCCGATGCCCGAGAGCGACCGCAAGTTCACCTGGGACGGTCCGCGGCGACCGGATGATTTCCCTGGTCTCACCGCGCTGGGGCTCTGAGGCGCGCTCGCGCCTACAGCTTGGCGAAGTTGGTGCGGTCGAAGATCTTCATCATGATCCTCGAGGTGCTGTCGGCCGGTGCGGCAGCCGAGTCCTCGGTCGATTTCCGCCGGCGCCGCGAGTTTTCGGCGGGCACCGCCTCGTCGTGGTGGGCGGCGGCACTCCGGGACGGCGCGCTGAGCTGAAGCATGCGCAGGATCGCGCGCTGGGCGAGGCGGACGGGATCGATCGTGCCGTCATTGTTGAGGCAATCCGCCTCGGTTCGCGCCACCTTGACGATCGAACGCGCCAAGCGGTGCACCACGGCTTGGTCGACCTCGTGCGTCGCGCGCAGTCCGTGCAACGCGATATCATAGGCTTTGTAGAGGCGCCCCGCCTCGGAGCTGTCGAACGCCCCCTTCTTCAAGTCAAAGATACCGGCCATGACGCAGCCCCCGCAACGCCTTTACAGATAAGTACTTATTCGCCATTTCGCCGGATGCGCAATCGCACGTCGGCATCAAGGTTGATGCGATCGTTGGAGGTGCGACGACCGTTTTGGCGGGCCGGCCCGCCCGTTTGCACAGGGAAGAAGCAGTCGTCCGGCGTGCGAAGACCGTCGTCCGCCCTTCTTGGATCCCCTCACGTCATCGGAGATGCGGCATCGTTTCTCGCGGTCTGTGGCGCGAACGACACGGTTCCGCCACGATGTGTCACGGATCCGAGCGGCCGGCGGCGCCGAGCGCCTCGGCCAGGCTCGCGGTCGCCGAGCCGCGGCGCGCCGGCTTGGCCTGCGAGGGATGCGGTGCCCAGCCGGAAAGTGACACGATCTCGAACGTGGCCCTGATCCGCCCGTCGGCCTCGGCGTGGCGGGCCGCGTAGAGCCGGGCCGCCTCCAGGAACAAGGCGCGTGGCGCCGGTCGGCGCGAGCGTGCCAGCAGCACGTTGGTGGCACCCATCGCCCGCAGGTCGGCCATCAGCGCGAACATCGTGTCGTAGCGCACGGTGAGGACCTCGCTGTCGGCGACGGGCAGGGCGAAGCCGGCGCGCTGCAGCAGGCCGCCCATGTCGCGCACATCGGCGAACGGCGCCACGCGCGGGCTGGCGCCACCGGTGATCGTGGTCTCGGCCTCGGTCAGCACCGCGCGGAGCTCGATAAGGGTGCGGCCGCCGACGAGCGAGCCGACGAACAGCCCGTCCGGCCGCAGCGCGGATCGGATCTGGACCAGCACGCCGGGCAGATCGTTGACGCCCTGCAGCGCGAGCGCGGAGACGGCAAGGTCGTGGCTCGACGCGGCCAGTGGCAGCCGCTCCGCGTCGCCGAGGATCGTGCCGGGCATCACCGCGCCGACGACGACCGGCGCCACGCGCGCGAGGCGCGCTTCGGGATAGGCGCGCACGAGACGGTCGGCCAGCGCCGGCCCCGGCGTGCCGATGTCGGCGATGCGCGAGAAACGGCGCTGCACGGCCCCGAGACGCTCGGCGATGTCGTCGGCGGCGCGATCCAGCAGGAAGTCTGCCGGACGCGCGGCGGCCCGCGCAAGCCGGCGCCGCGCCAGGCTGACGTCGAAGATCTCGATCGGGATGGCCATGCCGGCGATATGGGTGGCGCGGCGCGTCGCGGAAGACGCGAAGGAGTGGTCCGTGATTTTCACATCGGGAAGATTCCCCTATTGACTCGATCGTGATACCTGCTCCGCGCCCTTTCGGTTTGGGGCTCGTTCACGGAGAAGATGCATGACCAAGACACTGCTCGCCGCCTCTTTCCTCGCGCTCGGCGCGATGGCGGCCTTCGCGCCCGTACCGACCTATGCCGCCGACAGCTCCGCGACGGTGATGAGCGTCGACAAGGACGGCGACGGCACCATCGACATGGCCGAAGCCAAGAAGGCGGGAATGGCCAAGTTCGCCATGCTCGACAAGGACAGCGACGGCACGATCGACTCCAAGGAAGCCGGCATGGACGTCACCAAGGCCGATGCGGACAAGGACGGCACGTTGGACAAGACGGAATTCGAGATGGCGCTGGGCAAGACGTTCACGGCCACCGACACCGACCACGACGGCACGGTCGACGCCAAGGAACTGGCGACCCCCGAGGGTCAGAAACTGGACGCTATGATCAAGTGACGCCTGCGCCGAGCGTCAGCTCGGCCGAGCAATGCGCATGGGTGCGGTGGGGCTTGCGGCTGCGCCCATCGCCAACCACGCCGCCACCGCATTCGCGTAATCGTGCCACGAGGCGAGTGGCCTTCGGACCGCCTCCTCGGCAAGCCGCGCCAACAGCGGCGGCCGCGTCGCGAGCGCGACCAGTGCCGCGGCGATCGCGTCTTCGTCGAGCATGTCGATCATCATCGTTCCGCCGCCGGGTGCGATCTCCGCCAGCGAGGACGCATCGTGGCAGAGGCAGGGGCGTCCCAGCCAGAGGCTTTCGACGACAGGCAGGCCGAAGCCTTCCTCCCACGAGGGATACACGGTCGCGTGGCTCGCCGCGACGAGCTGGACAAGGCCGCCGTCCGGCAGCGCTCCCTGCGCGAAAACGCCCTGAGCCGTGGCGAGCTGTGCCTCGACCTCCGCGTCGTAGGCGGCATCGAGTCCGCGCCGCCCCACAAGCGTCAGGACGATCGCGGCGTCTCGCTGTGCCCGCTGCACCGCACGGAGGAGCCGCAGCAGGTTCTTGCGGCGCTCCCACGAGGCCACGGTCACGAGCCGCAACGGCTCGCCCGCGCGACGCGTCACAGCGGTCTCCATCACGCGGGGATGATCGCCGAATTGCGCGGGGAGGGGCACAACCATGATCGGCGGCACGCGCAGGGCGCGGTCTTCCAGGAAACGCCGCAACTCGCCCGCCACGCCCTGCGTCGTCGCCAACACCGCATCGATCCGCGAGAAGCTCTCGTAATAGGCGACGAACATCGCGAGGTCGGTGGCCGAGTAGTGCTGGCTCAGCTTCAAGGGGATCAGGTCGTGCACGAGGGCCAGCGTGCGCATGCCGTAGGCGTTGGCCATGCTGGCGGGACCGACCCCGCGTGCGACCAGGTCCGCGGGCAGCTCGGGGATGAAGAGGATCGGATGGTCGCCGGAGCCGGCCAGCATCGTCTCGAAGGCCGCGGCACCGCGCCCGATGATCTCGATGAGGCCGCTGCACTCGTGGCGTCCCAGCGGCACGATGTCGAACCCGATGCGTCCGAGCGCGTGGGCGAGACGGCGCGTGACGCGCTGGATGCCCGTCTCGAACGGCTGCCGCGCCGTCGTATGACACCAATAGAAGAGCCGCCGCGGGGTCGCGGCGGCTCTGGAGAAGACCTCAGCCGGCAAGCGCGATCCGCTTTTCGTGGACCGCGACACCCGGAGCGATCCAGCGCCCTAAGGCCGGTCGGGTCAGCTCGACGCGCAGGAAGAAGCTGCCGCGGCACCCTTCCCACAGGCTCGCCGGCAGACGGGCGCGCCCGCAGGTCCAGCGCTGGGGACCTTCCTCGACGTGATGGAAGCCGGCGCTGAGGCGAGCATCGTCGGCCGCGATCGTCCGCGAGCCGAAGCCATCGTCGATGACAAGCGCGCCGACGCACACGCCGAGCGTCCGCAGGTCTGCGCCGCCGCCGGCCATCGCTGGCACGACCGTGTCCGATGCAAGCCACACCGTCTCGGCCGTTGCCGGGACCAGGAAACGAGCGGACAAGCCTTGCACTTCCGCCTCGATCCGAGAACCATCGGCGACCAAGTGCAGGTCGGCGAGCGGGTTCTCGAACTTCACCCAATTCAGTTGCAGCGCCCGCGCGGCGAGGCGATCGCGGGCGAAGTCGACCACCGGCCCCGCGGCGTGGAACGGACGGCAGAAGTCGGCATGCGTGGCGGGAGCTGCATCTGGCACGGCATGGAGAGCCACGGCCTCGCCCGGGCGGGGCAGGAAGCCGCGATTGCCCATGTCGAGATAGCTTTCGGTGGGCAGGTTCTCAGCCACCAGCAGATCGTGGCCCTCGAGTTCGACGTGCCAATAGGTCACGTGTTGAGTGATTTCCTGACGCACCGTCGTTCCGTTGATCAGCGACGACGCAGAAACCAGTACCTCGCCCAGGAGGTCGAGAGCAAGCGAGTGACCAGGCGAGACGACGAGATCGCGCGCCGGGCGGTTCTCGGCAAAAGCGTGCGCAGCGATGCGAACAGGCCAGACCTCGTTGGCGCGGGGATGGCGAGCACAGTAAACGGTGCGCTGGCCGATCCAAATGATGGGACGCGCCGCGCCGGAGGCGGTCACGGCAAGGTCTCCGACGCGCAGATCTTCGACCGCCACGTCACCGTGATCGGTGCGTATCAGCGTGCCGGTGACGAAACACGGCGGCGCCGCTGTAAAAACGTCTCCCGATGTGCCGTTTACTAGAGCGGGGTCCGAGGCGAGCATGACCTCGTTTGCCCTGCCCGTCGCAAGCGGCGTATTGGAGAACACGTAACGATAAGTGTTTGTCGGCGCAGTCTGACCGGGAGCGGAGTTGTAGTTTGAGAATAGAATTTGTCCGCTATTGTCGAATTGCGTGACATACAACGTCGTGGGGTTTGTGGTGGGTGTACCCACATCGCCAGCGTCCGGGAGCACCCCAGTGACCGTGACGGGGTCACCCACCTTGGTCACCGTACCGACAATGGTAATCGAGTTGGTCGAAACGGTATCCAGATTTATAGTGGCCGCCGGCAGGCCATCGTCCTCTCCGACGTACCCAGCAGGATAAGTATTGTTAAATGTTATCGACATCTGTAGCCTCCCCCAATGATATATGGCCACTCTTTGTGAGAATGGTTAATCGTTTTGCTACCCTAAGTACAATCGTGGTTCTGTACTTGCAACAAGCATTCAGCGATACGTCGGGGGAAAAGTTCCCGACTTTTGAGTTTATCAAACCTGTAAATTGGAATCAGCGATGATGCATTGTCGGTCGGCACAGGACGTGACGTTCTGCCTCAACGCTGGTCGGACAAACGACTGTGGAGCTTGCCGGATACGCCGATCCATTCTCAGAACAACACCTTTACCCCGCCGTAAACGGAAAGCGGCTGCGCCACAGTGACGGCGTTAGCATTCGGAGTAGCGGCGTTCCCGTTGTTAGCAAGCGTTGCGTTGATGTTCGCCCCCGACGTGCCTGTATCGTAGAAGGTGCCGTAGGTCGCGTAATGATTGTTCGTTAGGTTGTTGATGATGCCGAAGACTTGCACGTGATCCGTCAAGGCATAGCTGGCATGGGCGTTAATGAAGTAATAGGACGGAAGCTTCGGATTCTGGTTGGAGTCGTCCGAGACGTAATATTGGCTGCCGACCACCGTCGCGTCGGCGCCGATCGTGAAGCGCGGCGTCACGCGATATTCGAAGCCGGCCTTGCCGAGGTTGCGCGGGATGCCCGGAATGCTGTCGCCCGGCCTGACCTGGATGTTGCCAGCGGCGTCGGCGAAAGGATTGTTCGGCGACGAGAACGTCGCGTTGAATTGGTATGTCGCGTCGACGAGCGCGTAGTTGCCATAGAGCGTCAGATTGCCCTTGATGTAGCTCAGGCCGACTTCGGCACCCTCGCGGAGCGTCTCGGGGGCGTTGACGAAGTAGCCCTGGCCGGTGATCGCGCTCGGCTCGCTGACGATGTCGTTGGTCGTGTTGATCCGGTAATATCCGGCCTTGTAGGTCAGCTCGCCGGCGCCGTAGGCCGGCGGGATCGCGTAGATGCCACGCGCCCCGGCCTCGATCGTGTGCGACACGACCTGGCTCAGGCGCGGATCGGAGACGAGCGCCGTCTCCAGGACGCAGGGCCGGGTGGGATCGGCGCATTCGCTCTCGAGCGGCGTCGGGGCGCGGTTGGCTTCGGAATAGCCGGCATAGATGTTCAAGGCGCGCGAGAAGGTATAGGTCGCGCCGACGACCGGGTTGATGCGATCGTAATTGTGCGAGCTGTTCAGTTCGGGATCGGCACCCGAGACGTCCTGCACCGCGATGTTGGCGAAGTTGGCGCGCGCGCCGGCCGTGAAGGCCAGCTTGTTGGTGACGTTGAACGTATCGAGCGCGAACAGGCCGTAGTAGGTGGCGTTCGAATGAATGAAGGTCGAGTTCACGCCGACGTTGGCGGCGGTGTTGAGGTCTTGCCCGGCCCCAGGGAAGCCGGACAGGATGTCCTGGAAATTGCTGTTGAGCTGTCCGAGCACCGTCCGCGACGTATAGCTGGTGTTGCCGGTGTCGACACTGCCGCCGACCACGAAGTAATTGTCGTGCCCGAAGAACTTGTCCTTGTTGGTCGCCTGGAGCTGCGTTCCAAAGCTGGTCGTGTGGGTCGAAGTCAACGCGGTCGTACCGTAAGGGAACGCGTCGGTGTTGGCGCCCATCGAGGGGATCGTACCGCCATTGGCGGTGCGGAACTGCAACTGGTTGGAGTTCTGATTGCCGACCAGCGGTTGCTGGCAGAGCGTGCCGGCGTTGTTGCCGTCGATCTCGCCGCAGTCGGTCACGTCGGCGTCGTTGCCGTCGACATGGTACTGGTCGAACTGCCGGACGTAGAAGCTGCTGCCGATCGTCCAGTGCGGGGTGATGTCGAAGCGGCTGAGCAGTTGTGCCTGGCCAGCCTGGTTGTTCGTGGTTTGCGGCGTCGTGAAGACAGAATTGTACTGCTGCTGGACCAGCACCTGCGGCGTCGTGCCCTGCACGCCGAGCAGCGAGCGGCCGAACTGCCCGATGAGGTGCGTCTCGGAATCCTGGCTGCGATAGCCGAGGTCGGCGAGGAAGCGCTGGGCGTTCTGAGCGCCAAACGGACGGTAGCCGCCATCTCGATAAAGGTCGCCGGCGAAATAGAAGCTGAAGTTGCCGGATTGCTTGCCGAACTCGCCGAAGCCGTTGGCCCGGCCGTAGGAGCCTCCCAGGACCGTGACGTCGCCGCCGTGGAAGTTGAAGCCGTTCTTGGTGGTGAAGTTGATGGCGCCGCCGAGCGCGTTCAGGCCGAAGATCGGATTGTTGGTGTAGATTTCCGAAGAGGCCAGGGCGATCGGCGGGATCAGGTCGAGGTTGACCGAGTCTCCGAAGTTCTCGTTGATGCGGACGCCGTTCTCGTAGACGGCGAGGCCGGCGGACGTGCCGGAGATGCGCGAAGCGTCGAAGCCGCGGTAGAAGAGGTCGGGCGACAGGTCCGAGCCGTCGACGCTGAGCGCCACCGCAGCCGGAACGTGCGAGGTGATCGCGGTGGTGACGCTGGGGGAATATTGCTGGATGAAGTCCTTCGAAGTGACGATCGAGACGTCGCCCGGCACCTTGTTGATCTCGATGCCGCCGCCTTCGCTCGAGGGCAGCGGCGTCGCCGAGACCACCACCTCGGGCAGCGCGACGATCCCGCCTGCCGCAGTCTGAGCCTGCGCGCCGACGACACCTCCGGCGGTCGCGCAAATCAGCGCTGCTACCGACACCGACGCTTTCCAAGACGTCTTCATGCTGCCCCCGCAAACATCGGGCGATTGTCGGACATGCCGCGGTCGCCGCTTCTTCAGTGCTGCTGAGTGTATGAGCAATTCGGCCAAGTCCAAGCTCGATCGAGCATCACCCGGCATGTTCAATCGTGCGTGGCAATAATGTGCCAAAAAATAACTCGACCGGGATCATCTATTTTTATCTTCGGGAAAAAGTCCTATTGCTTCGCGAGCCTTTCATCCACTCAGTTCGCCCAAAGCTGATGTTGCGGTCGCAACCGTCCAGCAAAACGGGGCCTGCGCTCGCGATTCGCGCGCTGCTTCAGCATGCAGCCGACCTCGTCTTCCCACCATGCTGCCTAGCCTGCCGCAAGGCTGTCGCCGGCCCCGACGCGCTATGCGCCGCCTGCTGGGCCGCGGTCCGCTTCATCGAGCGACCTTACTGCGAGAGGCTGGGCACACCGTTCGAGGCCGATCTCGAGTCCCCCGGCCTGCTGTCGCCCGACGCCATCGCTCATCCGCCCGTCTTCTCCCGTGCACGGGCCGTCGCCCGCTTCGACGACGGTCCGTCCCGCCAGCTGGTGCACCGGCTGAAATACGGTGACCGGCTCGAGCTGGCCGGCACGATGGGCGCCTGGATGGCGCGCGCCGGCGAGGAGATCCTCGGCGAGGCCGACGTGCTCGTCCCGGTGCCGCTGCACCGACGTCGGCTCGCGGCCCGGCGCTTCAACCAGTCGGTGCTGCTCGCCCGCGCGGTCTCGCGGCGATGTGGGGTGCCGATGGTGCCGGACGCGCTCGTTCGTGACAAGGCGACGGCGTCGCAGGTCGGGCTGTCGCGCACACAACGGCAGCTGAACCTGCAGGGAGCCTTCGCCGTGCCGGCCGAGTGCCGGGGCGCGGTCGACGGCCGGTCCGTGGTGCTCGTCGACGACGTGCTGACGTCCGGCGCCACCGCCAACGCCGCGTCGCGGGCGCTCCTGCGCGGGGGAGCCCGCCGCGTCGACGTGCTGGTCTTCGCCCGCGTCGTCACGGGTGGCGGATGACGCGCGGGTGACAAGCGGTACGGTGGTTGCCATATGAGGGCAGCAAGGAGAACCCGATGGCGGCGCCCGAGGTCGTGATCTACACGACGATGTTCTGTCCCTACTGCCACGCCGCCAAGGCGCTGCTGAAGCGCAAGAACGTCGCCTTTCGGGAGATCAAGGTGGATGGCAACCGCGAGGCGCGGCGCACCATGAGCGAGCGCGCCGGTGGCCGGACCAGCGTGCCGCAGATCTTCATCGCCGAAGACCACATCGGAGGATGCGACGACCTCCACGCCCTCGACGCGTCGGGCACCCTCGAGGCCAAGCTGCGCGAGACGGCGGGCTGATCGAAGCGCCATGATCCGTTACGCCTTGTACTGCGACGAAGGGCATCGTTTCGATTCGTGGTTCTACGACAGCTCGGCCTTCGACGAGCAGGCCAAGCGCGGCCTCGTGACATGTCCGACCTGCGAGTCGCGGCATGTGGTGAAGGCGATCATGGCCCCGGCTCTGGTCGCCCGGCGCGCGGAACGGCCTGTGCAGATGCCTGCGGCGCCCCCCGACGCGAAGCCGGTGCCAGCGGTGCCGAACCCGCCGCTGGAGGTCGCGCTTCTGGACGACGACAGGCGTCGGCTCGTGCGCGCCTTTCGCGATAAGGTGGTGGCCGAGACGCGCGACGTCGGCAGTGCTTTCGCGGCGGAGGCGCGGCGCATCCACGACGACGAATCCTCGAAGGAACGGATCCGCGGCCAGGCCACTCTGGAGGAGGCGCGTGACCTTCTCGAGGATGGTATCCTGGTGATGCCGCTGCCGGCGGTCCCCGACGACCTGAACTGATGGGTGTGGAACTCCGCCTACGCGTGACGCTTTCTTGACGGCAACACGAAGATTGCCCCATTTGTGGTCACGCGACGTCAAGCTACGTTCGCGGCGACGCCGGATCGAGGAGTTGGGGTGACGACGCTTGCGTGAGGACCTCATCCACCCGGACCGGTCGGCGACCCGGCCCCGCCTCGAAGAACGCCTCGCCGACGAGGCCCGCTTCATCAAGACCTGGCTCGACAATCCGGTCCTGACCGGCGCCGTGTCGCCATCGGGGCGGTTCCTCGCACGGACGATGGCGCGCGCGGTCGACCCGAGGGGTACGGCGCCCATCGTCGAACTCGGGCCCGGTACGGGGCCGATCACCCAGGCCTTGGTGCGCCGCGGGGTGGACCCGGCGCGCCTCGTGCTCGTCGAGTTCGACGGGTCGTTCTGTCGCCTGCTCCGCCGGCGTTTCCCGCTGGTCCAGGTCGTCCAAGGCGACGCCTACGATCTCGGTCAAAGCCTGCGCGGCGTGCTGCGCGAGCCTGCCGCCGCGGTCGTTTCGAGCCTGCCGCTGCTCAACAAGCCCGACGCGCAGCGCCTGTCGTTGTTGGAGGATGCTTTCGCGCTGATGGCGCCGGGTGGCTCCTTCGTGCAATTCACCTATGGCGCCAACTCGCCGGTGCCGCGCGTGGCCGAGACGCCGTTCGAGGCCGACGTGTCGTCGCCGATCTGGCTCAACCTGCCTCCGGCGCGGGTCTGGATCTATCGGCGGCGCGGCGAGAGCCGGGCCGAAAGCGTCGAGCCCGCGCCGGCCGGCAGCCAGCGGCCCAGCCGGTCGTCGACCGAGAAGCGGGTGTTCCGCCCCTTCCGCGAGCGGCGGGAGGGCCTCTTCCGCCGTGAAGCCCGGCGAGAGCGGTGACGGCTGCCGCCATCGAGCCGCGCGATCGGCTGATCGTGGCGCTCGACGTGTCCAGCCTCAAGGCGGCCGAGCATCTGGTGGCGACGCTCGGCACCACCGTCTCGTTCTACAAGATCGGCCTCGAGCTCGCCTACGGCGGCGGCCTGCCGTTGGCGCAGCGCCTCGCGGGCCAGGGCAAGAAGGTCTTCCTGGATCTCAAGCTGCACGACATCGGCGCCACGGTGGAACGCGCCGCCGCTCAGGTCGCCGGGTTGGGGGCGACCTATCTCACCGTCCACGCCTTCCCCCAGACCATGGCAGCGGCCAAGGCCGGCGTCGGCGACCGGCCGCTGGGCATCCTCGGCGTCACCGTGTTGACGTCCTACGACGATCGCGACCTACAGCAGGCCGGCTACACGATGGGGGTGCGCGACCTCGTCGCCCGGCGGGCCGACCAGGCCGTCGCCGCCGGCATCTCGGGCTTGATCCTGTCGGCCGAGGAGGTCGAGGCCATGCGCCGGCGCGTCGGCCGCAAGCTGCGGCTGATCACGCCCGGGATCCGCCCGGCCGGCGCCGCGGCCGGCGACCAGAAGCGGGTGATGACACCGGCGGCGGCGCTGGCGGCCGGGGCGGACCATCTCGTGATCGGCCGTCCGATCACCCAGGCGACCGATCCGCGCGGCGCGGCGGAAGCCATTCTCGCCGAGATGGCGAGCGTGTAGGAGGAAGCGGTCGGAGGAGCCGAGGATGACCAAGGTGCTCTACGTCCTGCTGACCTTCCTCGAATCGTTCCTCTCGATCTTCGGCATCCGCTCCGCCCTGGAGGAGCCGCCCTACGCGACGGTCTCGACCATCGGCCACGACATCGAGATCCGGCAATACGGCCCGCTCGTCGCCGTGGAGACCGCGGCGCAGGGCGACGATTTCAAGCGGCTGTTCGACTACATCGCCGGTGCCAACAGCCGGGCGCAGACGATCGCCATGACGGCGCCGGTGGAGCAGCGCGGCGGCCGCCTGGCGCCGCCGACCCCGGACGAGGCCGCGCCGGCGACGATGAGGTTCTTCCTGCCCCGGAAGGTCGCCGCCGATCCGCCGACCCCGACCGACGCCGGCGTCAAGATCGTCGACGTGCCGGCGCAGACGTTGGCGGTGATCCGCTTCTCGGGAACGCTGGATCGCGTGCAGAGCGCGCGCTACGCCAGGATCCTGCAGGAGGAACTCGCCAAGCACGGCCGCAAAGCGGAAGGCGATCCCTTCCTGCTCGGCTACGATCCGCCCTTCACGATCCCCTTCCTGCGCCGCAACGAGGTCGCCGTCGCGGTGGCGCCGGGCTCGTCGTGACCCCTTGCCAACCGCGCCTCGTGATATAGGTAACTTAACCGCATTCAGCGAGCGTGTAAAGTCGTGACGGTTTCCGGCATGGTGCCCGGGCCGATGTCGCGAGCCCTGACAAAAAGCCCTGCCGAGGTCAGGGTATCGCGACAAAAACGCGAGCCAGTGTCAGCGTACCGCGACAAAAATCCCTGCCAAAGCCGCGTCCCGTGACATCACCCGAAACAAGGTGGTCGATCGCCGACACGTTCCTCACACGGGTGGATGTGGCTCGTGCTCGGGACCGCGGGGCGGCGGTGGCAGGTCGAGAGAATCGACGTGGCCATCGGTGTGGGTGATCGCCGCGGCGCGGAGAAAGCCATGCTCGAATCGGCCCTGCACGGTCACGACCTCGCCCTTGGCGACGAGCGCCGTGTCCTCGCCGTGCCGGCCGGTCTCGACCAAAGCGCGGCCGCTGCCGTCGCCCACCACGAATTTATTGCCGAAGATTTCGGCGACGTCGCCCTTGATCGCCCCCATCGCGCCATCCTTCAACGCCGATACCTGCTCCGGCGCGAGGGCTACGAGCGCGACGGCATGACTCTTCTGCACGAGGGTCGTGGCGCCGGCGCCGGCGGCCGCCGAAACCAGCGCCGCGACAACGATCGTCCAGCGCGGCAGACCGCGGTTCACGGCGCGCCGCGACGGTTCGGGAATTTGGATAGTCTCGCTCATGTCGTTCTCCTTCTGGGAGCCTCGATGTAGCGCGAGCGTACCGAACCTCGCCTGAACCCGGCAATTCAGGTTCGGTTCAGCAGGAGTCGGAGTGTCGTTCGATAGTCTACCATTTTCAGAGGATCGCTGAATCACCCCGTCCGCCGGCCGGCAGGATCACCGTCGCACGAAGGCCGGCCGCTCCCGGCTCCAGCGCGAGGTCGCCGCCGTAGAGTTCGACGAGCTCGCGGGCGATGCTGAGGCCGAAACCGAAGCCCGGTTGCGCCTCGTCGAGTCGGCGCCCCGGCTGCAACACCAGGGCGATCTGGTCTGATTTCAAACCAGGACCGTCGTCGGTGACGGTCACGCGAGCGGACCGGCCCTCCAGCCTTGCCTCGCACGCGACCTGTTGGCGCGCAAACTTGAACGCATTGTCGAGCAGGTTGCCGAAGATCTCGTCGACGTCGTTGCCCTCGCAGGCCAAGGCGAGGTCGGCGGGGCAATCGATCGCCAGGCTCACGCCGCGATCGGCGTGGATGCGCCGCAGCGCGTCGCCGATGTCGGCGAGGCGCGGCGCCAGCTCCGTGCGCGCCCGCTCCGGCCCGGCAAGGGCCCCGGCCCGCGCACGTCCCAGGTGATGGCGCACGCGCAGGTCGATCTCGGCGAGGAGCAGGCGCAGGTCGCCCTTGTCAGGCCCCTCCAGCCGCTCGACGCCGAGCTGCAGAGTCGCCAGCGGCGTCTTGAGGCCATGCGCGAGGTTGGCGACGTGGCGCCGCGCCTTGTCGAGGTTGGTGGCGTGACTTTCCAGCAGGCGATTCATCTCCGCGACCAACGGCGCGATCTCGCGCATCTGCCCGACGGGCAGCCGATCCCGGCGTCCGTCACCGACCTCGGCGAGCTGGCGGCGCAGCGCGGCGAGAGGGCGCAGGCCGAGGCGAACCTGGGCGAAAGCCAGCGCGGCGAGCGCCACGCCGAGCGCGAGTACGCCGAGGCCCACGCTGGTCATGGCCTCGCCGACAGGGTGGCCGATGGCATCGGCGGGCGCAGCAACGAGCACCGTGACGCCGGTGTTCTCGATCAGGGCGCGGGCGACCCGCTCGTGCAGCGCGACGCCGTCGAAGCCCTCGCCGCGCAGGGTGCGAGGATGCGTGCCGTCCGCCTCGGGTCCGGGCGCCGGCCGGCCGAAGGCCTCCTCGATCCGGGCCGGGGAGGGCAGGGCGACGTTGGCGTCCCCGAGCCAGCGCGTCCCGACGACGTTGCGCGGGCCCTGCACCACCCAGAAGGAGCGGTGATGCCGCTTGTCGAAAGGCGGCCCATCGGCCTCGCCCTGGAGCGAGAGCGTGCCGTCGGCGGCGACGCGGACCTGCGAGACGAGCGCGACGATCTTGTTGTCGAGGCGCTGATCGATCTGCCCGGTGACGAAACGCGTCAGCACCTGATGCATCAGGGCGAGCACGAGACCGAGGGCGATCAAGGTGGCCGCCGCCGAGCCGAGCAAAAGCCGCGCGGAGAGCGAACGCGGCGCCAGCCTCATGGATCGCCTGCGCAGACCAGGCGGTAGCCGCGGCCGCGCACCGTCTCGATGAGGTCGCGCCCGATCTTGCGGCGAAGGCGGGCGACGATCACCTCGACCGAGTTGGACTCGGCTTCGCCGTCGCCGGCATAGACGTGCTCGAACAGTTCGGTGCGCGCCACCACCACGCCTTTGCGCAAGGCGAGGCACGACAGCACCCGCCATTCCAGCGCGGTCAGGCGCAGCGGCAGGCCGTCGAGCTCGAAGACGCCGATGTGGCTGTTGAAGCTGAGCGGCCCGCAGCGCACGATCGTCTCGGCGTAGCCGGCCGCGCGGCGGATCAGGGCGCGCAGGCGCATCACCAGCTCCTCCAAGCGGAACGGCTTGGTGAGGAAATCGTCGGCGCCGGCCTTGAAGCCCTCGACCTTGTCGCTCCAGGCATCGCGCGCGGTGAGGATCAGCACCGGCAGCTTGAGGCCGGCGGCGCGCCAGGCGGTCAACACCGCAATGCCGCTCACCTTCGGCAGGCCGAGATCGAGCACCACGGCGTCGTAGAGGCCGGTCTCGCCGAGGTGCTGACCATCCTCGCCGTTGCGGGCGTGATCGACGACGAAGTTCTCGAGGCGCAGGCCGCGTGCGATCTCGCGGGCGAGCGGCGCATCGTCCTCGACGAGAAGGATCTTCATGGGCGGGACGTCCG
The DNA here is from genome assembly GCA_964247745.1 of uncultured Beijerinckiaceae bacterium. Taxonomy (GTDB): domain Bacteria; phylum Pseudomonadota; class Alphaproteobacteria; order Rhizobiales; family Beijerinckiaceae; genus RH-AL1. Next base: position 57,284 of record CAXTVT010000005.1, read on the forward strand.
ATCGACGGTCGGGCCGCGTAGCCCATACGGCTGAACTCAACCTGAACGGCAGAGTTCAGGCTGGGTGTTCCCGCAGGTTGCTATCCCAATGGCCTCGCTGCCTCCGCAGCGTCGAGGACGACGTATGACATCTCTCTCGCGAGCTGCCGCTCTGACCATCGTCGCGCTCGTTCTCGGCAGCGGCATGGCCGTCGCGCAGCCGGCTCCGACGCGCGGCGCGACGGCTCCGCTCCCGCCGCCGATCGACCAGGACGCCGCGATGCAGCCGCCCCCGCCGCCGGCCGGCGGATCGAACGCCGATTCGCCGCCTCCGCCTCCCGCCCCACGCGGATTCCACGGCGCTGCGCCTGTGCCCGGCGTCGCGATCCACGTCGAGCGCGGCTCCGACGCCACCCTGCGCATCGACCTGCATTGCGGTCCGCGCGATAGCGCCAAGGATTGTGCCGACATCGCGTCGCAGCTCGTCGACAAGATGACCGGTGCGGTCAAGGACAGGTAGACGCCGCTCTGCTACAGCCGCGCCAGAGCGTCCATGACGTCGCAGCGACGATGATTCTCGTAAGAGGTAAAACCATGTCGATTGCCTCGATGACCAAGATCGAAGGGACCATCGAAGCTGTCTTCGCGCATCGTTTCGTCTTCGTCACCGCGGATCGGCAGAAGCATCTCGCCGATCTCGGCCCCGACGGTGTCGGGCGCTTTCCGCTGAACGTCGGCGCCGAGGTCGCGCTCGAAGGCGAGAGCAAGCCGTCGGAGCTGAAGGTCCTGTCGATCGCGACGGTCGGGGGCGAGCCGGTCGCCATCGAGCACGGCAAGCTCGGGAAACCCGGCCGTGACGCCGATGGCGACCCGAGGCTGGCCAGGACGGCCGTCGAGGGCGCCGGCTTCCATGTGCTCGGCGCGCCTCGCCGCAAGCCCAGGCATTTCGAGGTGCTCGGCGCCAGAGGTGGAAAGCACGTCGAATGCCACGTCGCGCTCGGCGGGTCGATCCGCAAAATGAAGCCGGTCGAGATCGACGACGACAAGTGGGCTGCCGAACTGAAGCCGGCCTCCTGATGATGGCGGGCTCGTGAGCGGCGACGACCATCGTGGGGGCGACGGAAGCTCGCCCTCGTCCCGCAGCATACGCGGGCTCGAGGCGCTGAACTTCCTGATGGCCGACGTCTCCGGTGGCGTCGGCCCTTATCTCTCCGTCTCTCTCGCGGGCAGCCGCCATTGGCAGCCCGGCGCGATCGGCCTCGCCATGGCCACGAGCAGCATCGCCGCCGCGCTGTTCCAGATCCCCGCCGGCTTCCTGGTCGATGCGTTGCGCATCAAGCGGATGCTGGTGGCGGGCTCGGGCCTCGTGATCGCGATCGGCTGCGTGCTCATCGCCGGTTTTCCCACGCTGGCGCCGGTGATGCTCGCGCAGGTCCTGATCGGGCTGGCATCGGCGATCATCCCGCCGGCGATCGGCGCCATCACGCTTGGGCTCGTCGGGCGCCGCCGCTTCGACGGGCAGGTCAGCCGCAACCAGAGCTTCAACCATGGCGGCAATTTCGTCTCCGCCGGCCTCGCCGGTGCGCTGGGCCAGTATCTCGGCACCGAGTGGATCTTCTATCTCGTCTGTGCCTTCGCGATCGCCAGCGCGGCGGCGGTGGCCGTCATCGCGCCCTCGGAGATCGATCACGTGCTGGCGCGCGGCGGCGAGGCCGACACAAATCCCGCGGGGCGGGCCGAGCCGCTGCCGCTGCGCGACATGGTCAAGCGCAAGGCGCTGCTCGTCTTCCTCGCCTCGGTCGTGCTGTTCCACTTCGGCAACGCCGCGATGCTGCCGATGGCCGGCCAGATGCTTGCCAAGCTGCATCCCGGCACCGACACGATCGCGCTGTCGGCCTGCATCATCTCGGCGCAGTTCATGATGATCGGCGTCGCCTGGGCGGTCGGGCGCGCGCTGGCGGCCGGCTACGGGCGCAAGACGGTCTTCCTCGTCGCGCTCGCCGTGCTGCCGGTGCGCGGCCTGCTCTTCACCTTCACCACCGACCCGGTCGGCGTGGTGGCGATCCAATTGCTCGACGGCGTGGCGGCCAGCATCTTCGGCGTCGTCTCGGTGATCATCGCCGCCGACGTGATGAAGGGGACGGGTCGCTTCAACCTGGCCCAGGGGCTGGTGGCGCTGGCCGTCGGGCTCGGGGCCAGCCTCAGCAACGTGCTCGGCGGGTTCGTCGTCGAATTCGCGGGATATCCTGTGGGCTTCCTCGTCCTCGCCGCCGTCGCGCTGGCCGCGCTGGTCTTCTTCGCGCTCTTCATGCCGGAGACGCGCGGCGCCGAGGACGATGCCGCCATCCTCTCGACCGCCGCCGCGTGACCATGGCCAAGCCCGACGACCTGCTGATCTACGCCCACCTGGGCGACCTGCACCTCACCGCGGAGCACGAGGACGATGTTCTCGACCTGCGGGACATCGTCGGCGAGATCACGGCCGATCTCGCCGGCGCGATCGACTTTGTCTACCTGCCCGGCGACAACGCCGACAACGGGCTGCCCGAGCAATATGCGCTGGTCGGCCGCGAGCTGGCCCGGCTGCCGATGCCCGTCCATATCGTGACGGGAGACCACGACATGGAGCCGGGCGGGCTCGACAACTTCTACGCCTCGCTCGAGGTCGAGCGCCTGCCCAAGGCGATCGAGGCCGGCGGCGTGCGATGCCTGTTCCTCGACATCTGCGGCCCGGGCATGGGCGGCCCCGACTTCCGCCTGGGCGCCGCCCAAGGCGAATGGCTGGCGCGGCAGCTGCGGCAGGCCTCGGCCGCCGGGCGGCGCTGCGCGATCTTCATGCACAGCTATCCGGCCGACCTGCGTGGCGAGGGCGAGACCCGCGCGATCAACGAGGCCTTCGAGGCGCGCGAGGTGCTGCTCGTCGACATGGGGCACACCCACTACAACGAGCTCGCCAACGACGGGCGCACGATCTACGCCGCGACCCGCTCCACCGGGCAGGTCGAGGAGGGGCCGGTGGGCTATTCCCTCGTCGCGATCGATGGCCGCGCCGTGTCGTGGCGGTTCAAACCGCTCGGCGACCCGCGTCCGATCGTGCTGCTGACCGCGCCGGCCGACCGCCGCCTGGCGACGGACGCCGGGGATCCCGACCACGTGCCGCACGGCCGCTGCGAGGTGCGCGCCAGCGTGCTCGGCCGGCGGCCGGTGCGGCGCGTCACCTGCCGGGTGGGCGACGGCGCACCGGTGCCGATGGCGTCGCCGATGACGTCGCGCTACGCGCTCGAGGTCGAGCTGGCGGACGGCGCGACGACGATCCGCGTCGAGGCCGAGGACGACATCGGGCAGCTCGGCCACGAGACCATCGAGGTCGCGACCGAGCTGCATCTCGCCGCCACGCGCATCGCGGACGGGAGCGATGCCGACGCCGTCGAGGCCTGGCCGGAGCGCGGCCTGCTCGGCACGCAGCTCGGCCCCAACCGCAACGGGCGCCGATGGTGACCTCTTCTATGACGACGGAAACGGCTTCCACATGATGGCTTTCCCCGACATTCGCCACCTCGTCGTCTGGGCGATCGTCGCGCTCGCGATCCTGGGCGTGATCACCCGGCCTTTCAAATGGCCCGAGGCGGTGTGGGCCGCCACCGGCGCGATCGTCCTCGTGGTCGCCGGCCTGCTGCCGGCGTCCGACGCCTGGCACGGCGTGCTGAAGGGGCTCGACGTCTACCTCTTCCTGGTCGGCATGATGGCGCTGGCCGAGGTGGCACGGCGCGAGGGACTGTTCGATTGGCTGGCGAGCCATGCGGTGCGCCGCGCCGATGGTTCGGCCTCCAAGCTGTTCGCGCTGGTCTACGGCGTCGGCATCGTCGTCACGACGTTCCTCTCCAACGACGCCACGGCGGTCGTGCTGACCCCGGCGGTCTACGCCGCGGCCAAGGCGGCGAAGGCCGAGCCGCTGCCCTACCTCTTCATCTGTGCCCTGATCGCCAACGCGGCGAGCTTCGTGCTGCCGATCTCGAACCCGGCCAATCTCGTGGTCTTCGCCGCGCACATGCCGCCGCTCGGCCAATGGCTGATGCGCTTCGCCGTGCCATCGATCCTCTCCATCGCGGTGAACTTCGCCGTGCTGCGCCTGACGCAACGTGCGCGCCTGCGCGAGCCCATCGAGACGGATGTCGAGGTCGCGCGCCTGTCGACGAGCGGCAAGGTCGCGGGCGCCGGCATCGTGCTGACCGGCCTCGCGCTGATCGTGTCCTCGGCGCTCGACCTGCAGCTCGGCCTGCCGACCTTCGTCGCCGGCGTGGCCACCGTGGTCGTGGTGCTGGCGATCAAGCGCGAAGGGCCCTGGTCCACGGTGAAGGACATTTCGTGGGCGGTGATCCCGCTCGTCGCCGGGCTGTTCGTGCTGGTCGAGGCGCTCGAGACGACGGGCGTGCTGGCGCTGCTCGCGGCCGCGCTGAAGCAAGCGGCTGACCGCTCCGACGTCGTCGCCGGCGCGGCCGGCGGCGCCCTGGTCGCGTTCGGATCGAACCTGGTGAACAATCTCCCGGCCGGGCTGCTCGCCGGCGCCGCCGTGCAAACCGCGCACGTCCCCGACAAGGTCGCCGGCGCCATCCTGGTGGGCGTCGACCTCGGGCCGAACCTCTCCGTGACCGGCTCGCTCGCCACCATCCTCTGGTTGACCGCGATCCGGCGCGAGGGCGAGGACGTGTCGTTCTGGGCGTTCCTGAAGCTCGGCGCGCTGGCGATGCCGCCGGCCCTCGCCGCCGCGCTCGCCGCCCTGTTGCTGTTGCCCTGATCCCCACGAATCCGGAGACGCCGATGAATCCCGTCCTGCTCTATCCCTTCATCCTGGTCGCCGGCGGCTTGCAGGCAGCCGGCAATTCCATGAACGCCCGGCTCCGCGTCGCGCTCGTCAATCCCTGGCTGGCGGCGACCGTCTCGTTCTCGCTCATCGTGTTTGTGTTCGCGACGCTGTTCCTGGTCATGCCGGCACCGCTGCCGAGCCTCGCCGATCTCGGCGCCATGCCATGGTGGGCGCCGCTCGGCGGCCTCGCCGGGGCGGTGGCGGTCTTCGGCGGCCTCGCCTTCGTCGACAAGGTCGGCGCCGGGCCGTTCAACGGCCTGCTGATCACCGCCAACATCCTGACCTCGCTCTGCATCGACCAGTTCGGCTGGTTCGGCATGCAGGCGCATTCCCAGGGCGCGACGCACTGGCTCGGCGCCGCGCTGATGGTCGGCGGCATCGCGCTGATCGCCAGGTTCTGAGGAGAGCCCCGTGGACACCAGCAAGCTGCTCTATCCCTTCATCCTCGCGGCTGGCGCGCTGCAGGCGGCCGGCGTCGTCATGAACGGCCAGCTCGACAAGAGCCTGGTCAACCCGTGGCTCGCCGCGACGGTGTCGTTCCTGCCGATCGTCTTCGTGGTCCTGGCGATGCTGGCGCTGCGGCCGTTGCCGATGCCGCGCGAGACGGACGTCGCGGCGATGCCGTGGTGGGCGCCGATCGGCGGTCTGGCGGGAGCCGTCGCGGTGTTCGGCGGCCTGCTGCTCGTCGGCCAGGTCGGCGCCGGGCCGTTCAACGGCCTGCTGATCACCGCGAACCTGCTGACCTCGCTCGCGATCGACGATTTCGGCTGGTTCCACATGCCAAGGCACCGCATCAACAGGGCGAGGATCGGTGGCGCCGCGCTGATGGTGGCCGGGATCGCGCTCATCGCGTTCCGCTGATGCCCAACGATTTCCTCGGGTGTTCGCGACCGCCCAGGCGTTGATTTATCGAGGGTTGCACGTGCCATGATCTAAACTGGTACACGCCGGGAGAAGACGGCTCACCGAAACTTTACCACGAGGCGAGATAACCGGCCCGTCACCAAACACGGTGAAGACTTCCCTAAAGCCTCGGGCGAGCCGATGATCTCCGTGCGCAAAAGCATCGCCGTCCTGGTCGCGGCCTCGGTCGCTGCCCCGCTGGCGGGCTGCGGCCTGCAACCGGAACCGCTGACGGGGCCTCAGGTGGCGGCCTACGCGCTCGACAAGAAGGCGCGCTTCGTCGCCGGCGAGGCGCCGATCACGCAGGCGATCGGGCTCGACGAGGCGATCGCCCGCGGCCTGCGCTACAATCTCGACTATCGTGTGGAGGCCTACCAGACCGCGCTGCGCGTGCAGGATCTCGACGTCGCCGACTTCCATCTGTTGCCGAACCTCGTCGCCAACTCGAACTTCCTCGGTCGCAACAACAATCTCGCGGCCTATTCGCAATCGGTCACCACCGGGCTGATCACGCTGGAGCCTTCGGTCTCGACGCCGAAGAACGATCTGATCTCCGACCTGACGCTGTCCTACAACACGTTGGACTTCGGCCTGTCCTACATTCGCGCGCGCCAGGCGGCGGACGAGGTGCTGATCGCGCAGGAGACCAAGCGCAAGGTCACCAACCGCATCGTGCAGGACATCCGAACCGCCTATTGGCGCGCCTATTCCAGCCAGCGGCTGAGCGAGCGACTCGCCCGCCTCCAGCGGCGTGTCGAGCACGCCATCAGCGACAGCCGCACCGTCGCCACCGGGCTCGACACCTCGCCGATCGCGGCGCTGACCTACGAGCGCGAGCTGATCGAGATCAAGCGGCAGGCCCAGGCCATCGAGAGCGAGATGGCCGTCGCCAAGGCGCAGCTCGCCGCGCTGATGAACGTGCCGCCGGACGTGCAGTTCACCCTCTCGGGCCGCGGCGGCGTGGCCCGCTCGCCGGTGTTCAAGCGCGACTTCAACACGCTGGTCGACGTCGCGCTGGTGAACCGTCCGGAGCTGCGCGAGAACCAGTATCGCTCGCGCATCAATGCCAAGGAGGCCTATGTCGCGCTGCTCGAACTGCTGCCGAACGCGCAGGCCTATTTCGGCGGCAACAACGACACCTCCAAATACCTCTTCCACGCCAATTGGCTGGCCTACGGCGCCCACGCCAGCTGGAACCTGCTCAACGTCTTCAAGTATCCGGCGCGCATCGGCCAGGTGAACGCCCAGGAGGCGCTGCTCGACGCCAAGGCGCTGGCCCTCACCATGGCGGTCGTCACGCAGGTGCAGGTCGCGCGCATCCGGCTCTTCGAGGCGGAGAACGAATTGAAGATCGCCCGCGAGTTCCTCGATGTGCAGGGTCGCCTGCTGCACCAGGTCAAGGCGCAGGCCGACACGGAGAAGGCCAGCGAGCAGACGTTGATCCGCGAGGAGATGAACACGCTGGTGGCCGAGTCGCGCAAGGACATCGCCTTCGCGCTTTACGAGAACGCCTATGGCCTGGTGTTCGAGGCGATCGGCCTCGACCCGTTCGACCGCGCCATCACCACCGGCACCACCGTCGAGCAGATCGCTCGCGTGCTCGACGACAATTGGCTCGACGGCGAGAAGCGCATCCAGGCCGCCGCGATCGGGCTGCGGCAGGCGCCCGCGAACGAAGTCGCCTCGGCCGACGCGATCCCGTCCGGCACGATACTTCCCGACGCGAGACTTCCCGACATGGGGCTGCGTCAGTGAGGCGCGCGGCGTCGCTCCTGGCTCTGCTCGCCACCACGCCCGTCGCCGCGGCCCCGCTCGAGGGCGGCGAGACGATCCACGCCGTGGTGCGCTCGGTGCACGACGTGACGATCGGCTCGGACGCCGGCTCGCGTATTCTCGACATTCCGCTGCAGGAGGGCGCGGCCTTCCGCAAGGGCGACCTGCTGGTCGCCTTCGATTGCGCCCGGACCCGCGCCGAACTGAAATCGGCCGAAGCCGAGTGGCGTGGGCACCAGACCGCCTACCAGAACAACCTCGATCTCCAGAAATATCACGCCGCCGGCCGCAACGACGTGCAGATCTCGCGCGCGCAGGCCGACAAGGCCGCGGCCATCGTCGAGAGCTGGCAGGCCAAGGTCGAGCAATGCGAGATCCGCGCACCGTTCGACGGCCGCGTCGCCGACGTGTTCGCCCACGTCTTCGACCTGCCGTCGCCGACGGCGCCGATCCTGCGCATCGTCGATCCCGCCGACCTCGAGGTCGAGATGCTGGTGCCCTCGCGGGCGGTCGCGCGCGTCGCGCCGGGCGTCGGCTTCTCGCTCTCCGTGGAAGAGACCGGGGACGTCGTGGCGGGCCACGTCGTTCGCGTCGGCGCCGCCGTCGACCCCGTGAGCCAGACCCTCAAGGTGGTCGGCGCGCTCGACCCGCGTCCCGCGAAGCCCGTCCGCCCGCCGGTGCTGCCCGGCATGAGCGGCAAGGCCGATTTCGGCGCGATCTTCTGATGGTCGCCTCGCAGGTTCGGCCGATGTCGTACGCCGCTTCGCCGGCCGCCGCGCACGACGCGGTCGCGGTCGCCCTCGCCGATCCGGCGGTTGCCGCGCTGCAGGTCCTGCTGCGCATCGAACGCGACGCGCGCCGCTGCGACAGCGTGGCGGACCTGCACTATCTCGTCGCCAACGAGCTCAGGCCGATCGTCGGGGCCCGACAGGTTTTCGTGCTGACGGACGCTGGGGGCACCCGCACGGTCGCGGCGGTCTCGAGCGTCACCACCGTCGATCGCGAGGCGCCCTTCGTCCAATGGATCGAGGAGGTGGTGGCGCGCCGGATGCCGGCGGCGGCGAGATCGCCCGCGCGGCTCGACCTCACCGACGAGACCGCGTCCCACGGCGACCACGCCGAGCTTTACCCCTTCGCCCGACTTCTCGCCCTGCCGCTCGCCGACCGCGCCGGACGCTCGCTCGGCCTGATCCTGCTGGCGCGCGAGAGCGAGTGGGACGAGGACGCCTGCCACATCGCCGAACGCCTCGCCGAATGCTTCGCGCACGCCTGGGCCGGCTTCCGGCGTCCGCCGGTCGCGCTGCAACGCCTGCGGCGGCCGGGGTTCGTCGCGGCCGCGATCCTGGTCCTGATCGTCGTGCTGGCCATCACGCCGACGCACGTCACGGCGCTGGCGCCGTTCGAGATCGTGCCCGAGCGCCCGTTCATCGTCGCCGCCTCCAGCGACGGCACGATCGAGAGCGTGGCGGTGCAGCCCAACAGCACCGTCGCGGCGGGCGCCGTGCTCTACACCATCGTCTCGACCACGCTGCGCGACAATCTCGTCATCGCCGAACGCACGATGGCTCTGGCTGAGGCCAAGTGGAAGCAGCTGCGCCAGGCGGCCTTCCTCGATCCCCAGGCCAAGCGCGACCTCGCCGCCGCCGAAGCCGAATACGAGCTGCGCCGCGCCGAGCGCGAGTATGCCAAGGACCTGCTCGACAAGACCGTGACGCGGGCCCCGCGCGCCGGCATCGCGATCTTCAACGATGCCACCGACCTGCTGGGACGGCCCGTGCAGACCGGCCAGCGCATCATGGAGATCGCGGACCGCGCCCAGGTCATGGCGCGCATCGCCGTGCCGGTCGACGACAGCATCGTTTTGGACGACGGCGCGCGCGTGAAGCTGTTCCTCGACAGCTCGCCGCTGCACGCCGTGGAGGCGAGGCTGGATCACGCCAGCCACGGTGCGGAAATGGGAGACAACAACGTCTTCTCCTTCCGCGCCGAAGCGCGCCTGGCGCCCGACGCCGACATTCCCCGCCTCGGCGTGAGGGGCACGGCGGAGGTCTACGGGCCGCGTGCCAGTTTGCTGCTCTACCTGTTCCGGCGCCCGCTCGGCTATGTCCGCCAGCACGTCGGCCTCTGATCCGCGCGCCTCGGGTCGGCGCGCCTTGCGCCAGGACCTGCGGCTCTATCCCGGTCCGCGCGTCGGCGGCGCGCCGAGCTGGATACTCTACGATTGCGTCCGGCACGCCTATTTCCAGCTCGATCCCACTGCCTTCGCCGTGCTGTCGGCCTGGGACGGCCCCGCCGATCCCGATGCGCTCGCGGCGGCCTTGGAGGACGACGGCCCGCTGCTACCGGCCGGTTCCGTCGCGGGCTTCTTCCTTTTCGCCGAGCGCAACGAGCTGCTCGAGGCCGGCGGCGGTGCGTGGCAGGGGCATGCCCGCAAGAAGCGCGCCGGCCGCTCCTCGCCGCTGATGTGGCTCGTCCACAACTACCTCTTCGTCAAGATCCCGCTATGGCGCCCGCGCCGCGCCTTCGAGCGCGCCGGCGTCCTCGTCGCGCCGCTCTACACCCGCGGCTTCGCCCTGCTGACGATGGCGGCGGCGCTGGTCGCGCTGTACCTCGTGTCGCGGCAATGGTCGGCCTTCGCGGGCACCTTCTCCGGCTTCCTCTCGCTCGACGGCGCGCTGGTCTATGCGCTTGCACTCGTGGGAACCAAGACGATCCATGAGCTCGCCCATGCCTTCACCGCCGCGCGCTACGGCTGCCGTGCCTCCTCCATCGGCGTCGCCTTCATGGTCGTGGTGCCGATGCTGTATTGCGACGTGACCGACAGCTGGCGGCTGCCGGACCGCCGCCGTCGCATGGCGATCGACGCGGCCGGCATCGTCGCCGAGGCGGTGCTCGCCGTCTACGCCACGCTGGCCTGGATTCTGCTGCCCGAGGGCGCGCTGCGCACCGCTGCCTTTCTCGTCGCGACCGCCAGCATGGTCAGCTCGCTGCTGATCAATCTCAACCCGATGATGCGCTTCGACGGCTATCTGCTGATGGCCGACGCGCTCGGCGTGCCCAACCTCCAGACGCGGTCCTTCGCGCTGTTGCGATGGCGTCTCCGCGAGGCGCTGTTCGACCTGCGCGCCGCCAAACCCGACCATTTCCCGCCGGCCAGGCAGCGCGTGGTGATCACCTATGCCGCGGCGATCGTCTGCTACCGCACCGTGGTCTACGCCGGCATCGCGCTGCTGGTCTATCACGCCACCTTCAAGCTCCTCGGCATCGCGCTGTTCGCCGTCGAGGTCGGCTGGTTCCTCGTCGCTCCCGTCTGGAGGGAGATCGCCATGTGGTGGCGCTTGAAACAGGAGATCCGCGACACGAGGCGCGCGCGGATCACCGCCTGCATCGCTTTGGCGATCCTCGTCCTGCTGGTGTTTCCGTTCCGTACGGACGTCGTCGTGCCGGCGGTGCTGGAGCCGGCCGCCTACGCGCGCATCTTCCCGACGATTCCGGCGATGGTGCGCTCCGTCGCCGTGCGCCGCGGCGACGTGGTCGTGGCCGGCGCGACGCTGGCGACGTTGGTGTCGCCGCAGAACGAGCGCGACCGCGCGCTCGCGCGTATCAGGCTGGCGCTGGTCGAGGCCAAGCTGCAGCGCCGCGCCAGCGTCGTCGAGGATCGCGTCGAGACGTTGTCGCTCGTCACCGAGCGCAAGCTGGTGATGGATCGCCTCGAGGGTCTCGAGCGCGAGCGGCGCGAGCTCGTCCTGACGAGCCCGATCGCCGGGATCGTGCGCGACCTCGATTCCAACCTCGACCCGGGCCGATGGGTCGGGCGCGACGCGCAGATCGCGCTCGTCACGGCGCCCGAGACGGCGGTGGCGCGAGGCTATGTCCGCGACGGCGCGGCCCAGGGCGTCGCCGGCGGCTCGACCGGCACCTTCGTGCCCGACTCCTATTTCTATGCGGAGGCGCCGGTGCGTGCGGCGGAGATCGGCTACGCGGCGGCGCCGCGGCTCGACATCGCCTACCTGTCGTCGCTGGACGGCGGTCCGATCCCGGCCCGGCCGACGTCGGATCATGGCGCGGCCCCCGATTTCGCGGTCTTTCCGATCCGCTTCGCGGCGGAGGTCGGCGCGCCGCGCACCGTGACGCGCGGGGCCGTGCGCGTGGCCGGCGCGCGGGAGAGCGTCGTCGGCGGGCTGCTTCGTCAGATGGCCCGCGTGCTGGTGCGCGAGAGCGGTTTCTGACGGGGCGCCGCGAGCGAACTTAAAGCTTCGTTGACCATCCTTTCCTAGCCTTCACGACGATCCCCGAGCGGCAGCGACCATGCGCAAACGTCCTTCGATCCCGTCGGCGCGCCACGCCGGGGGAGCCGCCCTCTCCATCGTCGCGCTGGAGAAGCGCATCGCGTTCGACGGCGCCGCGGCGGCAACGGCGGTCAAGGCGATCCATGCGGTGGTCGCACCGGACAACGTACATGCGGGCGGCGATGTCGCCCGTGAGGCTCTCTCGCATCGCGATGCGGCCGCGGCGCATGGTCCGGCGAGCGCGGACGCTTCGAGCGCGGCCCGCGCCCTGCGGGGTCTGGATCTCGGCGCCGGCGATCTCCGCGCCCCCGCGAGCCCGACGGCACCGAAAAGCGTGGTCTTCATCGAGTCCGACGTCCCCGACGTCGCGACGCTGATCAAGGATGTCGATCATTCCGCGCAGATCGTGCTGCTCAATGCGAGCAAGGACGGCGTCGACGCGATCGCGTCCTACCTCGCCGCGCACAAGGACGTGCGCGACGTCTACATTTTCTCGCATGGCAGCGAGGGACAGCTCGATCTCGGCACGGCGACACTCGACAGCGCAACCATGCTGGGCCGCTACGCCAGCGATCTCGCGACCATCAAGGGGGCGCTGGCACCCGGCGCCAACATCCTGGTCTACGGCTGCGACTTCGCCGAGGGCACCGTCGGCGACGGCGCCGCGCATCTCCTGTCGCAGTTGACCGGCGCCGCCGTCGCCGCCTCCACCGATCTCACCGGCGGCACGGCCGAAGGCGGAAACTTCACGCTCGAGGATCATGTCGGCACGATCGAGGCGCCCGACGTGCTCAGCGCGCAGATCGCGACGGATTACGTCGGCCTGATGGCGGCGCCGACGACGATCTTCGCCAATGCCGGCACCGGGCTCTATCACAACAACATCGAGTTCCTGACCTTCGCGAACACGACGCTCGCCACGGGCGGCATCACCAACGGGGCCACCGCCACCTACACGACCGCCAACGGCAGCACCGTCACGGTGACGTTCTCCAACGTGAGCAACGCGACCGATGCGGCGACGTTCAAGCCGGCGGCGTTGAACGCGTATCCGGCGTCGAAGCTCTACGGGGGCTACAACAACACCGCTTCGTCGAGCATCGAGCTCTACGGCCAGTACAACGATACCGCGTCGTTCACCGTCACCTTTTCGGCGACCGACAAGAACGGCAAGAGCTACACGCCCAACATCGCCTTCTCGGACGGCGAGGTCACGCCAGCGGCGAAGCCTACACCGTCACGACCAACGGCGCCGCCTTCCAGAACGTCGAGACCGTCGGCGCGAAGAATTACAGCCTGACCGGGACGGGGACGCAATCCGTCACGCTGAAGAACACCGTCGGCGGCGTCCCGCTGCTGGTGACGGACAATGCGACGAGCCTCGGCATCACCGTCCAGATCGCCGGCGGCAAGGAAGGCTTCGTGCTCGCCCTCGTCGATCCGACGTTGAGCCTCGACGCCAATGGTTCGAGCGGAGCGTCCGCCAACAACTATCAGACCACTTTCACCGAGAAAGGCGCCGCCGTCTCGATCGCCGACACCGACACGAGTGCCGTCGAGCCCGGCGGCACGGCGGCCAGCGCGAAGGTCGTGCTCACCAACGCGCAAGCCGGCGACGTGCTCGGTGTGTCCGGCACCTTGCCATCCGGCATCACCTCGACCACCGATACCAGTGTTCCAGGACAGGTCACCGTCACCTTGTCGGGCGCGGCCTCGCTCGCGAGCTATCAGACCGCCATCGAGGACCTGACCTTCGCCAACACGTCGAGCAATCCGTCCACGGTCGATCGCACGATCAACGTCACCTACAACGACGGCGGCCAGGATTCGAACACCGCCGTCTCGACGATCCACGTCGTCGCCGTGAACGATGCGCCGGTCGAGACCGTGCCGGGCGCGCAGAGCACGAACAAGGACACCGCGCTCTCGATCTCCGGCCTCTCCGTGTCCGACGTCGACGCCAACGGCGGTACGGAGACGGTGACGCTGTCGGTTTCGGACGGAACGATCTCGCTGGCGTCGAAGACGGGGCTGACCTTCTCGAGCGGGACCGGATCCAACGACACCAGCGAGAGCTTCACCGGCACGCTCAGCGCCATCAACAATGCGATCGGCACCGTCAGATACCAGCCGACGGTCGGCTTCTCCGGCTCCGACACGCTGAACTTCTCGACGAACGACAACGGCAACACCGGCAGCGGCGGCGCGATGACCGCATCGCGGACGGTCGCGATCGCGGTCAACAACGTCAACCCGACCGCCAAGGGCACGATCCAGAACCAGACGTATGACGATGGCCAAGCCAACGTTTCGATCGCGACGTCGCAGGCGTTCTCGGACAGCCTCGGCCTCACGCTGACCTACAGCGCCACTGGCCTGCCAACGGGCCTCACGATCAATGCGATGACCGGCCAGATCACCGGCACGGTCGACCACGACGCCTCGACCAACGCACCGAGCAAGACCGGCTCCGGCGCGACGCTCGATGGCACCTACACGATCGTCGAGACCGCCAGCGATGGGCAGGGTGGCTCGACCACGCAGAGCTTCACGATCGATAGCAAGAACCAGGCGCCGGCGCTCGGCACAAAGACGGTCAACCAGACCAACAGCGACGGCGACGCGGTGTCGGTCAACGCCGCGGCGGCGTTCTCCGACCCCAACGGCGATCCACTGACCTACGCCGCCACCGGGCTGCCGGCCGGTTTGACGATCTCGTCCGCCGGCACGATCTCCGGCACGGTGGCGAAGAACGCGCAGCCCGGCACCTACATGGTCACGGTGACCGCGACCGACGACAAGGGCGCGGCGACGCCCGAGGCCTTCACCTGGACCATCAACGACGTGCCGCCGGCCAGGACCGGCACGCTGGCCAACCAGAGCTACGACGACGGCCAGGGCGGCATCGCGATCGCGACGTCGCAGGGCTTCACCGACGCGAACGGCAACGCGCTGACCTACAGCGCCACCGGGCTGCCGGCCGGCCTGACGATCAACGCGACGACCGGCCAGATCACCGGTACGATCGACCACGACGCCTCGAAGAATGCCCCGACGACCACGGGGTCGGGCGCGACGCTCGACGGTACCTACGCGGTCGTGGTTACTGCCAGCGACGGGCTCGGTGGCTCGACCACGCAGAGTTTCACGATCGATAGCAAGAACCAGGCGCCGACGCTCGGCACCAAGACGGTCAACCAGACCAACAGCGACGGCGACGCGGTGTCGGTCAACGCCGCGGCGGCGTTCTCCGACCCCAACGGCGATCCACTGACCTACGCCGCCACCGGGCTGCCGGCCGGTTTGACGATCTCGTCCGCCGGCACGATCTCCGGCACGGTGGCGAAGAACGCGCAGCCCGGCACCTACATGGTCACGGTGACCGCGACCGACGACAAGGGCGCGGCGACGCCCGAGGCCTTCACCTGGACCATCAACGACGTGCCGCCGGCCAGGACCGGCACGCTGGCCAACCAGAGCTACGACGACGGCCAGGGCGGCATCGCGATCGCGACGTCGCAGGGCTTCACCGACGCGAACGGCAACGCGCTGACCTACAGCGCCACCGGGCTGCCGGCCGGCCTGACGATCAACGCGACGACCGGCCAGATCACCGGTACGATCGACCACGACGCCTCGAAGAATGCCCCGACGACCACGGGGTCGGGCGCGACGCTCGACGGTACCTACGCGGTCGTGGTCACGGCCAGCGATGGGCAGGGTGGCTCGGCCACGCAGAGCTTCATGATCAATTCGGCCAACGGCGCGCCGGTGGTGGGCGTCGCCACGGCCGCACAATCCTCCACGACCGGCCAGACCGTCACGCCCGTCGACACCTCGAAGGCGTTCTCCGATCCCAACGGCGATCCCCTCACCTACAGCGCGTCGAACCTGCCGAAGGGCCTGAGCATCGATCCCGCCACCGGCATCATATCCGGCACGGTGGCGGCCAACGCCGCGTCCGGCAGCTACGTCGTCCGCGTTCTCGCCACCGACGACAAGGGTGCCGCGACCCGCGAGCTCGTCACCTGGACGATCAGCGATGCGCCACCGACCGCCAACGGCACCCTGGCGAACGAGAGCTACGCGGATGCCACCGCCAATATCGCCATCGCGACCTCCGGCGCCTTCGCCAGCCCCAACGGGCTCGCCCTGAGCTACACGGCGAGTGGACTGCCCAAGGGCCTCTCGATCGATCCGGCGACCGGCCTGATCACCGGCCAACTCGATCACGACGCCTCGAAGAACGCGCCCACGACGTCCGGGGCAGGCGCGACGCTCGACGGCACCTACACGGTCGTCGTGACGGCCTCGGACGGGCAGGGCGGCACGGCGCAGCAGGTCTTCAAGATCGATGCGACCAACAATGCGCCGACGCTGGTGGCGCAGACGCCGGACCAGACCGGCGCCGACGGGCAACAGGTCTCGCTCGACGGCGCCAAGCCGTTCAACGACCGCAACACCGGCGACACCTTCACCTACGCGGCAAGCGGCCTTCCCACCGGGCTGACGATCGATCCCAACACGGGCCTCGTCTCCGGCACGATCGATCCGCACGCCTCCCGCAACGGGCCGTTCACGGTCACCGTGACGATCACCGACGACAAGGGCGCGGCGACCTCCGAGACCTTTCGTTGGGGCGTGAACGACGTGGCGCCGGTGGCGACGCCCGCGCTGCCCGATCGATCCGTCGACGACGGTACGGCGGTGAGCGTCGCCACGGCCGGTGGCTTCACCAATCCCAACGAGGTGCCCTACACCTACACGGCCACTGGTCTGCCGAAGGGGCTCTCGATCGATCCTTCCACCGGCATCATCTCGGGCACGATCGACCACGACGCGTCGGCTCACGGCACCGGCGGCAGCTACGCGATCGCGGTCACGGCGAACGACGGCCAGGGCGGCACGGCGACCAACAGCTTCCACCTCGTCTCCTCGAACCAGGCCCCGGTGGTGGGCACCAAGACCGCCGACCAGACCAGCACCGAAGGCGCGACGATCGCCGGCGTCGACGCCTCGAAGGCCTTCAGCGACCCCAACATCGGCGACATCGTCACCTACACCGCCTCGAACCTGCCGCCGGGCCTGACGATCGATCCCAAGACCGGCATCATCTCCGGCACGATCCCGGGCAACGCCACACCCGGCGCCTATGCCGTGACCGTGACCGCGACCGACGACAAGGGCGCGGCGACGCCCGAAAGCCTCGTTTGGTCGATCGACAACGTGCCCCCTGTCGCGACCGGCACGCTGGCCAACCAGACCTTCAAGGATTCCACCGCCGGCATCGCGATTTCGACGGCCGGCGGCTTCACCGATGCCGTCAACAACCCGCTGCTCTACTCCGCCACGGGTCTGCCGGCCGGCCTCTCGATCGACCAGAAGACCGGGCAGATCACCGGCACCCTCGACCACGACGCTTCGGCGCACGGGCAGACCGAGAGCGGGTCGGGCGCGACGCTCGATGGCACCTACACGATCGTCGTCACCGCGAGGGACGCGCTCGGCGGCTCGGCCACGCAGAGCTTCACCCTCGACGCGAAGAACGATGCGCCGGTGACCGGCACCACCACGACGCCGATGCAGACGAACACCGAGGGCGACGCCGTCTCGATCAACACGGGCATCGTGTTTTCCGATCCCAATCTCGGCGATGTCCTCACCTTCTCGGCGACGGCGCTGCCGCCGGGGCTGGCGATCGATCCGAAATCGGGGCTGATCTCCGGCACGATCGCGAGCGGCGACTATGCCCAGAGCCCCTACCAGGTCGTGGTGACGGCCACGGACGAGAAGGGCGCGTCGGCCCAGGAGACCTTCTCCTTCGTGACGCTACCGCTACCGGTCATGACGGTAAGCGTCATCCCAAACTATTCCGGTTTCGACGGCACCGCCGCCTCGATCGACACGGCGAGCCATTTCGCCGGCAGCTCCGACGCGACCACGACCTACAGCGTGTCGGGCCTGCCGAGCGGCCTCTCGATCAACGTGACCACCGGCCGGATCACCGGCACGCTCGATCACGATGCCTCGGCGCACGGGACGACGGAAACGGGATCGGGCGCCACGCTGGACGGCCAGTACGACGTGACCGTCACGGCTAAGAACGCCGGCGGCGCGGCCTCGCAGAGCTTCGTGCTCGACGTCGCCAACCAGGCGCCTGTCGTCGGCACTAAAACCGTCGACCAGACCGCGACGACCGGGCAGGCCATCGCCGCGCTCGATGCGAGCCAAGCCTTCTCCGACCCCAACGGCGATCCCCTCACCTACGCCGCGACGGGCCTGCCGACCGGCCTCTCGATCGACAGCGCGACGGGCAAGATCACGGGAACGATCGCGGCGACCGCGCCGGGCGTCTACGCCGTGTCGGTCACGGCCACGGACGACAAGGGCGCCGCCACGATCGAATCCTTCGCCTGGACCGTGAGCGACACTCCGCCGACGACCAAGGGCACCCTCGCGGGCCAGAGCTATCCCGATTCGACGGCGGGCATCGCGATCGACACCGCCGGCGGCTTCACGAGCCCGAACGGCGTGCCGCTGACGTATCGCGCGGCCGGGCTGCCCGCCGGCCTCTCGATCGATCCGGCCACCGGCACGATCACGGGCCAGCTCGACCACGAGGCGTCCGCGACGGCGCCCGCCCGGAGCGGCTCCGGCGCGACGCTCGACGGCACCTACACCGTGACCGTCACGGCCGACGACGGCCAGGGCGGCACCGCCGTCCAGACCTTCACGATCGATGCCACCAACAATGCGCCGGCCATCGTCGGCAACACCCCCGACCAGCACGGCCAGGATGGCCAGGCCGTCTCCCTCGATGCCAGGCAGGCCTTCGCCGATCCCAACAGCGGCGACGTGCTCACCTTCTCCGCCACCAACCTGCCGCAGGGGCTCTCGATCGATCCGGCCACCGGCCTGATCTCGGGCACCCTCGCCGACACGGCCTCGAGGGCCGGACCCTATTCCGTCCAGGTCACCGCGACCGACGACAAGGGCGCCGCGACCACCGAGACCTTCCGTTGGGTGGTCGACGACCTGGCGCCGCAGGCGACGCCTCCGCTCGCCGACCGTTCGATCAACGACGGCACGGCGGTGAGCTACGCCACCAGCGGCGGCTTCACCAATCCCAACGGCGTGGCGCTGGCCTACAGTGCCACCGGCCTTCCAAGCGGCCTCGCGATCGATCCGGCGACCGGCCTCATCTCCGGCACGTTGAACCACGATGCCTCGTCCGCCGTCCCCGGCGGCCTCTACACCGTGGCCGTCAGCGTGGACGACGGGCAGGGGGGCACCGCCACCAACATCTTCCACCTGACCGCCTCCAACCAGGCGCCGATCGTCGCGACGCCGATCCCCGACCGAACGAACAATGACGGCGACACCGTCACGCCCATCGACGCCTCGAAGGTCTTCACGGACCCTAACCCAGGCGACACGCTGACCTACGCCGCGTCCAACCTGCCCAAGGGTCTCGCGATCGATCCGAACACCGGGGTGATCTCCGGCACGATCGCCGGCGACGCCGCGCCGGGGGGCTACTACGTCACCGTCACGGCGACGGACGACAAGGGCGCCGCCACCCCCGCCACCTTCACCTGGGGCATCGGCGACGTGCCGCCGACGGTAACGGGCACCTTGCCCGGGCAACACGTCACCGATAGCCAGGCCGGCATCGACATCGCCACCGCAGGCGGCTTCACCAGCTCCAGCGGTCTGCCGCTGACCTACGCGGCGACGGGGCTCCCGCGCGGCCTGAGCATCGATCCCGACACGGGCGCGATCACCGGCTTCATCGGCCACAACGCCTCGCTCGACGCGCCGAAGACGACCGGAGCCGGCGCGACGCTCGACGGCACCTATACCGTGACGATCACCGCCTCGGACGGGCAAGGCGGCACGGCGACCCAGAGCTTCACCATCGACTCGACCAACCAGGCGCCCACCCTCGGCCTGCCGACGGCGGACCAGCACGCCGCCGACGGCCAACCGGTCTCGATCGACGCCGGCAAGTCCTTCGCCGATCCCAACACCGGCGATACCCTGCAGTTCGGCGCGAGCGGGCTCCCAGCCGGGCTGGCGATCGATCCCGCGAGCGGGCTGATCACCGGCACGATCGACGCGCACGCGTCGGCCTCCGGCCCGTATACCGTGACGGTGACCGCCACCGACAACAAGGGCGCGGCGACGTCGGAGACGTTCGCCTTCGCGGTCGACGAGGTGCCGCCGACGGCCGGTGCGCCGGTCGCCGCCGCGAGTTCGCCCGACGGCACGGCGATCGCGCCGATCGACACGGCGTCGCATTTCGTCAGCCCGAACGGGCTGCCGCTGACCTATGCCGCGACCGGCCTGCCGGCGGGGCTCTCGATCGATCCCACGAGCGGCCGGATCACCGGCACGCTGGATCACGACGCCTCGAAGAACGCGCCGTCGACGTCCGGTGCAGGCGCCACGCTCGACGGGACCTACACGGTGACGATCTCCGCCTCGGACGGGCAGGGCGGCGTCGCGACGCAGAACTTCACGATCGACGCCGTCAACGAGGCCCCCGCGATCGCGGCGCAGACGCCCGACCAGCACGCCACCGACGGCCAGACCGTCTCGCTCGACACGTCCAAAGCCTTCGCCGATCCCAATGTCGGCGACATCGTCACCTACGCCGCCGACGGTCTCCCCGCCGGTCTCTCGATCGACCCGGCGAGCGGCAGGATCACCGGCACGATCGCGTCGAACGCGGCGGTCCAGGGATCCTACGCCGTGACCGTCACCGCCACCGACGACAAGGGTGCGGCGACGACCGAGACCTTCGCCTGGACGGTGACGAACGTGCCACCGACGGCCAAGGGCACGCTGGCGAACCAGGATGCCGGCGACGGGGCCGCCGGCATCGCGATCGACACCGCGGCGGCCTTCGCCGACACCAACGGCAACGCGCTCACCTATGCCGCGACCGGCCTTCCGGCGGGGCTTTCCATCGATCCTACGAGCGGCCGGATCACCGGCACGCTCGATCATGATGCTTCGAAGAACGCGCCGGTCGTTTCCGGTTCGGGCGCGACGCTCGATGGCACCTACACGGTGGACGTGACGGCCTCCGATGGCCTCGGCGGCAGCGCCACGCAGAGCTTCGCCTTCGATGCACGCAATGCCGCCCCGATCGTGGGAAGCAAAACCGCCGACCAGACGAACAGGGATGGCGACGCCATCGCGCCGGTCGACGCGAGCCAAGCCTTCTCCGATCCCAACGGCGATCCGCTGACCTATGCCGCCGCGAACCTGCCGGCCGGCCTGTCGATCGATCCGGTCACAGGCCGCATCACCGGCGCGGTCGCCGGCAGCGCGAGGCCCGGCTCGTACCGGGTCGCGGTGACCGCCACCGACGACAAGGGCGCGGCGACGACGGAGACCTTCGCCTGGACCATCGCCGACGTGCCGCCGACGGCCGGCGCCCCGATCGACGTGGGGACCGTGCCGGACGGCACGACGATCGCGCCCTTCGACACCTCGGCCTCGTTCGGCAATCCGAACGGCATCCCCTTGACCTACACCGCCAGCGGCCTCCCGGCCGGCCTCGCCATCGATCCCACCACCGGGATCGTCACCGGCACGCTCGACCACGACGCCTCGACCGGGGGCGACCACGGCACCTACACCGTGACGGTCACCGCCTCGGACGGGCAGGGCGGCGCGGCGACGCAGGTCTATACGCTGGAGGCCATCAATCAGGCGCCGGCCCTGGTGGCGCCGACCGCCGACCAGGCCGCCGCGCAAGGGCAGGCGGTCGCGCCCGTCGACGCGTCGCAAGCCTTCGCCGATCCCAATTCCGGCGACGTCGTCCGCTACGCCGCAAGCGGCCTTCCCAAAGGCCTCGCCATCGATCCGGCGAGCGGCCTGATCTCCGGTACGATCGCGCCCGACGCGACTCCCGCCGACTATGTCGTCACCGTCATCGCCACGGACGACAAGGGCGCCGCCACGGCCGAGACCTTCCACTGGAGCGTGGGCGAGGTCCTCCCGGTCGCCGATGGCACCCTGCCGCCGCAGCGTTACGGCGACGGCCAGGGCGGCATCGCCATCGCCACCGCCGGCGGTTTCGCCAGCGCCAACGGTCTTCCGCTCGCCTACGATGCCAGCGGCCGCGGCCTGCCGGCCGGCCTGTCGATCGATCCCGCGACGGGGCTGATCACCGGGACGCTCGACCGCAACGCGTCGGCGCTAGCACCGGTGAAGCTCGGCGCGGGCGCGTCGCTCGAGGGTATCTACGCCGTGACGGTGACGGCGACCGATCCTTTCGGCGGCACGACCTCGCAGGTGTTCGCGATCGAGGTCGACGACGTGCCGCCCATGATCGGCACGCGGACTCCCGACCAGCACGGGCGTGCCGGGCAGGCCATCGGTCCGCTCGATACCGGTTCGGCCTTCGTCGACGCCTCGGGCGACGCGCTCACCTTCGCCGCCACCGGATTGCCGCCGGGCCTCGCGTTCGATCCGGCCACCGGTCGCGTCACCGGCGTCATCGACCCGACGCTCGCCTCGTCGGGCGTCTACACCGTCACCGTGACGGCCACGGACGAAAAGGGCGCCAGCGTCGCCGAGAGCTTCCTGTACACGGTGGATGCGGTGGCACCCTCCATCCTGACGCCTCCGAGCTTCTTCGAGCCGGCGGCGGCGCTGCTGCCAAACATCCTCGGCGCGGCGCCCGCGCGAGACCTCGGTCCCAACCGGTCGGTCGAGCCAGCGACGCCAATCCTCGACGTGATCAACCAGACGTCGGGCGACGCGGAGCGCTCGCAGGTGATCGCGCTCGATGGGATCGTCGTCTCCACGGTCAACGGCATCGCGCCGCTCAATGGCCTGGAGCGCTTGAGCCTGCCCGGCGAGGGCATCGTGCGGTCCGGCGCCGGCACCAACGAGACCGGCGACCACATCGCGCGATCCGAAAGCGGCATCGGCCGCGGCGTGGAGGCTCTGTCGACGCCGCTGAATTTCCTCGGGGCCACGTCGATCGACGTCGATGCGGCGAGCCGGGGCGTCACAGGGCCGACGATCAACATCGAGACGATGCTGCGCGATCGCGTGCTCTCGATCAGCGTCGGCAGCGGCGCCGGCCTCGGCGATCCTCTGGCGCGGGTCACCGTCACGCTCGCCGACGGGCGGCCGCTGCCGGCGTGGCTGCGCGCGGACGGCAAGGGTTACCTCGTCGGCAAGGTGCCAGGCGGCGTCGAGAGCATCGACCTCGCGATCACCTCGACCTTCGCCAGCGGCGCGACGAGCCATCGCTCGGTGACGATCCGCACCGATCGCGGCACGATCACGCCGCTGGCGCCGCGGCCGCAGGCCGGGCGCACGCTCTCGCACATGGTCGCCGCCTCTCGCGCCGCTTCGGCGGATGTCTCGCGGATCGCGCGGCTGCTCGACTGAGCGATGTGATCGCGAGAGCGAGGTCCGCCGTGGATCGCTCGACCGCGATCAGTTGTGCGGTCCGACCCGGCGGACGCCCCCGGACGCGGGCTCCGAAGCGCCGCCTTGGTTGTCGGCCGTGGCGCCGGCGAGTTCGGAGGCGTCGGCCGGCGAGGCCTTGGCAGGGGCGCCCGCGACCGCCTGGCCTTTGGCGAGCATCGCCGCGGTGGCCTTGGCATCGAGCTTGGGCCGCGACAGCTCGTCGGACTTCTCCTTGGTGACGACGATGTCGCCCTTGCGGGTGGCGCCGAGCACCTCCTCCGCGTTCGCCAAGGTCTCCGCCCAGTTCTTGCCGGGTTGGCGGCAGGTGCAGCTCGCCACGAACTTCTTCTCGAACACCATCGCGTTGGGCAGGTCCGCGTAGGGCTTGCCCTCGAGGCTCGCCGCCGTCTTGATGTCGGCGTTGGGGTTGCGCGTGAAGACCTCGACCTCCGTGCCCGGGCACAGGGCCTGGCACATCTCGACGAGGCTCTCCTTGCCGCGCCGCGGCGAGATGGAGAGCGGAAAGAACCCGCCGTCGCAGGTGCGCACGCAGACCGCCTGGGAACCGCCGTGGGCGAAGCCGGCCTCGTCGTCGTCGGCTTCGCGCGGGCCCTGCTGCTGCGGCAGCTCGGGCACCGGTTCGCGCCGTTCCTCGCCGCCGCCGAAGAGCGACTCGAAGAAGCCGCGCGGCTGCGCGGGCGCCGCCGGCTGGCCGCCGCGGCAATAGGCGTTGAAGCGCGCGACGAGATCGCCGCGGCCGCCCCCGTCGCCGCCTGCGCGGAGCTGCTCCATGCCGGCCTGCAGGCCCTGCAGCCGCTGGGTGAGGCCGCTGCATTGGGGATTGCCGCCGCCGAACAGCGAGAAGCCGCCTTCGCAGCCGTATTGCCGGATCATCGCCTGGGTCCGCGCGATCTCCGCCGATTGCCGCCGCAACGCGCCGCCGCCACGGCCCCCGCCGCCGCCTTGCGCGATGAGCTGCTGGAGGCGAGCGCAATCGACCTGCTGCGCCGCGACCGGGATCGCCGCGGAGCCGAGCACGGCCAAGCCGACTACCACCAGGCCGAGTACCGCCAAGTGAACGGAGGACTTGCGGCCGAGGCTCCAGAGACGGTCGAGCTGCATGCGATCCCCAGGCGCAGGGCGCATCGCGCCCGGTCGACCGGGCATCACGCCCCACCGACAGACGAACGCGAGAAGTCATCGCAACATGGGTGAAATAGGGCTCGGCCGTGGCCCGCCGACGTTTGGCGGACGCCATGCCTCTTTTGCAACAGCTACCAGCCGCCGCGCAGCGGCAGCACGCGGCAGGGGTCGCCGGCCGCGGCGGGCGGCGCGTCGGGCGCGCGGATCAGCAGGCCCTCGGCATCGGCCAGCACGCGGAGCATGGAGGAATCCTGCAGCTTGTTCGGCGTGGCCACGCGGATGCCATCGGGGCGCGTGACCAAGGTGGCGCGCATGTAGTCGGCACGGGCATCGTTGGCCGGCAGCGCAATGCCGGTCACCGCCGCCTCGCCGCGGTCGGCCCCGGCGTTCGGGTCGCCGACGAGGGCGCGCAGCAGCGGCGTCAGGAACAGCACGCCGCAGACGATCGACGACACCGGGTTGCCGGGCAGGCCGAGGATCGCCATGGGTCCCACAGCCCCCTCGATGCGGCCGTGGATCAGCGGCTTGCCCGGCCGCATCGCGATGCGCCAGAAATCGAGGCTCATGCCCTGGCGCTCCAGCGCCGGCTTGACGAGGTCGTGGTCGCCGACGGAGGCGCCGCCCAACGTGACGAGGACGTCGGCGCCGGCCTCGCGCGCCGCCGCGACACCGGCCTCGAGCGCCGAAAGCTGGTCGCCGATGATGCCGAGATCGAGCGCGATGCCGCCGGCCTGTGCGACGAAGCCGGCGATGGCATAGGAATTCGACGCCACGATCTGGTCCGGTCCGACAGCGGAGCCGGGGGCCACCAGCTCGTCGCCCGTGGCGATGATCGCCACCAGAGGGCGACGGCGCACCGGCAGCTCGCCATGGTTCATGGCTGCCGCCAGCGCGATCTGCGAGGCGCCGAGCCGGGTGCCGGCATGCAGCAGCACCTCGCCTTCGGCGAAGTCGAGCCCGGCACGGCGGATGAAGCGGTGCAGCACCGGCCGCTCCGTCGCGCGCACCGCCTTGCCTGCGACGGTGGCGTCCTCCTGGATGAGGATGGCATCCGCGCCGTCGGGGACCGGCGCGCCGGTGAAGATACGCACGGTTTCGCCCGGCCCGATCGCGCCGGGATGGCGCAGGCCGGCCTTGCTCTCGCCAACGAGCGTGAGCGCGGTGGTCGGATCGTCGAGGTCGGCGAGGCGGAGGGCATAGCCGTCCATCGCCGACATGTCGGCGGGCGGCTGCGTCCGCCGTGCCGCGAGATCGCGCGCGAGCGTGCGCCCGTGGGCCTCGCGCAGCGGCACGCGTTCTTCCGGCAAAGGCTTGGCCGACGCCAGCACGCGTTCCAGCGCGGCGGCGACCGACAGCAGAGGCTGGCTCAAGGCATCGACCATTCGCCAGAGGCGCCGCCGGATTTCCGCAGCAGTCGGATGCCCTCGATGCGCATGCCGCGGTCGACCGCCTTCAGCATGTCGTAGAGCGTGAGGCATGCGACGGACACGGCGGTCAGCGCCTCCATCTCGACGCCGGTCTGACCGGTGACGCGCGCGGTCGCCTCGATGCGAAAGCCGGGCAGCGCCGCGTCGGGCGCGATGTCGACGGCGACCTTGGTGAGCGCGAGGGGATGGCACAGCGGGATCAGCTCGGCAGTCTTCTTGGCCGCCATGATTCCGGCGATGCGGGCGGCACCGATCACGTCGCCTTTCTTGGCCTGGCCGGTCAGCGCCAGTTCGAGCGTCTCGGCCTTCATGGCGATGACGCCGACGGCGATCGCCTCGCGCGTAGTCGAAGCCTTCGCCGACACGTCGACCATGCCGGCGGCGCCGGCGGCGTCGAGGTGGGTGAGGGTTTCCATCACGCCCCGCGCGTGGCGAAACGGGCCATCGCCACCGGCGGCAGGCCGGTCAGCAGGGTGCGGGTGGCGGCCTCGACGTCGTCCTGCCGCATCAGGCTCTCGCCGACCAGCACGGTGCGGATGCCGTGATCGGCCAGGCGCCGGCAATCCTCGAAGCAGGTGATGCCACTCTCGCCGACGAGGATGCGATCGTCCGGCACCATCGCGGCGAGTCGCTCGGACACGTCGAGCGAGACCTTGAAGCTGCGCAGGTCGCGATTGTTGATGCCGACGAGCCGCGTCTCCAGCCGCAGCGCGCGCCGCATCTCGGCCGCGTCGTGCACCTCGACGAGCACGTCCATGCCGAGCGCGGTGGCGGCGTCGCGCAGCTCGACCGCCGTGGCGTCGTCGATCGCGGCGAGGATCAGCAGGATGCAATCGGCGCCGTGGACGCGCGCCTCGGCGACCTGGTAGCGCTCGAACATGAAGTCCTTGCGCAGCGCCGGAACAGCGACGGCGCTCCGCGCCTGGTCCAGGTAGACGAGATCGCCCTGGAACGAGGGGCGGTCGGTCAGCACCGAGAGGCAGGCGGCGCCCCCGGCCTCGTAGGCGACGGCGAGCGCCGGCGGATCGAAGTCGGCGCGGATCACGCCCTTGGATGGGCTCGCCTTCTTGATCTCGGCGATCAGCGCGATGTCGCCGGCGCGGTGCTTGCCCTCGATCGCGGCCACGAAGCCGCGCGGCGGCGCGGCGGCGTGCGCCCGCTCCAGCATCGCCTCCAGCGGCACGGCGGCGCGGGCCGTCGCCACCTCGCGGCGCTTGTAGATCTCGATGGCCTTCAGGATGTCGGTCATGGGCTCCCTAACCCGCGGCGGCGAGGGTGGTGCCATGCGAAGCGCGCACCAGAGCGGAGAGCACCGCGCGGGCCGCGCCGCCGTCGATCGCGGCGGTGGCGAGCTGCAATCCGGCGTCCAGGTCGTCGGCACGGCCGGCCACCACGAGCGCGGCCGCGGCATTGAGCGCGGCGATGTCGCGGTAGGCCCCCGGCGCGCCGTCGAGCACGGCGCGCAGCGCGGCGGCGTTGTGCGCGGCGTCGCCGCCGACCAGCTCGGCGAGCGCGGCGTGGCGCAGCCCGTGCGCCTCCGGATCGATCGTGAAGCGACGCAGCGCGCCGTGTTCCCAGGCCACGACGGCGGTCGGCCCGGTGGTCGAGATCTCGTCGAGCCCGTCGGCGCCGTGCACCAGCCACGCCCGTTCCGCCCCGAGAGCGCCGAGCACGCAAGCGAGCGGCTCGAGCCAATCGGCGGAATAGGCGCCGACCAGCAGCCGGGTCACGCCGGCCGGATTGGACAGTGGCCCGAGCAGATTGAAGATCGTGCGCGTGCCGAGCTCGGCGCGCACCGCCGCGACGTGACGCATCGCGGCATGGTGCACCGGCGCCGCCATGAAGCCGATGCCGGCCTCGGCGAGGCAGCGCTCCACGTCGGGCGCGGCAAGCCCGGCGGCGACGCCCAGCGCGGCGAGCACGTCGCTCGAGCCGGATCGCGAGCTGGAGGCGCGGTTGCCATGCTTGGCCACCGGCACGCCGCAGGCGGCGACGACGATCGCCGCCAGCGTCGACACGTTGTAGGTGCCGTGACCGTCGCCGCCGGTGCCGACGATGTCGATCGCGCCGGCCGG
>CAXTVT010000006.1:0-75886 GCA_964247745.1 uncultured Beijerinckiaceae bacterium
TGCGCGGCGCCGGCCTCGAGATGTGCTGCGGCGGCATCATCGGCATGGGCGAGGGGGTGCACGACCGCGCCGCCATGCTCCAGGTGCTGGCCGGTTTCGACCCGCATCCCGAGAGCGTGCCGATCAACGCGCTGGTGCCGGTCGCCGGCACGCCGCTGTCGCGGCTTCCCAAGGTGGACGCGTTCGATCTGGTGCGGATGGTCGCCACCGCGCGGATCGTGATGCCGCGCGCTCGGGTGCGACTCTCGGCCGGGCGCTCCTCTCTGTCGCAGGAAGCGCAGGTGTTGTGCATGGTCGCCGGCGCCAACTCGATCTTCTACGGCGAGACGCTGCTGACGACGCCCAACGCCGAGGTCGGCGAGGACGACGAACTTTTCGCGGCGCTGGCCGCGCGACCGAGCGTACGGGTGGCTGCGGCGTAGGCGCCGTGGCCGTCATCCGGGGCCCGCGAAGGGTTCCGGATCGCCGCTGTCGCCCCGTCCGGAATGACGGGCGGGCTCAGCGCTCCTCGTCGCTCTCGATGTCGCCGTCGATGAGGTCCGACACGTTGCTGTCGTCGTCCTCTTCTTCCTCCAGGAAGGTGTCGTCGTCGTCGTCGTTGCTCGTGGAATCGTCGTCGGTCTCGGCCTCGTCCTCGGTGTTGGCCGCGGCGACCTGCCCGTCCTCGGGCTGATCGGCATCCTCCAGGCTCATCACCTCGGCGCCGTTCTCGGTGTCGGCCTCGTCGTCGTCGGCATCGCGCTTGGCGGCGGCGGCGGGCGCGGCGCGGGTGGCGCGCACCGGCGAGGGCATCGCGGTGACGGTCTGCACCTCACCGCATTTGGGGCAGACCACCGGGTCCTTGTTGAGATCGAAGAATTTCGTGCCGCAGTTCTGGCACTTGTGCTTGCTGCCAAGCTCGGGTTTCGCCACTGAGAAGACCTTCGGGGGAGGGGTGGGGGGCGGGCGGCAACGCCCCGCGCTTCAAGCCGGCCCGGTTAGTGGCGGCGGCCCGCCCTGTCAATGCATTTGCCGAGCCATCGGCCGAGCTACCGAGGAGCGACCGTCGGATGACAGCCCGCGCCGCGCCATGTTACGGCCGGCGCCGTTTCTCCGCACCGGAACCGAGAACCCTTGTCGCATTCGAGTGAAGCGCGCCCCCTCACCGCCGAGCCCGGCGGCCCGCTCAAGGGACGCCTGCGGCCACCGGGCGACAAGTCGATCTCGCACCGCGCGATGATCTTCGGCCTGCTCAGCGTCGGCGCGACACGGATCACCGGGCTGTTGGAGGGCGACGACGTGATGCGGACGGCGGACGCCTGCCGCGCGCTGGGCGCCACCATCGAGCGCGAGGGCGAGGGCTGGTGCGTCCGGGGCACCGGCATCGGCGCGTTGCTGGCGCCGCGCGATACGCTCGATTTCGGCAACGCCGGCACCGGCACGCGGCTGATGCTGGGCGTCGTCGGCGGTCACCCGATCCGGGCCGGCTTCGACGGCGACGCCTCGCTGCGCAAGCGGCCGATGCGCCGCATTCTCGATCCGCTCGCGCTGATGGGCGTGTCGGTGATCGAACAGGCCGAGGGCGGCCGCTGCCCGATCGTGATCCAGGGCACCGCCGAGCCGACGCCGATCGAGTACCGCTCTCCGGTGGCCTCGGCGCAGATCAAGTCGGCGGTGCTGCTCGCCGCGCTCAACTCGCCGGGGCGCACCACCCTGATCGAGAGCGAGGCGTCGCGCGACCACACCGAGAAGATGCTGGCGTTCTTCGGCGCCGACGTCGTCGTCGAGCCGTTCGGCGAGGCGGGCCGCAAGATCAGCGTGGCCGGCCGGCCGGAGCTGGTGCCCCGGCCCATCGCGGTCCCGGCCGACCCCTCGTCGGCCGCCTTCGCCATCGTCGCGGCGACGATCGTGCCGGGCTCCGATGTCGTCGTCGAGGGCGTGATGATGAACCCGCTGCGAATCGGGCTGATCACGACGCTGCGCGAGATGGGCGCCTCGATCGAGGTCGAGGCGACCCGGGCGGAGGGCGGCGAGGAGGTCGCCGACCTGCGCGTGCGCGCGGCCGCCCTGGCCGGCGTCGACGTGCCGGCGGCGCGCGCGCCCTCGATGATCGACGAGTACCCCGTGCTGGCCGTGGCCGCGTCGTTCGCCACCGGCGAGACGCGGATGCGTGGACTGAACGAACTGCGCGTCAAGGAGAGCGATCGCCTCCAGGCCGTCGCCGACGGATTGGTGGCGGCCGGCGTGGCCCATGCCATCGAGGGTGACGACCTGCTGGTCCAGGGCGGTGGTGGTGAGGTGGCCGGCGGCGGCCTCGTGGCGACGCACCTCGACCATCGCATCGCGATGAGCTTCCTCGTGATGGGCCTCGCCGCGCGCAAAGCCATGACGATCGACGACGAGGCCATGATCGCCACGAGCTACCCGACCTTCGCCGCCGACATGGCGCGGCTCGGCGCGAGCTTCCGGTGATCATCGCCATCGATGGCCCGGCGGCCTCCGGCAAGGGCACGCTCGCCCGGCGCCTCGCCGCCGCCTATGGCGTGCCGCACCTCGACACCGGGCTGCTCTATCGCGGCACGGCCCGGGCGGTCCTCGATGCCGGCGGCGATCTCCACGACCATGCCGCGGCGGTCCGCGCGGCGGAGCGCCTCGACCTGTTCGCCTTCGACGAGATCCGGCTGCGCGGCGCCGACATGGGCGAGGCCGCCTCCGTCGTGGCCGCCGTCCCGGCAGTGCGCGCCGCCCTGATCGCGGTGCAGCGCTCGTTCGCGCGACGCGAGGCCGGTGCCGTGCTCGACGGTCGCGACATCGGCACGGTGATCTGCCCCGACGCCCATGCCAAGATCTTCGTCACCGCCACAGCCGAGGCGCGCGCCCACCGCCGCCACCTCGAACTCGAGGGCCGCGGCGAGGTCGTCGACGCCGCGGCGGTGCTCGCCGACATCCGCCGCCGCGACGCACGCGACAGCGGACGCGCCTCGGCGCCGCTCGAGGTCGCCGCCGATGCCGTCACGCTCGACACCACCGAACTCGACGTCGAAGCGGCCTATGCGGCCGCGCTCAGGATCGTCCAGAAGCGGCTGGTGCACGCCGCGCGCTGAGCGTGGCTCCTTTGAATTTGGCGCCGACCGCGCCGGCGTGCCATCAAGCGCCATGCTGCCCTCGCGTCTCTGGTCCGAGCTGACCACCGCCGATCTCGCCGCGGCGGACATGGGCGCCGTGATCGCCGTTCTGCCGGTCGCCGCCACGGAGCAGCACGGGCCGCACCTGCCGCTGGGCACCGACACGTTCATCATGCAGGGCTATCTCGACGCGGTGATGCCGCGGTTTCCCGTGGACCTGCCGGCGGTCGTGCTGCCGGTGCAGACGATCGGCTGCTCGGTGGAGCACGCCGATTTTGCCGGCACGCTGAGCCTGTCCGCACGCGACGCGCTCGATGCCTGGAGCGGCCTCGTCGCCCAGGTCGCGGCGACCGGATGCCGCAAGCTGGTGCTGGTGAATTCGCACGGCGGCAATTCCTCCGTGCTCGACATCCTGGCCCACGAGATGCGCGCCGAACTCGGCCTGCTGGTGGTGTTGGCATCGTGGCAGCGCTTCGGCTACCCCGATGGCCTGTTCTCGGAGGACGAGCGACGCCACGGCATCCACGGCGGCGCGATCGAGACCGCGCTGATGCTGGCGTTCCGGCCCGACCTCGTGCGGCGGGAGGCGATCGCCGATTTCGTCCCGGCGAGCGTGGCCGTGGAGCGCGAGTACACTTGGTTGCGCGCGTCGGGGCGCCCGACCGGCTTCGGCTGGATGGCGCAGGACCTTCACGAGGCTGGTGCG
The DNA here is from genome assembly GCA_964247745.1 of uncultured Beijerinckiaceae bacterium. Lineage (GTDB taxonomy): Bacteria > Pseudomonadota > Alphaproteobacteria > Rhizobiales > Beijerinckiaceae > RH-AL1. The sequence continues at coordinate 3,811 of CAXTVT010000006.1, forward strand.
ATGGGCGATGCCACCCAAGCGACGGCGGAAGCCGGCCGTGCCTGCGCCGTCCACGGGGCCGAGGCCTTCGTCGGACTGCTGCGCGACGTCGCCGCCTTCGACCTCGGCGCGCCGAGGTCGTGATCGCGAACCATCGACCTCAGGCCGGGCGCGCCTCCTCGACGACGAAGCGATGCCCATCCGGGTCGAGCACCATGATCGCGCGGGTGCCGTCCGCCAGCGCGACGATACCGGGCGAGACGAAGCGCACGCTGTCGGAGGTCAGCGCCTCGACGATCGGCTGCAGCGTCGACGTCGCCAGCACGAAATGCGTGGCGGCTATGTCGTTCGAGCGCGTGGCGCCGTCGATCGGTCGGCGCTCGCCGACGAGGTAGCCGAGCATCTCGACGTGCGGCGGCGGGTTCACCGGCGCCATTCCCGTCACAATGACATGAGCGTCGGGGACGTCGTCCATCCGCGACTGCGCCGGTCCCTCGTTGTCGGTCTGCTCGCTCTGCGTCAGCCCGAAGCAGCGCTCGAGAAACCGGCGACCGACGTCGGTGTCGCCGACCGCGATCGCGGAATGATCGATGCCGAGGAACAGCTCCGCGCCGTGCCGCTCCTGCCAATGCGCCGGTCCTCCGTCTTTCGGGAAGGCCAGCAGCTCGAGCGGATGACCATCGAGGTCGCGGAACTTGAAGGCCTCGATGCCGCCCGGCAGCGAGACAGGACCATCCCGCGAGATCGGCGTGAAGCGGCCCGTCGCCTCGAGCTGCGCGTAGGCCTTGGCCATGTCCGAGACGATGATCGCGAAATGCTGGAACCACAGGTCGGAGCTGGTGCTGCCCGGCGGATACGGCTGGCCCGGCGGGTCGAACTGCAGCAGCACGACCTCCTGCTGACCGAGCGTGAGGGTAGCGTGGCGGCTGGTCGCCTCCGGCACGCCCATGAGCTGCGCGAAGGCCGTGTCGCCTTCACCGTGGCTCGTAGCGACGAAGTCGAACGCCTCGACGAAGAAGCGCTCGCTCTCGTGGATGTCGGAGACGACCAGCGCGAGGCGTGCCACGCGGGTGGTCGACGGTTCGTCGTGCAAGGCCATCGCCTGTCCTCCAGCCAGCCGATTACTTCGTGTAGCCCGGCGCGGTGCCCGAGTAGGTCGGCGTGGACGAGACCGGATGGGTGACGGCGTAATCCACGGAGGCGAGCGGGGCGCCGAGCACGATCAGTCCGAGGCCGCCGACGAGCCCGAAGTTCTTCAGGAATTCCCAGAAGTGGCTGCGGCCCTTGCTGTCCTCGTTCTTCGAGAAGAAGTCTCCGTAGGACCAGAACTGGTGGTAGAGCAGCGCGGTCACGACGCAGTAGAAGGCGAGCAAGGCCGCCGCGGCGCGATCGAGCACGCCGAAGATGATCAGCGCGGAGCAGCCGGTCTCGACGCAGATCGCGGCGATGAGTAGCAAGGCGCCGCCGGGCAGCGGACCGTCGGTGGCCTGCTTCAGCGCGTTCTTCCAATTGAGCAGCTTGTCGAGAGTCGAGAACGGAAAAAGCACGACCAGGAAGATCCGCAGGATCAGGGGTGCGACAATAGACAAGGGCGTTACCTTCCCGGCTCGGTGGTAGGTCGTCGGACGCGAGCCGCTCGACCCGCGCAACGCGCAACGTTGCGGAAAGCTCACGGCAGAGTTCATTTTCGGACGTGCCATGCCCGTCGTAGGGAAGGCCCCGACCGATCGGCGGACCCAATGCACCAGGATCATTACGATGTCATCGTGATCGGCAGCGGCCCGGGTGGCGCCACCGTGGCGCAACGCCTCGCGCCGACCGGCAAGCGCATCCTGGTTCTCGAACGCGGCGGCTACCTCAAGCGCGAGCAGCAGAACTGGGACACGGCGGCCGTCTTCAACCAGGGCCGCTACAAGGCCAAGGAGACTTGGCACGGCGCCGACGGCAAGCCGTTCTCGCCGATGGTGCATTACGTCGTCGGCGGCAATTCGAAAGTCTACGGCGCCGCGCTGGTGCGCCCGCGTCGCGAGGATTTCGGCGTGGTGCGCCACCACGAGGGCGGTATCTCGCCGGCTTGGCCGATCGACTATGGCGATCTCGATGCGTATTTCCTCGAGGCCGAGCGGCTCTACCACGTCCATGGCCAGCGCGGCGAGGACCCGAGCGAGCCCAACGCCGAGGCGCCGTTCCCCTTTCCGCGGGTGGAGCACGAGCCGCGCCTCGCCGCGCTCCACGAAGGGCTCGCCAAGCAGGGTCTCAGACCGTTCCACCTGCCGCTCGGCATCCTGCTCGACCAAAAGCCCGGCACCGGCGATGCCGAGCCGCACAGCCCGTGCATCCGCTGCGCCGCCTTCGACGGCTTTCCCTGCCTCACCAACGGCAAGGCGGATTCCCAGATCGTCTCGATCGACCCGATGGTCCGCTTCGACCGCAACGTCGAGCTTCTGACCGATGCCTACGTGTCGAAGCTGGAGACCGACGCCTCGGGCCGCACCGTCACCGCCGTGCACGTGACGCGCGGTGGAGCCGAGGAGCGCTACAGCGCCGACATCGTCGTCGTCGCCTGCGGCGCGATCAACTCGGCGCTGCTGATGTTGCGCTCCGCCGGCGGCGCACACCCCGACGGGCTCGCCAACGGCTCGGGCCATGTCGGCCGCAACTACATGCGCCACAACAATTCGGTGCTGATCGCGCTGACGCGCGAGCGCAACGAGACCGTCTTCCAGAAAACCCTCGGCCTCGCCGACTTCTATTTCGGCAACGCGGATTTTCCGCATCCGATGGGCTTCGTCCAGATGTGCGGCAAGGTCCACGGCACGCATCTTCGCGGCGAGGTGCTGCCGTCGTGGCTCGAGTTCCTGTCCAACATGCCGTTCGAGGCGGTGGCGCACCATGCGCTCGACTTCTGGCTGTCGAGCGAGGACCTGCCGGATGCCGACAATCGGGTGACGCTCGGGCGCGACGGGAAGGTCACGCTGGCGCTGACGCCCAACAATCTCGAGGCGCACCGCCAGCTGCGCGCGGCGACGAAGGCCGCGCTGCGCCCGCTCGCGCCGCGCATGCTGTTCGTCCACAAGGACATCCCGATCGAGGGCGTGTCGCACCAGGCCGGTACGCTGCGCTTCGGCACCGATCCCCGCGCCTCGGTGCTGAACGTGAACTGCAAGGCGCACGAGGTCGACAACCTCTACGTGACCGACGCCGGCTTCTTCCCCTCGGTCGGCGCGGTGAATCCGACGCTGACGATCATCGCGAACGCCCTGCGCGTCGCCGACCACCTGAAAGAGCGGCTGGGTGCCGGTGAGGTGCGCGAGCCGATGGCGCCGCGAGAGCTGCTGCCGACGACCTGAGCGGGCCTTCCCATCCTTCTGAAGTGGAGCCAGTCCGCGAGAGCGGACATCGGGCTCGTCACCTGTGATGGCGGACGGTGAAGCTCAGCCGCTTGCGGCCGCCGCCGGCTTGTCGGGGGGCGTGTCCGCCCCGTCCGTGACGACCGCGCCGCGCCGCGGCCTTGCCGGCCCCTTTCGGACGTCCGGCGCCGGCGGCGGCTTCCTCGCTGCTGCCCTTGACGTCGCCGGGGCGTTCCGGCTCGAGGTTGCCGGCTTTCGAAGGCGGCCCGAACTTGGCGAGACACTGGTTGTAGGCGTCGGCCGCCGAGATCTTCTCGCAATCGCCGATGGTGGCCTGCGCGTGCGCATCGGCGGCGGATACCAGGCCGATCAGGACGATGCCGAGAACGCGCAACGTCGATAGGCGCGCGGCGGGGGTCACGTGGGCCAAATTGTCATCCTCTCAGGACGGCGCCGGTCTTGCGGCCGACGTCGGCGACGATCTTCGCCGCGACGGCCTCGATCTCGGCGTCCGTCGGCGTCTTCTCGCGCGGCTGAAGCGTCGCGGCGACGGCCACGGACTTCTTGCCCGCGGGCACGCCTTGCCCGGCGTAGACGTCGAACACGGTCACCTTCGCGACCATCGTCTTGTCGGCGGCCTGCGCCGCCTTGACGATCTCACCCGCCTCGACACCTGCCTCGACGATGAAGGCGAAATCGCGAGTCAGCGGCATGAAGTCGGGCAGATCCAGCTGCGCCTTGGCCTTGGTGGGCCTCGATTTCGGCGACGGTATGTCGTCGAGGATCATCTCGAAGGCGACGATCGGACCGGCGACGTCCATCGCGGCAAGCACGCGCGGGTGCAACTCGCCGAGATGAGCGATCACGTTCTTGGGCCCGAAGCGAAGGGTCATCGACCGGCCTGGATGAAACGCCTCCGTCGCACGAGCGACGATCTGGAGGCCGCCGGTCGGCACGCCGAGCGCGGCGAGCAGGGCCATGGCGTCGGCCTTGACGTCGTAGGCATCGACGGCCGGTGCCGCGCCGGCCCAGTGCCGTCCGGTCCCACCGCGACCGGCGGTGCCGGTACGGATGGCGGCGGCGGCGATTCGCTGGTCGCGCTCGCCCATGCCGCGGAACACCTGTCCCACCTCGAACAGCGCGATGTCGCCGTGACCGCGCGCGGCGTTGCGCCCGGCGGCTGCGACCAGGCCCGGCAGCAGGCTCGGGCGCATGTCCGACAGATCGGCGGCGATCGGGTTGGCGAGCGGCAGCGCCGGGCGACCGTCGCCGAACAGCTCGGCCTGCCGGCTTGAGACGAACGACCAGGTCACCGCCTCGACCAGGCCCGAAGTGGCCAACGCGCGCTTAGCCTGCCGCGTGCGCCGCTGCAGCGGCGTCAGGATCGCGCGCGCGACGCCGTCGTCGCCCGGCGGCAGCGGCATCGGCGCGACGCGGTCGACGCCGGCGATGCGAACCACCTCCTCGACAAGGTCGGCGGGGCCGGTCACGTCGGGACGAAACGAGGGCACGCGCACGAACAGCGTGCCCGCGTCGCCGGCGTCGCGCGCCAGCTCGAAGCCGAGCGCGTCCAGGATCTTGGCGATCTCGGACGGCTCCAGCGTCAGCCCGGTCAGGCGCGCCACCTCGCTTTCGGGGAAGGCGATGCGGACGTCGGGCTCGGGCACGGCGCCGGCCAGCGCGATGGCGGAGGCGGTGCCGCCGCAGAGTGCCAGCACCATCGCCGTGGCGCGGTCGAGGCCGGGCAGCGTGCCGGCAGGATCGACGCCGCGCTCGAAGCGGTAGCGCGCGTCCGAGACGATGGCGAGCTTGCGGCCGGTGGCGGCGATGTTGGAGGGATGCCACAGCGCGGCTTCGATGAGCACATCGACGGTGCCGGCGTCGCAGCCGGTCGCGGCGCCGCCCATGATGCCGGCAAGCGAGATCGGGCCGCTCTCGTCGGCGACGACCACCATGCTCTCGTCGAGTGCATGGGTCTTGCCGTCCAGCGCCGCCAGGGTCTCGCCGGCGTGGGCGCGCCGCACCACCAGGCCGCCCTTCACCTTGGCGGCGTCGAACACGTGGAGCGGCCTGGCCTGGTCGAAGGTCAGGAAGTTGGTGACGTCGACGAGCGCGTTGATCGGGCGCAGGCCGATCGCGCGGAGCCGCGCCTGCAGCCAGGCCGGGCTTTCGCAATTACCGACGCCGGCAATTCGGCGCAGGGCGAAGGCGGGCGCGAGCGCGGCATCCGCGCCGGGCAGGTCGAGCCGCACCGCGACGGGGCACGGCTCGCCGGCCGCGATCGTTGCGGCGGGCGATGGCTTGACCGTCCCGAGACCGGCGGCGGCGAGGTCGCGGGCGATGCCGGCGACACCCATGGCGTCGGGGCGGTTCGGCGTCAGGTTGATGTCGAGGACGGGATCGTCGAGCCCGGCCCATCGGGCATAGGCCACGCCCACCGGCGCGTCCGCGGGCAGGTCGAGGATGCCGTCGTGGTCGTCGGACAGCTCCAGCTCGGCGGCCGAGCACAGCATGCCGTGGGACTCGACGCCACGAATGGTGCCGGCGCCCAGAACCATCTTCTTGCCGGGGATCCACGTGCCGACGGGCGAGAACACCGACTTCATGCCCGTGCGGGCGTTCGGCGCGCCGCACACCACCTGCACCGGCGCGCCGCCGGCATCCACGGTGCACACCTTAAGCCGGTCGGCGTTGGGGTGCGGCTTCGCCTCGACGACTGCCGCCACGACGAAGCCGGAGAGCGCCGCGGCGGGATCGTGGATGTGCTCGACCTCGAGGCCGATCCGCGTCAGGGTGTCGGCGACCGTCGCGAGGTCCGCCTGGGTGTCCAGGTGATCCTTCAGCCAGCTGAGCGAGAACTTCATGGATGTCCGCGGCGAGGGCGCCGCCGGCGCGGCGCGGGAGGCGGCCCTTCTAGGCAATCCGCCCCGCCTTGACCAGCTTCGGGACGTGGGGCGGTGAGCGACGATCTGCTGGCGGCCGCGGCGGCGGCCCGCGCCAACGCGCACGCACCCTATTCGCGCTTCGCCGTCGGCGCCGCACTGCGCACCGCGTCGGGCCGGATTTTCGCCGGCTGCAACGTGGAGAACGCGTCCTACCCCGTCGGCACCTGCGCCGAGACCGGCGCCATCGCCGCGATGATCGCCGCCGGCGAGCGCCGTATCGTCGAGGTGCTGGTGCTGGGCGAGATCGACCCGCCGCTGACGCCCTGCGGCGCCTGCCGCCAGCGCCTCGCCGAGTTCGGCGCGCCCGAGGTGCCTGTCCACGCCGCCGCGCCCGAGGGGGTCAAGGCGACGCGCGCGCTGGGCGACCTGCTGCCGCATGCGTTCGCGCTGCGATAGGCGCCCGAGAAAAAGCCGAGGCGCGAGGCCCCGGCTGGAAGGTCGTACCGTGAGACGTGCAGTGGTTTACGCCGCCTGCGCCAGGCGCACCGCGATGCCGGTGGCGCAGATGCGCTCGAGCTCGATGCCCGAATCGTCGAAGCTCTCGACCGGCTCGACCTTGTAGTCGACGCCGATGATGGCGTCGGCGTCGACGTCCTCGGCGCGGCGAATGAGGTCCTGCAGCACGCGCTCGCGCCAATTGTCGGACACGGGATTGTGGCCGACGGCGTGCCAGCCTGTGGCCGCGCGGATCTTGCCGATGGGATAGAGGACGCGGGCGCCTTCGATGGCGTCTTTCTCGCTGACGAGCATTGTTTTTCTCCCGGACGCATGGATGGGGGGTCGTCTGCGTCCGTCAAATGACCTTAGGCAGTCGAAACCGAACGAAAAATGACTGGCCGGCGGCGGTCGGGAAAAAAGCGCGAGAAGGTTAACGGATTGCGGCAGTTTCGATCGGTCAGTGGCGGAAATGCCTCACGCCGGTCATCACCATCGCCAGGCCGGCGTCGTCGGCAGCCTTGACGACGAGGTCGTCCCGCATCGAACCGCCGGGCTGGATCACCGCCGTGGCTCCGGCCTCGGCCGCGGCAAGCAGGCCGTCGGCGAAGGGGAAGAAGGCGTCCGAAGCCACCACCGATCCGACCGCGAAGCTCTCGGTCTCGCCCGCGACGATCGAGGCCTCGCGCGCCTTCCAAGCCGCCATGCGCGAAGCATCGACCCGGCTCATCTGCCCGGCGCCGATGCCGACGGTGGCACCGGCGCGCGCGTAGACGATCGCGTTCGACTTGACGTGCTTGGCCACGGCGAAGGCGAAGCGCAGGTCGGCCAGCTCGGTGGCCGAGGGTGTGCGCTTGGTGACCACCTTCAGCGCCATGTCGGCGACGACGGCACGGTCGCAATCCTGCACCAGGAAGCCGCCGGCGACCGGCTTGAAGGTGGTGCCGGCTCCACGCGGGTCGGGCAGGCGTCCGGTGAGCAGCAGCCGCAGGTTCTTCTTGGCGGCGATGATGGCCATGGCGTCGTCATCGGCCTCGGGCGCGACGATCACCTCCGTGAAGATCTCGACGATGGCGGCGGCGGCGGCAGCGTCGAGCCGGCAGTTCACCGCCACGATGCCGCCGAATGCCGAGACCGGGTCGCAGCGCAGCGCCAGCCGGTAGGCCTCGAGCGGGCTCGCGCCCTCCGCCACGCCGCAGGGATTGGCGTGCTTGATGATCGCCACCGCCGGCCGCTCGCGAAATTCGGCGACAAGCTCGATGGCGCCGTCGGCGTCGTTGACGTTGTTGTAGGAGAGCGGCTTGCCGCCGACCTGCCGCGCCGTGACCACGCCGGGGCGGTCGCCGCTGGCGTAGAACGCGCCCAGCTGATGCGGATTCTCGCCGTAGCGCAGCGGCTGCCGCAGTGTGCCGCCGAAGGCCCGCCACTTCGGGGCGGGATCGCCGAGCGCCTCGGCCATCCAGTTCGAGATCGCCGCATCGTAGACGGCGGTGCGGGCGTAGGCCTTCTGCGCCAGCCGCCGGCGCGTGTGCAGGTCGGTGCCGCCGTGGGCCAGCGCCTCGAGGATGGTGGCGTAATCGTCGGGGTCGACCACCACGGCGACGTCGCCGTGATTCTTGGCGGCGCCGCGGATCATCGCCGGACCGCCGACGTCGATGTTCTCGATCGCCGCCTCGTCGTCGGCGCCGGAGGCGATCGTCGCCTCGAACGGGTAGAGGTTGACCACCAGCAGGTCGATGGGCGCGATCGAATGCGCCAGCATTGCCGCCTCGTGCTCCGGGTTCTCGCGGATGGCGAGGAGCCCGCCGTGCACCTTGGGGTGCAGCGTCTTGACCCGCCCGTCCATCATCTCCGGGAAGCCGGTGAGGTCGGAAACCTCGGTGACCCGAAGGCCGGCCTCGGTCAAAACGCGGTGCGTGCCGCCGGTCGAGACCAGCACGATGCCGGCCTCCGCGAGACCCTTGGCGAAGGCGACGAGCCCGGTCTTGTCGGAGACGGAGAGAAGCGCGCGGGTGATCCGGCGACGGTCAGAGGGCATGGCGGACTTCATTCAAGGTGGGACGCAGCCCCTTGTTGCGTCTGGTTGCGCGGCCGCTCCATCGCGCGTCCCGCGGGAACGGCAGGCGTCGGGCCTCACTCGACATGAGCGATGCGGCCGCCGTGGAGCCTGCGGCCGTCGTGGCCGGAGACGACGAAGGAGGCGAGCGTGCCGGGCGCGACGTCGCCGGACGCCACCGGGGTGAAATCCGGCGCATGGCCGATGCCGCCGCGTTCGGCCAGCACCTCGATCCGGCGGCCGACCTGGGCCCGGAGATGGCGTCGCAGCGCGCGGTCGCCGAATTCGCGCAGACGGGCCGCGCGCTCGCGGGCCAGCCCCGGCGCCACCGCCGGCATGCGCGCCGCCGGCGTGCCCGGCCGGGCCGAGAACGGAAACACGTGGAGAAAGGCCAGCCCGCAATCCTCGACCAGCGCGCGGGTGCGCTCGGCCATGGCCTCGTCTTCGGTCGGGAAGCCGGCGATCAGGTCGGCGCCGAAGCTCATGTCGGGACGCAGCCGTCGCAATTGCGCGCACAGCGCGACGGCGGCGCCGCGTGAATGCCGGCGCTTCATGCGCTTGAGGATGAGGTCGTCTCCGCTCTGCAACGAGAGGTGCAGGTAGGGCATCAGCCTGGCTTCCTCGGCGAAGCAGGCGAGCAGCTCGGGATCGATCTCGATGCAGTCGACCGAGGAGAGCCGCAGCCTCTCCAGCGCGGGCACGCCGCCGAGGATCGCGCGCACGAGGTGGCCGAGCCGCGGCGCGCCGGGCAGGTCCGCGCCCCAGGAGGTGAGGTCGACGCCCGTCAGCACGATCTCGCGGAAGCCGGCGTCGCGCAGGCGTCGCGCGGACGCGACGATGTCGGGAAGCGGCGCCGAGCGCGACGCGCCGCGGCCGAGCGGGATCGCGCAGAAGGTGCAGGAATGATCGCACCCGTTCTGGATCGCGAGGAACGCGCGAGTGTGCTCGGTGCCCTCCTCGAGCGGGCTGCGCGCCGCCGTCGCGTCGCCTCGCCAAGTGCCGATCGCGGTCTTGGCTTGGTTGGCGACCACGAGATCGACATCGGGCATCGCGGCGAAGCGCTCCGGCTCCATCGCAGCGGCGCAGCCGGTGACGGCGATGGTATGACCGGGATGCTCGCGACGGGCGCGGCGGACCGCCTGCCGCGCCTGGCGCGCGGCTTCGCCGGTAACGCCGCAGGAGTTCACCACGACGAGGTCGCGGCGTCCGGCGGCAAGCGCGGCACGGCGCAGCGCCTCGCCCTCGACGAGGTTGAGGCGGCAGCCGAAGCTCTGCACGAGGATGCCGCGGGCGTCGGCGGCGGCGAGGCTCACGCCGCCTCCAAGCCGAGATGCGGGCCGAGTACGCCCTCCCGCTCGAGCTCGACGTCGCCGGTCATGATGACGCGGTCGTCGGCGCGCCACTCGATCAGGAGCGTGCCGCCCGGTAGATGCACGCTGGCGGCGCGCCCGGCGCGGCCGGTGGCCGCCGCGGCGACCAGCGTGGCGCAGGCGCCGGTTCCGCACGCCAGCGTCGCCCCGGCGCCACGCTCCCAGACCCGCAGCTTGATCGTGTCGCGGCCGAGCACCTGCGCGAAAGAGACGTTGACCCGCTCTGGAAACGCGGGGGCGTGCTCGACCGGAGCGCCGAGCGCGGCGAGGTCGAGGGCGTCGACGTCGTCGTCCACGAAGAAGATCACGTGCGGATTGCCCATGCTCAACGCGAATGCCGGGCCGAAGCGCGCGTCGGCATCGAGGCCGAGGCTCACGGCCCGCGGGTCGGCGGCGATGGTCGGGATCGCCGCCGCGTCGAAGCGGGGCTCCCCCATGTCGACGGCGACACGCTGCGGGCCGACCATGCGGCAGGCCACACGGCCGGCGATGGTCGCCAAGGTGACGGCTTCGCGACCTTCGCGCGCGAGGTACCAGGCGACGCAGCGCGAGCCGTTGCCGCAGGCGCCGGCCGGCGAACCGTCTGTGTTGAAGATGGCGACGGCGGCGTCGGTCCCTGGCTCGCGCGGATCGTGGATCGTCATCAGCTGGTCGAAGGCCAGCGCCAGATCGGCCGCGATCGCCCGTGCCTCCGCGGCCGTCGGCATGGCGGCATGGCCGCGCATGTCGAGCACCGTGATGCGGTTGCCGGCGCCGTTCATCCGGGCCACCGGCCGCCCCGCCAGCCGCGTCCCGGCGGGCGCCTCGAGGGGGATGCCTGCGGTCATCGCGCGGTGGGACACCATCGCGCCGCCGGGGTCAAGCCGTGGGGCAATCTCCCCGCGAACGCGACGGCGAATCTATCCTCGTCGAGCTTGGGAGCGAAGTCGGCCCGGTCCCGTTGCGAAGGAATGACCCTTGGCCTTTCCTCACCGATCTCGGTCACCGACGTCGTCTCCTGCGACGCGGCGGGAGGCGTCGCACGGGCATCGCTCGCCGAACGGGCGTATAGCGCCGCGGCGATCGCGGCCCCCGATGTGGATGGCGCCTTCCCGGTCGACGGCGTGCGCGCCCTTCAGGCGGCGGGGCTTTTGATGGCCCCGTTCCCGGCTGCGGTCGGCGGCGACGATCTCGCGGTGGGCCATCCGGCACAGCTAATGGCGGTGCTCGCCGCCGTCGGGCGCGGCGACCTCGCCCTCGGTCGGCTCTACGAGGGGCACGTCAATGCGGTGGCGTTGGCGATCCGCTACGGCTCGCCGGGCGCCCTTCGCCGGCTGCGAGCCGAGGCGGCGGCCGGGCGCCTCGGCGGCGTGTGGATGGCGGGCGAACCATTGCGTCTGGTGCGCGACGGAGACCGCCTCGTGCTCGCCGGCCGCAAGATCCTCTGTTCGGGCTGCGGGCACATCCGGCGGCCGCTCGTCGCTGCCGAGCACGACGGCGCCTCGGTGATGCTGTTGCCCGATGTGGCCGGGCCGGAGCGCACGGACCTGTCCGGATGGACCGTGCGCGGCATGCGCGGCAGCGCCACGGGCAACGTCGACTTCACCGACATCGTCGTCGCGCCCGACGACATCCTGGGGCAGCCGGGCGACTACCTCCGCTCGCCCTATTTCCGCGGGGGCGCCTGGCGCGTCCTGGCGGTGCAGCTCGGGGGCGTCGAGGCGGTGCTCGACCTCTACAAGGCGCAATTGCGCAGCAGTCCGCATCGCGACAACCCGGTGCAGCTGGCGCGCTTCGGGTCGGCTGCGATTGCGGCGGAGACGGCCCGTCTGTGGGTCGCGCGGGCCGGGGCCCTGGCGGAAGGCGAAGTCGAGGAAGGCGAAGTCGAGAAGGCCGAGGCGATCGACGCCTACGTCGACCTCGCCCGCAACGCCTTCGAGGCGGCCGCGCTGGACGTCGTCGCCTGTGCCGAAAAGGCGATCGGCCTCAAGGCGTTCACTCGCCCCAATCCGCTGGAACGCGTCGTGCGCGACCTGCAGACCTACCTGCGGCAACCGGCGCTCGACGCCTCGCTCCTGTCGGCGGCCTCGTTCCAGCTCAGGCAGGACGCGTGAACGCAGGAGCCTTTTTCGCGGCGGCCGAGAGGCTGCCGGTCGCGACGTTGCCCGACATCCTCCGCGGCGGCGGCCTGGTAGTGGTCGCACCCCATCCCGACGACGAGAGCCTCGGCTGCGGCGGCCTGATCGCCGAGGCTTGCGCGAGCGGCACGCCGACGCGCCTGGTGGTCGTCAGCGATGGCGCCGGCTCGCATCCCGGCTCGCGCCGCTTCCCGCCGCCGACTCTGCGCGCGTTGCGCGAGGAGGAAACGCGTGCCGCCGCTGTCGAACTCGGCCTGCCTCCCGATGCGATCCGTTTCATCCGTCTGCCGGACCGCCACGTGCCCGCCGCGGGGCCGCAGGCCGAGGCCGCGGGTGCCGTCATCGCCGCCGCGGCGCGCGAGGTCGGTGCGGGCGCGGTCTGCGTCACCTGGCGCCACGATCCCCATTGCGATCATCTTGCGACTGCCGACATCGTCGCGGCGGCAGGCGATCGCTTCGGGGGCGCCCGCGTGCTGGCCTATCCGATCTGGGGCTGGACCTTGCCCGTCGATCACGATGTCGGGCCCGCGCCGCGCGGAGTCCGTCTCGACGTGTCGCGGCACCTGCCGGCGAAGCTCGCCGCCGTGGCCGCGCATCGTTCGCAGACCACCGACCTCGTCGACGACAGCCCCAACGGCTTTCGGCTGACACCGGAGATGATCGCGCTGTTCGCGAGGTCCCACGAAATCCTTCTGGAGACGGCATGAGCCGGTTCGAGACGTCGATCCCGACGACCTATTTCGATGATCTCTATGCCCTCGACCCGGACCCCTGGCGTTTCGCGCAGAGCGACTATGAGCGCGACAAATATGCTGCCACGCTGGCGGCGCTGCCGCGCGAGCGCTACGCCGCGGCGCTCGAAGTCGGTTGCTCGATCGGCGTCCTCACGCGCCAGCTCTCCGGCCGCTGCGATGCGCTGCTGTCGCTCGATGTCGCCGCGGCGGCGCTGGACCGGGCGCGCGAGCGTTGCGCCGATCGTCCCGGCGTGCGCTTCGAGCGGCGTCGCGTCCCGGCGGAATGGCCCGACGGCACGTTCGACCTCATCCTGCTGTCGGAGGTCGTGTATTATCTCGATCGCGACGATGTCCGGCAGTTGGCGGCTCGGGTGGGCGCGGCGGCGCGGACCGGGTGCGACATCGTACTCGTGCATTGGCTTGGCGAGACGCATTATCCGCTCTCCGGCGACGAGGCGGCGGACCTGTTCATCGCTACCGTCGCTACCGTCGCTGCCGACGTCGTCGAGAGGCGACGCGACAAGGCGTATCGTCTCGACATCCTCCGGGTCCCGCCGATCGACCCGAGTTCCTCAAGCGAAAGGTAATCGCGCGAGATGGCCGATATCGATCAACGCCGCTACAGCATCGGTGCACGCTGGTTCCATTGGGGCACGGCACTGCTGGTCTTCACCGTGATCCCGCTCGGATGGATCTACGGCGGCTTCAAGACCAAGCCGGACCATCCCGATATCTACGTCGCGCCATTCCCCGGCACTCCGGCGAATTATGCCTCCGCCCACTTCACCGTAGGGCTGGCGATACTTGCGATCGTTGTGGCACGCATCGTCTATCGCGCCTTTCATCCAGTGCCGTCGCTACCCGGTCGCGCCGGAGCCTTGGAAGCGGGATTGAGCAAGTCGACGCACTGGCTTCTCTACATCGTGCTCATCGTCATGCCGGTCTCGGGCTACGTCATGATGTCGGGCGATAAGCCGCCGATCGACGTTCTCGGCCTTTTCGACTTACCCAAAATGCCGATCAGCAAAGAACAAGGATTCATCGCGGCGGTCACGCACGTCTACACGCAGTTCGCGGTCTACGCTCTGATTCTCCTGCATCTCGCCGGCACCGCCTGGCACCTCTTCGTGCGGAAAGACGACCTTCTCAGTCGTATGCTGCCACCACAATCGTACCCGGAGTAACGGCTGCCGGCTTCGTTTGAGTTCCACTCATCGCTTGGTGCCTGCTCGTCGCAACCCTCAGAAGTGCGACGAACATCCGCGCGCGCCGAATCTGGCGCGGTAGGTCGGCGGGCCGGAGCGGACGGTAGCCGAGGCGCGAACTTGCCGACTCAAGAGCCGCGTGCATCGCGCCGAAAGTGGAGAGGCCCGCGATTCGCGTGGCGTTCACACCGTCGATCCCAAGCGCACGCGCACGGCGGCGCAGCGCGGCACGCTGCCCGTCGCGGTGAAGGCGGCGCAAGCGGCGGCGCAACAATGCACGCGACACCACGGACCCAACCGGCTCGAGGCGGTCGTCGCAGAGGCTTTCGGGATGATCGCAGCGCAAGCGGATCGTATCGGCCACGCCGCCCTTGGCGCGGCCCAGCAGGCGACCGGATGTCACCACCACGAGGTCGGGATCGTGCCGCACCACGAGATCGGAGGCCAACAACCGATCGACGAACGCGCGATCCTCGCCGCAGGGGATGTCGGGGATCCCGCCGATGGCGCGATAGGCGCCGAGACTCGTGGCAAGGCTCGCGCCGGATCGGCACCAGTGATGTGGCCAGGGATTGCCGGGCGTCGGATCCAGTCGCGCCGTGATCTCGGCCAGAAGCGCCTCGTATTCGGCCTCGAGCGCCCCGCGCTCATGAAGCGCCGCCGGCAAGAGAGCCGCATCGACCGGATCGAGCGCGAGGCGACCGGCAACGGCATCCGCTCCGGCCGCGATGCCACGGACATTGCGCGCGACCCAATCCGACGGCGCGCGGCTGTCGGCATCGGTGGTCAGCAGCACGCCATCGCCGCTGCCTTCTTCAATCCACATGGCGGCAGCGTCCATCGCCCGCCGCCGCGCCCACCCGGCGGATGCGGCCGGATCGTCACGGACGACGACCTTCAAGGCGCAGGTCAGGTCCGGCGCCAGAGCAGCAATCCGCGCGGCCGTCCCGTCGGTGCAATTGTTGAGCAGGAGCAGGACGCCGAGGCTGCCAACCGCCAAGCCGCGTTGACTATCGAGCGCGCGAAGGCACGGTTCGATATGCAATTCTTCGTTGCAGACCGGTATGGCGACCACCGTGGATACGACAGGGGCCGATTTGACCAACGAAGACTTTACAATCGTATCGGGCGCAAACACTCGGAACTCCAGCTCGGCCGCAGGTCAAGCGCGCGCCTCCACTGTGGTTCCGCCGCCGAACGGCGGCAGCCTGTCGCTGATGAAATGATGCTTCAGTATCCCCGCTGAAGCATCATTTCAGAGTTTCTTGGTCGCTTCAGCCATCCAGCGACGCACCTCCGGCGCGACCAGCGGGCCGATCTCCCTGCGTACTCTGGCGTGATAGCCGTCGAGCCAGGCCCGCTCGCCGGCATCGAGCAGCTTGAGGTCGATGAGCGCGTGGTCGATCGGCGCCAGGGTCAGCGTCTCGAAGCCGAGCATGGCGCGGTCGCCGCCCTCGATGTCGCGCGGTTCGACGACGACGAGATTCTCGATGCGGATGCCGTAGGCGCCGGCCTTGTAGTAGCCGGGCTCGTCGGAGAGGATCATGCCCGGTTCCAGCGCCACGTGGCCGGTCTTGGCGAGCCGCTGCGGCCCTTCGTGGACCGAGAGGTAGACGCCGACGCCGTGGCCGGTGCCGTGATCGAAGTCGAGCCCGGCGGCCCAGAGATGCTGCCGCGCCAACGCATCGAGCTGTGCGCCCGAGGTGCCTTTCGGGAAGACCGCACGCGAGATCGCGATCATGCCCTTGAGAACGCGGGTGGAGCGGTCGCGCATTTCGGCCGTCGGGCGACCCACCGCCAACGTGCGGGTGATGTCGGTGGTGCCGTCCTCGTATTGCGCGCCGGAATCGACGAGGTAGATGCCGCGCTCCAGCTTGCGGTTCGATGCGGTGGAGACGCGGTAATGCGGGATCGCCGAGTTCGGGCCGGCCGCCGAGATCGTCGGGAACGACAGGTCCTTGAGCAGCCCGGTCTCGCGGCGGAAATGCTCGAGCGCCTGCGCCGCCTCGATCTCGTCGAGCTTGCCCGGCCGGGCGTGCGTGGCGAACCAGTGCAGGAACGTCGTCACGGCGGCGCCGTCGCGGCGATGCGCCTCGCGGGTGCCGGCGAGTTCGGCGGCGTTCTTGCGCGCCTTCATCAGCGCGATCGGATCGGTGCCGACGATCGCCGTGCCGCCGGCCTCCTCCAGGCCCTGCACCAGTCGCGCCGGCACGGTGGCAGCGTCGAACAGCACGCTCTTGCCGGTCTTGCCGAGCGCCACCAACACGGTCTCGACCGAGGCCGTCGTGGCCACGGTGGCGAGTTTGGCGAGCGCGGCGGCATCGCGGTCGGAAAGCTTGCCTTCTTCGACGAACAGGGTCGGATGGCCGATCTCCGGCACCAGCGCGAAGCCGAGCGGCAGCGGCGTGTGACCGACATCGGCGCCCCGAATGTTGAACAGCCATGCCATCGCATGCGGATCGGAGACGAGCAGCGCATCCGCCTTGCCGATCGCCAGCGACACCCGCGCGATCTTCTTCGCCGCCGGCTCCCCGGCGAGCTTGGGCTTGCGAAGGCTGATCGCGCCGCGTGGCGGTGCGGGCCGATCCTGCCAGATGGCGTCGATCGGGTTGGAGCCCACGGCCACCAGCGTGGCGCCGGCCTCCTCGGCCGCTTTTTTCAATCGGCGCACCTGGTCCGGCGTCGCGAGCCAGGGATCGTAGCCGAGCTTGTCGCCCTCGCGCAGGCGTTCTCCCAGCCACGACTCGGGCTTTGTCTCGGCGATCGCGACAGGCGTGATCACGGTCGTGTCGACCTGATCGCGCACGGCGATCGTGTAGCGCCCGTCCACGAAGATCGCAGCGGCGTCGGCCATGATGACGGCCAGCCCGGCCGACCCGGAGAAGCCGGTGAGCCAGGCCAGCCGCTCCTCGCTGGGCGGGACGTACTCGCCCTGGTGCCGGTCGGAGCGCGGCACGACGAAGCCGTCGAGTTCCTGACGTTTTAGTTGCGCGCGCAGGGCGCCCACGCGTGCCGCACCCTGCGTGCGATCGGCGGTTTCGTCGAAGGTTTGGTGATGGCTGTCGAACATTGGTCGAGGATAGAGCGAGACGGACACGGCGGCGAGCGCCATGTCGTTCGCCGATGTCCTATCGTCACCCGCGTCGTGCGATCGTCGAGCATGACGGCGCATTTCGGGGCTCGGCAGGCGCATTGGCGATCCGAGACAAGCGCGTCGAGGCGAAATCCTTTGCCGCGCGGGGCGCTCGTGCGAGCTTCCGGAGGGGGTGGCTGTCCGATCGGGTCCGCCTACACCCGCATCGGCATCAGCACGTAGAGCGCCGACGCGCCGTCGCGGTCCTGCACCAGCGTCGGCGAGCCGGGATCGGCCATCTTGAACAGGGCCGTGTCGGATTCGATCTGGGCGGTGATGTCGAGCAGGTAGCGGGCGTTGAACCCGATATCGATCGGCGCCGCATCGTAGTCCACCTCGAGTTCCTCTACGGCGGACCCGCTGTCCGGATTGGTGACCGACAGCGTCAGCTTGCCGTCGGCGACCGCCAGCTTCACCGCGCGGCCGCGCTCCGAGGAGATGGTGGAGACGCGGTCGACCGCTTCCTGAAAAGGCTTGCGGTCGACGATCAGGCGCTTGTCGTTGCCGTTGGGAATGACGCGCAGGTAATCGGGGAAGGTCCCGTCGATCAGCTTGGACGTGAGCACCACGTCGCCAAAGGTGAAACGGATCTTGGCGGTCGAGACCTCGACCTTGATCTCCTCGGCGCCGGCCTCGGCCAGACGCTGCACCTCGGCCACCGTCTTGCGCGGCACGATGATGCCCGGCATGCCGGCGGACCCGTCGGGCGCCGCCACCTCGACGCGGGCGAGGCGATGGCCGTCGGTGGCGACGGCGCGCAGCAGCGTGCTGCCCTCGACGTCGACCGTGTGCATGTAGATGCCGTTGAGGTAGTACCGCGTCTCCTCGTTGGAGATCGCGAACTGCGTCTTGTCGATGAGTTTCTTCAGCTCCGCCGCGGCGATCGTGAAGCTGTGGGTCATCTCGCCGGCGGCGAGGTCGGGAAAGTCGGTTTCGGGCAGCGCCTGCAGGTTGAAGCGCGAGCGTCCGGAGCGCAGGACGAACTGCGCGCTGTCGCCGGCATTCTCCAGGCTCACCTGCGCCCCGTCGGGAAACTTGCGCACGATGTCGTGCAGGATGTGCGCGGGCAGGGTGGTCGCGCCCTTCTGCCCGACGTCGGCGGAGACGATCTCCGTCACCTCGAGGTCGAGGTCGGTCGCCTTGAGGGTCAGCGACTGTCCGTCGGCGCGCAGCAGCACGTTGGAGAGGATCGGGATGGTGTTGCGCCGCTCGACGACCCGATGCACGTGGCCGAGCGACTTGAGCAGCGTGGCCCGTTCCAGAGTGACTTTCATGACGCGCGTTCCACCACCTTCGGCCCGAGCGACCCCGTCGGGGGCGCGGAATGTGGCTTGGCTTCGCCGCCAGCGCAAGCGGCGGCCCGCTGCTTGATCGTCGAGACGCGTTTCACTCTTTCGCAGGCCGCGGCGCCTGGCGAGGAGGTTCTCGCCATCGGCGACATCCATGGCGAGGCGCATCTCCTCGACGCGCTCCTCGTGCGGGCCGCCACGCTACCGCGCCCGGGGCGCCGCGTGATGCTCTTCACCGGCGACCTGATCGACCGCGGGCCGGCGAGCCTCCGCGTGCTGGATCTAGCGGCCGAGGCCGGCAACCGAGTCGACGCGGCCGAGACGATCGCGCTGATGGGCAATCACGAGCAGATGCTGCTGTGCGCGCTGGCGGGTGCGCCGCACCGTCGCCTGTCGGCCTATGCCCTGTGGATCGACAACGGCGGCGACGCCGTGCTTGCCGAAGCATTCGGGCCGGATTGGGAGCGCTTTCATACGCCCGAGCGACTGCATCTGGTTCTGAACGAGCGCTTCGCCTTCGTGCGGGGGATGCGCTCGCACTGGCGCAGCGGCGACCTGATCTTCGTCCACGCCGGTCTCTCTCCGACGATCTCGCGCGACGACTTTCTTGCCGCGCCGTGGGACGTCGAGTTTCGTACCCTTCGCGAGGCGGACCATTGGGCCTGGATCCGCGAGCCCTTCCTTCGTGCGCCGTCGCACGGCGGCCTCTTCGTCGTGCATGGTCACACGCCGCACGACAACGCCGGCCGATACGGCTCGGCGATCGTGGCGCGGGATCGGCTCAACCTCGACCTCGGCTCGGGCCGCACCGGCATGGCGCGAATGGCCCGCTTCGTCGGTCGCGAGGTGACGGTGTACGATGCGATCGACGAGTGAAAGTCCTCGAGCGTTCCGGTTTACCGAAGGCTGGTCGAAGTCCGGCTCGGGCGACGCCATGATCAGCGCCACCACGCTTGTGCATGATCGCGTTCGGGCGACCCTCGAAATCAAAAGACACCGTTGACTTCGGCACGCGCTTTCACGATCCCTTCGCCCCACAATGAAAGCGATCCTCCTCATCATTCCCTGCGTCCTGGCGCTCGCCGCGCCGCTCTACAACAGGGACGAGCCGCGCCTGTTCGGCTTCCCCTTCCTGTACTGGGCGGTGTTCGCGCTGGTGCCGCTCTCGGCCCTGTTCATCTACGCCGCGTTCCGGCTCGATCGCGCGAAGGGCAAGGCGTGAATCCCGCCGACGTCACGCCGAACTGGCCGGCGACGATCGTCTTCGTCGTCATCTTCGCTTTCGTCACCGCGATCGGCTTCCTCGCCGGGCGCTGGCGCCGCGGCGACCTCTCCGATCTGCACGAATGGGGCCTCGGAGGTCGCCGCTTCGGCCCCTGGGTGTCGTGGTTCCTGATCGGCGGCGATCTCTACACCGCCTACACCGTCATCGCCGTGCCGGCGCTGGTCTACGCCAGCGGGGCCTTCGGCCTGTTCGCCGTGCCCTACACGATCCTGATCTACCCGTTGCTGTACATCACCTTCCCCAAGCTGTGGGCGGTGACGCACAAGCGTGGCTACGTCACCGGCGCCGACTTCGTCGCGGGTCGCTACGGCGACCGATGGCTCGGCCTCGCGATCGCCGTGACCGGCATCATAGCCACGATGCCCTACATCGCGCTGCAGCTCGTCGGCATGGAGAAGGCGATCCAGGCGCTGGGCTTCCCTTCGAGCCACCTGCCGCTCACGATCGCCTTCGCGATCCTCGCCATCTACACCTATTCGTCCGGGCTTCGCGCGCCGGCCATGATCGCCTTCGTCAAGGACATCATGATCTACATCTTCGTCATCGCCGCCGTCATCATCGTGCCGATCAAGCTCGGCGGTTACGGCGTCGTCTTCGATCGGGCCTCGGCATTGCTCGCCGCCAAGAGCGCCGTGACCCACAAGCCGGCCGGCATCCTGCTCGCGCCTTCGCAGATCGTGCCGTTCATGACGCTGGCCGCCGGCTCGGCGCTGGCGCTCTTCATGTATCCGAGCTCGATGACCGCGATCCTTTCGGCCTCGTCGCCGGGCGCGATCCGCCGCAACGCCTTCATGCTGCCGGCCTATTCGCTGGTGCTCGGGCTGATCGCGATCATGGGCTTCATGGCCCTGGCCGCCGGCATCATCGTGAAGAACCCGCAGGATTCGGTGCCGCAGCTGTTCCTCAAGATGTTCCCGGGGTGGTTCGCCGGCTTCGCCTTCGCCGGCATCGCGGTCGGGGCACTTGTGCCCGCAGCCGTGATGAGCATCGGGGCGGCGAACACCTTCACACGGAACGTGTGGAAGCCTTTCGTCAATCCGGCGATCGAGCCCGCCAAGGAAGCGTCGCTCGCCAAGTTCGTCAGCCTCGTCGTCAAGATCGGCGCGCTGCTGGTGATCCTTCTGGTGCCCACGACCTTCGCGATCGACCTGCAGCTGCTCGGCGGCGTGTGGATGGTTCAGATCTTCCCGGCCTTGGTGTTCGGCCTCTTCACCCGCTGGTTCCGCGGGCCGGCACTGCTCGTCGGGCTCGTCACCGGCATCGTGGTGGGAACGTATCTGTCCTACGGCGCGACCGCCTGGGTCCCGACCCACGTCGTCTGGGGCACCATCGCCGCCTACAACGGCTTCACCGCACTCGTCCTCAACATCGTGGTCTCGGCCGCGCTGTCGCTGTTGCTGCCCAACACCGCGCCCGACGAGACCGAGCCGTCCGACTACGACGACCGTCCCATCGCCGTCGCCGTCGCCGACGTGCCGGCGATGGTGCATTAGGTCTCGGCGGCCTGAGGCTTGCCAAAGGGTTGGCCACAAGGCTGATCGTCCGCGGGTGGCGCGGAATGCCGCACCTCGGCTAAGGAGGCGCAGTGCCTTCGACCAGGAGCCGACATCCGTGCATTTCCCGTTTCCCGTCCTGGTCGGCGACATCGGTGGCACCAACGCCCGCTTCGCTCTCGTCGCCGAAGCCGGTGCCGATCCTTCGACCCCGCAGCACCTCGTCACCCGCGACTTCCCGAGCCTCGAGGCGGCGATCGCGGACACGGTCCAGCGCCTGCCGTCGCGCCCCCGCTCTGTGATCGCCTGCGCCGCCGGCCCGGTCGAAGGGCGTACGGTGCACATGACCAACGCGCGCTGGTCCATCGACGGCGCCGAGGTCGCCCGCGCAGCCGACCTCGAGCAAGGACTGATCCTCAACGATTTCGAGGCCCAGGCGCTGGCCCTGCCGACGGTCCGCGCCGACTGGGTGCGCCAGATCGGCGACGTCCACAATACGCTTGGCGGCGCGCAGGTCGTGCTCGGTCCCGGCACCGGGCTGGGCGCCTCCGCCCTGATCGAGGTCGGAGGACGACATTTCGCGCTGGCGAGCGAGGCGGGGCACGTCGACTTCGGGCCGGTCGGTGCGGAGGAGGGCGCGATCTGGCCGCATATTCCGATGGCGCCGAACGGGCGCATCTCGGCGGAGACCGTGTTCTCCGGGCCCGGTCTGCTCCGCTTGCACAAGGCGCGTACCACCGCACGCGGACTGGTGGCCCCGAGCTATGACGTGAAGGTGCTCGTCGATCGCGCCATGGCCGACCACGCCGGGGAGGACGCCGCCACGGTGCGGCTGTTCTGGCGCCTCGCCGCACGCTTCGCCGGCGACATGACGATGGCCTTCATGGCGACGGGCGGGGTCACCTTCTCAGGCGGCGTGCTGCCGCGCCTGATCGACCTTCTCGATCCCGCCGACTTCCGCGCCCGTTTCGAGGACAAGTCGCCTTTCGGCGAGATGCTGCGCAAGATCCCGACCCGCATCATCACCACCGGCGACGCCGTGCTGGCCGGCCTAGGCGCGCTGGCGGCGGAGCCTGACTGTTATGCCGTGGATTGGAAACGCCGGGCCTGGGTGTAGGCGGCCTCCGGCGATCCGTGAAAGGCTGTCGGCTACCGCTCGTCGATCCGCGGCAGGGTCCAGCCCTCGGCCTGCGCCGCCGTCGCCCAGTCTCGCCACGCCGGCAGCGCGCGCATCGCCTCCATGTAGGCCCGGGAGATCTCGTCGACGGGGATGGCGTAGGCCGCAAAGCGGTTGACCACGGGCGCGAACATGGCGTCGGCGGCGCAGAAGGCGCCGAACAGGAAGGCGCCACCCTGGCCGAAGCGGGCGCGGGCGTCGGCCCATGCGGCCTCGATGCGGGCGCAGTCGGCGCCCACCGCAGCCTGCGCCTCGCGATCCAGGGTCGCCGGGCGGCCGTCGCGGCGCATGTTCATCGGCAGGTTGCGACGCAGTGCCGAAAAGCCGGAATGCATCTCGCACGACAGCGAGCGCGCGAGCGCGCGTGCCGCAGGGTCGCGCGGCCAGATCGCGAGATCGGGATACGTCTCGGCGAGATGCTCGACGATCGCGAGCGAGTCCCACACCACGAGCGCGCCGTCCTCGAGAACCGGCACCTTGCCGGCTGGATTGTGGCGCAGGATCTCGGCATGGCTCGTGGGCCTGTCGAGCGGGATGACGATCTCGTCGAAGGGGATCGCGAAATGGCGCATCAGCAGCCACGGGCGCATCGACCAGGACGAGTAGGTCTTGTTGGCGATGACGAGGCGACGCGCCATCAGGCGCCGTCGCTCGCGTGCAGGCGATGCTCGGCGCGGGCGCGGTTGAGTCTGGCGCCGAGTCCGTCGGTGAGGCTGCCGTCGGCGACCCGGTTCGGCGGCCGGGCCTCGCCGTCGAGGCGACGTTGAGCCAACACGCTGTCCTCGCCGAAGGCGTAGAGATCGGCGACGGCGCGTGCTGCCGGAAGCGGATCGGGTAGCCGGAAGACCTCGGCGGTGTCGAAGCGCGACACCAGGATCAGCGACGAGAGCTCGGCCGTGAAGGCCTCTTGCGCCAGCAAGGTGCCGAGCGCGACGGGCACCACGAGATGGGCGCCCGGCGCAGCGTCGAGGTGGGCGAGGAAGGTGCCGGCCGCGAATGGGCCGTGCAGCACCAGTTCGGAGGCGCCGACCAGCGCCGCGAACGGACCGGCCACCAAGCCGGCGCGGCTCGAAGGCGTCAACAACGACAGGATGCGCCGGGTCGGGTTGATGCGTGCCTGTTCGACGAGGGACAGTGCATCGGCGAACAGGGTCGCCTGCCGGTGCGATACCAGCCGCGGTGCCGAAGCCGGTCCGGAAAACGTCGCGATCAGCGGCATCTCCAAGGGCGGATCGACGGCCGCGCCGTCGACGGGTTCGGGCATGGAATCGAGCGTTGCCGCCGACACGTCGAGCGCGCCGTCGACCGCCTCCGACCCGTGCGTCGCGATCAGGCGAACCGCGCCGGCGAGGGCTGCGGCGGAAAGATAGATCTCGCCGAGTGACTGACCATAGAACGCCGGGCCGATCAGCGCCGCGGCTTCCGCCGCGCCGGCATGGGCGGCGAGCTCGATCGCGCTCAGGCCGGGATGCGCCAAAGCCGGCTCGAGCCCGGCTCTGACCGCAGCGGCGATGGACACGAGCGTCTGGACTTGCGCGCTGGCGACGATCAGCACTCGCTCGCCCCGTCGCAGCCCGGCGAGGCGGATCCGTTCGGCGAGCACGCGGGCCCGGCGCGCCAGCACGGCCGCCGTGACAGCGCCGCCGTCGTCGGCGAGGAGGACCGTGTCGGGGCTGGACCGCGCGGCGGTAGCGATCAGGGCATCGAGCCCGCTCATCGCGAAGGCGTCGTCCCCGGAAACCAGGTGCGCAGGCATCACGGGTACGAGGCCCGGTCGAGAGCGATCGGTTCGACGAGAGAGTTCCGCGACGGAGCCATCGTGCTCTCCTAGACCATCGAACGATGATTCGCATGCTCGCCCATCGTCGAGAGCGTTGCGCTTCCACCGAACATCGTCACCATAACGCCTCATTGCGAGGTAAAGAGCAGCGCCGCGCCGCCGGGCGCTGCACGGACGCAGCCGCCAACGGCCGCTCGCGGCTCCCTACGCCCTAGGCCGAGTGCAGAACGATAAGGATTTCTCCCTGATGACGCTTCGGTCCAAGCGCCCGTCCTCCCCGTCGCGCGTTCTCGCTCTGGCGTTGCTCGGCGCCGGCCTCGTCGCCACGCCGGCGCTCGCCGCCAAGAAGAAGCCGGCGGCTCCCGCTGCGCCGGCCGCGGACGCGCCCACCGTCCAGCCGAACGCCCCCGCCGCGCCGCCACCGGGCGCTGCGAACAATCGCCTGCCCCTGGTCGCGACCCAGCAGAACTGGACCAAGGTGTGCGGCAAGGACCCTTCGGCCAACAAGCAGGTGTGCTACACCACCCGCGACTTCTCGGCCGAGGCCGGCAAGCCTCCGGTGCTGGCGCTCGCGGTCTACGACATCCAGGGTGATGACCAGCGTATCGTCCGCATGTTGATGCCGATCGGCCTGATGCTGCGCCCGGGCTTTCGCTTCACGGTCGAGGGCCAGCCGCCGATCGACGGCACCTACGAGATCTGCTTCCCGAATGGTTGCTTCGCCGAGGCCAAGGTCAAGGGCAGCATGCTCGATGCCATGAAGAAGGCGAAGAGCGTCGACGTGAACGTTCGCAATCGCGATAGCGCCGAGGTCATCTTCCAGGTGCCGCTCGACGGTTTCGGCCCCGCGTTCGACGGGCCGGCGATCGACCCGAAGGTCTTGCAGGATCAGCAGCAGAAGCTGCAAGCCGAGCTCCAGAAGCGCGCCGAGGACGAGCGCAAGAAGCTCGAGGCCAACAAAGGCGCGCCGAACCCCGCCGGAGGAGCCGCCCTACCGGGCGCCAAGTAGGTTGTCGGGCGTCCGATCGTCTTTCGGGTACCAAGCAGCTTAGGTTCGGCTCGCGCCAGGGCGAAGCCCGAGGTGACCGCCATCTCGGACGGCGTCTGACAAGGCCGGAACTCGTTGCGCCGGGTTAGACGCGCGAGCGCATCCTCCCGGCGGACTTGGCGTCAACGTTTCTTGCGGGGTGGCGCGGGACGCGCTTCCTTGGGACCTTTCTTCTCGACCGTCACGGGCTTCTTGCGTGGCGGGATCTGCGTCACCGGCTTGCTGACGTCGCCTTGCTGGCCTTCCATGCTGGGCATCGGTGGCATCTTAGGCTCGGGAGCGGCCGCTGGCGGTTGCTGGGCCGCGACGGAGTTGCAGAACGGGATCGTCGCGACGACCAAGCCGGTGACAAAAAGGGGCACGAGGGTCCGCGTCATCCATCACTCCGGGCTCGACGAGCCGACGTGGTGCCGCCGGTCGTCGAATCGTTGAGGAATGTACTATCGTCCGTTTTGTTGCCTGCAAGCTGGACTCGTTCGAGGCCGACACAATCTCGCCTTCGCCTTGCAACGGAGTGTTGCGCGATGTGACTTGATCCTCGCCTTGCGGCAGGGCTACATCCGATGATCCAGGGCAGCATGGGCGGGCAGGGCGGATGACGGCGACCGATCATGGGTTTGCGCGCGAGGCGGATCGTCTCTCGGCGTCGCCCCGGCTGTTCGACAATGCGCTTCTCGACAGGCTCTCGCGCGTGCATTGGACCATGCCGCTCATCGTCTACGTGCCGATCATCGCCGTGCTCGCGGTTCTTTCCTTCCAAGCCGTCGCGCCGCTCGTCGCCCCTGCGATGATCGTCACCGGTTACCTCATCTGGACGCTGATCGAATATTTCGGCCATCGTTATCTGTTTCATTGGGAGTTCCCCGGCGCATTCGGGCGGCGGATCCACTTTTTGATCCACGGCGTGCATCACGATCATCCCAACGATCCATTGCGCCTCGTGATGCCGATCCTGCTCTCCGGCCCGATCATGATCATCGCCTTCTTCGTAGCGACGCTGCTCTTCGGTGCGACGCTGCGTCTGCCGGCGCTCGTCGGCTTCATTTCCGGCTACCTGGCGTACGACATGGTGCATTTCTACACGCATCACGCGGCGCCGACGACCAAGCTCGGCCTGATGCTGCGCCGCCTCCACCTGATGCACCACTTCCGCGATCACGATAAGGGTTTCGGCGTCAGCGCCCCCTACTGGGACTACGTGTTCGGCACGATCGAGACGAAGCCGGTTCGCCGATCCTAGGTCGGTCGGCGGTCTCACCTGGTCGCTTCTTCTAAAGCCGTCAGACCAGGCTGCGCGACGCGGTACGGACTTTTCGCGTCGCGTCGTCGACGAAGTCGGTGGCGACGGCGATGCGCGACATGCTGCCCGTGATCGCCGTCGCGCTTTGCGAGACCGTCCTCATCCCAACCGACATGCTGCGCATCACGTCCGACTGCTCGGCGATTGTCGAGGTGATCTCGATCGAGAGGGCGTTGAGCGCGGCGATCGTTTCGGTGATGGAAGCGATGGCGCCTGCCGCCTGACCCGCCGCCTGCTGCACGCTCACGATCTGCGCCGTGACCTGTTCGGTCGCCCGCTTGGTCTGGTTCGCCAGCGCCTTGACCTCCTGTGCGACGACGGCGAACCCCCGACCCGCGTCGCCCGACCGCGCGGCTTCGATGGTTGCGTTGAGCGCGAGTAGATCGGTCTGGCTGGCGATCCCCCGGATCAGCGCGATCGCCTGTTCGATGCGGGCGGCATGCTGCCCGAGCTCGCCCATCAGGCTCGTCGTCACGATCGTCTCGTCGACCGCGCGGCCGAGGATCGTCGTCGCCTGCGAGATCTGAACGCCGATGCGATCCGCGGACTGGAAGAGGTGGTCGGCGCCGACGACCACCGCTTCCACGTCGGAGCGGACCGCGACGGCGGTCGATGACGCATCGGACGCCTGGCGCGCGACGTCGCTGGCGGCTTCCGCGATGCCGTTGAGGTCCTCCGCCACGACCTTTTGAAGGTCTTCCCTTCGCCGATGCTCCCTCACCTGGTTCGTGATGTCGGCCGCGAATTTGACGATCTTGATCGGACGACCGTCGCGATCGGTGATGGGATTGTAGGTCGCCTGAATGAAGACCTCGCGGCCCTCCTTTCCGATCCGCTGGAACTCGCCGGCCTGGTAGATCCCGCTCCGCAGGCGATTCCAGAAGGTTCGGTAGGCTTGGCTCTCGACCGTCGCCGCATCGACGAACATGCGGTGATGGCGACCTCGGACCTCCTCGAGACGGTAGCCGAAGGCATCCAGGAATTTTTCGTTGGCGGACAGGATCGTGCCGTCGAGCTCGAACTCGATCACGCATTGCGATTGCCGCAACGCCTTGATCTGTCCCTCGTCGTCCATCGCGAGCCGCGTCGCGGCCGTGATATCCGTCGCGATCTTCACGATCTTCACGGGCTTGCCGCCGGCACCGAGGATCGGATTGTACGAGGCCTTGATGTAGAGGAAGCGGCCATCCTTGCCGAGCCGTTTGAACTCGGCCTGCTGGAAGCGACCGGCGCGGAGTTGTCGCCACAGCTCGGTATCGACGGCCTTGGCTCCCGCTCCCGGATCCACGAACATCGCGTGCGTCCGGCCGATCACCTCGTCGGCGCCGTAGCCGAACAAGGCCAGGAAATTATCGTTGGCGGACAAGATCGTCCCGTCGATCGCGAACGATGCCACGGCCTGCGAGCGATGGACGGCCTCGACCAGCGCGCGCCGCTCCCGACTCTCGACAACCAGACCTCCGAACATCCCATGGCTCCAGGGGACGGTGCCCCGCAGGCCGTTCTACCCTCATTTGAATAAAGAAGACTGACCATCCGCGCATCGACGCGATGCGGCGCTGCTGCCTTTTTGCTGCCGCGCTTCGCGTGCTAAAAAGACCCACTGGTACGGATACGGTCCGGCAGGCTCAGGAGCCTCAATGAAGCGCGCGGTCAAGACTCTCATCTTCGTGGCCGTCTTCGTGGTCCTCGGCAGCCTCTCGGCCGCGCTGTACCACTTCCACTTCGACATGAAGCCCGGGATCATCAAAGGCATCATCGCTTCGATGGCGCCGCCGCCGACCAGCGTCGCCGCCACCACGGCCAAGCAGGACCGGTGGGTGCCCGGACTCTTCGCCGTGGGCAGCGCCCGTGCCTACCAAGGCATCGACGTCGCTTCGCAGCTCGGCGGCGTCGTGGCGGCGATCCACATCGGCTCGGGCCAGGACGTCGAGAAGGGCGCGCCGCTCTACGACCTCGACACAGGCCCCGAGCACGCCGACCTCAAGAGTTTCTCGGCCATCCTGAAGAACGCCGACATCGCGCTGACGCGCCAGCAGCAGCTGATCACTGGAGGCAACACGGCCCGCGCCAATCTCGATTCTGCCGAAGCCGCGCGCGACCAGGCTCAGGCTTCGGTCGAGCGCGTGAGGGCGATCATCGCGCAGAAGACGCTGCTGGCGCCGTTCGCGGGCCGGCTCGGCATCCGTAAGCTCGACATCGGCCAATATTCTTCCCCCGGCACCAGCCTGATCACGCTGCAACAGCTCGATCCGATCTTCGTCGATTTTCCCGTGCCCGAGCAGTCGCTCGCCAAGCTGAAGTACGGCGAAGAGGTCGACGTGAAGGTCGACGCCTATCCGGGCACGACCTTCAGCGGCAAGATCGACCTCGTCGACGCGCGGATCGCCTCTGAGAGTCGCTCCGTCATGGTACGGGCGTTGTTCGCCAATCCGGACAAGCGGCTGCTGCCCGGCATGTTCGCCAACGTCGAGGTGATCGCGGGCGAGCCGGCCCCGGTGGTGGTGCTGCCGCGTACGGCTGTGAGCTTCTCGCTGTACGGCGACAGCGTCTACGTGCTGACGCCGAAGCAGCCGGCAGCGAAACCGGGTAGCGCGCAGGCAGCCGAGGCGCCCAAGGACGCCTCCGGCAAGCCGATCATGGAAGCGACGCGACGCTTCGTACGGACCGGCGAGGTCAAGGGCGACGAGGTCGCGATCCTCGACGGCGTGAAGCCGGGCGAGCGCGTGATCGCGGAAGGCCAGATCAAACTGCAGAACGGGGCGAGCGTGGTGGTCGACCCCGATGCGCGCCTGATCGCCCCCGCCGTCCTGCCGAAGGAGTAGGGCGATGCGCGGCTCCTTCACCGATCTTTTCATCCGCCGGCCGGTACTGGCCAGCGTGGTCAGCTTGCTGATCCTGTTCGTCGGTTTGGCGGCATTTTCCAAGCTGCAGATTCGCCAGTACCCGCAGCTCGAGTCGACTTCGATCACGGTCACCACGACCTATCCCGGCGCCAATTCCGACGTGATCAAGGGCTTCATCACGACGCCGATCGCGCAGGCCGTGGCCTCCGCGGAGGGCGTCGACACTCTGGTCTCGAACTCGCAGCAGAACGTCTCCACGATCACGCTGAACCTGCGCCTCAACGCCAACGCGGACCGCGCGGTGGCCGACGTTCTCTCCAAGATCGCACAGGTGAAGTACCAGCTCCCGCGCGAGGCGCAGGACCCGGTGGTGATCAAGAAGACCGGCGATTCCACCGCGCTGATGTATCTGTCGTTCAATTCGACCGTGCTCACCCTGCCGCAGATCACCGACTATCTGACGCGGGTGATCCAGCCTCGCCTGCAGACCATCGACGGGGTTGCCTCGGCCGACATCCTCGGCGGCCAGACCTTCGCGATGCGCGTCTGGCTCGACCCGGCCAAGATGGCGGCGCGCAACATCACCGCCACCGATGTGAAGAACGCGCTGGCCGCCAACAACTTCACCTCCGCCGCCGGCCAGGTGAAGGGCGACTTCACACAGACCTCGATCAACGCGCTGACCTCGCTCGATTCGGCGCGGGCCTTCGCGCAGCTCGTGATCGCCAATCACGGCGACGCGCTGATCCGCATCGCCGACATCGCCACCACCGAACTCGGACCGGAATCGGTCGACTCGTCCTCGGTGTTCGACGGGCAGAAGGCGGTGTTCATCGGCATCAACGCGACGCCGACGGCAAACCCGCTCGAGGTCATCACGGCGGTGCGCCACGAGCTGCCGCAGGTCCAGGCCGATCTGCCGGCGGGGCTGACGGCGGCGATCGGCTACGACGCCACCAAGTTCATCCGCGCCTCCATCGCCGAGGTCGAGAAGACGCTGGCCGAGGCGGCGATCATCGTCATCGTCGTGATCTTCCTGTTCCTCGGCAGCCTGCGCGCGACGCTGGTGCCGATCGTCACCATCCCGCTGTCGCTGATCGGCGTGATGATCATGCTGCTGGCGCTCGGCTACTCGATCAACCTGCTGACCCTGTTGGCCTTGGTGCTCTCCATCGGCCTGGTGGTCGACGACGCCATCGTGGTGGTCGAGAACATCTATCGCCACATCGAGGAGGGTCTGACGCCTTACGATGCCTCGCTGCGTGGCGCGCGCGAGATCACCGGGCCGGTGATCTCGATGACGATCACGCTCGCCGCCGTCTACGCGCCGATCGGTTTCGTCACCGGCCTTACGGGCGCGCTGTTTCGCGAGTTCGCCTTCACGCTCGCCGGTGCCGTCGTCGTCTCCGGCGTCATCGCGCTCACGCTGTCGCCGATGATGTGCTCGAAGCTCCTGAAGCCGCCGCCGCCGGAGGGTACCTTCTCCTTCGCGCGCCTGCTCGACCGCGTGTTCGACTTTTTCCGCCGTGTCTACACGCGGGTGCTGGTGCGCTCGCTGAACTTTCGCGCTCTCACCGTCCTGGTGCTCGTCGGCGTGCTCGGTCTCACCGCGATCCTCTTCGTGACGACGCCCAAGGAGCTGGCGCCGGAGGAGGACCAGGGCGTCATCTTCGGTCTAATCAAGGCGCCGCAGTACGGCAATCTCGACTACATCGAGAAGTCGACGGCGAAGCTGTGGGAGCAGGCCAAGGCTCTGCCCGAGACCGACCATCTCTTCGCGATCAACGGCTACCAGGGCGTGACGTCAGGCTTCGGCGGCATCATCCTCAAGAACTGGGAGGACCGGCACCGCACGCAAAAGGAGGTGCTGACCGCCCTCTCGCCGAAGTTCGGCGAGATCACCGGCGCCAAGGTCGTCGGCTTCTCGCCTCCGGCCCTCCCGGGCTCCACCGGTGGACCGCCGCTGCAGTTCGTCGTGCGCTCGATCGGCAGCTACAAGGACATTGCCGACGTGATGGCCAAGATCGAGGATGCCGCGCGAAAAAGTGGCATGTTCATCTTCACCGACTCGGACCTGAAGTTCGACACGCCGCAATACGAATTCAAGATCGACGCCGCCAAGGCCAACCGGCTCGGCATCTCGATGTCCGACATCGGCTCGACGCTGGCGACGCTGCTCGGCGGCAACTACGTCAACCGCTTCAATCTCTACGGCCGTTCCTACGAAGTGATCCCGCAGGTGCCGCGCGAGTTCCGGCAATCGCCGGATTGGCTGACGCGCTATCAATTGCGCACGGCCGAAGGTGCGCTGGTGCCGCTGTCCACGGTCGCCACCGTGTCGCAGACGGTGCAGCCCAACGCGCTGCCGACCTTCCAGCAGCTCAATTCCGCGACGCTGCAGGGCGTGCCGTTCCCCGGCCGCACGCTCGGGGAGGCGATCGACT
The DNA here is from genome assembly GCA_964247745.1 of uncultured Beijerinckiaceae bacterium. GTDB lineage: Bacteria > Pseudomonadota > Alphaproteobacteria > Rhizobiales > Beijerinckiaceae > RH-AL1. Next base: position 35,797 of record CAXTVT010000006.1, read on the forward strand.
TTCTGAAAGTCGAGGCCAAGAAGGTCATGCCGGAAGGCTTCTCCGTCGACTTCCAGGGCGAGAGCCGGCAGTTCGTGCAGGAGGGCGACACGCTGCTGCTCACCTTCGTCTTCGCGTTGATCGTGATCTACCTCGTGCTCGCCGCGCAGTTCGAGAGCTTCCGCGACCCGTTCATCATCCTCATCGCGCTGCCGACCTCGATGTTCGGCGCCCTGCTTCCGCTGAACGTCCTCGGCATCGTCGGCATGGGCTCGATGAACATCTATTCCGAGATCGGACTCGTCACGCTGATCGGTTTGATCTCCAAGCACGGCATCCTGCTGGTCGAATTCGCCAACCGTCTCCAGGAGGAGGGCATGAGCCGGCGTGCGGCGATCGAGGAGGCGGCCGGCGTGCGCCTGCGCCCGATCCTGATGACGACCGCCGCGATGGTCGTCGCCATGCTGCCGTTGATGATCGCGGAGGGCGCCGGCGCCCGCTCGCGCTTCGCCATCGGGATCGTGATCGCCTTCGGCATGTCGATCGGGACCCTGTTCACGCTGTTCGTGACGCCGGCGATCTACACCTTCATCGCCCGCGATCACTCGCGCGGCCGCGCGGTGCGCGAGCGTCACGATCCCGTGCCGCTGGTGCCGCACCGCGCCGCGGCGGAATAGGCGCAGCCGGCGCCCGTTGGTCCGCGCGCCTCGCGGTGACATAAGCGGGCATGCCCGCGCGCCGCATCCTCCTCGTCGCCACCCTGCGCAACGAGGGTCCCTACATCCTCGAATGGCTGGCCTATCATCGATCGATCGGCTTCACCGATGTCCTGGTCTGCACCAACGACTGCATCGATGACTCGCCGGCTCTGCTCGATCGCCTGGCGGAACTCGGTCTTGTCGTGCACCTGCGCAGCAATCCCGCGTCGCAGCGCGAGGCCCAACTCGTCGCCTACACGCTCGCCGCGTCGCATCCGCTGACCGATGTCGCCGACTGGGCGATGGTGCTCGACGGCGACGAGATCCTCAACGTCCATGTCGGCTCGGGACAGGTCAGCGATCTCATCGAGGCCGTGCCCGGAGCCACGGCGATCTGCGTCAACTGGCGGCTGTTCGGCAGTTCGGGCCACAAGCGGTGGTCGCCCGCGCTCGTCACGGAACGCTTCACCCGTGCCGCGCCGCTCGAGCACGGCGTCAACTGGCCCTACAAGACGCTCTTCACCCGACTCGATGCCTACGGCTGCAAGCTGCTGTCGCATCAGCCGCGCTTTCCCCATGCTCCCGCACTCGCCGACCTGCGCTACGTCGATGGTGCCGGCCGCGTTTTGCCGGCCTGGTTCTACGACGAGTCGCGCAGCGAGTTCCTGCAATCGGCGCCCGGCACCGTGAGCTGGACGCTCGCCCAGGTGAACCACTACAACACGCGCTCGCGCGACGACTATTTCGTCAAGCATCGCCGCGGCGGCGGCATCCCTGTCGATTGGGACCGCGACGGTTGCTGGCCGATCTTCGACCGCAACGAGGAGCAGGACCTCACGGTCGCGGCGAAGCTGCCGGGGATGAAGCGCGGGCTTGCGGCCATGCGCGGGGATGCCGAGCTGGTCGCGCGCGAGGCACGCTGCCGCGAACTCTACGGCGCCCATGTCGCCGCGCTGAAGGCCAAGGCCGGCGCTGCTGAACCGAAGCCATGACCGTCGAGCCCTTCACCTTCGGCATCCCGCTGATCGCGCGTCGGGCCGCGGCGGATTGGCGGCTCGTCCAGGCGCTTCTGGCGCTGACCCTGCGGTCGCTGGCCGGGCAGCACGATCGGAACTTCCGCGTGATCGTCGCCGGCCACGACCGGCCGACCGTCGAGGGCGAGATGCCGTTCGACTTCATCCGGGCGGACTGGCCGATCGAGGCGGTGCGCGCCGACAATCTCGATCGCGGCCGCAAGGTGCAGGCGATCAACGAGACCGTGCTGGCCGGCGGCGGCGGGCTGTTGATGGTCCTCGACGCCGACGACTGGATCGACACGCGCGTCGTGGCGATCGCCCGCGCGACGATCCTGCCGGGCACGATCGGTGCGGTGATCGAGCGTGGCTACGCGATCGACGCGCGCGCCGGTCGCGCGCTACCCATCCCGCATGCCGCCTTCGATCGAAGCTTCGATCGTCTGTGCGGCTCCAGCGTCGTCGCGCGGCTCGATGCGAGCAGCCACGACCCTTTGCACCGCGATCCCTACGCCGTGCTGCACGAGCACTACCGCTTCGCCGATCTTGCCCGGGAGCGCGGTGCGCTTTGCCGGCAGCTCGACGTCGATGGCGCCTACGTGGTCAACACGTCGGCGAACCACTCGGAGATGCATGGTCCTTATGCCGTGTGGCGACGGAGCTTCAACGAAGCGATTTCGCGCGACGGTTTGCCGGCGGACGACCCTATCCTGTCGCGCTTCGGATTGGATAGCGCGGCCGTCCAGCGCTGCTTCGGCCGCGAGGTGTCGGTGCCCGCCCGGCCGTGAAATCTCATTCGTCCACGGACAGTTCCGCGAGCCATGCCGCCGCCGTGCCGTCTGATGGCGCGCGCCAGTCGCCGCGCGGCGACAGCGAACCGCCGGCCGCCACCTTGGGGCCGTTTGGCATGGCCGAGCGCTTGAATTGGCTGAAGCCGAAGAAACGGCGCATGAACAGCTCGAGCCAATGCCGGATCGCGGCCGCATCGTAGGCGCGGCGCCGTTCCTCCGGGAAGCCGGGCGGCCAGGCACCGGCTTCGACATCGCCCCAGGCTTGCTCCGCCAGGAACGCGATTTTCGAGGGCCGGAAGCCGTAGCGCAGCACGTAATACAGCGCGAAATCCTGCAGCTCGTAGGGGCCGACCTTGTCCTGCGTGCTCTGCGGCGGCGCGCCGTGCTCCACCGGCACGAGCTCGGGCGAGATCTCGGTGGCGAGGATGCGCCGCAGGATGTCGCCGGTGTCGGCCGAGAACAGTCCGGTGTCGGCGACCCAGCGGATGAGGTGCTGGATCAGCGTCTTCGGCACGCCGCCGTTGACGTTGTAATGGCTCATCTGGTCGCCGACGCCGTAGGTGCACCAGCCCAACGCCAGCTCGCTCATGTCGCCGGTGCCGAGCACGATCGCGTCGTGCTGGTTGGCGAGGCGAAAGAGATAGTCGGTGCGCAGACCGGCCTGCACGTTCTCGAAGGTGACGTCGTAGACCTTGGCGCCGGCGGCGAACGGATGCGCCATGTCGCCGAGCATCTGCTTGGCCGCCGGACGGATGTCGATCTCCGCCGCGGTGACGCCGAGCGCGGCCATGAGCGCGTGCGCGTTGGCCTTGGTGTCGTCGCCCGTGGCGAAACCGGGCAGCGTGTAGGCCAGGATCTCTCTCCGCGGGAGACCCAGGCGGTCGAAGGCGCGGGCGGCGACGATCAGCGCTTGCGTCGAGTCGAGGCCGCCGGAGATGCCGATCACCACTCGCTTCACGCCGATGGCGCCGAGTCGCTGTTCCAGGCCGGAGACCTGGATGCCGTAGGCCTCGAAACAATCCTGGCCGAGCCGCGCCGGATCGGCGGGGACGAAGGGAAAGCGTTCGATGCGGCGGCGCAACGGCATTGCGCCGCCCGGCGGATCGACGACGAAGGACACGCGGCGAAACTCCGTGCCGCCCAGAAACCCCACGTTGTCGTCGAACGTCCCCTGGCGAAGCCGCTCCTGGCGCAGCAGGTCGAGATCGACGTCGGCGACGACGTGCTGTGCGCCGCGCGGGAAACGCTCCGACGTCGCGAGGTTCACGCCGTTCTCGTCGATCGTGACCTGTCCATCCCAGGCGAGATCGGTCGTCGACTCTCCGGTGCCGGCGGCGGCGTAGACGTAGGCCGCGAGGCATCGGGCCGATTGCGAGCGCGTCAGGAGGTGGCGCGTCTCGGCCTTGCCGACGGTGATGTTGGAGGCCGAAAGGTTGGCGAGCACGGTGGCCCCGGCGAGCGCGCCGATCGAGGACGGCGGGGCCGGTACCCAGAGGTCCTCGCAGATCTCGGCGTGCACCACGAAGCCCGGCAGGTCGGTGGCCTCGAAGAGCAGATCGCGGCCGAACGGCGCCTCGTGTGCTCCGAGCGTGGTCGTCCGGCTCAGCACGGTCGCGCCGGAGGCGAACTGCCGATGCTCGTAGAACTCGCGATAGTTTGGCAGATGGACCTTCGGCACGATGCCGAGCAAGCGGCCGTTGCCGATCGCCAACGCGCAATTGTAGAGCCGATGGCGCCAAGCGATCGGCGCTCCGACGAGGAGCAGGGGGCGCAGCCCACGCGAGGCCTCGACCAGACGGTCACTCGCCGTGGCGACGGCATCGAGCAGCGCGTCCTGCATGAGCAGGTCGTCGATGGCGTAGGACGAAAGGGCCAGTTCGGGGAAGACCGCGAGCGCGGCACCGTCGTCGTGGCACGCCTGCCAAGACGCCAGGATCGCGTCGGCATTGGCCCGGGGATCGCCGACGCGTCCCGCCGAGGTGCAGGCGGCGACGCGAACGAAGCCGTGATCGTAGAGAGAACGCGAGGCCATCGCGCGATGATACCACACCCCGGACGCTTTGCGCCGAAGCGCGAGGCATCGCCGGGCATCACCCTCGGCGCGCCAAGGCCTCCGCGAGATAGTGGAGCATGAACGGCGGCATGCAGGCGGCGTCGAAGTCGTCCGGCCCCGCGACGGCGACGAGGGCGTCCAGCTCTGGCTTGTCCTGCCCTGCGATGAAGCCCGCGACGCGTTCCACGAGCGCGGCGGCGGTGAGCGGTGAGCGCACCACTTTCATGCAGGCGACGAGCGGCCCGGCGAAGACGATCGTCCAGCGCGCGTCTAGAGTCACCTCGCCGGGCGCGATGCCGGTCTCCTCCTCCAGCTCGCGCAGGATGCTGGCCTGGTAGTCGACGAACCCATCGCCGCCGACGTCGGCCGGTTCGGGCGTGCCGGCGGGAAAGTACAGGCGGCCGGCGTTCGCCGTGCCGGGGCTCATCCGCCCTAGGAGAAAAGCGCCGTCGCGGCCGCGCAAGGCCGGCATGGCGAAGAGGTTCTTCACCGGCTCGCCGGGATAACCGAATTCGCGCCAGCACAGGAACGGCTTGTAGCCGGTTTCGAAGGAGATGCCGCCGAGCACGTCGTCGGCGATGGCGAGATCGCGCGAGAGCAGCACCCGTCCGTCGAACAGGGCCGGCTTGGCCGCGACGAGCTCCGCCCAGCGCGCGTCGATGCGGGCGGCCTCGTCGCTGGCGAATCGCCAATCGTGGGGCGCGAGCCGATTGGCGACGTGCGCCACGCTCGTGGAGCGCTCGACCGCGATGTGCGGCACGATCGTCAAAGGCGCAGGCTTCCCTCGGCGACGATGACCGCCTCGCCGCCGATGGTCGTCGACGTCAAGCGGCCGTTCTCGACCGTGAAGGCAAGTCCGATGCGGCAAGGCCGGCCCATCTCGACGCCCTGAAGGATGCGGCAGTCGTGGTCCCCGTCGCCGAGACGCTCGCCTGCGAGCAGGGCACCGGCGAAGGCCGCAGCGGCCGAGCCGGTGCCGGGATCCTCGGCGACGCCAAGCCCACGCGCGAGCATCCGCGTGCGCACGGAGCGAGAGCCGTCGTCGCCGGGCGCGAACAGGTAGAAACCCGCGCGTTCGTCCTCGCTCGCGGTAAGCTTGGCGCGTCCGAGGACGGCGATCGAGGCGACCGGCACGAAGGTGAAAGGCACGCCGGCGGAGAAGCGGGTGGGCCGGTGCCGGCCCCAGCCGATCTCGTTCGGCGCGAGCCCGAACAGCGCCGCGAGCTCTTCGACCTTTGGTGGCTCGCCGCAAGGCTCGGCGAGCCGTGGCACCTCGAAGCGAGCATGGGCGGCCTCGCCGCGCCGGTGCCGGATGGTGCAGCGGACCAGGCCGATCTCCTCCTCCAGCACCAGGTCGATCTCCTGCCCGGCGATGAGGTCGGGCGCTTCCAGAGTGGCGACGAGCACGGCGGCGCCGATGGTGGGGTGGCCGGCGAAAGGCAGTTCCACGGTCGGCGTAAAGATGCGGACCTGCGCCATGTTGACGGGATCGCGCGGCGGCAACAGGAACACCGTCTCGGACAGGTTGAACTCGCGCGCGATGGCCTGCATGGCGGCGGCGTCGAGCCCCTCGGCCTCGCTCACCACGGCCAACGGGTTTCCGGCGAGCGGAACGGCGGTGAACACGTCGAGGATGTGGTAGCGCCGCGCCATGGCCGCGTCGTGTCGCGCAGCTAGGCGGGTGTCAAGGCGTCGACGTCGGCTCGCCCTTGAGCCGCGCTTGCTCCGCCAGCGTCACCAGCACCTTGCGCAGGTCGCCCGGCGTGGTGACCGGCTCGGGAAAGGCGAGCCTCGCAGTTCGATCGCCGCAGGCCAGGTCCATGCCGTCGGGATCGAGGCCGGTCGCGATCCAGGTGCCGGCGGGCTGCCCGGCCAGCACCTGCGCGTAGAGCGCGAGGGCGTCGGCGTGATCGGCGTTCATGTGGGCCAAAGCGCCGGCTTCGGCGGCGACGAGGGTGGCTGCGCCGTCCAGCGGCGTCGTGAGGCGAGCCGCCGGGAAGCGTGCCGCGCGCGCGAAGCCGCCGTTCAGATGGACCTGCTCCATCGCCATGCGCCAGAACGAGAAGTCGGCGAAATCGGCATACAATCCGGCGCGGGGATGACGCGCCAGGAAGCGCGCGCGCACTGCCGTCCGAGCCCCCGGCTCGACGACTTTCTCAGCCCGGCCGGTAAGCGTCAGGCGAGGATGAGTGAGCGGATCGCCCGGGCCGGTTTCGGCAAGCAGCAGCGAGCAGCGCGGGTCGGCGTCGAGGTGACGGGTGTGCGCCGACAGCTGCGACACCAGGATCAGCGGCGCGCCGTCGTGGTCCGTGGCCACCGTGACGAGGGTCGAGAACGGGTCGCCGGACCCGTTGAGGGTGCCGAGCGCGCCGGCGCGAATCGAGCGTAGCAGTCGCTTGGATTCCGCCAGTGGGTCGAAGGCGGCATCGGTGCCGGGGCGCGCCGGCGCGTCGTCGCTCTCGGTCATGGCTCTGCCTCCTCTCGCTGTCATGCGGCTCATGCCACAGCTCGCCCGCGTGTCGCTACCGGCCCACGTGCGACAGGATCGCGCCATGGGCGGGGGCGGGCTTGGCAGGAACCATCCGTGACGAGGGACCGTTTGCGCGCAGCTTGCGACAAAGGAGTGCTAAGTGGCTGAAACGTCAGAGTCCTACAACGATCGCCAGAAAGTCTGGGAACTGATCAAGGACGTCAGGATCGCGCTGCTCGTGACCGCAGCCGACGATGGACTGCGCGGCCGGCCGATGGCGGCGATGAACAAAGACTTCGACGGGGAGCTGTGGTTTGCCTCGCGCAAAGACGCGCCGAAGCTCGACGAGATCAAGGACGACGGCCATGTGCTGCTCGCCTATTCCGAGCCCAAGCAGCAGAACTATGTCTCCGTCGCCGGCACGGCCCGCGTCGTCCACGATCCGGCAAAGGTCGCGGAATTGTGGAGCGAGCCTATGCGCGTGTGGTTTCCCAAGGGCGCCGAAGATCCGGATATCGCGTTGATCTGCGTCACGGTCACGAGCGCCGAATTCTGGGACGCGCCATCGTCCGCGTGGGTCTACGCGATGGGCTACGCCAAAGCACGCTTGACAGGGAAATCGCCGCGGGACGTCGGTGAGAACAAAGTCGTGAACTTTTAACACGCCGCTTCGCGTCCGCGAAGAGCCGAGATGAAAGCAACGGGACCGGTCGGTCCCGTTGTTCGTTGCGGGTCTTCCAATAAAACTCAGCGTTCATAAAGCAACGAATTGTGGCATCAACCCTTGACAGGCCGTGTCTTTAACGTCACGCATATCATTAATCCGCGTCACGATCCGCCGCCGGTCGCGCGACAGGCGCGCGTCCAGCCGTCGAGTGCTTCCAGGACCGTCGAGTTTCGACGGCGGCCCGCATACCGCGAGTGAACGATGCCCAACATCGCCCTGGTCGACGACGACCGCAACATCTTGACGTCGGTGTCCATCGCGCTCGAGGGCGAGGGCTATCGGGTCCAGACCTACACCGACGGTTCGATGGCGCTCGACGGACTGAAGACCAACCCCCCGGATCTCGCGATCTTCGACATCAAGATGCCGCGCATGGACGGGATGGAGCTGCTGCGCCGGCTGCGTCAGAAGTCCGACGTGCCGGTGATCTTCCTGACTTCGAAGGATGAGGAGATCGACGAGCTGTTCGGCCTCAAGATGGGTGCCGACGACTTCATCCGAAAGCCGTTCTCTCAGCGTCTGCTGGTCGAGCGGGTCAAGGCGATCCTGCGCCGCGCCAATCCCAAGGAAGCAGCGCAGCAGAAGGAATCCGAGGCCAAGGTGCTCGAGCGTGGCCTGCTCAAGATGGACCCCGAGCGCCACACCTGCACCTGGAAGAACGATCCGGTGGTGCTGACGGTCACAGAGTTCTTGATTCTCCAGGCGCTCGCGACTCGACCGGGGGTCGTCAAGAGCCGCAACGCCCTGATGGATGCGGCCTACGACGATCAAGTCTACGTCGACGACCGCACGATCGACAGCCACATCAAGCGGCTGCGCAAGAAGTTCAAGAGCGTCGACGATGATTTCGAGATGATCGAGACGCTGTACGGCGTCGGCTACCGCTTCAAGGAATAGCGTCGCGGTGTCCACCCGCCTCCGGGCGCGTGCCGGAGCCCACCAACCTTCGCCTCGCGAGCCCAGGCTTGTGCCGTGGGCGCGCGAGATGCGCCGGATCCGGCGCAGCCTCCAAAGGCGTGCGCGGCCGCTCATCCGGGCGCTATCGGCGCGGTTCGCCTCCTCGCTCACGCGCCGTATCGTCTTCCTGAACCTCGGCGGTCTCGTCGCGCTGGCGGTCGGCTTTCTCTACGTGAACCAGTTCCGCGAGGGCTTGATCGACGCCCGTGTCCAGAGCCTCGAGACGCAAGGCGAGATCATTGCCGCGGCAATTTCGGCCTCGGCCAGCATCAGCACCGATGCGATCCAGATCGATCCCGAGAAACTGCTGCAGCTCGCACCGGGTCAGACCAGCGGTCCCCTCGACGAGAGTTCGCCTTCCCTGCAATTCTCGATCAACCCCGAGCGCATCGGGCCGGTGCTGCGTCGGCTCGTGCTGCCGACGCGGACCCGCGCCCGCATCTTCGATCGCGACGGCTACCTGCTCATCGATTCGCGCTCGTTGAACCATCGCACCAGCGTGTTCCGCTCGAACCTGCCGGCCGGTACCTCGCCGTCGGAAGACGGCTTGACCCTGATCGAGCGGACCTGGAACGCCGTGAAGGGGCGGTTCGGCCGGGCAACGCCGCCGCGCGCCGAGGAATTCGCCGGGCGCGACGGCAAGAATTTCCCCGAAGTCGAGGCCGCGCTCGACGGTACGATGCAGAACGTCGTTCGCGTCAACGCACGCGGGGACACTATCATTTCCGTGGCCGTGCCGATCCGCAGCCTGCATGCGGTGAAGGGCGCGCTGCTGCTATCGACGCTCGGCGGCGACATCGACGGGATCATCGCCACCGAACGCTGGGCCATCGTGCGGATATTCCTCGTCTCTGCCGTCATCATGTTCCTGCTGTCGCTGTTTCTCGCCGGTACCATCGCAGAGCCGATGCGGCGACTCGCCGAGGCGTCGGATCGGGTTCGGCGCGGCACCAAGTCCCGCCAGGAAATTCCCGACTTCACCGCACGCTCCGACGAGATCGGCCATCTGTCCGGGTCGCTGCGCGACATGACGGCGGCGCTCTACGCCCGCATCGAGGCGATCGAACGCTTCGCCGCCGATGTCGCCCACGAGTTGAAGAACCCGCTGACCTCGCTGCGCAGTGCCGTCGAGACGCTGCCCATCGCCCGCACCCAGAACGCGCAGGATCGCCTGCTGGCGATCATCCAGCACGACGTGAAACGGCTCGACCGGCTGATCAGCGACATCTCCGACGCCTCCCGTCTCGACGCCGAGCTGGCGCGGTCCGACAATCAGGAGGTCGACCTGATGCAGGTCATGGCGGCGGTGGTCGCGGTGGCCAACGGGCTCGGGCGCGATCACGTCAAGGTCAGCCTCGATGCGACGCCGATGAAGGGCGAGGACGAGAAGCCCATGCCGATCCTGGTCAGCGGCTACGATTCGCGTCTCGGACAGGTGTTCAACAACCTCATCGACAACGCGCGATCCTTCTCGAAGGAGAACGGACGCGTTCGCGTCGCCTTGCGCCCGCGCCTGGGCCCGACGCGGGCCTCGACGACCGAAGGCTACGAGATCGTCGTCGACGACGACGGCCCGGGAATTCCGGCTGACGCCTTCGAGCGCATCTTCGAGCGCTTCTACACCGACCGGCCCGATCACGGCTTCGGCCAGAATTCCGGCCTCGGCCTGTCGATCTCGCGTCAGATCGTCGAGGTCCATGGCGGCACGATCGTCGCCGCCAACAGGTTGGCCGAGGCGGGCGAGGAAGACGGTGCGGAGGAAGACGAGGAGCCCGCCGTGCTCGGGGCTCGCTTCACCGTTTGGCTGCCGGCGGCCTGCGATGCCAATTGAGGGCGCTCCGATCGGCCTTGCGCTCCACGCGACCGCCGTGGCGATCGGCAATCGCGCGTTGCTGATCACCGGCCGCTCCGGCTCCGGAAAGAGCCGGCTCGCCACGGCGCTCGTCGCCGCTTCCACCCCGCGCCGCCGCATCGTGCTCGTCGGCGACGACCGCGTTCTCCTCGTACGAAGCGGCGAGACGCTCGAGGTCCGGCCGCATCCGCGCATCGCCGGTTTCGTCGAGCATCGCGGGCTTGGCATCGTTGCGACGTCGTGGTGCGAGCGCGTGCCAGTCGCCGGACTGGCCTTGCTCGGCAGCGATGCCGCACCGTACGCGGTGGCGCAGCAAAACCTTGCAACGATCAGGCTCGTACTTGAGGACAAGGCGCTGCGTGTCGAGGCCGTACTCGACTGGTGGCCACTCGATCGTCGACACGGTGAGGCCGTCGACGAGTGCGACGCCGAAGCTTTCCGATGATGAAAATTGGAATTGGTAAGGAAAACGCGCTCGTATATACCCGCCAGCCGGCGCCCTCGGCGTGCCGTCGTCAACGCGAGAGTTCGAATTTGCAGACGCGTCGGAGCTCCACCGGCGAGACTTACGTCCCCTCGATGCCGGGGGTGCGGCGCGCATGATCGGCATGGTGCTCGTCACGCACGGCGAACTCGCTACCCAGTTTCGCGCCGCCATGGAGCACGTGGTCGGGCCTCAGAAGCAGGTTGCCACCATCTCGATCGGACCCGATGACGACATCGAGCGACGCCGCGGCGACATCATCGACGCGGTCAGCGAGGTCGACACCGGCGCCGGCGTGGTGCTGTTGACCGACATGTTCGGCGGCACCCCCTCCAATCTCGCGATTTCGGTGATGGGCGGCCATCATGTCGAAGTCGTCGCCGGCATCAACCTGCCGATGCTGATCAAGCTCGCCTCGGTGCGCGACGCCGCCAGCCTGGAGCAGGCCGTCATCCAGGCGCAGGACGCCGGCCGCAAGTACATCTACGTCGCCAGTCGCGTGCTCAGCGGCAAATGAGCGAGAGCAGCATCGGAACGGGCCAGCTTTCCCGAGAGATCGCCATCGTCAATCGTCGCGGTCTGCACGCGAGGGCCACCGCGAAGTTCGTGCAATGCGTCGAGACGTTCGCGGCGGAGGTCACGGTCACGCGCAACGGCGAGACCGTCGGAGGCACCTCGATCATGGGGATCCTGACGCTCGGCGCCGGCATCGGCTCCACCATCCTCGTCACGGCGGAAGGCCCGCAAGCCGAAGCGGCGCTCGACGCGCTGGCGGGCCTCGTCGCCGACAAGTTCGGCGAGGACGAGTAGCGCTTGAGCGAGCCCGGGCTCGAACGCGGCGGTCCGGGCACGCAGGTGCCGCGCTCCCTGATCCTGCTGCTGGCGTTCGCCGGCGGGCTGGTGGTCGCCAACATCTATTACGTCCAGCCGCTCGTCGGCTTGTTCAGCCGCATGTTCGGCGTGCCGTTGTCGAGTGCCGGCTTGTTCGTGACGGTGACGCAACTCGGCTACGCCGCCGGCCTCGTCCTCGTGGTGCCCCTGAGCGACATCGCCGAGAACCGACGGCTCATTCTCGCCATGCTGGCGCTCCTGATCGCGGCGCTCGTGGGCATCGTGTTCGCGCCCGATGCCGCGGTCTTTCTCGCCGCCTCGCTCGTGGTCGGCCTGGCGGCGACCTTGGTGCAGGTGATCGTACCGTTCGCTGGCCACCTCGCGCCCGACGCCACGCGCGGGCGGGTCGTCGGCAGCGTCGTCAGCGGCCTGCTCTTCGGCATCATGCTGTCGCGACCCGCCGCCAGCTTCTTCGCCCATTTTCTCGGCCCCCGCAGCATCTTCGTGGCCAGTGCGGTGGCGGTGGTCCTGTTGATGATGCTGCTGGCGGCTCGTCTGCCGACGCGTCGGCCGCGGGGCATGACCTACGGTCGGGCGCTCGCCTCGCTCGGGCCGCTGCTCGCGCATACGCCCGTCTTGCACCGCCGGGGCGCCTATCACGCGGCGATGTTCGGCGCCTTTTCCCTGTTCTGGACGGCGGTGCCGTTGCTGCTGGAGGGGCCGCGCTTCGGGTTCGACCAAGTCGGCATCGGCCTTTTCGCGCTGGTCGGGGCTGGCGGCGCGCTGATCTCGCCCTACGCCGGCCGGGCGGCCGACGCCGGCCACACCAAGCGTCTGACCGGGGTCGCCCTGGCGGCGGGAGCGGCGTCGTTCGGGCTCGCCATCTTGGGCGGCCTATGGGCTTCCTGGCCGCTGCTCGTCGTCGCCGGATTGGTGCTCGACATGGCCACGGCCGTCAATCTCGTGACCGGCCAACGCGAGATATTCACCCTTCCGCCGGATTCGCGCGGGCGCCTCAACGGGCTGTTCCTGGCCCTGTTCTTCCTCGGGGGCGCCTTCGGCTCCTACGCCGCCGGCCTGGCCTTCGGGGTAGGGGGATGGACGTTGGTCTGCCTCGTCGGCGCGATCATGCCGCTGCTGGCGCTCGCCTACTTCGCCTTCGAATAGCTTCGCTCGGATCGCGGATAATCGTAGGGCAGCGCGATCGTGCCCCGCGCATAGGGAAAACGCGCGCGCTGCAGCGGATCGGGTCCCGTGAAGATGAGACGGGTTCGAAACGAAACCGGGCTGACGGCCAGGAGATAGCCGTGGAAGCCCTTGGCGTCGGGCCAATACATGGCGCAGTCGAGATAGCGCGCCTCGTGCCGCACCCAGCGCGGGATCGGCAGGCCCCAGCGACGCGCCAGATGCTCGCCCGCAGCGCCGAGGATGGCGTCGGGGCGAGCCTCGCCGAGGAGTTCCGGGGCCTCTCCGATCATTGCCGCCTGACGGTGGAGATCGAGGTCGGCCCCGTAGAAGTCGTCGAGGAATTCGTTGAGGTGGTGGCACCAGTCGCCGTCCGCGGCCGTGCGGAGCGCCACCGCTGCGAGCGTGCCGGGGCGCATCAGGGTCGCTCCAGGACAGCGGCGAGGCGACGCCTCACCTCCTCGAGCGGAGGCTCTCCATGGATCGAGAGGTAAAGCTCCTGCAATCTGGCGACATCGCCGATCCCCAGCTCCGACGCGAGGTGCTGCGCATCCTTCAGATCTCGGTCGCCGCGACCGAGACTGGCGAGCGCCTTCAGTTTCATCGCGAGAAGATAGGTTGGGTTCGCGACCAGAACGCGCAGTCCGGGCCTGTCTCGCGGATAGTCGCCTGCGAACTCGAAGAGCGCGTCGTCCTCGTGCAGCGGCGTGAACATGCCGACGGCGTTGTTGAGCCAATCGGCGGGGAGATCCATCGCTTTGGCAACGACGCCGAGCGAGGATGTCAGGAGCCGCTCATCGTAGCCGGCTCTCACGATGGCATCGATGTCCTGCGTCGTCCGACGCCAGTCGAACTGCAGGACCAGGGCGCTGCCGCCGTAGATCGCTAGTTCGAGGAAGACGCCGCGCCGGGCGAGGTCTTCACCCAACCGACCGAAGGCTTGCTTGAGCCTCGTCCTATCGAGCATCCTGTCGCCTTCGCCTGACCGCTCCCGAGCCTATCACAGGCTGGCGGGATCAGCGTCCGGCGTGCGACGCCGCTTTGAACACGCGGCCTTGCAGGTCGAGAACGGCGCTGCCCAGATCGAGCGTGTTGTCGACCAGCTCGCGCCACAGCGATAGCGCGTCGGGCGGTCGCGCCACGAGGTGGCCCGTCACGTCGTTCAGCTCGAATTCGAGATCGGCCTCGAACTTCCGCGACAGCGCCAGCATGGCCTTGTTGTGGCGCAAGCAGAGGATCGAGAGCGTTCCGATGCGACGATTGCGGGCGGCCAATACGACGTGGCCCATCAGCTCCGTGCCGATTCCGCGCCGCCGCCACGGCGCCTCGACGCTGAAGGCCGCCTCGCCATCCTTTCGCAGCGGCTGGTGGTGCGCGGCGAACACGCGAAGCTCGGCGGCGCCGCGCAGGACGTGATCCTCGAACCAGCCATAGACGATCGAGCCGGGCTTGAAGCTCATCTCGGCGTATTCGCGGAGATAATCGTCGGAGACTTGGAGACCGTAACGGTTGTAGCGCGTCTCGGGATCAAGGCGGATCAGATGATCGGCGAACGCCGGAAGGTCCGGCCTATAGAGGCGCCGTACCGCGTGGGTATGAAAGATCGTGTCGTCCATGTCCCTGCCTCCGAAGATGGCCTCGCCTCCCGTCCGTCCGTTCGCGGGTACTCTCGCCAACGATATTGTGCGGCGCAGCATGGCGCGCAATCGCGGCCTGCGCATGGCTGCTAGGCGAAGGTTCTGCGACGCTTCGTCAAGGTTTCGTGGAAGCCGGGCTCCGGCCCGGGCGATGCCATTTGGTCAGGCGAACTGCTTCGAGAGCTTCAATCCCTGGCCCTGATAATTCGAGCTCATGCCGGCACCGTAGAGCCGGTCCGGACGCTCCAGCATCGGTTCGTATTCCAACGTTGCCACGCGCTGGCCGTGATCGAGCAGGAACGGTACGTCGTGCGAGCGCACCTCGAGAACGATGCGGCTGCCGGCGCCGCCGGTCGCGGCCAGGCCGAAGCCCGGATCGAGGAAGCCCGCGTAATGCGAGCGCAGCTCGCCGACCGCGGTGTCGTAGGCGACCATTTCGGCCGCCTCGGCGGGCTCCACGACCACCGCTTCGGCTGAAGCCAGGATGTAGAACTCGTCGGGATCGAGCACGAGGTCGCGTCGCCCGGCTGGCGGCGTCAGCGCCTCCCAGAAGCTCTCCCACCGATGGGCGGCGATGCCGGCAAGGTCGATCAGCCCCGATGTCTTTCGAGCGCGATAGCCGACGATACCGTCGGTCTTGCCTTCGGGGTCGAGGTCGATGGTGACGGGCACGGTGCGCGGGCGCGTCGTCGCCAGACCCTCGCGGAACCGCAGCTGCGCCAGCCGCGCGCCGGCGGACAGCCGCACCGGAAACGAGCGTGGCACCACCTCTGCATAGAGCGGTCCCTCGTAGCCGCGCGGGATCTCGTCGAAGGTCGCACCGCCGTCGACGATGATGCGCACGAAGATGTCGAGCCGTCCGGACGAGCTTTTGGGATTGGCGCGGGCCGAGACGTTGGGGGGCAGCGCCAGGGTCTCGAGCAGCGGAATGATGTGGACGCAATTGCGCTCCAGCACCGTCGCCTTCGTGAGGTCGACCTCGTGGGTAGAAAGGTCCGCGAGGCGCTCGGCCACGGTCCGCCCCGGACCCGGCAGGAAGCTCGCCGGCAGCCGGTAGGCGGTGGGACCGAGACGGAGGTCGAGGCTCGCCGGCTGCACCTGATCGGCATCCAGGCCGCATGCGAGGCGCACGATGCCGCCTTCGACGGCGCGCGCGATCCTCTGCGACGGCCAGATCAGGGGCATGAGGATCTCCGGGACGATGATCGGGACCTATGCCATATCGCTCCTGCGGCCGCATCAACCCTCGGCGTCGACCCCGCTGCCGTGCCAGATCAGGTGCTCGAGCAGGTCGGCGGTGCGTGCGACGGAGGCGCGGACGCCCTCCAGCATGCGACCCATGCCTTCGGCATCGAGGCCGTAGGTGATCTCCAGCGCCGCCAGCTGGGCGTTCTCGACGACGCCGGACAGCGCCGCCTGGTAGTCCCCATCGCCGGTTCCGCCGAGTTTGCCGGAACGCGGCAGGCGGCGATCGATCATCGCATCCTGGAAGCGGACCCGCGCCGCCTCCGCGGCTTTGCGGTCGGCGATCGCGTCGAACTGCACGATGAAGCCGAGCAGACGGTCGAGGCTTGCGAAGACGGGTTCGGCGCGGAACGCCACCGCCGCCTCTCGGCCGCCGCCCTCGACGAGCACCGCTTCGCCTCGACACGGCTTGCCGGCACGCATGAGGTCTTCGAACTGTCGGGTCAGCAGCAACGGCTCGGCGAAGAGCCGTGGGAGATCCTCGAGCCGCTGCGGCAAGGACTGCCACGGTTGAAGCAGCGCGGCAAAGGCCTCGTTGGTGAGGATCAGCCGGCCGCTGCCGTCGGCGACGATCACGGGCAGGCGCGAGCGGCTCATCTCCTCGGTGATCGTGGCGAGCTGGTCGTGGGCGATCAGCATGCGGACCGAGCGGAAGTGCCCGATGACGTCGGCGATCGTCTTGCCGACGAGCTTGGCGGTGTTCCGGTCGGCGCGCGTCCAGGGATCCGACGTCCCCTCGACGACCTGGTGCCATTGCGCGAAGGAGAGCCGGGGCGACAGCTGCGCCGGATCGGTGCCGACGATGACCGGCTTGGTCGGATCGCCGCCCCAGGTCACCGTCTTCACGCGCTCCGGACGGAACCACAGCAGGTATTGGCCCGGCTCGGCTGCGATGGGGAAGGCGAGCACGCCCGCGGCGTCCTGCACGAGGTGGGCGAGGTCCGGCGCGTCGCGGCCGAGGTCGGCGGTGGCGACGAGAGGCTCGCCGGGACGCCCGTCGAGCCAGGCGACGAGTTCGCGGATCGCGCCGCTCGCCGGAACGTCGCCGATCGTGCGGACCTGGCCGTCCTGCACCAGCGCCGCTCCGGTCGCCGCCACCGTGCCGAGGATCGCGCGCGGATCGGCGAAGATGGCGGTGCGCCAGTCGCCGTCGCGGGCGACGGCCTCGACCAGGCGTGTCTCCAGCCGCCTGACGATCAGCTCGGACTGGGTTTGCACCACGCTGTCGAGCGCGGCGATGCGGGTCGCGACCAGCTCCCCGACGACTTCGCAGAGGGCTCGCGTTTCGAACGGCACGAAGAACGGCGCGTAATGATGACAGGCGATCAGGCCCCAGAGCTCGCCGCCCACGACGAGCGAGATCACCATCGTCGCTTTGACGCCCATGTTGCGCAGGTACTGAAGGTGGATCGGCGACATCGAGCGTAGGCCGCAGAGCGACATGTCGAGCTCGCGCCCGTTCAGCGGGTTCAGCCGCGGCGTGAGGCCCTGGGGCACGTAGTCGACATCGACGAGAAGACGAATGCGGTTCTGAAGATAGAGACGGCGTGCGATCTGCGGGATGTCCGAGGCCGGGTATCGGTTGCCGAGAAAGGCCTCGAGCCCGTCCTTGCGCACCTCGGAGACGACCTGACCGTGGCCGAGCTCGTCGAAACGATAGACCATCACGCGGTCGTAGCCCGTGAGTCGCTCGACCAGCCGCGCCGTCTCGTCGGCCAGCCTCTGCACCGAATGCGCGTCGAGGATCAGCTGGGTCGCCGCTTCCACCTCGTCGCGCAGGCGCACCGCCGGTCCCGCCTTCTCCAATTCCACGATGACTCCGCCCTCGAGCGGACGGTGCACCAAGGCGTCCACGGTGACTGGCGGGGAGCCGATGGTGCCGCGCACCGCGACGGCACGCCTGTGTAACGGCTCGGCCAGGTAAGCGGCGATGCGTGCGGCCACCGTGCCGGGCAAAGAAGACAGCGGGCGGCCGACGGGCTCGTCATCCAGGCCGAGCAGGGCGGCGGCGTTGACGCTCGCCTGCAAGATGTTGGTGCCGCCCTCGTCGAGCAACAGAAGCGCCCCGTGCGGCTGGATCGAGCCGGCAAGGTGGATCTGTTCGCGCTCGCAGTTCGAGAGATCGGCATCGCCGAAAGAGGGCTGGGCGGAGGTGGTCAAGACGATCCGAGGGCTGGCGGCGACAGTACGCTCCCTTAGCAGAAGTCGAGCGCTTCGGTCTCCGTGGCGCGATCCGTCGCATCGACGGCTTATCGCCACTTAGAGACATCCTAGAACGTGCTTGACCTCGCGGCGAAGCTTCATTCTGTTGACGCCGCGGCACGTCTTCGACGTGGAAGCGCGATGGCGGCCTGGGAGGAGACATGGTGATGAAGGTGATCTGTGCGGCCGCGGTGGCCACCGGCTTGCTGGTCTCGGCTGCCGGTGTCGCGTCGGCCCAGGACGCGACGAAGGGACAGTCGATCTTCAATCAGTGCAAGGCGTGCCACGCGCTCGATCACGCGCTGGTCGGACCCCCGCTCGCGGGCGTCGTCGGCCGCAAGGCGGGTTCCGTCGCCGGTTATTCCTATTCCGAGCTGATGAAGGCGGCCGGCGAGGCTGGCCTGGTGTGGGACGAGGCGACGCTCGTCGGCTATTTGAAGGGCCCGACGCCCTATCTGAAGAAGTTCGTGACCGACAAGGGCAAGACCGCGTCGGGCTCGAGCAAGATGGCGTTCCAGCTCGCCGACGAGGAGAAGCGCAAGAACGTGGTGGCCTACCTCAAGGAGCAGAAGGCACCGTAGGCGCCGGCTCGGTCGCGATCGGAAACGGGCACGGTCGAGCCCGTTTCTTTGTCGCTTTGACTCCGAGGGCTGCGACCCGGCATGATCCGCCGAGTTTTTCGAGGTTGCGCATGACGCATCGTTATCCCTTGGCATTGGTCGCCGCGCTGCTGGTCCCGATCGGCGCGGCTCATGCCACCGATTTCGCGCCGCCGATGCTCGACATTTCCACGCAATGCGGGCGCAACTTCCACAGCGCGTCGGCGATGAGCGAATGCGTCGTCGCCGAGTCGGAGGCGCGGGCCGAGCTTTTGTCGCATTGGGCCAAATACACCGACGCCGGCGCGCAGAAGTGCATCATGACCGGCCGCAAGGCCAAGCGGCAACCCTACACCGCGATGGCCAAATGCCTCGAGCCGGAAACCGCGGCCGCAACGGCGCAAACGGCCCCCGAAAAGAGGTAACGCCCGCCGCTGGCCAAGGGCCGCGACCCGGTCAGGTCGCCGCGGGAGCCCCGATCGTCGACGGGCTGCGGTCGACGCGCGAGTACAGCGAGTAGCGCCGGTCGAAGATGAAGGCGAGCCAAAGCGCCGTCCACGACCTGTGCGACTTCAGCGTGTCGTAGAATTCCGGCGCCGCCTTGCGCAGCATCGGCAGCTTGCGCCACGGGATGTCGGGGAAATCGTGGTGTTCGTTGTGATAGCCGATGTTGAGCGCGAAGACGTTCAGCGGCCCGTAGTAGTCGAAGGTTTCCTGTTCGGGATCGAGCGTGAAGTGCTCCTGAATCCAGCGCGCACCGAGCGGATGCAGCCCGACCGAGAACCAGAACGAGGCGAACAGGTAGAGCAGACCGTTCACTCCGCAGAAGTAGAGGATCGCGAGATCGAAGGCGACGATCGCGGCGGCGTTGTACACCGTCCAGCGGTTCTTCATCGGCACCGTGCCCTTGAGGCGCTCGAGCCGGGTCAACTGGAACAGGGCGAAGAAGAACAGCCAGCCCGCCTTCTTGTACCAGGCGTTGCCGACCATGTCGGCCTCCCAGCGGCTCGGCAGGTCGGCGTCGAAATCGTAGTCGCCGAGATGGCTGTGATGCTTCACGTGGTAGCAGCGAAATCCCATGCCGGTCGGCACCGTGTTGGGCAGATCGGCCATGATCACGGTCAGCTTGTTCAGCACGACGTTCTTGAAGACGAGATTGTGCGTGGCGTCGTGGATGATGACGAACATCGCGTGATTGCAGAAGGCACCGACGCACCAGCCGACCAGCAACGCCGCCCACCAGAAGCCGATGCCGAGGTGGCCGAGCACGGCGGCGAGCGCCACCTGCAACGCGAGGATGCCGAGGCAGACCGCGGCGGTCCAACGGTCCTGGCCCATCAGCGCCTTGACCTCGGGATGCGCGCGCAGGATCGCCATGCGTCGAATCGGGTGCGGCCGCTTCAGTTCGGCGGGGAAGAACCCGCGCCGGAAACCCGTCTGCTTCTTCCTGGACGCGCGCGTCACGCGCCCAAGGTCCAACACGTCGGTCATCGGGACTCCTAGGCGGCCAGCCGCTTCTCGTAGATACGATGAACCTTATCGATCTCGGCGCCGGACAGCTCGATGGGGCGACGCATGCCAGCGTTGTCCTCCAGCACCCAGCCAAACTCAATGTGATCGATGGAGAAATTACGGCCGCGTCGCCGCAGTTCCTCGATGAATGCCAGCGTGATCACGCCGCCGATGGCCTTGCGCTGCAGCGCCTTGCGGATGCCGAACAGCAGCAGGCGGCCCGATTTGAAGTTATGGTTGCGCACGCGCGAGATCACGCGCGGCAGGTTGAAGGGCAGCAGCTTGCCGTCCATGTCGGCGAGGATCTCGTGCAGGTTCGGCAGCACGATACCGAAGGCCTGGGCCTCGCCGTCGAGTTCGACGATGAAGCCGGCCTCGGGCGGCGTGACGTATTTGAGGCCGTCCGCGACCGAGAAGAATTCCTCCTCGGTGAACGGGACGAAGCCCCAGTTCGAGTTCCAGGCATCGTTGAAGATGCTCATCAGGATCGAGGATTCGCTTTTCAGGTTCTTGAGGTCGAGCGTGCGGATCTTCAGTCGCTCCTTCCACTCCGGGCGCGACATGATCGAGCTTTTGCCTTCGAGGTCGGACTCGCGGACGGTGTAGCGGTAGGAGATGAGGTCGCGTGCCTTCTCGTATCCGCAGCGCTCCATGAGGCCCGGCAGGTAGGGTGGCGACCATGGCATGAAGATCATCGGCCTGGCGTTGAACCCGTCGACCAGCATGCCGACTTCGGCGTTCACGGAGGGCGAGAACGGGCCGTTGATCCGAGTTGCCGCGCGCGCGGCGAGCCAATCCTCGACCGCCTTCATCAGCGCCGTGACCACCTCGATGTCGTCGATCGCGTCGACGGCGCCGAACTGCGCCGGCGAGGCGCCCACCGGAACGATACCGTTCTTGTAGACCTGCGCGACGATGCGGCCGACCCAGCGGCCGTCCTTCCGGGCAAGGAAGGCCTGCGATTCGACGAGCTTGAAGTGCGGATTGAACTTGGCCGCGAACGCCGTCCAGCGCTCGGCATCCAGCGGCGCCGAGAAGCCCGGCAGGCCCTTGTAGATCTGCCGGGGCAAGCGGCAGAACGCCAGGAACTTTCCGAGCCCTTTGACCGGGACGATCTCGATGCCCACGGCGCCGCCCTCAGGCGGCCGGGCTCATCGCCATCGCGTCGCCGTGGCCCATGACGTCGCCGAGCACCGCGTCGGCGAGCGACGAGGCGGCCAGCATGTCGCTCGGCATCGCGGCGATGTCGGCCGGCATCGTGGCGACGTGCTGCGCGTGGAAGTCCACGAGGCAGTCGATCACGGCGCGGATGTCCGACTCGTCGTGCGACGCCGACAGGAAGAATCGCAGCCGCGGTTGGTCCTTGGGAACGCCGACTTGGATGATCGGCGGCACGTAGAAGCCGTGGGCGTCGAGGAAGCGCGAGGCGGCGAGCGTCTCGTAGCTGTCGCGGAACAGGATCGGCACCACGCCCCGCCCGATCGCGGGGCCGGTGTCGAGACCGGCCTCGCGCGCGCATTCGACGAAGAGCTCGCTGTTGGCGGCGAGCTTGGCGATGCGCCAGCTCTCGCTCTGTACCATCTCGAGGGCGGCCAGCGCGGCGGCGCTGATCACCGGCGACAGGCCGACGGAGTACACGAAGCCGGGCAGGGTGTGGCGAAACCACTTGATGACGGCATGTCTCGCGCAGACGAAGCCGCCGCAGGACGCGAAGCTTTTCGACAGCGTGCCGACGATGAGGTCGATCTCTTCGGGATCGACACCGGTGTATTCGCACAGGCCGCGCCCCTCGGCGCCGAGCACGCCGATCGAATGCGCCTCGTCGAGCAGAAGCCAGGTGGAATGCTTCTTCTTCAGGGCGACGAGCGCCGGCAGATCGACGATGTCGCCATCCATCGAAAACAGGCTCTCGGAGACGATCAATGCGTTCTTGTGCTTGCAGCGATGCTCGCTCATCAGCGCGTCGAGGTGACCGAGATCGTTGTGGTGGAACATGATCACCTCGCACTGCGTCGCGCGGCAGCCGGAGATGATCGAGTTGTGGCTGAGCTCGTCGAGGAAGATGACGCCGCGATTGCCCATGATGTGCGAGATGACGGTGACGTTCGTCAGGTAGCCCGAAACCAGCGTCATGACTTCCTCGACGCCGACGAACTTCGCCAGTGCGCGCTCGAGATCCTTGTGGCTGTCGCGCTCGCCGCCGACGAGGCGCGATGCCAGGGCGCCGATGCCGACGACCTCGACCGCCGCGATCGCCGCGGCCTTGATCGACGAATTGTTGCTGAGGCCGAGATAGTCGTAATTGGCGAACGACGTGAAGCGCTCGCCCCGCGCGGCGGCGTTCTGGCGGGCCTTGTCGACCGGGACGAAGAAGGGATTGTGCTGGACGAGGTAGTTTCCGCCGGCGAGCCGAAGGCGCTTTTCGGCGTAGTCGGCGAGGCTTTTCTGTTTGTGCACGGCTGTCGCAATCTTCGTTGGGTCGCGGGCTGGCCGCAACGGCGCGTTGATGTCGTGATCGAGGGATACCACCGCCCATCGGAGCGGCAAGAGCATGGAAGACACGCTCGCGGAACGCGGCATCCGGGAACGCGAGATGACGATGCTAAAGCTCGATGAATCAAAGCGTTAACACTCCATTCAATTCGCATTACATTCGGTTACACAAGGCCTTGCGGCTCGCCGTCGGTTTCACTCTGTGTCGCGATGCGACGGGATGTGCTAGGCAGCGCCGCGCACGAGGCGCGTCGGGGGTCCCATGGCAAAAGCGTCCTTGTCCGTGCTTCTTCGCTCGATGGCGGCCCTCGCCGTCGCGGCCCCGATCTGCGCAGGGCCGGCCCTGCGCGTCGCCCAGGCCGCTCCCGCCGCCCAGCAGGGTGAAGAGGAGGAGGATCAGCCGACCCAGGCGCCTCTGACGCTGGGCTCGATGGCCGTGGCCTCAGATCCTTCGCTCCAGGTCGAAGGCATGGCGGTCGACGTCGCGCTCGATCGGGTCGCTTACGCCTACAAGCTGCGCAACAAGGGCAAGACGAAACTGTCGCTGTCCGCCAGCGTCGCGCTACCCGACCTCGAGGTGAACACGGAGACCAACAACGTCTACGAGCTGCCCTCGCAGGCTCCGGACAATCCGGAGAAACTCGAGGTGAAGGCCGACGATGCGGCGGTGCCGACGACGCCGCATGTGCAGGCGATCGCGCTCGGCATCGACCGCGCCGCCGACCTCAAGGCCGAGTCCATGCCGCTGATCCCCTTTGGCGAAGCGACCGACAAGGCGATCGCCGGCGCTAAGCCGGAGCAGCTCGCCAAGCTCGAGGCGCTCGGCCTCGTCACGCCGCGCGATCCGTCGCAGCCGGACACGCCTGTCATCGCCGACTGGAGCCTCCACGTGGTGCACGGCTTCACGCTGGCGTTGCAGCCCGAAGCCGTGACCAACGTCGTGGTCGGCTTCGTGCCGGTGAAGGCGACGTACCACGTCGACGCTGCGAGCCTCGCCGGCTTCAACGCGCTCAAGGACCAGGTCTGCCTGACGCCTCAGGTGATGGCGGCCGCCAAGGCGCTGTTCAAGGCCAAGGGGGCGGTCGCCGTCGTCTCCGATATCACGCTCGCCAACGACGGCCCGGCCCGCTGGCTCGACAACCCCGGCGCCACCGTCGCCGTGCGCAAGCCGCAACCCAATTCGGTCGTGGCGTTCTGCGGCCTCGATGCGGCGAGCGCCGGCAAGCCGGTGGTCACCGGCAAGATGCCGGGCTCGGACCAGGCCGCCGGGTTGCGCGTGCTGATCTTCTCTCCGGGCTCGTAAGGACGACCGCGATGGCGACGCCGCCCGACACCTACAAGAAGGCCCCGAAGCGGTCGACGGCCAAGGGCCGGCGCGTGGTGGCGTCCCCCGAGGCGAAGGCCGCCTACGAGGCGATCATCCGCGAGAAGGAAGAGCGTGAGGCCGCCAATCGTCATCTGCCGCCCGACATGAAGCGCTGATCGCTCAGGCGGCGCCACGTCCACCCGCGCCGCGGCCGCCCAGCGCGATGAGCCCGGTCCGGGTCTGCCGGCCCCACGCGCGATGGCGCGTCAGGAACGCGATCCAGCCGAGGGTCGCGCCGAGATGGCGCAGAACCTGAAACGTGAACGGCTCCGCCAGCGCGTACAGGAAAGCCTGGCCGAGCCGCGCCTTGGTGCCGGGATCGACCCAGCGCCGGTAGAGCCGAACCGACCAGAGATGGAAGGCGTAGTCGAGCGCGATCTTGCCGGCGTAGGCGCCGCCCGCCGGCACCAGCAGCGCCGCCCGCCCCGTGGCCAGGAACGCGGCAAGCAGCGCGATGGCGAACAGGCCGTAGAGCGGCTGCAGCGTGTCGAGCGCCTTGATCGGCAGCATGGCGAGGCCGAGCCGGCCATAGCGGGGATTGCCGACCATGTCGCGATACCAGAACTGCGTCTGCAGGAAGCCGCAGAACCAGCGTCGGCGCTGGCGCAGGAAGGCCGGCAGCGTGGAGGGCGCGTCGGTGACGGCGCGAGCGTTCCCGACCACGCCCGTGACCCAGCCGAGCTTCTTTTGCGCGCCGTGTCGCTGCAAGCGGTGGATCAGCTCGTAATCTTCCACCATGCAGGCCGGATCGAAGCCGCCCACCGTCAGCACGGCGTCGCGGCGGAAGCCGGCGAAGGCGCCGGAGATGAGCAGCAGCGCATCCATGCTGGCCCAGGCGTAGCGGCCCAAGAAGTTGCGGATGTACTCGTAGGTCTGAAATCCCTCGAGAAGGCGCGCCGTCGGGCTTGGTCCGCAGATCGGAATCATGATGCCGGTCGCGGCGACGAGGCGACGGTCGGCGGCGAAACTGGCGCGCAACGCTCCGCAGGCGCCTTCGTCGAGCAACGTGTCGCCGTCGACCGTGACCACCAGCTCCGTGTCGACGACGAGAAGGGCGGCGTTGAGCGCTCGCGCCTTGCCGCCGTGCGGCAGACGCAGCCAGCGCAACGACGGATGGATGGTGCTCGTTGCGACCCCGCCAAGGGCCGGCGGCGCCAGCCCGAACGCGGCCAGCGCGGCCGGCGTGGCATCGCGCGAGCCGTCGTCGGCGATCAGCACCACGTCGGGCGCGTCACCTTGCGTAAGCAGAGCCCGCAACGTGATCGGCAGCACCGCCGCCTCGTCGTGGGCGGCGACGATGACGCCGAGCGTCGGGCGAATCCCGCCCAGGCGCGTCGCGACGGTCGGGCGCAGCAGCGGCAGCGTCTGGCGGAACACGATCGCGATCAACGCCGTGTCGTAGAGAAGGTAGGCGAAGCCGGCCGACCACGCCGCCAGGTTCGATCCGGCGAAGGCGCGTGCGGCCAGAAGGACGAACAGCAGCGCCGCGCCGCCGTGGATCGCCAGGCTCGGCCAGGGCGTCGCAGCGGGCGCGAGCCGCGGCGACGCAGCGGCGAAGGCGCGTTCCAGATCCTGGGCTGCGAAGGCGGGGGCTGCCAGATCGGCGTCTTCGGCGGGGTTTGGCATGGCCGCGACCCTTAGCAAGCTTTGCGGACGATCTTCGACATGGCAGGGTTGCGGCGCCGTCCGCGCTGCTTTTGCCGCAGGCCGACCGGCGAAGGAACAGCTTGATGACGAGCACCGCCGGCGACCGTCTGCCCTACGACGACGAACCCGTGCGGCGTTACAACCATACGGCGATGCTCCTGCATTGGCTCGTCGCCGCGCTGCTGCTCGTCAACGTGGTCTACGGCCTCGAGGCGGCGGCCGCCGACGATGCTCACGTGAGGCCGCTGATCGAGATGCACAAGTCGATCGGTCTGACGGTGCTCGGCCTGGTGCTGCTGCGCATCCTCTGGCGGCTCGGACACAAGCCGCCGCCCTTGCCGCGTCGCTATCCGGCTTACGAACGCAAGGGCGCCCACGTCGCCCATGTGCTGCTCTACTCCGTGATGCTGCTTCTGCCGCTCACCGGCTACATCCACGATTCCGCCTGGAAGCTCGCCGCGACCCATCCCATCCAGCTCTACGGGCTGGTGCCGTTCCCGCGCATCGGCTTCGTCGAGAGCCTGCCGGCCGCCTCCAAGGAAGAGGTCCACACCGTCTTCGGCGCGGCCCACGTCTGGCTCGGCTACGCGCTCTATGCCCTGTTCGCGCTCCACATCGCCGGCGTGCTGAAGCACCACGCGATCGATCGCGAAGCCGAATTGTCCCGCATGCTGCCCGGAGGCGTCCGGGGGCAGGACGGCGCGTGACCGCGCTGCCCGATCACGGGCGCTTCCCCTATTCGGCGATCGGCGATCGTCCGCAGTTCACCTGGCCGGGCGGCGCGCGCCTGGCCTGCTACATCGCCGTCAACCTCGAGCATTTCGCGTTCGGCGAGGGACTGGGTGCCGAGCGCGCGCCAAAGCATGGGCAGCCCGACGTGCTGAACTGGTCGTGGCGCGAGTACGGCAACCGCGTCGGCGCGTGGCGCATGCTCGACCTCCTCGACGAGCTCGGTCTGCCCTGCGCGGCGCTCGTCAACAGTGCGATCTACGATCATTGCCCGGACCTTCCAGCGGCGTTCCGCGCGCGGGGCGACGAGATCGTGGCTCACGGGCGCAGCAACGCGGAGCGCCAGGGCGAGTGCGACGAGCCGGCCGAGCGCGCGCTCATCGAAGGGGCAACGCAGGTTCTCACGCGAGCCGAAGGCCGGGCGCCGCGCGGTTGGCTCGGGCCCTGGATCTCGCAGAGCAGGGTCACGCCCGATCTCCTCGCCGAAGCCGGCTACCGCTACCTGCTGGATTGGGCGATGGACGATCAGCCCGTCTGGATGACGACGCGCGGCGGCGGACGCATCCTCTCCGTGCCCTATCCGCAGGAGCTCAACGACATCCCCGCCCTCGTCGCCCGCGACGGCGAGGCGGCCGGCTTCTGCGACAGGATCGTGGACGGTTTCTCCGAGGTGCTCGACCAGTCCGCCCGCCAGCCGCTGGTCTTCGCCGTGGCGCTGCATCCCTACATCTTCGGCCAGCCGCACCGCTTGCGCCGCCTGCGGGTCGCGCTGAAGGCCATCGCGGCGCGCTCCGGCCCATGGTGGACGACCCCCGGCGCGATCGCCGATGCCTACGCCGCCGTTGAAGGCGCAAGGGAATGCGGCTAAGACGGTCGCAGGCGCCTTTAGCTCAGCTGGATAGAGTATCGGGCTTCGAACCCGAGGGTCGGGGGTTCGAATCCCTCAGGGCGCGCCACCTGCCGCACCACGATCGAGGCGGCGGCCTTCTCGGCGGCACCGCCGCGACCTTCCCGGTTCCCTCGAAGGACTGAGCGCATGGTCCCCATCGCGGCGGTAGCCGAAGCAGAGCGAGAGGGCGCCCGATGGCGCGTGCTGGCGCTGGTCTGCGCCGGGGTCGTCCTTTCCATGACGACTTGGTTCTCCGCCACGGCCATCACGCCCGAGCTGGTCCGCATCTTCGGGCTGTCGACGGCGGCCGCTTCCTGGCTCACCAACAGCGTTCAGGTCGGGTTCGTCGTGGGGGCGCTGGCCTCGAGCCTCCTCGGCCTCCCCGACCTCGTGCCGCTGCGGCTCATGATGGGCGTCGGCGCCCTCGTGGCGGCCGCCGCCAACCTCGCCCTGCTCGTGGCTCC
The DNA here is from genome assembly GCA_964247745.1 of uncultured Beijerinckiaceae bacterium. Classification (GTDB taxonomy): domain Bacteria; phylum Pseudomonadota; class Alphaproteobacteria; order Rhizobiales; family Beijerinckiaceae; genus RH-AL1. Next base: position 63,620 of record CAXTVT010000006.1, read on the forward strand.
GTCGGTGGGAGTCCTGCTCGTCGCGAGGGTGGTGACGGGAGTGGCGTTGGCGGGCATCTACCCGCCCGCCCTCAAGCTCGTCGCGACCTGGTTCCAGCGGGGTCGGGGCACGGCGCTCGGCGCGGTGATCGCCGCGCTCACCTTGGGATCGGCCTTCCCGCACCTCGTACGCGCCTCGACGGACCACGTCGCCTGGCAGGCCGTGGTCGCCGTGGCATCCGTCGCGACGCTCGCGGGCGGCGCCGTGCTGGGCCTCTATGGCGTCGAGGGACCGTTCCCGTTCGCGCGAGCGCCGTTCGATCCCCGCCAGATCGGTGCCGTGTTGCGGAATCGTCCGCTTGCCTTGGCAAACCTCGGATACTTCGGCCACATGTGGGAATTGTATGCGATGTGGGGCTGGTTCCTGGTCTTCTCCGCGGCGGCCCTGCCTCACCTCGGCGTGTCCGACCCGAAGACCGCCTCGCTGCTGACCTTCGCCGTCGTGGCGTCGGGCATCGTGGGGTCGCTGGGCGGCGGACTTCTCGCGGACCGGATCGGCCGCACGGCTGCGGCCGCCCTCCTCATGACCATTTCGGGCCTCTGCGCGGTGCTCATCGGTGTCGCGTTCGATGGGCCCCTCTGGTTGTTCGTGCTCGTCGCCGTGGTGTGGGGCATCACCGTGATCGGCGATTCGGCACAGTTCTCCGCCATGGCGACGGAGCTGAGCGACCCTCGTTTCGTCGGCACCGCGCTCGCGCTGCAGCTCGGCCTGGGTTTTGCCCTGACGGTGGTGTCGATCCGCCTGACCCCGGTGGTGGCGGAGTGGATTGGATGGCGTTGGACCTTCCTGCTGCTCGTCCCCGGACCCGTCGTCGGCGTGATCGCCATGGTGTCGTTGCGTCGGCGTCCCGAGGCGAAACGGATCGCCCACGGCCTGCGCTGAGCACGCAGGGAACAAACCGGCGCCGCATCGTAGAGTCCGAGTAACCTCATCGCCTCCGCGGTGGAGCGGTTCGGCCGCAGAGGAACTCCTTCGTGACCATCGACCACGACCGGCTCTCCGGCATCGATCTGAACCTGCTCGTCGCGCTCGACGCGCTTCTCACCGAGCGCAGCGTGACGCGCGCCGCCGGTCACCTCGGCATCGGACAATCGGCGGCGAGCAGCGCCCTCGGTCGCTTGCGCAAGCTTTTCGGCGACGAACTCCTGACGCGCGCCCCCGACGGCATGGCCCTGACGCCTCGGGCCATGTCGCTCGTCGAGCCGGTGCGGACGGCGCTCCGGCAGTTCCAGACGATCGTGTTGCGCGAGGACGACTTCGAGCCGTCGAGCGTCGAGCGCGCGTTCACGATCGCGCTTCCGGGCAGCGTCGAGACGCTGCTCGGCCCGCGCCTCCTCGAGCACATGCAGGGTCACGCGCCGGGCATACGCGTCACCTTCCGCACCTTCGACTACGCGACGGTGCTGCGCGACCTCGATGCCGACACGATCGACCTCGCCGTGGGGGTCGTCACCCAGGGGCAGGCCCACCACAAGGTGCGCCAGCTCTACCGCTTCGGCTATCTCTGCCTCTTCAACCCGGCGTTGCTGAAAGTGCCGGCGCCGTTGTCGGTCGACGACTTCGTGCGCTTCCCGCACATCATGACGAGCCTGACGGGAACGGACCGAGGCGTGGTCGACGAGGCTCTGGAGGCCATCGGCCGCTCGCGTCGCCTCGCGGCGACGACGCCTCGGTTCACGACCGTCCCGTTCATGGTGCAGCGGACGCCCGTCATCGCCACGATGGTGGAGGCGCTGGCGCGGGCGTTCGCGCAGCAGCTCGACCTTGCGACGAGCCCGGTTCCGGTGCCGATCGACGACTTCGCGATCTCGATGCTGTGGCACTCGTCCTACGACCAGGATCCTGCGCATCGCTGGCTGCGCGAAGTCCTCGTACATCTCGGCAGGGCTTTCGTTTAAGATTGACGTTGTCGATGAGGAATATCTATCGCATCTGTTTGATTAATGATGTCCGACCCAACAAGTGTACGTCCAAGAGCGACGGGATGATCCGCCGCCGATCGAGGACCAAGACCATGTTCGACCGCACCAGCATCCTTTCCGCCCTGACCTCCGCGACCCTCGCGGTTCTCCCGCTGTCCAGCGCGGGCGCCGCTCAGACCTTCCGCGTCGCCGCATTCGACATCCCCGCCGTCGCCGGTGCGATGAACGAGAGCCGCGATCTGGCGCGCAGCGCCGACGAGGTCCGCAAGCAGGGCGGCTTCGCCACGGCCGGCGCGGTGCTCTGGCTGCCCCGCGCTTCCGCGGAGAAGCTCGCCGCCTTCTAAGGCCATCCATGCCGCTCCCATCGGGAGCGGCATGCTCTCGTGGTGACGCCCGGCCGGTTCGGTCCCTTGAAAGCGTGGCGTCGCACGCCGATTGTGGTGACCGATCTCGAGTGCCGTCGCGATCCGGAGCGATCGATGAGCATTTCCTTCCACAGCGTCAGCATCGCGGCCTACACCCAGATCCTGCCGGGCGTCTGCGCCACGCTCGACAAAGGCAGGGCGTTCTTCGGCGAGCACGGGATCGACCCCGATGATGTCCTCGCCTTCGCCCTGGCCGAGGACATGAAGCCATTTCATTTCCAGGTGCGTTCGGTGGTGCATCACTCCCTCGGCGCCATCGAGGGTCTGCGCCGCGGCCATTTCGCGCCGCCGACACCGGATCCGCCCTACAGCTGGAACGGGCTGCGCGACCGGGTCGCCGACGCGCTGGCGCGGATCTCGTCCGTCACGTCGGAGGAGCTTGACCAGCTGTCCCGGCGCGACGTGCTGTTCGTGGCCGGCGACCGACGTCGGCTGTTCACGGCGGAAGAGTTCGTGCTGTCCTGGTCGGTGCCCAACCTGCATTTTCACGCCGCCACGACCTACGACATGCTGCGACTGAAGGGCGTGCCTCTGGGAAAGCGCGACTATCTCGGGCGTCTCCGCGGACGGAACCCCGACACCGCCTAGCTACGTCGGCCGACCATATCGTTCGCGCGCCGCCGTCATCTCGCCGTGGTTCGCCCGTGCCCAGTCGCCGAGCTCGCGGACCGGCGCGGCCAGCGAGTGGCCGAGATCGGTCAGCGCGTAGTCGACCCGAACCGGCACGCTCGGCGTCACGGTGCGCGACACGAGGCCGTCGCGTTCGAGATTGCGCAGGGTCAGGCTCAGCATGCGCTGCGAGATGCCGTCGATGCGGCGCTTCAGCTCGTTGAAACGCACCGGCCCGGCGCCGAGCATCATCACGATGAGCATGCTCCATTTGTCGCCGACACGCGCCAGCACCGGTGCCACCGTGGTGCAGCATAGGGCGACGGCGCCTCCGGCCGAGCCGCGTGGAAGGTCTTTGGGGTCGATGGCGGTCACATGCGTGTGCCCTGGTTCAAGGCTTGTGCGTTCTTGCGACGCTGTTCGTGGTGACGCAAGTAGCCCTGGTTACACCTCGTAACCCAAAGGGCCGTCGCCATGAAGCTCCTCCGCGTCGATTCCAGCATCCTCGGCGAGAATTCCGTCAGCCGAAAGGTGTCCGCCGCCATCGTCGCCCACCTCGTCGAGGCGTCGCCCGACACGCAGGTCACGACGCGCGACCTCGCCGCGGCGCCGCTCTCGCATCTCTCCGGCGCCTACCTCGCCGGGCGCGATGCCGACATCAAGCACGACCAGGCCTTGCAGGAGGACCTCGACCTCGGCGGTGCCGCGCTGGCCGAGTTCCTCGCGGCCGACACCGTCGTGATCGGCTGCCCGATGTACAATTTCGCAATCCCGAGCCAGCTCAAGGCCTGGATCGATCGCATCTGCGTAGCGGGCAAGACGTTCCGCTACACCGAGAAGGGCCCCGAGGGTCTCGCGATCGGAAAGCGCGTGATCGTCGCCGCCTCGCGCGGCGGCTTCTACGGTGTGGACACGCCGCACGCCGCCTACGAGCACCAGACCAGCTACTTGAAGGCGGTGTTCGGCTTCATCGGCATCGCCGACCTGGAGATCATCGAAGCGGAGGGTATCGCGAGGGGTGCGGAGCAGCGCGAGAAGGCGCTGACCGGGGCGCTCGACAGGGCCGCCAACCTGCGGATCGCGGCTTAGGTCGGACGGCGGCCGCGCCGGGTTTCGCCTCGCGCGGCATCATGGGCTAGTGTCGCGTCCATGCGTCCGGACGCCCTATGAGCCTCGTCCTCCACCCCTGGTTCCGCGATCCCCCGCGCATCGCCTGGCGCGAGGCGGCGCGTCGCGTTGCGGGGCTCACGCCCAAGGGGCTCTACGCCCGCTCGATCCTCATCGTCATCCTGCCGATGGTGATCCTGCAGAGCGTCATCACCTTCATCTTCCTGGAGCGGCACTGGGCGCTCGTCACCAACCGGCTCTCCACCGTGGTGACGCAGGACCTCGCGGCGATCATCGACCTGTACCAGTCCGATCCCAACGACAGCGAGACGCTCGCGCGCATCGCCGCCGACCGCATGAAGATCGACGTCGAGTTCCTGCCGCCCGGGCCGCTGCCGCCCGCCTTGCCCAAGCCGTTCCTCTCGATCGTCGACGGCGCGCTCTCCAACGAGATCCGCAAGCAGATCCGCCGGCCATTCTGGCTCGACACGGTGGGGCGTTCCAACCTCATCGAGATCCGCATCCAGCTGCCACACGCCATTTTGCGTGCGGTGACCGTGCGCAGCGCCGCCTATGCTTCGAACTCCTACATCTTCATCGTCTGGATGCTCGGCACGTCCTTCGTGCTGATCGTCGTCGCCGTGGCCTTCCTGCGCACCCAGATCCGCCCGATCCTGCGGCTCTCCCGCGCGGCGGAGGCCTTCGGCAAGGGCCGCGATCTCGACTTCCGGCCGCGTGGCGCGCGCGAGGTGCGCCAGGCCGGCTACGCCTTCATCGCGATGAAGCGGCGCATCGAGCGCGCGATCGAGCAGCGCACCGCCATGCTGAACGGCGTCAGCCACGATCTTCGCACCGTCATCACCCGCTTCAAGCTGTCGCTCGCACTGATGGAGGGCAGCGAGGACAGCGAGGAGATGAAGAAGGACGTCGAGGAGATGCAGCGCATGCTCGAAGGCTATCTCGCCTTCGCCCGCGGCGACGCCGGCGAGCCGGCCGTGGTCGTCGACATGCGCGACTTTCTCGAGGATCTGAAGGCCGATTTCGACCGCGGCGGCGCCGACCTGCGGCTCGACTTCACCGGCGAGGCCGCCGTGCGCGTGCGGCCCGACGCCTTCCGCCGCTGCCTCGGCAACCTCGTCGCCAACGCCCAGCGCCACGGCACCCACATCGCCATCGAGGGCGCCCGCGAGGGGCGCTTTCTGACGATCCACGTCGACGACGACGGCCCGGGCATTCCGCTGGAGAACCGCGACGACGTCTTCCGCCCGTTCGTGCGCCTCGACGAGGCCCGCAACCAGGACGCCGGCGGCACCGGTCTCGGCCTCTCCATCGCCCGCGACATCGCCCGCGGCCACGGCGGCGACATCGTGCTGGCCGACAGCGCGATGGGCGGCCTCAGGGCGACGGTGCGGCTGCCGGTGTAGCGTGAGGACGCTTGCGCGGACCCTTCGCGCCACCTCCTTCCATCGAACTCGGACCGGGTCGATGCCTACGGGTGCGCTTTCTTGAACGCCAAGACCTCGTCGATCACCTCGCGACCGGCGGCACCAATCGCGATCGAGAGTGTGGCCGTTCCGCCGTCGTTGAGAACGAGGGGAATGTCGATTCGAGTGGAGGGCTGCAAGCTGGCGAGTCGAAGGTCACCGCTCGGCGGATCGAGCCGAGAAAGCATTGAAAGATCGCTCGGCCCATTGCGATGGAGGCTTTGATGCGTGGGAAGCTTTGAAACTTCGCCATTCGAGTGAGCAATGGCCGTCACACGGAGCATGCGCGCCTCTTGCGGCATCGGCCCGAGATCGAAATGGATGCCGACAACCCCGGTTCCTTCCGGTGCTGTCGCCTTCGCTTTGTCGATCGCCAGGATCACTTTGAAGCCGAGGTCGGGAACAGTGACGACGGCGACCGCATCGGCATCGACGGCGCTTTTCGACAGGTGCCATGCGGCCTTGCCCGTAAATTCGACCGCCGGACGGTCTGGCGCGTCGCGTGTGATGGTAACATCCGAAACCATGGTGGCGGCGCGGCGCGCTTCCGCCTCTCGTGCCGGTGCACCGGCGATCCAGGCCTGCCGAGCGGCCTCGCTTTGCGCGGCTTCGGCCTCCGCCTGCCTCCTCTTTCGCGCTTGCTCGTCGACGTCGGCACGAGCGAGGGAGGCGACATGCGCGCGCTCTGCCTGGAAGGATGCCTCGCTGGCGGCGATGGCGGCCGGCACGCCTTTGCAAGTCGGTTTCGCGAAGGTCGAGCGCGCAGCGTCGTCGAATGGGCGACTCGCGAAGCCGTGTACCAAGCGAACGAATTTTTCCGCGCCTGATGAGACCTTTACGCATCCGTTTGGAAACATGATCACATAGCCGAGGGTATTCACGGTCGCTTGCAAGGTCCAAAGCAGTCGGCCCGTCTCGAGGTCGAAGGAACGCATCGTTCCGTCTAAGGCCTTGGCGACGGCGTGACCGTCGTTCGTGAGGTTCACGATGCCGACGTGCTCGGCGACGATTCTCCCAGATGGAGTATCGAACACGAGGCCGTTGTCGACGACCAGCCAACGGCCGTCATCGGACTGATCGACGACGTCGTGACCATGATATTGGTCCACCGTTTTCTTGCTGTGCAGCAGCGTCCCTTCGTCGGAGACGCCGACCGCATCGCCTTGCCGTTCGGTCGTGGGAACGCCCGTCGGCAGAGACCAGACGGACGTCGACGAACCCGTGGTCGCAGCCAACCACTTGCCATTCGGCGATACGAACAAATGAGTGAATTCCTTTTGTGGGCATCCGAACGATGTGTGCTTCTCGCGATGAAGGACCGAGACCGTTCGCTCGTCATCGTTCGAGGCTTCGCAGGTCGACGTGACGATGGTCTTGCCGTCAGATGATGCCGCGATGAGCCCGTTCGTGTTTGTGATATGAGCGACAACCTTGTTCGTGGCGAGGTTCCAGACCGTCGCCGGCACAGCGCCGATGTCTCCTCTGATTGCCAGAAGCGGCTGGTTCGCCGTGAGCCAATCGACCGCGAACACTTCCTCTTCGCAAGGCGCGCGCCAGAGCTCGTGAAACGTTCCTTGCGCGAGCCTGAACGCGATCGCGGGCATTCGGGCATCGTCAGGAAGCGAGTTTCCCGGAGAACGACTGAAGACGAGTTCTTTTCCGTCGAACGTGACGTTTGCCACGCCGCCTGAGCCACAGCTGAACGGGTCCGGGACGCGAAAGCGAATGGGATCGAGCGTTGAGGACCCGGACGAGATGGAGATGGTTTCGGCGCCTTCCTCGTCTTTGGTGACGGCGATCTTGTAGGCTCGATCGGGCGTCGGAGGCTGCTTGGTGAAGGCGATGCTGGCGGGCACTCTCGCGAGTGTCGCGCCCGTGCCGGCGTTCCAGGCATGGGTCGAGCCGTCGTCGAACCGAGCGATCACGGTCGTGCTGTCGCTGGCGATCGCGAGGTCTGTCAACGGGGTGCGGCGGTCGTCGGGGTCTTGGTCGACCGCGATGCCGAACGTGCGGAGGATCGTCCCCGAAACATTGTCGATGATCTGGATCGTACGCCTGTCGTCGGACATGGAAGCGAGCCAGCGTCCATCGGGCGCGATCACGAAACGATCGGGCCACGACCAAAGCTGCGGTACGGCCGAGAAGCCTACGAAGTCGGGAGTGCCCGCCATGGCTGCTGACGCCATGGCTAGGAGACCCAGCCCAATGAAGTAGAGCGGTGCCCACCGGACGCACATGAGATGACTCGCCCCTCGAAAGTGTTGGACGATTGTACGGTGAACGGTCGAACCGGTCTTCCTTGGTGCGAGGTTCCACGGCTGCGTCAAGCTCGAAGACCATCGCGTTTTCTCAGAAAAGTAGCAACATCAGCGTGGCGCAATCGGACGTAGTGGTTAAGAACGGCCGTCTGCCTAGAACCACCCGCGCGGCCGAATTGGTCCACTGCGCATGGGCAGCCAGTCCGCGACCCGCGGACGTGAGCGTTCGTCCGGCATCCCGAGAATGACAGGCGCCGCGCACGCCTGCTAAGTCTGCTCCATGACGCTGTTCCCGCTCGCCGCCCCCACGCTCCCCACCGTCGACGGCAGCCTGTTTCCCGTGCGCCGGCTCTATTGCATCGGTCGCAACTACGCCGACCACGCCCGCGAGATGGGGTCCGATCCCAAGACCGAACCGCCGTTCTTCTTCATGAAGCCGGCCGACGCGATCGTCGCCGTGTCGGCCGGCACGGTCGGGCGCATTCCCTATCCGCCGCTGACGGACGATTACCAGCACGAGCTGGAGCTCTGCGTGGCGCTGGGCTCCGGCGGCCGCGACATTCCGATAGCCGCGGCGCTCGGCCACGTCTGGGGCTACGCCGCCGGGCTCGACATGACGCGTCGCGACCTTCAAGCCGCGGCCAAAGCCGCGCGCCGGCCCTGGGAGATCGCCAAGGGGTTCGACGCCTCGGCGCCGATCGGCCCGCTGGTGCCGGCCGGCGCCTTTGGGCCGCCCGATGCCGGCGCCCTCGTTCTCTCGGTCAACGGCACGCCGCGGCAGCGCGGCGACCTCGCCGACATGATCTGGAGCGTGGCCGAGCTCATCGCCGAGCTGTCTCGCGGCAGCGCGCTGGCGGCCGGCGACGTCGTCATGACCGGCACGCCGGCCGGTGTCGGCGCCGTGGTGCGCGGCGACCGCCTCCGCGGCGAGATCCGCGGGCTGCCGCCGCTGGACGTCGCGATCGTCTGAGATCGCGGGCGACGCTCATCCCTCCATCGCCTCGCGGCGCATCTCCAGCTCGAGCCAGGAATCCTCCGCCGCCGCCATCTCGGCCTCGATCCCAGCCAGCGCCTCCGAGGCCTTGGCGAAGCCGGCGGGGTCGCGGGCGTAGAGCCCGGAATCGTCCAGGATCGTCTTCAGCTTGGCCTTCTTGCCGTCGAGCTGGGCGATCGTCTTGGGCAGCGTGTCGAGCGCGTGCTTGTCCTTGAAGGAGAGCTTCTCCCTGGGCGCGCGCATCGTGCCGGCGTTGACCACCTTGGCCTCGCGCATCGGGTCGGCCGCCGCAGCACCCTCCACGCGCCGCGCGGCGATACCGGTGCCGCGCTGCGCCACCATGTCGGTGTAGCCGCCGGCATAGTCCTGCCATTGGCCCTGGCCCTCGGCCACCAGCACGCTTGAGGCGACGCGGTCGAGGAAGTCGCGATCGTGCGAAACCAGCAGGATCGTGCCGGGATAGTCCGTCAGCATTTCCTGCAGCAGGTCGAGCGTCTCCAGGTCGAGGTCATTGGTCGGCTCGTCGAGCACCAGCAGGTTGGAGGGCTGCGCCAAGGCGCGGGCCAGCATCAGCCGGCCGCGCTCGCCGCCGGACAGCTTGCCGATGGGCGTGCGCGCCTGCTCCGGGCCGAACAGGAAGTCCTTCATGTAACCCATGACGTGCTTGCGGGCGCCGTTGACCTCGACCCAGTCGCTGCCGCCGCCGGTCAGCGCGTCCTTCAGCGTGGTCGAGGGCTGGAGCGAGGCGCGCTTCTGGTCCAGCGTCGCCATCTCGAGGTTGGCGCCGAGCTTCACCGTCCCGGAATCCGGCGCCAGCGTGCCGGTCAGCAGCGAGATCAGCGTGGTCTTGCCGGCCCCGTTGGCGCCGACGACGCCGAGCCGGTCGCCGCGCAGCACGCGGGTCGAGAACTCCTGCACGATGGGCCGCGCGCCGTAGCTCTTGGCCACCCCCTTGGCCTCGATCACCAGCTTGCCGGACGTCGCGCCCTCCGAGGCCACCAGCTTGACGTCGCCCGCGACGCGGCGGTGCTCGCGGCTCTCGGTGCGCAGGCTCTGCAGCCGGCCCAGGCGCTTGACGTTGCGCTTGCGGCGCGCGGTGACGCCGTAGCGCAGCCAGTGCTCCTCGTTCTCGATGCGGCGCTCCAGCTTGTGCTGCTGCGCCTCCTCCTCCTCCAGCTGGAGGTCGCGCCAGGCCTCGAACTCGCCGAACCCCTTGCCGAGCGAGCGGGTGGCGCCGCGGTCGATCCACACGCAGCGCCGCGACAGGTTGGTGAGGAAGCGCCGGTCGTGGGAGATCAGCACGAGCGCCGAGCGCAGGCCCTTCAGCTCGGCCTCCAGCCATTCGATCGCCGGCAGGTCGAGGTGGTTGGTCGGCTCGTCGAGCAGCAGGATGTCGGGCTCCGGCGCCAGCACGCGCACGATGGCCGCGCGCCGCGCCTCGCCGCCCGACAGCGTCGCCGGGTCTTCGTCCCCCGTCATGCCGAGCTCTTCCAGCAGGCTCTGCACGCGATAGGGATCGTCGAGCGGCCCCAGCCCGGCCTCGGCATAGGCGCGGGTGGTGGCGAAGCCGGAAAAATCCGGCTCCTGCGGCAGGTAGCGCACCGCCGTGCCCGGCTGCAGGAAGCGCTCGCCGCTGTCCTGCTCCAGCAGCCCGGCGGCGATCTTCAGCAGCGTCGACTTGCCGGAGCCGTTGCGCCCGACCAGGCACAGCCGCTCGCCGCGCTCCACCGAAAGGTCGGCGCCTTGCAGCAGCGGGGTGCCGCTGCCGCCGAGGGAGAGGTGGATGGTCTGCAGGGTGAGGAGAGGGGGCGCCATGGCGGGGGTTTAGGGGGTTTGGCGGGACGGGGGAAGCGGGAGGCCGTACGGCGACACCGCGATCGGGGGTCGAGGGTCGTCGCGTTCATACACCCCCTTTTTGCGTCGCGATGCGGCGCGGATGCCGACACCAATGGTAGAATAACCGATAGCACCAGCCGGTTCCACCCGTCGCATCGCCTTCGATGACGCGATCATGAGCGGCGGCGGCAGCCGCCCACTTGGCATGTCGCTTGTAGGGAATGCTGCGGGAGCCCTGCCGGGCATTCGACGGTTTCGCTCACGGAGACGGACATGCGCCATCACTTTCTCGCGGCCGCCCTCGCGGCGACGCTGGTCTCGGGCGCGGCCCAGGCCAAGGACGCCAAGCTCGAGGCGGGCCTGATGAAGGCGCGCAGCACGATCGTCACCATGGCGAAGGACCCGGCCAAGCGCGACGCCGCGCAGCAGGCTCTGGTCAAATCCTCGGCGGACGATTTCGCCACGATGCTCGCCGCCACCAAGCCGCCCGCTGGCAAGGAAGCCGCCTTCAAGGAGCTGACCGACCTCTGGTCGGGCTTCAAGAATACGCGCGAGACCGAACTCGTGCCGCTGATCCTCGCCGGCAAGACGGAGGACGCCGCGAAGATCTCCGGCGGCGTGCAGAAGCAGCGCTACGACAAGATGCTGGCGATCATCGACGCGATGTGAGGATTAAGAGGTCGAGCGCACGGATCGACCGACGCGGTGAGACCGCGCCTTGCCATGTTCACGCCGTCTCGTTTCGCATCGAGCGGCGCAGCACGGCGTTGATCCGCGCCTCGAAGCCGTCGCCCCGTGCGCGGTAGAAGGCCGAGACGTCCGCGTCGAGCCGTACGATATCGGCGGCGCTCGCCCAAAAGGCGTCGTCCAGCGCGGGGTGGTCCGGATCACCCGCCGCGTGCCGCTCGATCTCGGCGTCCGGCATCGTCGCGAGGCGCGCCGCATCCGTCTCCGATTGCACGGCATGAACGTCGCCGTTCAAATGTTGGAGCACGATCGTGCCGTTGGCCAGCGCGATGAAGCCGGGCGGATCGTCAGTCTCGGCCATAGCGCTCGCGCTCCTTGCGGTTGGCAACCCAAGCGGTGATCAGCCAGGTCACCGGTCCGCGCATCGTATACACCACCGTGAACACAGTAGCGCCGATCCGGCCGATGGTCACGCGGCGCTCCTCGCCATAGTCGAAGCGCGCGTCGACGATGTCGAGCCTAGCGGAATCGTGGAACACGACGCCCATACCGCGCAAGTCCAAGCCGCGATCCACTAGGAGCCGTGCCCGCTTGCCGGAATCACAATCGAAGAGCCGTTCCATCGGAGGCCATCGTTAAACCCATCGGCTGGATGACCGCGCGATATTTCAGCCGGGAGCCCGCCTTTTTCCCTTGCTGGCCCTGCCATATCGAGATTGTGCTTGCACTTACCGTTGGCTCGTAGCGTGACCACTGTCACCATGGCGAAGACCCGGGCCAAGCGCGACGCCGCCCAGCTTATCCCAAATTCCTCAGCCGACTCAGATCTGATATTTTGACCTATGCGTTCCTAAGAGCGCGTTTGAGAAGGGATTCCCTAGGCGGGTTTGGCGTGATTCATCGGG